>JAXMDR010000001.1:0-5095 GCA_046348725.1 Rhodospirillales bacterium
CGCCAATCTCGAATACCTGTTCCGCCCGCGGTCGATCGCGCTGTTCGCCAGCGACCGGGAGGCACGCACCATCGGCGGGATGATGGCGAAGAACCTGTTCCTCGGCGGCTTCGACGGCCCGGTGATGCCGGTGCATCCTACCGAGGCGGCGGTGCATGGGGTGCTGGCGTATCCTTCCGTCGACAAGCTGCCGATGCCTGCCGACCTCGCCGTCATCGCCCTGCCGCCGCCGCAGATCCCGCCGCTGATCGCCGAACTCGGCGCACGCGGCACCCGCGCCGCCATCGTCGTCTCGCCGGATTTCGATGCCGTCGGAACCGCGGAAGGAGAGGCGCTGCGGGCGCAGATGCTGGCGGCGGCCAAGCCCCACACGCTGCGCATCATCGGTCCCGCCTGCCTCGGCGTGATCGTGCCGAAGGCCGGCGTCAACGCCTCGTGGGCGCACATCGCACCAACCGACGGCGACCTCGCCTTCGTCAGCCAGTCCGGCTCGCTGATGACGGCGATGCTCGACTGGGCGGCGGTGCGGGGCGTCGGCTTTTCGATGCTGACGTCGCTGGGCGACATGGCCGATGTCGATTTCGGCGACATGCTCGACCATCTGGCGCTCGACCCCGAGACGCGGGCGGTGCTGCTGTGCATCGACAACATCGCCCACCCCCGCAAGTTTCTGTCGGCGGCGCGGGCGGCGGCGCGGCTTAAGCCGGTGATCATCTTCGATGCCGGCCGCCACGAGCCGGCCGAAGCGGCGGCAACCGTCCCGTCGCTGCGTCCAAGCCGCGCTGAAGCCTACGATGCCGCCTTCCGCCGCGCCGGCCTGCTGCCGGTTCCCAGCCTCGCCGACCTGGTTGCCGCCGCCGGCACCGTCGCCACCGGCATCCGCATCAGCGGCGACCGGCTGGCGGTGCTCGCCAACGGGCGCGGCGTCGCCGATATCGCTGGCAACCTCGTTCTCGAAGAAGGCGGGCATCTCGCGACCCTGTCCGAGACCACCCTCGCCGAGCTCGACCGGGTGCTGCCGCGCACCTGGGGCCGGCGCAACCCCATCAACCTCTTCACCGACGCATCCGCTGCCCGCTGGAAGGATGCCCTCGGCCCGCTGCTGGCCGATAAGGACGTAGACGCCATCGTCGCCATCAACGCCCCCACCGCCATCGGCGACACCGTCGAGGCCGCCCGCGCCATCGCCGGTCGGCTGGCGCGCGAGCGCAAGCCGGTCGCCGCCGTCTGGCTGGAGGAGAGCACCCTCGATGAGGCCCGGCCGATTTTCGCCGCGCGACATGTGCCGGTGCACGAAGGACCGGGGCCGGCGATCGAGGCGCTGATGCAGCTGGTCCGCTGGCGGCGGAGCCAGGACATGCTGATGCAAACCCCGGCATCCTCACCCGAGCTGTTCACCAACGACGCCGCCCAGGCGCGCGAGATCGTACAGCGCGCCCTTGCCGAGGGGCGCGAATGGCTGAGCGAGACCGAGGCCAAGCACCTGCTCTCGGCATATGGCATCCCGGTTCTCGCCGCCCGTGACGCCGGCACGCCGGAGGAAGCGGTGATAGCCGCCGCCGCAATCGGCTACCCGGTCTCACTGCGCATTTGCGATTCGGGCAAACCCGGCGCCTCTCGAGAGAGCGTTACCCTCGACATCGACACGGCGGAAGGGGTGGATGCGGTGGCCCGGCGCCTCGCGCGCACCTTCCAGGAGCGCAACCCCGGCGTCTCCCTGCCCGGCTTCATCGTCCGCGGCACCCTCGATGGAAACCAACGCCACGAGCTGCGCTGCGGCATTGCCGCGAACCACTGGTTCGGCCCGATGGTGGTGTTCGGGCAGGGCGGCGAGCTGTCGCGAGTCCTGCGCGACCGGGCGGTGGGGCTGCCGCCGCTCAATCTCAACCTCGCCCGCCGGATGATCGAGGAGACGCGGGTCCGCCGGCTGCTGGAAGGCTACGGCGAGCGGCCGCCGGCACAGCTCGACGAAATCGCCGAGGCGCTGGTCAAGCTGTCGCAGATCGCCTCGGAGATCGCCGAGGTCGCCGGCATCGACGTCGATCCGCTCCTCGCCGGCGCCGACGGTGTCCTTGCGGTCTCCGTCTTCGTGCGCATCGCCGCCAATCCGCAGCCGGCCGAGGCGCGGCTGGCCATCCGCCCCTATCCGGCGGCGCTGGAGAAGCGGATAACGTCGCGGTCGGGCAAGAAGCTGCTGATGCGCCCGATCCGGCCCGAGGACGAGCCGGCGCTGCACGCCTTCGTCCGCATCCAGTCACCGGAAGATCGCCGCCTACGGTTCTTCTCGCACGTCAAGGAACTGGATCACCGGACGGCAGCGCGGCTGACCCAGATCGACTACGACCGCGAGATGGCGTTCGTGCTGCTCGATCCGGCGGCGGCGGAGCCCGAGATGCTGGGGGTAATGCGAATCTCCGCCGATGCCGACGGCGCCCGTGCCGAATACGCCGGCGCCGTACGCTCCGACCTGAAGGGCTGGGGTTTCGGCCGGCTGCTGCTGGAGGAGATTATCGCCTACGCCGCCAGGCGCGGCATTCACGAGGTGTGGGGCGAAGTGCTGGCGGAGAACGCGCCGATGCTCGGGCTTGTGCGCAGCCTCGGGTTTTCGATCAACACCAGCGACGATGACCCGAGCGTCATGATCGTCGTGAAGTCGCCGGCATGATCGGCGGTTGCCCGGAGGTTTCGGAGCCTCCAGGATATTGCCGCCGGACGCCGAACCCTGCCGACGCCGACGGCTCGGCCGTTCTCCGCCTATGCCAGTATGTCGAGGCTGCGGCCGCGCACCGAGCTACGTCCCATGATCACCTTCCGCCTTACTCCAATATAGGACGGTTAAGCGTTGGCGAGGACAAGTAAGGCGACTGGGGCTGCTCAACAACGACAAGTTAATTTTACGGATGTTCTATGGCCGTAATCTTTTTTCCTTCCCCGGTTGAATTCTCCGGGTTGAATGCCCATAACCACCGTCGCCTTTAACCTCCAGAATGTACTGGTTACCTTTGCGCGCAAAATATAGCGTAATTTCGTATCCAATTGTTCTGCCGAAGCTTATGTCAAGCTCCACATGCTGATGAATACCTCACCTGATCGCGCAAAGCTCAGTATGGACAAGAACTGCCATTGTAGTCTGGGTATTGCTGGTTGGCGTAGACAAAGTCTCGGTGTAATCAGGACATTTTTTCCTGACCAGCCGCAACCGCGTAAAAAATAGCCTTCACAAGCTCTACCATTTTAGTGATATCCGGTTCGATTTTGGTCCTGCCAATATCTTCCGGAGTAGGCATCACTTTACCTCATGTATGTATTTCACTAGTCATGTATGTATTTCACTAGTCATGTATGTATTTCACTAGAAAAATTAGAACACATATTGCTATGAGGGTCCAGACGATTACCTTTCACGACCACCACGCCCGGAAACCGTGGTGGCCGAATTCCAATCCGGACGGATCGGCCTCGTCAGCCGGCGCGCAGGTTGACCGCCGAGCTCTTGCCCTGCTGGCCGCGCTCCAGGTCGAACTGGACCTTCTGACCCTCTACCAGGGTGCCCAGATCCGAACGCTGGACGGCCGAGATATGAACGAATACGTCCTTGGAGCCGTCTTCCGGCTGAATGAACCCATAACCCTTGGTCGGGTTGAACCACTTGACGGTGCCCTTGGGCATGACTTTCTCCCCGGGGTGCTGCTACCGCACGGCGGAATTGCCGAGCCGGATCAAGTTTCGAATAGGGGGAGCGACGGACTGCCGTGTGGACCGGCGGTGGAAGCGTAACCACCCGATTTGAAGCTCGTGGCGACGGTATATAGCGCCAGCACGTCGCAACTGCAATCGCCGATGACCGCGCCGCCTCGGAGCGTTGGCGGGTGTCGGCCGAACGGCAGGCATACGTCAGGTATACTGATTATACGAAACCGGCTCATGAATGGATCCGCCGCCGCCAGCAGGCGCCGGCCCGCCGGAAGTCAAGGTCAGGCGGCGGCTTCGCGCGCCTGCCGTGCCTCGTGAGCCTTGAGGTGGGTGTAGGCGATGCGCAGCCGCGGCGCCTCGATGCCGTTCTCGGTCCCCCGCCGCAGCAGGTCACCGATGATGTGGTCGGCCTCGATGCGGCCGCCGCCTTCCAGATCGCGGAGCATCGATGCCGCGAGCGCGGAGCCGGCCTCGGTCAGCATCGCACGGGTGCGGCTGAGCGACGTCGGCCGTGCCGCATTGCCATTCGCCGCCGCGATCGCCTGCACCTCGTCGAGCAGGCCGTTGATGAAGTCGGCGCCGCCGGGCGCGGCGACGATATCGCCGACCGGCGCGCGCATCAGGCAGGTGGACGCCGCCAGCGTTGCCAGCATCACCCACTTCTCCCACATTTCGAGGATGATGGCCTCGCTGAGCCGGCGGTCCACCTTCGCCCGGCCGATGTCGGCGAACAGCGCCTGGCAAAATTCCTGCTGATCGTCGGAGCGCGGCCCGAAAATGAAGGTCTGGGCGCGGTTGAGGTGCTTGACCACGCCATCGCGGGTAAGCGTCGCAGCGATCGCGCACAGGCCGCCCAGCACCCGCGCCGCGCCGAACTGCCGATCCAGCCGGTCGAGATGCGCGAGCCCGTTGAGAACCGGCAGCAGCCTCGTCTGCGGGCCGACCGCATCGGCGACGGTGGCGATGGCATCTTCCAGATCGAATGCCTTGCAGCTCAGCAGCAGCAGGTCCCAGCCGCTGCCCGCCGTCTCCTTCGTTACCGTGCGCACCGGTGTGCGGATCTCGCCCAGCGGGCTCTCGACGACCAGCCCCTCGGCCTGCAGCGCCTCGGCCCGGGCCGGGCGGACGAGAAACGCTACGTCACACCCCGCCTCCAGCATCCGCCCGCCGAAGTAACCTCCCGTCGCTCCCGCTCCCAGCACCAGCACCCGCATCGCGTCCTCCCTATTCGCCTCGCCGCGTTTTTTTCCCGGCATGCACTAATATTTCCCGCTTCCGTCGCCGTGCCAAGGGCCCCGCCGCGGCGGGCGGGATGCGCCGCGCGAATCGGTCGTTCCCTCCGGCAAGTGCTCCACGCGGTGATTGCCGGGCCTTGCCGTTGTTGACTTCGCGCAGGCGCCTC
>JAXMDR010000002.1:0-2288 GCA_046348725.1 Rhodospirillales bacterium
ATGCCCTGGTAGGCGAACTGCACGCTCGACAGGCTGTAGTAGGCGTCAACGAACGCGACGCCGAGACCGGCGCCGACGTACGGCACGAAGGTGCCGGTCGCGTTGAAGTCGTACAGCACGTTGGCCATGGCCGAAACCTGGCTGACCTGCCCGTTCAGGGCGGGGGCGAGGACGACCGGCTGGCGGTTGAAGTAGTTCTGGCGGTACAGGCCCTCGACCTCGATGCGCGGGCCGATGAAATCGTAACCGATCTTGCCGCCCAGCGCCCAGCCGGTCTGCGGCGTGACGTTCACGCCGGCAACGGTCGTGTTGAACAGCCAGTTGAGACCGCCTTCGACGCCGAGGTAGACGCCGGGGGACGGGGCAGTTTGGGCCTCGGCGATGGCCGGCAGTGCGATCACTGCTGCCGCCGCTAGTAGGACCTTCTTCATACAGTATCTCCTCGTCGAAGAATTTCAGAGAGGTTGCTTCGCGGGCTAAACGATTGCGACGCGCCCGGATACTACGCGCAGATTGACCCCATCGCCACCAATTGGAACTGTCCGTGACGCATTATTGCCCAAGTGTGGTCCTGCGGTAACACTCGGAAAAATGTCAAACAATTCAATGTGTTGACGGTCAATCGAAGGTGTTTTTCAGACCCTGTGATCACCATTCGGCCACGGCTGCGGCGGGGCCGGGCGAGGACAATGCCCAGGCGGCGCGCATCGCTCGCCGGGCGCCCGCACCGCTTACAGGCTGGCGTAGTCGATGGCGCCGTGGCGATCGAGGAAGCGGCCGGCTTCCGGGATCGGGTACTTGAGGCCGGTGGCGCAATTGAACAGGACCACACTTTCCGTACGGGAAATGCGGCCGTCGGCCAGGGCCTGCTTGTAGGCGGCGGCGGTCGCCGCGCCCTCGGGACACAGCAGCAGGCCTTCGGTGCGAGCCACCTCGTCGAGCGTGGCGGAAATCTCGCGATCCTCGACCGCGATCGCGAAGCCGCCGGACGAGCGCACGGCGTCGAGGATCAGGAAGTCGCCGATCGCTGCCGGGACGCGGATGCCGGCAGCGGTCGTATGGGCATTCTGCCACAGCTCGGCGTGCCGGCTGCCGGCCTCGAAGGCGCGCACGATGGGGGCACAGCCGGTGGCCTGGACCGCCACCATGCGCGGCCGGCGGGAGCCGATGAAGCCGATCGCCTCGAGCTCGTCGAAGGCCTTCCACATGCCGATCAGCCCGGTGCCGCCGCCGGTCGGGTAGAGGATGACGTCGGGAACCTGCCAGCCGAGCTGCTCGGCGAGTTCCAGCCCCATCGTCTTCTTGCCCTCGATGCGGTACGGCTCCTTCAAGGTCGAGGTGTCGAACCAGCCGGCCGCCTTGGCGCCGGCGCCGACCAGCTTGCCGCAGTCGTTGATCAGGCCGTTGACCTTGTAGACGCGGGCACCGCAGGCGGCGATCTCGTTGACGTTCACCACCGGCGTGTCCTCGGGACAGAACACCACCGTCTCGATGCCGGCGCGGCTGGCATAGGCCGCCAGCGCCGCCCCGGCATTGCCGTTGGTCGGCATCGCCATCTTGGTGATGCCGAACTCCTTGGCCATGCACACCGCCAGGGCGAGGCCGCGGGCCTTGAACGATCCGCTGGGCAGGCGCCCTTCGTCCTTGACCAGGATCTCGCCGGCAGCGCCCAGCGCACGGGCGAAACGCGGCAGCGCGATCAGCGGCGTCATCACCTCGCCGAGCGAGACGATGTTGTCCGGCCGCCGCACCGGCAGCAGCTCGCGGTAGCGCCACCAGTCGGGCGGGCGGGCGGCGAGGGCGTCCTTGGTCAGGGCGCCGCGCACGCCGGCGAGATCGTAGCGCACCAGGATCGGATAGCCGGCCGGCGACAGGTTGTGCGGCACGTCGGCCGGCAGCCTCTCGCCGGTCATGGCGCATTCGAGATGGGTGACGAAGGTCGGCAGGTCGGGAAAGCGCGTCATCGGGGCGAGGGCACTCACAGGGGGCGGGTGGCTTGTTCCAGCCAGGCGCGGGTCGCGGCATCGACCGTCGGGGCGACCGCGTCGCGCACCCGGCGATGGTAGTCGTCCAGCCATCGCCGCTCGACCTCGGTCAGCAGGCTGGGCGCGACGCAGGCGCGATCGATCGGCGCCAGGGTCAGGGTCTCGAACTCCAGGTACGAGCGGTCGGCGCCGGGGATCGTCGCTGGGCGCACCGCCAGCAGGTTCTCGATGCGGATTCCGTAGCCGCCCGCCTTGTAGTAGCCGGGCTCGTTGCTGACGATCATCCCCGGCTGCAGCGCGACG
>JAXMDR010000003.1:0-2417 GCA_046348725.1 Rhodospirillales bacterium
CCGGCCAGCGCACCGGCCCAGCCGATCAGCAGATAGAGGATGATGCTCGCCCACTTTAGCCGTGCCGCGCTGACGAGGCGGATCACCGCTCCGGCCAGGGCGGCGCCCCAGACTCCGGTTAGGAACAGGCCGGCATGAGTGCCGGTCAGCACCGCGAATGGGGTGTAGCTTCCGGCGATCTTGAGGTAGATCGCCGACTGGTCGATCCGACGCAGCCGGTCCTTCCAGTGCGGTCGATGGACCATGTTGTTGACCGCCGAGCAGGCGAGCATGGCGATCAGGCAAAGGCCGTAGACCAGCGCGGCCGCCACCGTCGAGGCGTCGCCGATCCAGACTGCCGCGAGGGTGATCAGCACGGGAACTGCCAGGAGCGCCGCGACGATGCCCGTCAGGTGTACCGCGGCGTCGCTCATCAGCTCCGCCCGGCTGTACACCATCGGCACGCGCTCGCGCGTGAACATCGAACCCCGCCTCCGGGCCGCGTCGCGTGGGCCCGGAGGCGGATTAGAGCAGATCCGCATGACGATTTGAACACCGCCCTCCCGGCGATGGTTATCGCCCGGTGCACGTCTCAGCGATTGGCCCCGGGCACCCAGAGGACATCGGCCCGCCCGCCGTCGTTGGCGACGCGCGCCGCGACGAAGAGCCAGTCCGACAGCCGGTTGAGGTACCGGACGGCCTCGGGGTTGACCGGCTCGGCGGCGGCGAGCGCGACCGCTTCGCGTTCGGCGCGCCGGCAGACGGTCCGGCTCACATGCAGCGCCGCCGCCAGCCGCCTCCCACCGGGCAGGACGAAGCTCCGGAGCGGCGCGAGCTCGGCGTTCATCGCGTCGATCTCCGCCTCGAGCCGCGCCACCTGGGCCGCGATGATGCGAAGCCGCGGCCGCGAGGCGGCCGCGTCGTTCTCGAACCCGGGAGTAGCGAGGTCTGCGCCGAGGTCGAACAGGTCGTTCTGCACCCGCTCCAGTCCGCCCGCGGTGCCTGCTTCCGCCTCAGCGCGCGCCAGGCCGAGGGTGGCGTTTAGCTCGTCGACCGTCCCGTAGGCACCGACCCGCAGCGCCGTCTTCGGAACCCGGGTGCCGTCGCCGAGCGCGGTCTCCCCGGCATCGCCGGTGCGCGTGTAGATGCGGTTCAGGACCACCATCGCTCAGCCGCGCCGGGATAGGTAGACGTAGGTCACGATCAGGAGCACCGCCACGAACTGCAGCAGCAGCCGCAGACGCATGATTCGGTTGGCGTTCCGGCGGTTGAACTCGCCACCGCGGGCGAAGCCGCCGACTCCGACCAGCAATACCGCGACCACCGCCAGGCAGGCGATGGCGACGATGGCGAGCAGCGGATCGTGGTGCATCGTTTGCGCCCTCGTTGTTCCGCGCTACGCACTAGCCCGCGGCGCGGCTAATGCAAGCGCCTGCCGAGATTCCGTGCAGTTTCGATGGAGAATCACCTGAAGATGGGATAACAGCAGCGTGATTGGGGAGACTACCCGGATTCGCGCAAGACGAATCTGCGGGGGAAAACGCGGTTTGAGGGGATCGATTGACATGACGAGCTCGGTTCAACTGGCGAAAGGCCGGCTTTCCGGCGGACTCGGTTAGAAGGCCGACCGGGGCTTTGGGTCACATCGCCGCAGGCCGTTTTGCATGCCGCCGATCAACGATGCGCGGGCCGAGGCGGCGCCTTCGGGACCGAGCTGTCGGGTCTGGACGTTCGGAGTCGGGGCCGTTTACCACGGGCGCGAGATTCGGTCGCTCCCCGGACCGGTCGCGACTAGAATTCGGTCCGGCGTGTTGCCGGACGCCGGCGGCGAGTTCGTCGAGTTTGTGCGCGGGAGTGTGACGGATGCCACGGCTTTTCAGTGACCGCGATGCCTTCGTGAGGCGTATTGACCGACGGCGCGAGGCGACGCGCTGGGTGGTGCATGCAAGGCGCAAGATCGGATTCGGCAGCGGCCCTGTCCAACCGGAGATCTACGATGGCACCTTCCGGTCCGACGAAGAGGCGGTCAGCTACTTCTACGCGCTGAAGAACGACCATCTGCCGGACCTGGAAAATCCCACCTGGGTGAACGAGAAGGTCCGCTGGCAATTCCTGAACCGGCCGAACCCGCTGATGAGCCTCGCTGCCGACAAGTTCGGCGTGCGTCGCTACCTGGCGTACAAGGGTGCCCGGTTCGCCCCGCCCGAGATGCTCGCGCTGCTCAACGCGCCCGAGGAGCTGTATTGCGCCACGCTGCCGCCACGCTTCGCACTGAAGTCGACCGCGAGCAGCGGCCAGAACCACTTCGAGGACGGCAGCCGCATCCCCCCGCGCGCCGAACTCGTGGCGCTGCTGCAGCGCTGGAACAGCCTCGACTACTGGCGCCATGCCGGCGAGATGCACTACCGCGGCCTGCAGAAGCGCTGGCTGGTCGAGGA
>JAXMDR010000004.1:0-121628 GCA_046348725.1 Rhodospirillales bacterium
GCGCGCCTTGTCGAAAGCCGCCACGACGGCATCGATGTCGTTGCCGTTGACCCGCTGCACGTACCAGCCGAACGCCTGAAACTTGGCGTCGATCGGCTCGGCGCTCAGAACCTTCGTCGAGGGTCCGTCGGCCTGCTGGTTGTTGAAGTCGACGATGGCGATGAGGTTGTCGAGCTTCCAGTTGGGCGCCGACATGGCGGCTTCCCAGGTCGAACCCTCGCCCAGCTCGCCGTCCGAGAGCAGGTTGTAGATCAGCGAGTGCGAGCCTTTGCGCTTCAAGCCGAGGGCCATGCCGACGGCGATGCCGAGGCCATGCGCCAGCGAGCCGCCGGTGATTTCCATCCCCGGCGTATAGGAGGCCATTCCCGACATTGGCAGCCGGCTGTCGTCGGTGCCGTAGGTCTCCAGCTCGTCCTCCGGAATGACTCCTGCCTCGATCAGCACCGAGTAGAGCGCAATCGCGTAGTGGCCGATCGACAGGCAGAAGCGATCCCGCTCCTCCCATTCCGGATCCTCCGGCCGGTAGCGCAGCGCGTGGAAGTAGGCCACGGCAAGGACATCGGAAATACCGAGGGCCTGGGCGATATAGCCCTGCCCCTGAACCTCGCCCATGCGCAGGGCGTTCCGGCGGATGCGGTAGGCCCGCTCGGCAAGGCTGACGTTAGTGATGGTTTGCGTTTCCGCCATCGTTTTCCTCCTCGGAACCTGACAGCTCAGCGGCGCCGGATCAGCGGCACCAAATCCCTGCCCGTTCAGTGGATGAGCATGCCGCCGTTGATGTCGATGACAGCGCCGGTGACGTAGCCGGAGAGATCGGACGCGAGGAACAGGCAGACGCCGGCCACATCCTTGGCATCGCCGAGACGCGCCAGCGGAATGCCCTTGAGGATGTCCCGCTTCATATCGTCGGTCAGCTTGCCGGCGGTGATGTCGGTCTGGATCAGCCCCGGGGTGACGCAGTTCACCCGGATCTGGTCGGGGCCGAGCTCCCGCGCCATCGCCTTCGCCAGCCCGAGGACGCCGGCCTTGGCGGCGCTGTAGTGCGGTCCGCCGAAGACGCCGCCGCCGCGCTGCGCCGATACCGACGACAGGCAGACGATCGATCCCGACTTGCGCTCGCGCATGTGCGGAACCACCGCCTGCGACATGTAAAGGGTGCCGCGCAGGCTGACGTCGGTGACCGCCTCGTAGTTCTCCGGCTTGATCTCCATGAACTTCAGCGGTTGGGTGATGCCGGCGTTGTTGACCAGCACGTCGATCTGCCCGAAGGCGCCGATCACCTCCTCGATCGCCCGCTTGCACTGCGCCAAGTCGGTGACATTGCAGGCCAAGCCGATGTGCTGATTGCCGATGTCGGCCGCGGCCGCCGCTGCCTGTCCGGCATCGAGGTCGAGAATGGCCACCCGGGCCCCTTCGCTCGCGAACATCCTTGCGGTTGCCAGACCGAGCCCGCGCTTCGAGGCTGCGCCGGTGATGACGCAGCACTTGTTGTCGAGCAGCATGTCACGAGGCCACGATCTGCCTGCCGCCCGACATTGCCGGGCGCAGTGATGGAATTGTCCGGTTCATACGTCCTCCCAGATTTCGTCCGCATTCGCGGTTCATCTTCAATGGGATGGATCATAAGATGTTGCGCTCGCGAGTGAAAATGATCATTTCTCACCTGATCAGTGAATCCGATTCATCGGTGTCCCGTTGCCACCTCTCCCATCGTTTCACGCCCTCAGAGCCTTCGAGGCAGCCGTCCGGCGCGGCAGCTTTGTTGCCGCCGCCAACGAGCTGCACCTGACCCCCTCTGCCGTCAGCCACCAGGTGAGGCTGCTGGAGGACCAGCTCGGCGTTCAGCTTTTCCGGCGGGTCGGCCGTGCCGTCATGCCGACCGATAGCGGCGAGCGCTATTATCGCGAGGTGACCACCGCGTTCAGCCGCATAAAGACGGCAACCATGGACCTCACCCGCAGCGGCAAGAGCGACCGGCTGTCGGTGCACTCGGCGCCGAGCTTCGCAACGCAATGGCTGCTGCCGCGCCTGCCCGAGTTCGTAAGCGCCCATCCCGAGCTGGACGTGGTGTTCTGGGCGACCTCGCCGCCCTACAATCTGATGGAGAACACCTGCGATATCGACATCCAGTACGGCGCGACCAGCAGCGAAGGGCTGGATGTCATGCCCTTGCCCACCGAGCGGATCGTCCCGATGTGCAGCCCGGCCATGGCGCACGGGGTGCGGCCGATCCGCTGCGTCGACGATCTGCGGTTCCATCCCCTCATCCACTCCGACCATTGTCTGATTCGGTGGCCGGACTGGCTGGAACGGCACCCCGGCCTCGCGCTCGATTTCGATCGCGGCCTGCACTTCGACCGCTCGTTCATGTCGATCTCGACCGCGGCTGCCGGCCTTGGCGTGTGCCTCGACAGCACCCTGCTCGCCCACGCCGAACTGGCCAGCGGCCGCCTGGTAAAGCCGCTCGGTGACGACGGGCCGGAGGTTCAGGGCCACCGGCTGGCCTGCCAGATCGCCAACAAGGACCTGCCGAAGATCGTCACCTTCAGGACGTGGCTTGCGGCAATCCTGTCGGACGTATGAGACTGAAGCGGATGGCCCACCCGATGCCGGCTAGGCGCCGTTCTTCCACCGGGTGAACCAGCCGAGGCCGGCACTGGTGGCGCCGGCCGGCCGGTATTCACACCCGACCCAGCCGGAATATCCCAGCTCGTCGATCAGCCGCAGCAGGTAGTCGTAATTGACCTCGCCCACGTCCGGCTCGTGCCGGTCGGGGACGCCGGCGATCTGGATGTGGCCGACATTGGGCATGTCGCGCCGCAGCCGCATCGCGAGGTCACCCTCGACGATCTGGCAGTGATAGAGGTCGAACTGCACCTTCAGGTTGGGCTTGCCGAGCTCGGCGCAGATGGCCTGCGCCTCGTCCTGGCGGTTGAGGAAGAATCCGGGGATATCGCGGGTATTGATCGGCTCGATGACGATGGTCACGCCGAGGCCGGCTGCCTCGTCCGCCGCGTGCGCGAGGTTGTTCATGTAGACGGCGCGCTGGCGCACCCGCTCGACGCCGGCGACGGTGAGCCCCGCCATCACGTGCACCGTCCGGTTGCCGAGAACCTGGGCATACTCAAGGGCGGTGACGATGCTGCGGCGGAACTCCTCCTCGCGGCCCGGCAGCGAGGCGATGCCGCGTTCGCCGGCGGCCCAGTTTCCGGGCGGGCCGTTGAACAGGGCCTGGGTCAGGCCGGCATCGTCGAGCCGCCGGCGGATCTCGGCTGCCGGGTAGTCATACGGGAACAGGTACTCGACGCCGGGAAAGCCGTCGGCGGCGGCGGCGGCAAAGCGATCGAGGAAATCGTGCTCGGTGTACATCATCGAGAGGTTGGCGGCGAACCTGAGCATCTGCGGACCTCGTTACCAGCGGGCGCCGAACACTTGGCGCAACTCCTCGATCTGCCCGTCGTCGAGGGTGCGGACCGGCTTGCCGTAGAGGGTGAGGAACAGCCGTGCCGTCTCCTCCAGCTCCTCGGTGGCGTAGACGGCGCCTTCCAGCGAGTCCGCCGAGACCACCGGGCCGTGATTGGCCAGCAGCACCGCGGCGGCATCGCCGGCAAGCTCGCCGATGACGTCCGCCACCCGCGGATCGCCCGGGCGGAAGTAGGGCACCAGCGGCAGCCGGCCCACCCGCATCACGTAGTACGCCGTCAGCGGCGGCAGCACGCGCTGCGGATCGATATCGCGCAGGACCGAAACGGCGACCGAATAGTGCGAGTGAAGATGGACGATGGCGTTCGCCTGTGGGCGCGCCCCGTAAACGGCCGTGTGCAGCGGCTGCTCCTTGGTCGGCTTATCGCCGGAGAGCAGCCGGCCATCGGCGGCGATCTTCGACAGCCGAGCCGGATCGAGGCGGCCGAGGCTGGCATTGGTCGGCGTCATCAGCCAGCCGCCGCCGCAGTCATCAGGAAGGCGGACGCTGATGTTGCCGCTGGAGCCGGCGGTCAGGCCGCGATCGAAGATGGACCGGCCGAAGGTGCACACTGCCTCGCGCAGCCGCGCCTCGGCGCTCACCTCACACCCTCCCCTGCAGGCGGAGCGCCTTCTCGAAGAAATCGACGGTGCCGAAATTCCCCGACTTGAGCGCGAGCGCCACCGGCTCGGTGACGCCGCCGACCGCGACCGTCCACGGCACCCCCGGATCGATCCGTCCGCCGATGCGCAGCATGCCGACGCCGAGGGCGCTAACGACGGCGCCGGAGACCTCGCCGCCGGCGACGACGAAGCAGCGGGCGCCACGGCCATGCAGGCTCCGCGCAATGGCGGCGAGCGCCTGCTCCACCAGCTGCCCGGCCTGATCCACCCCGAGGCTCGATTGCACCGCCTTCACCTCGTCCGCGGGCGAGGTCGAGTAGATCAGCATCGGCTCGCGGCCGAGCATTGGCGCCGCCCAGTCGATGGCTTGCTCGACCACCGGCTCCCCCGCGGCCAGCGCCGCCGGCGTTACCCGGAAGGCGGGACGCGCCTCCCGCCAGGCCGCCACCTGGGCGTTGGTGGCAAGCGAGCAGCTTCCGGCGATGACGACGGCGCTGCCGCCGACGTCGGGAAGCTGCGCTGCCGAGCTGGTGTGATGCAGCAGCCCTTCGCGGCGGAAGTTGTCGGGGAGCCCGATCGCGAGGCCCGAGCCGCCGGTGAGCAATTGCAGGCCCGCAAGGCCGGCGCCGAGTGCGCGCAGGTCGCCATCGTCGAGCGCGTCGGCGATGGCGACCTCGATGCCCTCGCCGCGCAGCGCCGCGATCTTCGCCGTGACCTGCTCCGGACCGGCGGCGATGGTATCGTAGCGCAGCAGGCCGACGCGTCGGCTCGTCTGCTGCTGCAGGACGCGCACGAGGTTCGGATCGCGCATCGGCGTCAACGGATGGTTCTGCATTCCCGACTCGTTGAGCAGAACGTCGCCCACGAACAGGTAGCCGCGGTAGACGGTCCGGCCGTTCTCCGGAAAGGCGGGGCAGGCGACGGTGAAGTCCGCCCCCAGCGCTGTCATCAGCGCATTGGCGACGGGGCCGATATTGCCCTTCGCCGTGGAATCGAAGGTGGAGCAGTACTTGAAAAAGTACTGCCGGCAGCCGGCGTTACGCAGCCACTCCAGCGCCTGCAGCGACTGTGCGACGGCGTCCTCCGCCGGAATGCTGCGCGATTTCAGCGCGACGACGATGGCGTCCGCATCTTCCGGCAGCGGTGCCCGCGGCACGCCGATGGTCTGCAGGGTCCGCATGCCGCCCTCGACCAGCATGCTGGCGAGGTCGGTGGCGCCGGTGAAGTCGTCGGCGATGCATCCGAGAATGGCCAAGGTCGGCTCCTTACGCGTCGGAAGGGTGGCTTTGGGGGTGAAGCGGCGCGGACGATCCGCTCGGCGATCGGCGCGGTACAGCGCCGCCCTCAGCCGGAGGGCGGCGTGGACGACAGCTTTCCGCCGTGCGCAGCACGGTGGCGGCCGGTTACCCCAGGGGACCGGCCGCCGCTTCCAACATGGCCCAGGCTTCCTCGCCGTAGCGTCGATGCCGCCACTCGGAATAGAAGCCGGCGTGGCGCAGGGTGGCGCGGAAGGGCTCGGGGTCGGGCCGGTTGATGGCGCCGCGGGCGGCCAGGTCCTGCTGCAGCGACAGGTTGAGCTGCGCGATGTCGGCGCGCTCGGCCAGGGCTGCCTCGTTCCAGTTGCGGGCAACCACGTCGCGCAGGTCGGCCGGCAGCCGGTCCCAGGAGCCGCGATTGGCCAGGAACCAGGAAGCCGTCCCACATGTGGTTGGTCAGCGAGCAGTACTTCTGCACCTCGTACAGCTTTGCGCTACGAGATGATGGCCAGCGGGTTCTCCTGGCCGTCGACCAGCCGGTTCTTCAGCGCGAAATAGAGCTCGGAGAAATTGAGGCTGATCGGCGCCGAATTGAACGCCCGGAACAGCGATATCCACAGCGGGCTGACGGGGACGCGGATCTTGAAGTCGCGCAGGTCGGCGGGCGTGTTGACGGCTTGGTGTTGGTGGTGATCTGGCGAAAGCCATTGTCCCAGATCTTCTCCATGGCGATAAGGTCCGCCTTCCTCGATCTGGGTGCGGACGAAGGCGCCTAGCTGACCGTCCATCGCTCGCCAAACGGCGTCGTAGTTGGCAAAGGCGAAGGCGATGCCGTTGATCGAGGCTTCCGGCACGAGGATCGAGAGACGCGGGGCCGGAGAGGGTGAAGAAGTCGATGGCACCGCACGCAGCCGGGCTCAGCATGCTGGTATCGGAGCCGAGCTCGCCGTGCGGGAAGATATCGACCTGAACCCGGCCGCCGGTCTCGTCCTCGATCTTCGAGTCGTAGAGCGGCTCCGCCGCCCGCTGGTTGAGCGGATGGCTGGTCGGCAGGTTGTTGGCATACTTGTAGGTGAATTCCGCTGCCTTCGCCGGGCGAACGCGCAGCAAGGGTGCGACGGCCAGTGTGGATCCCGCAGCAGCAAGAAGCTTTCTGCGGGTAATGCCCTGGGATTGCATCGGTAAGTGCAGCGCACTCAGCAGAGCGCGGCTGTACAACGCCAGCATCTCTGGATGCTTTTCCATCCTGTTTCCTCCCCGGAGCGGCCTTGCCGTTTTGGTTTGACATCATCAAACCCTTTGCTTTGCCGGGTTGTCAATGCCGACTGCTTTGGTCACGAACCCCTGCGCCACCAGCCTCGATCTTGAGGTAATACAGCAATTCGCTACCGTTGGTAGCAGCGGCCGCCGGCCGGCCAGGGTCGGCCGCGATGCGACAGGGTTCTGTGCTGACTGCTGAAGGCCACCCAGGGGCCGCCGGCCGCGGCGGCGCTACCCCGCTTCGACGGGCTGGCCGGGGCGACGGTTAAGGCTGGCGTCCGCCGTCGCAGGCCTCGCCACCGCCGGCCCGGAGACCCCTTCGCGCATGCTCGCCATCGCCCTGAAGATGCTGACCGGCAACAGTGCGCTTTCGCCATCGTCGTCTCGCTGGCGTTTACCGCGTTCGTGATGACCCAGCAGCCGGCCACCTTCGTCGGCATCATGGCGCGCACCTACAGTTTCCTCGCCGATACCGGCCGCGTCGATCTGTGGGTGATGGATGCCAAGGTGCAGTACGTGGACGACGCCAAGCCGGTGCAGGACACCAAGCTCTACGCGGTTCGGGGGGTGGAGGGGGTCGAGGCGGTACCGCTGTACAAGGGCAACATCCGCGCCCGCCTGGACGACGGCACCTTCCAGAACTGCGTGCTGGTCGGCCTCGACGATGCCTCGCTGATCGGCGGCCCCGCCGACATGGTGGCGGGCAGCCTCGCCGACCTGCGGCGCAGCGGACAGCATCATCGTCGATGCCGACGGCGCGGCGACGAGACCGGCGCGGCGCAATCCCGGACGGCAGCCTGCGCCCGCTCGGCATCGGCGATGTGGTCGAGCTCAACGACCACCGGGCGACGGTCGTCGGGCTGTCGCGGCTCGCCGCCACCTTCCAGTCGCAGCCGGTGATCCACACCACCTATGCGCGGGCCAAGGCGTTCGTGCCGGCCGAGCGCAAGCTGCTCACCTTCATCCTGGTGAAGGTGCGCAGCGATGCCGATCCGGCCGTCGTCGCCGAGCGCATCCGCGCCGCCACCGGCCTTGCCGCCTACTCGTGGGAGGCCTTCCGCGAGAAGACGGTCCGCTATTTCCTGAAGAACACCGGCATCCTCATCAATTTCGGCCTGTCGATCACCCTTGCCTTCCTCATCGGCGCCGCCATCGCCGGCCAGACCTTCTATGCGTTCACCCTGGAGAACCTGCGCCACTTCGGCGTGCTGAAAGCCCTCGGCGCCAGCAACGGCGTGCTGGCGCGGATGGTGCTGGTCCAGGCGCTGGTGGCCGGCGCCACCGGCTACGGCCTGGGGGTGGGCGGCGTCGCCATCTTCAGCACCATGGTCAGCGCCAACTTCCGCTTCCTGCTGCTGTGGCAGATCCCGCTCATCACCCTGGTGATGATCCTGCTGGTCTGCGTGATCACCGCGCTGCTGAGCGTGCGCAAGGTGATCCGGCTGGAGCCGGCGGTGGTGTTCAAGGCATGAGCGGTGGGGCGCAGGCGGGCGACAGCAACGCAGGCCGGCCGGCGGTGCACCTGCGCGGCGTCACCCGCGCCTTCGGCAGCGGCGCAGCAAAGGTGATGGCGCTGCGCGGCATCGACCTCGACGTCCGCCATGGCGAATTGATGATGCTGGTGGGCCCCAGCGGCTGCGGCAAGACGACGCTGATCTCGGTGATCGCCGCCATCCTCGATGCGGACGACGGCGAGGTGATCGTGCTGGGACAGGACGTGCGGGCGATGCGGCAGTCGGCGAAGACCGCCTTCCGCCGCGACCACATCGGCTTCGTCTTCCAGGCCTACAACCTGATCCCCAGCCTGACGGCGGCGGAGAACGTGGCGGTGCCGCTGCTGATCCGCGGCAAGGCGCAGGCCGGGGCCCTGACGGTGGCGCGCAAGGTGCTGGGCGAGGTCGGCCTCGCCGACCGCACCGAAGCCCTGCCGGACGAGCTCTCCGGCGGCCAGCAGCAGCGCGTCGCGATCGCCCGGGCGCTGGTGCACGACCCGCAGCTCATCGTCTGCGACGAGCCGACGAGCGCCCTCGACCACACCACCGGCCAGCTGCTGATGCAGCTCCTGCGCCGCGTCGTCCTCGCCGGCGAGCGCTCGCTGGTGATCGTCACCCACGACGCCCGCATCTTCGACTACGCCGACCGCATCGCCGAGATGGACGACGGCCGTATCGTCGCCGTCCGCCTGCCCGAAGCGCCGCCGCCGGATGCCGGGAGGGCTGCGGCATGAAACGCTGGGGATTGCCGCTACTGGCGGTGCTGGGGGCGATCGCCATCTTCATCGTCGCCGGCCGCGGCCAGCAGCCGGTGCCGCCGCCGCAGATGGTGACGCCGCCGGCGGTCTCCGGGTACCCGGCGTATATCGCCGGCGCCGGCATCATCGAGGCGGCGTCCCGCGACATTGCCATCCGCACGCCTGTCGCCGGCCTGTGCGTCGAGGTTGCGGTGCGGGTGGGCGGCCGGGTGAACGCCGGCGACCTGCTGTTCCGCCTCGATGACCGTGACCTCGCTGCCCAGTTGGCCAGCCGCCGCGCCGCCCTGCAGGTGACCCGCGCCCGGATCCCCGAGGCGGAAGCGACGCTCGCCGACGTGCGCAACCAGCTGCGGCTGGCCGAGTCGGTGACCGACCGGAGAGCCATCAGCCTTGAGGACCTGACCAAGCGCCGCTACGCGGTGCAGCTGGCGGAAGCCCGCCTGCACACCGCCCAGGCCGACGTTGCCGCCGCCGAAGCACAGGTGCGCGAGACGCAGGCCAACATCGACCGGCTGAGCGTGCGCGCGCCTGTCGCGGGGCAGGTGCTGCAGGTCAACCTGCGCCCCGGTGAGTTCGCGCCGGCAGGCGCGCTGGAAACGCCGCTGATGCTGCTGGGCAGCGTCGACCGGCTCAACGTGCGCATCGACATCGACGAGAACGACGCCTGGCGCTTCCGGCCCAACGCCAAGGCGCGCGCCTACCTGCGTGGCAATCGCGATCTCGCTGTCGACCTCCGCTTCGAATACGTCGAGCCGTTCGTCCTGCCGAAGCGCTCGCTGACCGGCGAGAGCGCCGAGCGGGTGGATACGCGGGTGCTGCAGGTGATCTACAGCTTCCCCGCTGGCGCGCTGCCCGCGTATGTCGGCCAGCAGGTGGACGTCTTCATCGATGCCCCGGCAACGGCGCCCGGCAACCCCGCGGCGGCGGCCCCCGCCGAGCCCGCGGCTGAGGCGCCGGCCGCCGGCCGCGGCGGCTCGTGAGCCGCCGGCGCAACGGGCGGGCGGTGGCGGCAGCGCTGCTGCTTGCCGGCTGCACCGTCGGGCCGGACTGGCAGCCGCCGCAGATGCCGCTACCCGAAAGCTGGTCGGCGCCGCTGCCGGCGGCGGCAGCCCCTGCCGGCGCTGAGGTGCGCTGGTGGGAGGGCTTCGATGATCCGCTGCTGTCGTCGCTGGTGGAGCGGGCGCTGATCGCCAACCGCGACCTCGAGCGGGCGGAAGCGGTGATCGTCGAGGCACGGGCGCTGCGCACCCAGGCAGCGGCGTCGTTCTATCCGCAGGTGGACGGGGGCGCCTCGGTGACCCGGCGCCGGCAGACCTCGACCGGCAGCAATGGCAGCTTCGGCGGCGTCGATTTCAGCACCGGCGACCGCTCCTCCATCGACACCGTCTACGAGGCCGGCTTCGATGCCGCCTGGGAACTCGACGTCTTCGGCAAGACGCGGCGCGCGGTGGAGGCGGCGGACGCCGGCATCGCTGCCGAGACCGGCGCCGCGGACGGAGTGCGGCTGACGCTGATCGGCGACGTTGCCCGCGCCTACGTCGATGCCCGCGGGCTGCAGCGGCGGATCAGCGTCACCGAGGCCACCATCGCGGCGCAGCAGGACACCGTCGGGCTGACCCGTGCCCGCTTCCAGGCCGGTACCGGCACCGGCCTCGACGCCGTCCGCGCCGAAGCGCAGCTCGCCAGCTTCCAGGCCGAGCTGCCGCCGCTGCGCGCCGCCTTCGCCACCGACGTGCACCGGCTGGGGGTGCTGACCGGGCAGGAGCCTCGCGCGCTGGCCGACCTGCTGGCGCCGCCGGCGCCGATCCCGTCGGCCGCGATCACGCCCGAGGCGGGGGTGCCGGCGGACCTGCTGCGCAGGCGGCCGGACATCCGCGAGGCGGAGCAGCGGCTGGCGCAGACAACGGCGGAGATCGGCGTCGCCACAGCCGAGCGTTACCCCACCTTCTCGCTGCCCGGCACCATCAGCCTGACCAACACCAAGCTGATCGACCTCTTCCGCAAGGCGAGCCTGATCTGGGCGATCGGCCCCGAGGTCAGCGTGCCGCTGTTCGACGCCGGCTTTCGTCGCGCCGAGGTGGAGGTGCGGCTTGCCCGCCAGGCACAGGCGCGCGCGGCGTGGGAGCAGACGGTGCTGCTGGCGCTGGAGGAGGTGGAGAACACGCTCGCCAACTGGCGCGAGGAGGAGGGTCGCCAGCGCGCCCTGATCGCGTCCGCCGACGGCAACGCCGATGCGCTGGCGCTCGCGACCGAGCTCTACACCCGCGGCCTCGCCAGCTTCCTCGACGTGCTCGATGCACAGCGGGCGCTGTTCGTGGCGCAGAGCGCGCTCGCCGCCAGCGAGGCGGCGCTGTCGACCGACCTCGTCGCCCTGTACAAGGCGCTGGGCGGCGGCTGGGCCGCCGAGCCGGCCGGCCCGGCGACCGGCGCACTCGCCGACGCGGCCGGCACGCCGCCGCCGCGGTAGCGGTAGCCGTCTCCGAGGTCAGCCTTCCCCGACGTCAGCCGGCGCGCATCCGCTGGGCGAAGCCCTGCGGGTGCGCCGCCCGCCAGCGCCAGGCCGATGCCACCATCTCGTCGAGCTCGGCGAAGCGCGGCTGCCAGCCCAGCTCAGCCCGGATGCGGCTGGAATCGGCGACCAGCGTCGGCGGATCGCCCGGCCGCCGCTCGCCGATGCGCGCCGGCAGGGCGTGGCCGGTGATGCGGCGCACCGAGTCCAGCACCTCCAGCACCGAGTAGCCGCGGCCGATGCCGACGTTGTAGCGGCAGCTGCCGTCGTCGAGCGCCGCCAGCACCCGCACATGCGCATCCGCGAGGTCGCAGACGTGGATATAGTCCCGCACGCAGGTGCCGTCGGCGGTCGGATAGTCGTCGCCATAGACCTCGATGAACGGCCGCTGGCCCAGCGCCACCTCGAAGCACAGCGGGATGAGGTGGGTCTCCGGCGCGTGGTCCTCGCCGATGGGAAACTCGGGGTGGGCGCCGGCGGCGTTGAAGTAGCGCAGCGCCGCCGAGCGCAGGCCGTGCACCTCGTCGGCCCAGCGCAGGATGCGCTCGATGATCAGCTTCGATTCGCCGTAAGGATTGGCGGGGTTGGTCGGCACCTCCTCGTCGATCGGCACCCGCTCCGGCAGGCCGAAGATGGCGCAGGTGGAGGACAGCACCAGCCTGCGCACGTCGTGCTCGATCAGCGCCCGCACCAGGTTCAGCGCGTTGGTGACGTTGTCGCCGACGTAGCGGAACGGCCGCTGCATCGATTCGCCCACCAGCGAGTTGGCGGCGAAGTGCAGCACGCCGTCGAACTCGTGGCGGCCGAACAGCTGGCGCAGCGCCTCGGCATCGGCGAGGTCGCCGACCACCAGCGCCGCGTCGGGATGCACCGCCTGGCGGTGCCCCTGCTGCAGGTTATCGAAGACGACGACGCGATGACCGCGCGCCAGCAGATCGACGACGACATGGCTGCCGATATAACCGGCACCGCCGGTGACGAGGTAGCAATGCGACATGCAGGTTATAGCTCCCCCCAGGGGTCATGACGGCCTGATCATCCGGCGAGCATACTACACCCGATTGCGGCGGCGTACTGTGACGGCGAGCAGCCGACCGGGCCGACGGCATCGCCAAGCAGCAATGGCTGGCTTAAGCTTGCCCTTTGCGGGTGATGATGGCGGTGGCAGCAGCGAGGGACGATGGACGGGCGGAAGGTTGCGGGTGAACGGGGAGACAACGCCGGCGCGGTCGGTTCCGGCGCCGCCGGCGCATCGCCGATTCTGGCGGTGCTGCACCAGCTGCACGAGCGCTACCGCAGGGACGAGAGCGGCGCCGTTGCCAGCTACATCCCGGAGCTGGCGAATGCCGATCCGGCGCTGTTCGGCATCGCGCTCGCTACCGCCGATGGCCACGTCTACGAGACCGGCGACACCCAGCACCCATTCACCATCCAGTCGGTCTCCAAGCCATTCGTTTACGGGCTGGCGCTGGCCGAGCACGGCCGCGCTTTCGTGCTGAGCAAGGTCGGCGTCGAGCCCTCCGGCGAAGCTTTCAATTCCATCGTCTTCGACGAGCGTGGCAACCGGCCGTTCAATCCGATGGTCAACGCCGGCGCCATCGCCACCACCGCGCTGATCGGCGGCGACGGGCTGGATGAACGGTTCGCCCGCATCAAGCCTGCTGCCGCTTCGCCAGGCGCCTGCTCGCGATCGATGAGGCCGTCTTTCATTCCGAGCAGCAGACGGGCCACGCAACGCGCGCCATCGCCTGGCTGGAGCGGCACTTCGGCATGATCGACGATCGCATCGACGAGCATCTCGACCTCTACTTCCGCCAGTGCGCCATCCTGGTCACCGCCCGCGACCTGGCGGTGATGGCCGCGACCCTCGCCAATGCCGGCGTCAACCCGCTGACCGCCGAGGCGGTGCTTGACCCTGCGTGCGTCCGCGACGTGCTCAGCGTCATGCACAGCTGCGGAATGTACGACTACGCCGGCGAGTGGAGCTTTTCGGTCGGGCTGCCGGCGAAGAGCGGCGTCGGCGGCGGCATCATCGCCACCCTGCCGGGACAGTTCGGCATCGGCACGTTCTCGCCGCGGCTCGACGAGCGCGGCAACAGCTACCGCGGCATAAGGGTGTGCGAGGATCTCTCCGAGCGCTTCGACCTGCACGTCTTTGCCGTGCACCCGCCGCCCGCGCCGGTGATCCACTGGCACGGGCGCGACGCAATGACGGCGTCGGCGCCGGAACAGGAGGGGCGCGATCGCCCCGGCTCCGCCGTCGCCGTGTACGAGCTGCAGGGCGATCTCTACTTCGCCCCGATGGAGCGGCTGCTGCGCCGGGTGCAATCGGACTTCGACGGCATTTCCTGCCTCATCCTCGACGGCCGGCGGGTCGGCCGCATCGACGCCCCGGCCCGCCGCCTGCTTGACGCCGCCCGCGAGATGCTGGCGGCGGCCGGCAAGCTCTTGCTGCTGGCCGGGTTTCCGCCCGCCGTCGCGGCCGCGCTGCAGACCTCGGGGGAGCGGCCATGGCCGGCGGAAGCCGTCTTCGCCGATGTCGGGCAGGCGCTTGCGGGGTTCGGGCAGCGCGAGATGGCACCGGCGGGCGACCGGCAGCCGATCTGGCCGGCCACCGAAGCGGAGCCTGTTTGCCCGCCTGCAGCAGCTGGGCTTGCCGGTGGCAACCGCGCGCCATGCGCGGTGTTCACCGTCGCCGAAGCGAGGATGTTGCGGGGAGCGCTGCCCGGCCAGCACCTGAACCTGTTCCTGAAGGATGAAGAAGGGAGTGCTGTGGCTGGTGGTGGCGGACGAGGAGCGGGCGGTGGACCTCAAGGCGCTGCGCCACCGCATCGAGTGCGGCGCCGCTGTCTTCGCCAGCGCTCGAGGTGCTGCGCGCCCTCGGCGTCGAACCCGGCTCGGTGACGCCGTTCGCGCTGATCAATGATGCGCAGGCGGCGGTGCGGGTCGTCCTCGATGCCGAGGATGTGGCCGCCGACATCCTCAACTTCCATCCGCTGGCGAACACCGCGACCACCGCCATCAGTCCGACGGCCTCATCGCCTTCATCCGCTCCTGCGACCGCGACGAGCCGCTGCTGGTTGTTTTCTCATAAGCTTCTTCTCTGCCTTTACTCAGCCCCTGTCAAAGCCCGGCAATGCCAGCGCGCAGTAACCCATATAGTAAAAGGTGTAGAAACAGTTGTGCGCGAGAAAAACCGAGGCCACTCCCGCGCGATAACTTGCACGATTATCAACTTTAGCTTTACAGATACCTCGATTGCGTCGCATACAAGTGCAAGTGCTGTTTCGCTCGCGCGGATCTCGACACTTTTGCCGGATTGTTTTACCCTTTTTCGGCAATACGGATAATTAATCAATAAATCGATTAATGGTCGCGTTGCGCCCAGCAGAGGCGTAAATCTGAAGTACTCCCGTGGATAGGAGGAGTTGTGACCGACATTCTCATGCTGCGGTAAGCGCGCTCGCCTTCTTCACCGCCGTTACCCAGCGCCGTCTTCGTCGCGCCAGGTGCGGCGGTCGATAGGCAGCAGGCACCGAAGGTGCCTCTGCTGGCAGGCCCGCCGGGTGAACTGACGTTCATCCGACCCGCCCCCGCCACCGTCCCGCAACCGGAGGCCGCGACCTTCGTCGTCACCTATGCCGGTTTCAGCCCCGCCGCCCGGGCCGCCTTCCAGAGGTCGCCGTTAACATCTGGGCAGGGCGGCTGACATCGCCGGTGCCCATCACCATCTCGGCTCGGTTCCAGCCTTTGGGCGCCAATGTTCTGGGCCAGGCCGGACCGAATTTCTTCTGGCACAACTTCCCCGGGGCGCCCGTTGCCGGCGCCTGGTATGTCGATGCCCTCGCCAACAAGCACCACCGCGCTCAGCTCGACCCGTCGCCCGATATCGTTGCCCAGTTCAACAGCAGCTTCCCCAACTGGCATTTCGGCAGCGGGCCGGCCCCCGCCGGCAAGTACGACTTCACCAGCGTCGTGCTGCACGAAATCGGCCATGGCCTCGGCTTTCTCGGGTTAGGCAACGTCTCGGCGGGCCGCGGCTCGGTGCGCGCCCTTGGGGCGCCGAGCATCGCGGCCAGTTGCTGAGAACGTCATCGGAAAGAACGCCGCTTTCCTTCGCCGGCAACTCGGTAGCCCTGGCGACGGCGCTGCAAGGCCGGAAATCTCTACTTCGACAGCGCGGCAGTGCGGGCGGCGAACGGCAACGCCCGGGCGAGACTGTTCGCGCCCAACCCCTTCCAGCCGGGCAGCAGCTATTCGCATCTCAACGAAGCCGCATCCCCGCGGCAACGTGAACTCGTTGATGACGCCGGCGCTGGGCCAGGCGGAGACGATCCGCAGTCCGGGCCCGCTCACCCTCGCCCTGTTCAAGACCTTGGGCTGGTAACCCCACGTACGGGCACCTCGCTGCCGATCGCCGAGGCACGGGGCGCGTGGCGAGCAGCGCCCCGCTTTCGTCGGCGGCGGGGACGCGCGGGGCTTCGGGAAAGCGCGCGGGCCCCGGTCGGAAAGGAGGCGGAAGGCGGGCCCGGCGAATGCCCCGCACGTGGCCTTTCGCCCGCCGGGGGCGCGCCCGGCCGAAGGGGCTTGAGCGATCCGGCGGTTGCTGCCATCTATGCCCGCAAGATCCCTCAACGATGTCGCAGCGAGCGCCATGATGATCATCGATCCTGGAAAGGCGGCCGCGCCGGCTGCGGCGCCCTCCGGCACGATTAAGGACGGCGATACCGCCGGTTTTGCCAACGACGTCATCAAGGCGTCGATGACCGTTCCGGTCATTGTCGACTTCTGGGCCACCTGGTGGCCATTGCCCGGGCTCGCTGACGCCGCTGCTGGAGCGGCTGGTCCGGCAGGCGGGCGGCAAGGTCCGCCTGGTGAAAATCGACATCGACAAGAACCAGGACCTGGCGGCGCAGCTCCGCATCCAGTCGGTGCCGACGGTCTATGCCTTCGTCGGCGGCCGGCCGGCGGATGCCTTCGTCGGCGCCCAGCCGGAGAGCAAGATCCGCTCCTTCATCGACCGCCTGACCCGTGGCGGCGACGCTCGCCGGTCGACGAGGCGCTGGAGCTGGCGCAGGAATCGGCGGCCGCTGGCGACCGCGCCGCCGCCGCCGAGCTCTACGGTCAAATCCTGCAGCGGGACCCCCCGCCATCCGAAGGGCGCTGGCGAGGATGATCACGCCCGCCTCGGCGCCGGCGACCGACGTGCGCGCCCTCGCCAAGGGCCTGCCCGCCGATCTCGCCTGCAAGTGCCGAGATCGCCGCCCCGCCGTCTCCGCCGTCGACCTCGTCGAGCAGAGCCGCAGCGCCTCGGCGATGCGGCGGAACTCCACCGCCGGGTGCAGGCCAACCCCGCCGACCATCAGGCGCGCTTCGTCTATCCGGTGGCGCTGTTCGCGCAGGGCTGGCCGAGGGCGCCATCGACGAGCTGATGACCATCATGCCGAACGCGGCTGGAACGACGGTAGGCGCGCAAGCAGCTGGTGCGCATCTTTGATGCGCTCGGTTCATCGCATCCGCTGACGGTGGCGTCGCGGCGCCGGCTGTCGTCCATCCTGTTCTCATGAGCGACATACCCGCCGACGATCTGATCCGCCTGCTGCCGCCGACGATCGCGGTGTTCCCGCTGGAGGGGGCGCTGCTGCTGCCGCACGGCCAGATGCCGCTGCACATCTTCGAGCCGCGCTACCGCAACATGATCGAGGACGCCCTCGGCAACGGCCGGATGCTGGGGATGGTGCAGCCACGCACCTCCCAGCCGCAGCCGGTGCCGGATCACGTCGAGATCTTCGAGACCGGCTGCGCCGGGCGGATCGTCTCCTTCGCCGAGACCGACGACGGCCGCTTTCTCATCACGCTGAAGGGGATCTGCCGTTTCCGGGTGAGCGAGGAGCTGCCGCTGTTCCGCGGCTTCCGGCGGGTGGTTCCCGACTACGCGGCGTTCAGCTGCGATCTGGAGCCGGCTTCCGAGGAGGGGATCGACCGGCCACGGCTGCTGTCGGCGGCCCGCGCCTTCCTGATGCTGAAGAATATCGCCTGCGACTGGCAGGCGGCGGAGGCGGCCTCGTCGCAGGCGCTCATCACCTCGCTGGCGATGAGCTGCCCGTTCGAGCCGGAGGAAAAGCAGGCGCTGCTGGAGAGCGCCGACCTGCTGCGGCGCAGCGAGCTGCTGATCTCGCTGCTGGAGATGGCGACGCTGACCGCCGATGCGCCCCCCGCCGGCACCCGGCACTGACGTTAGAGGAGGTGGGAGATGTCGGAGAGACCGCATCGCATCGATCCCCGGCTGCTGGAGATCCTGGTCTGCCCGCTGACCAAACGGCCGCTGCGCTATGACGCCGAGACGCAGGAGCTGATCAGCGACGACGCCGGCCTCGCCTATCCGATCCGCGACGGCATCCCGATCATGTTGGCGGACGAAGCGCGGCGCCTTGACGAGGCGGCCGGCGGCAGGCCCTCGTCATGACCGACCAGTACGGCAACCGGCACCACCCCGTGGAGATCCGGGTGAAGCGGGACGAGAAGGTGCTGGAGATCGACTTCGAGGACGCCCGCAGCTTCCGGCTGCCGGCCGAGTTGCTGCGGGTGGAAAGCCCGTCGGCCGAGGTGCAGGGGCACAGCGCCGCCCAGAAGACGGTGGTGGCCGGGCGCCGCCACGTCGGCATCGTCAATGTCGAGCCGGTCGGCTCCTACGCACTGCGCATCCGCTTCGACGACGGCCACGATACCGGCCTCTATACCTGGGACTGGCTCTACCGGCTGGGCGCCGAGCAGGACGTCCTCTGGCAGGCCTACCTGGATGCGCTCGCCGAGCGCGGCCTGTCGCGCGAGCCGGCGATTTCCCCCGCGTCCGGCCGCGCCAGCGCTGATCCGGCTCGCAGCCGCCGCTGTCCAGCCGCGCATCAGCTCCGGCAGGTCGCCAACCGTTCCCATGGCGTGGCGCATGAGCAGCCGCTTCGGCGGCGGCATCCGCTGCACCGCGGCGAGGCCGAGGTCGCGGACGAGGCGCAACGCTGCAATGTCGTTGGAGAACAGCCGGTTCAGCCCGTCGGTCATTGCCAGCATCAACGTATTGTCGAAGCGCCGCCAGCGCTGATAGCGAGCGAGCACCGACGCCGATCCGAGGTCGAGCAGCTGCCCGCGGGCCTGGGTCAGCACGTCGAACAGGGCGGCGACGTCGCGAAAGCCCATGTTCAGCCCCTGCCCGGCGATCGGATGCATGGCATGCAGCGCATCGCCGATCAGCGCCAGCCGCGGCGCTGTCGCCGCCGCGGCAAACTGCAGCGACAGCGGGTGGGAAAAGCGGGGTCCGACCGGCCGCACCTCACCCAAGAAGCTGCCGAAGCGGCGGCGCAGCTCGCGGGTGAAGCCGGCGTCGTCCATTGCCATGATCACCGGCGCCAGCGCCGTTCGCTCGGTCCAGACGATCGAAGAGCGCGTCTCCGGCAGCAGCGGCAGGATGGCGAACGGGCCGGCCGGCAGGAAGTGCTCGTTGGCGACGAAGCGGTGCGGCCGCTCGTGCTCCACCGTGGTGACGATCGCCGTCTGCCCATAGCTCCAGCGGGTGATGCGGATGCCGGCCTCCTCGCGCAGCCGCGAGTCGCGGCCCTCCGCCGCCACCGCCACCTGCGCTTCGATCCGCCGGCCGTCGGCAAGGATGGCGCGCACGGCACCAGCGCCGCGCTCGAGCGTCGCCAGCCGCGCCGGCGCCAGCAAGGTCACCGCCGGCAGCTCGCGCACCCGCTCCAGCAGCGCGCGCCGCAGCACCCGGTTCTCCAGCATGTAGCCGAACGGGTCCTCGCCGACGTCGCGGTGGCTGTAGTGCAGGTATAGCGGCGAATTCCCCTCCGAGACGCGGATGTCGAGCATCGGCGCCGCCTCGCCGGCCAACTTCTCCCAGACGCCGATCCGCCGCAGTAGCCGCTGCGAGGTCAATGCGATCGCCGAAGACCGCGCATCGAAGCCGCCGGCCAGCGCCGCCTCGGGGTCACCCGCCTCGACGACGACGGAATGCAGGCCGGCCCCGGCCAGCGCGCAGGCCAGCGCCGCGCCGACAAAGCCGCCGCCAACGATGAGGACGTCGGTGGAAATTCCTGTCTCGGGCACAATTGCCATGCGCGCGTGGGTCTCCTTCTGCCGCGTCACCAAGTCAAGCCTGGGCATCTCCAGCCTGTCTCGGCATTGATCATTGCTTGATCATTGCCTATTCGGTGGGCAGTCTGGGCCTGCCCGCCGGCTCGGCGGGCGACCGCGAAAATCGATCGCAGACGTCTGAGTTGCAAGCGGTTTCTCGGCGCACCTGCCACTGGCACGATTCATGAAACTGCGGCGCCTGATCCAGACCGGGTTCGGCAATCGGGGAAATGCTGACAACCAAGGGAATAAGCCTATGAAAATGATCATCGCGATTATCAAGCCTTTCAAGCTCGACGATGTCCGCCATTCTCTAACATCGCTGGGCGTGCAGGGAATGACCGTGACCGAGGTCAAGGGCTTCGGCCGGCAGAAGGGCCAGACCGAGATCTACCGCGGCGCCGAATACACGGTTCAATTCCTGCCGAAGGTAAAGGTCGAGGTCGTGGTGCCCGACGATCTGGCGGAGCGGGTCATCGAGGCGATTCAAAGCTCCGCGCGGACCGAGAAGATCGGCGACGGCAAGATCTTCGTCTTCGACATCGAGCGCGCCTACCGCATCCGCACCGGCGACACCGATAGCGACGCGTTGTGAGGCTCACCTGTGACCGCTGCCGGCTGTCGTCGTGGAAAAACGCTGCCAACCGCCGCGCGCCTCGCTTTCGGGCGTCGGCAACGAGGCAGCCGACCGGCAGGCAAGCGAACAATTAATGGTCATGTGCGCACAGCCTGTCCGTTTGCTAGGCATTCCGTTTTTGCCAGCAGCGCCGCCGCCGTCTTCCGGCCAAGTAGCGGAATACTTGTCGATTCAAGTCCTTGGCTCGCGCGCAAGCCGACTGGCACGGACTTTGACAAAAGCTCCAGGGTCTGGAACGGCGACGGCGCATGCCATCGACCGCGGGCAGCCGTCGCCTTCTGGCGGTGCCGTCCCCACCCGAGAACCCATAACCATCGTCTTCGATGGACTTTCTAGGAGAGCCAATGGAATGCGTTCCCTGCTGAAGCCCCTTGCGCCGAGCGGACTGGCAGCCTTGCTGCTGCCGCTGCTGACGGGCGTGGTGTCTGCCCAAGAGACGACCGTCATCGAGGAGACCGTCGTCGCCGCTGCGCCGGCCTTCAGTGCGGGTGATACCGCCTGGATGCTGACCTCGACGGCGCTGGTGCTGATGATGACCATCCCCGGCCTCGCCCTGTTCTATTGCGGCATGGTCCGCAAGAAGAATCAGCTGGCGATAGCGATGCAGAGTTTCGCCATCTGCTGCCTGGTGACGATCCTGTGGATGATCGTCGGCTATAGCCTGACCTTCACTGACGGCGGCGCCCTGCAAACCTATATCGGCGGCCTCAGCCGGGTGCTGCTGCATGGCATGGCGATCGACTCGGCGAACTCTCTGGCCGCGACGATCCCTGAGTCCGTTTTCATGATGTTCCAGATGACGTTCGCCATCATCACCCCGGCGCTGATCACCGGCGCCTTCGCCGACCGGATGAAGTTCTCGGCGCTGATGTGGTTCATGGGATTGTGGTCGCTGCTCGTCTACGTCCCGATCGCCCACTGGGTGTGGGGCGGCGGCTTCCTCGGCGGCGCAGGCGTCCTCGACTTCGCTGGCGGCACCGTCGTGCACATCAATGCCGGCATCGCCGGTCTCGTCACCTGCATCGTCATCGGCCGCCGGTCGGGCTACGGCAGCGAGAACATGGCGCCGCACAACCTCACCCTCAGCCTGATCGGCGCCTCGCTGCTGTGGGTCGGCTGGTTCGGCTTCAATGCCGGCTCCGCCGTCACCGCCGGCCCGCGGGCGGGCATGGCGATGACGGTTACCCAGATCGCCACCGCCGCTGCGGCGCTGTCCTGGCTGTTCACCGAGTGGATGGTCCGCGGCAAGCCGAGCATCCTTGGCATCATCTCCGGCGCCGTCGCCGGCCTGGTCGCAGTCACGCCCGCCTCCGGCTTCGTCAATCCGACTGGCGGCCTGATGATCGGGCTGATCGCCGGCTTCCTCTGCTTCGCCGCCTCGGTCTGGCTCAAGAACGCGCTGAAGTACGACGATTCGCTCGACGTCTGGGGCGTCCACGGCGTTGGCGGCATCGTCGGCGCCATTCTCACCGGCGTCTATGCCGATCCGAGGGTGGGCGGCAGCGATGCCGCCGGCAACCCCATCGCCGGCCTGTTCTTCGGCAATCCGGGGCAGGTGTGGACGCAGGTGGAAGGTGTGATCGTCACCATCGTCTACTGCGCGGTCGTCTCGTTCATCCTCCTCAAGATCATCGATCTGATCATCGGCCTGCGCGTCACCCAGGAGCAGGAGGTGGCCGGTCTCGACCTCAGCCTGCACGGCGAAATCCTCCACTAGCGGCAACGCGCTCGGGCTTGCGCGGCGCAAGAACGGCTCCGCTCTCCCCGCTGGCCGCGACGGCTCAGGGCCGGAAGGAGAAATCCTTCCGGCCCTTTCCGTTTCACTCGCGTTGACCCTTCAACACTTTGCTGTTACCTTTGGCATTTAGTTTCTTTTAACTGTTGAAGTTCAATCAATGAATGATGCGGAAACCGCAAACCAAGGTGCTGGGCGATCAGGGTCCTGGGAAGCACATGAAAAGTTTCTTAGGGCACTCCTTCACGTAATCGCCGGTATTATTGCGGCCTTGACAGTTATAATTGCCGCAGTATTACAGAGTCTTGGCACCAGCACGGGCTCATCGGCGAAGATTTCCGCGCTTTACACTATTATATTTTCTGAAGCAACAGCCTACTCGGCAGGTGTATTATTTCTCGCTACAGTAACGGCAGTGGTGATACAGGTGCTTCGATCTCTTAATAGGAATTACAAAAAATTTTGTTGCCTACCCAATTTAATTTATTCCGTGATTGCGCTGTCGATAATGACAGTGGTTGTATTGTTACCGACATTCACAGTCACTAAGGTCGCTGTCTGCGGAGCCGCAGCGCTTTCCACGCCATCCTCAAAGTGGAATAAGGATGACGCAAACAAAAAGGTCGAGGAACTGCTGCCGCATTGGCTTCGCGTGAACTGTAACGAAAATATCGGCAGGTGGTTTGCCGAAGCTGGCGCAAGCTAAATCCCGGTATGCTCAACCCACTCATCGACCGCCTCGCCGACTATCCCTTCGACCGGCTGCGCGCCCTGCTCGACGGCGTTGCGCCGCCGCCGGGCTTAAGTCCACTGATCCTCTCGGTCGGCGAGCCGCGCCACCCGCCACCGCGGATGGTGGCGGAGATGCTGGCGCGGCACGCCGCCGACTGGGGCCGCTATCCGCCGGTGGACGGCACCCCGGAATTCCGAAGAGCTGTCGCCGGCTGGCTGCAGCGCCGCTACCTTCTACCCGACGGGGTGGTCGATCCCGACCGGCACGTCCTGCCGGTGGCCGGCACCCGCGAGGCGCTGTTCCTGATTGGCCAGGTGGCGGTGCCGGCGCAGAAGGGCGGGCGGCCGCCGCTGGTGCTGATGCCCAATCCCTTCTACCAGGTCTACTTCGCCGCCGCCGTCTTCGCCCGCGCCCAGCCGGTGTTCCTTGCAGCCACCCGCGAGAACGGCTTTATGCCCGACCTTGCCGCCATCGAGCCGGCAACGCTGGCGCAGACCGCGATGCTCTATCTCTGCTCGCCCGCCAACCCGCAAGGGGCGGTCGCTTCCGCATCGCTGCTGCAGAGCGCCGTCGCCCTCGCCCGGGCGCATGATTTCGTGCTGTGCGTCGACGAGTGCTACGCCGACATCTGGGACAAGGAAGCACCGACGGGAGCCCTCGCCGCCTGTGCCGCCCTCGGCGGCGGCCTTGATAACGTCGTCGTCTTCCATTCCCTGTCGAAGCGCTCCAGCGTTCCCGGGCTGCGCTCCGGCTTCGTCGCCGGCGACGCCCGGCTGATCGCGGCGTTCCACCGGCTGCGCTCGTTCGGCGGCGCGGCGCTGCCGCTGCCGATCGTCGCCGCCTCCGCCGCCCTGTGGAACGACGACGCCCATGCCGCCGCCAACGCCGATCTCTACCGCGCCAAGCTCGACCTCGCGGAAAGCCTGCTCGGCGGACGATTCGGCTTCGCCCGCCCGCCCGGTGGCTTCTTCCTGTGGCTGGACGTGGGCGACGGCGAGGCCGCCGCGCGTGCCCTGTGGGCGCAGGCGGCGATGCGGGTTCTTCCCGGCGCCTATCTTGCAAAGGATTGCGCCGACGGCAGCAATCCCGGCCGCGCCTATATCCGGGTCGCTCTGGTGGATGACCGCGACGCTACCGAAGACGCTTTAAGAAAGCTTCTCAACGTCCTATAAATGATCGTCTTCTATCCAACAGACAGACGAGCGCCGCCATGATCCGAACCGGGACGCTTGCCATCCTGCCTGCCGGAGCGGTCCCGTACCTGCGGCGGCGTCTCGCCGACCTTGCCGGCGTGACCCTGTTCGTCGCCGGTCTGGCGCTGTTCCTGGCGCTGCTCAGCTTCGATCCCGGCGATCCGTCGTTCAACCACGCGACCGGCCTGCCGACGCTCAATCTGTTCGGCCGCGGCGGAGCGTATACCGCCGACCTGCTGCTGCACGGCTTCGGCTGGGCGGCGCTGGTGCCGGTCCTTGGCCTGCTCGGCTGGGGATGGCGGCTGCTCGGCCGGCGGCCGATGCGCCACCTGTTCCTGCAGGGGCTGTCGCTGCTGCTGGCGATGCTGCTGCTGGCGACGGCGTTGGCGGCGGTGCCGGCGCTGCCCGGCTGGCCGATCGCCGCCGGCTCGGGCGGCGGCTTCGGCGTCGTTGCGCTGGGCGCGCTGGCGGCGATGGTCGATGCCGGTGCCGTTGCTTGCCCGCCCGACCATGGCCCTTCTGGCGTTCATCGCCGGCGCCGCTGCGCTCGGCTACGGCATGGGCGTCTCACTCGCCGATTGGCGGCTCCTCGTCCGGACGCTGCGCGACGGGGAGTGCCCGCCTGCGCGCCGCCGGCCGGCAGATTCCCGGCCTCGCCGCCCGCAGCGCTACCCTGCTGCGCGGGCGCGCCGTCGCCAGGGGCCCCGGTGCCGGCCGCATCCCCATCGTCACCGATGGCGACGGCGACGACGCCTTCCCGCCGGCTTCCGGGCAGCCGCACGCCGCGGCAGCGGCCCGGCGGTCGGCGGTTGTCGAGCCGAAGCTGGCGCGGGGCAAGCCGGCGCGCAACGACCGCGGCGACGGCCAGGGCGCCCTCGACTTCGAGGCCAAGGCCCGCTACCAGCTGCCGCCGCTGGACCTGCTGCGGCTGGCGCCGCAGTTGCCGGCGGTCGATGCCGTCAGCCGCGCCGCGCTTGAGCAGAACGCGCTGATGCTGAAGACCGTGCTCGACGACTTCGGCGTGCGCGGCGACATCGTCAAGGTGCGCCCCGGCCCGGTGATCACCCTCTACGAGCTGGAGCCGGCGCCCGGCACCAAGAGCGCCCGGGTGATCGCTCTCGCCGACGACATCGCCCGCTCGATGAGCGCGATTTCGGCGCGCGTCGCGGTGATCGCCGGCCGCAACGTCATCGGCATCGAGCTGCCGAACGCGCGGCGCGAGATGGTGGGCCTGCGCGAGCTGCTGTCCTCCGACGCGATCGAGCGGTCCAGCGGCGCGCTGACCCTGGTGCTGGGCAAGGATATCGGCGGCACCCCGGTGATGGTAGACCTCGCGCGGATGCCGCACCTGCTGATCGCCGGCACCACCGGCTCGGGCAAGTCCGTCGCCATCAACGCGATGATCCTGTCGCTGCTCTACCGGCTGTCGCCGGATGCCTGCAAGCTGATCCTGATCGATCCGAAGATGCTGGAGCTGTCGGTCTACGACGGCATCCCGCATCTGCTGGCCCCCGTCGTCACCGAGCCGGGCAAGGCGGTGGTCGCGCTGAAATGGGCGGTGCGCGAGATGGAGGAGCGCTATCGCGCCATGTCGCAGCTCGGCGTGCGCAACATCACCGGCTTCAATGCCCGTGTCGCCGAGGCCCGGGCGAAGGACGAGCAGCTCAAGCGCCGCGTCCAGACCGGCTTCGATGGCGACGGCAGGCCGCGCTTCGAGGAGCAGGAGCTCGACCTCGCGCCGCTGCCGCTGATCGTCGTCGTTGTCGACGAGATGGCCGACCTGATGCTGGTCGCCGGCAAGGACATCGAGGCGGCGGTTCAAAGGCTGTCGCAGATGGCGCGCGCCGCCGGAATCCATCTTATCATGGCGACACAGCGGCCGTCGGTGGACGTCATCACCGGTACCATCAAGGCCAACTTCCCCACTCGCATCAGCTTCCAGGTAACCTCGAAGATCGACAGCCGCACCATCCTTGGCGAGCAGGGAGCGGAGCAGCTGCTCGGCCAGGGCGACATGCTGTTCATGGCGCCGGGCGGCCGGGTCACCCGCGTCCATGGCCCCTTCGTCTCCGACGGCGAGGTCGAGCAGGTGGTCAAGACGCTGAAGGAGCAGGGCGAGCCGCAGTACATCGAGGCGGTGACGGAAGAGCAGGAGGACGACACCGCGGCGCCGCTTTCAGAGGACGACGACGACGAGACCGCCGCCCTCTACCGCGAGGCGGTCGAGATCGTGCTGCGCGACGGCAAGGCCTCCACCAGCTTCGTGCAGCGGCGCCTGCAGATCGGCTACAATCGGGCGGCGCGGCTGGTCGAGCGGATGGAGGCAGAAGGGCTCGTCAGCAAGGCCGACCGCGTCGGCCGGCGCGAAATCCTGCAGGGCGAACGGGCGGTCTGAGGACTCGCGTACTCGTGATGGATGCGGGCATGCCGCCGGCGCTAGCCTCGTCTGGTTCCGGCGGATTGATGCGCCGCCGGCAATAATTGTCGAGTTCACCGGGACTTTATCTTCATGTGGCTTGCGCGTCCCCTTACCGTCCTCGGCCGGCTCCGGATGCTGGCGGCTGCCGGCATTATCGTCGGCCTCGCGGTGACCGCCGGCGACGCCGGCGCGGTCATCGCACCGGAGCTGGCGCTGGATGCCGACGCGCAGGCGCAATTGCAGCGCATCGAGGCGAGCCTCAATGCGGTGCGGACGGTCCGGTCCGCCTTCCAGCAAAACGCCTCCAACGGCGAGACGGCGCAAGGCCAGCTCTACCTGAAGCGTCCGGGGCGGTTGCGCGTCGAATACCAGCCGCCGGTGCCGATCCTGGTAGTGGCTGACGGCTCATTCCTCGTCTACTACGACCGTGCCCTGGAGCAAGTGAGCTACATTCCGCTCAGCTCGACGCCGGCCGGTATCCTGCTGGAAAAGCAGATTTCGCTGAACGACCCGGAGCTGGTGGTGACCGATTACCAGCAGGTGGACGGCACCATCCGGGTTGCTGTCACCCGCAAGACGACGGCGGCCGAAGGCTCGATCCTGCTGATCTTCGACGAGCAGACGGCAGCGTTGCGGCAGTGGGCGGTTACCGATGCGCAAGGGATCACCACGCTGGTCACGCTGCTGGATCCGACCTTCAACGTCGACGTCGATTCATCGCTGTTTGTCTTCAAGGACCCGCGCGGCGGCGGTGGCGTGGGTCTTCCTGGCCGGCATTCGCCATAACGGTCGATTACGCACCGAGGTTCCCTTTGGATCATTGCGTTCAGCGCATAGCTGCACTGCAATTCCTTCATTGGCCTGAGGAGTAAGCAAATCCATGTATTGCCGTGGAGGGATGGTCTCCCCCTGGAGACTTCCTCCCGGATGGTTCCCCTGCCATCCGACAGCTTCCTCCAAGGAAGCTTAAAGCGCCCGGTTAACCCCCCTGGCCGGGCGCTTTTTTTTGCCCAATGCTTGGCGGATTTGGCCGGCTAAAGCGAGATGATGTCCCGCAGCTTGAGGAGTTGTATTGGTGACATCATCGCGCGCACTTCGCCGGCTTTACCGCAATGACCACCGTCGATAGCCCGGTTGCGCCCCTTATCTGCCGCATGACGGCTAGGTTTTACCCGGACCGGGCAAGCGAAACGCCAGCATTGGTGGATCGCGGCGTTCCTAGCCGCTGAGCTTTTGCTTGACGATCTTGAGAGCGCGGCTGGTGGCAGCGGCGAATGCGGCGACCGTTCCCGGATCTGTTTCCGCGCTGGCGTACCAGTTGATGGTAAAACAGAAATAAACCCAGCGGCTGGCAACCAGCATGCCGCCCGGGACGCACAGCGCATGAAAGCCGGGAACGTCGATGCTGCCGCCCTTGACGAAGGCGCTGACCCCGAGCGGCAGCGGCACCAGCCAGATGGCGTCGCCCAGCGACAGGATGCGCCGGAATTCGTCAAGCGTTTCCTTGTTGCGGAAGAACCCGCCCTGCAAGGCGTGGGCATAGTAGGAGACGAAATCGTTGGCCGAAGAGGCGAGCGTCTCGGTGTTGTTGAGCGGCGAATTTACAATCGGGTCGTTGGCGGCGGCGACAATTTGCGCCCAGGTGAAGGTCTTGTAGTCCGGCGCTCCCAGCAGGTAGCCGAAAAAGCTGCGCGTGCTGTCGGGGATCTGGGTGCTGGACAAGCCGGCGGCAGCGATGAAGGCCCGCACCCGGTCCGGACCAACCAGTTTCAGCGACATGTCGGTACCGGTGTTGTCGCTGTGCATGATCATCGCCTCGAGCGTCGTCCGTTCCGACACCAGGCCCGAGAGTTCGGGCGGATTGAAGGTGGCACTGTCGAGGCTCCAGACGCTGGCGTTGAGCGCAAGCTGCCGTTGGGTGATCTTCTGGACCACGTCCGGTCCGTCGGCCTGCCGCAATGCCTCGGCAAGCACGAAGGTCTTGATCGCGCTGCCGACAAACATCCGCCGCGCGGGTGCGAGGTTGACCCGCAGCGCCGGCCCGCCATTGCAGGGAGGGGCGAAGACCTTTAGCGAGATATCCCCCGGCAGCTTGGCGAACAGGCCGAGGATCCTTTGCGCAACGTCATCCGTCGACGTTTCCGTTTCGCTTGCCTTTGCCGCCGTCAGCGCGAGCGGCACGGATGCCAGCGCTGCCGCCCCTCCCAGAAACCAGCGCCGGGGCAAGTCCATCTCGTCCTGCTGAGAATCCGTCATCGCCTTTGCCTCCCTGGACGTATCGTTGTCAGGATTATCATCCCACGCGGCTATACCGGTATCCGACGACGTCTTCAACAAAACGTGCGCGACTGCCTCGCAATCGGTGAGCAAAGGGGAGTAGGCGGCGGAATCTCCCCGCCACGGGTACCTGCCACCGCCGTTGGCAGCGGCGACCGGGCGCAGGCGGCGCCGTCCACTCCGCCAGGCGGCGGAGCGCCGTGCTCCTTCGGCAATGGCGCTGACGCCCGCGGCAGCGCTCAGGGGATGAGGCGGTAGCCGCCCGCCTCGGTGACCAGCAGCTGCGCCCGCGACGGGTCTTCCTCAATCTTCTGGCGGAGCCGGTAGACGTGCGTCTCCAGCGTGTGCGTGGTCACCCCGGCATTGTAGCCCCAGACCTCGTCGAGCAGCACGTCGCGGCTGATGACGCGGCTGCCGGAGCGATAGAGATACTTGAGGATCGCCGTTTCCTTGTCGGTCAGCCGGATCTTCTTGCGGGTCTTGGGGTTGACCAGCAGCTTCGCCCCCGGCTTGAAGGTATAGGGGCCGACGTTGAACACCGCATCGTCGCTGCGCTCGTGCTGGCGGATGTGGGCGCGCAGCCGGGCGGCGAAGATGCCGAGCCGGAACGGCTTGGTGATATAGTCGTTGGCGCCCGCCTCCAGGCCGAGGATGGTATCCGACTCGGTGTCGGCGCCGGTCAGCATGATGATGGGACATTTGACGCCGTTCTGCCGCATCAGCCGGCAGGCTTCACGGCCGTCCATGTCAGGCAGGCCCACATCGAGGATGATCACGTCGAAGTGTTCGGCTGATGCCACCTCGATCGCCTTGGCGGCGGTGACGGCCGTCGCCGTCGCGAATTCCTCGTGCATGCGGAGCTGCTCCGACAGCATTTCCAGCAGCGTCTCGTCGTCATCGACCAGGAGTACACGTCTTGCCGCCGTCACGGTTCTTTCACCTCCTCTGCCGGGAAGCGGCAAAGCCGCCGAACCTATAGCGCATTGCACCATTATATTACCATGAGCGCATCCGGGGCGAGCACGGGCGAACACCGCGTTGTCATGGGCCTTTTGTCACCGGCGGTTGCCCGGTAAGCTACGGTCGCCGAGAGCACCGTCGGACGAAAAATGAATCGCCTCCTGCAAGTCGTTCCGGTTCCCGTATCGCGCGAGCCGGTCAGCTTGCGTGCCGTCGAGCGCGCACTCGCCGACCTCCGACGTGGACGGCCGGTCGCGGTCACCGGCGGCGGCGGTGCAGCGGTGCTGGTGCTGGCCGCCGAGGCGACGACCGCCGGCAGGCCTGCGGACGCTGGCCGATACTGCGATGGCCGAGCCCGCCTCGTTCTCACCGCTCGCCGGGCGGCGGTGCTCGGGCTGGCGCGCATCGGCCTGCGTCCCATCGTCGTCACCTTCGACAGCCGGCTCTCCTCGGAAATGGTGCATGCGCTCGCCGATCCGCTCTCCGCGGCGGCGCCGATCCCGATCAGCCCGGCGGCCTCAGCGAGGCCGCCGCCTATTCCTGCGAGACCGCCGCCGTGCTGCTGGCGAAGACCGCCCGCCTGTTGCCGGCGGCGGTGGTGGCGCCAATTGCCGATCCTGACGCCGACGACGTGGCGAAATGGGCGAGCCGGCACGACCTGCTGTGGGTCGATGCCGGCGACGTGTTCCAGTACGACTTCACCGCCGCGCGCACGCTGAAGCCAGTGAGCGAGGCGCGGGTGCCGCTGCTCGGCGCCGAGAACGCCCGCATCATCGCCTTCCGGCCGCTCGACGGCGGCCTCGAGCACCTTGCCGTGATCCTCGGGGATCCGCAGCCGCCGGCGCCGGTGCTGACCCGGCTGCACTCGGAATGCTTCACCGGCGATCTCCTCGGCAGCCTGCGCTGCGACTGCGGCGACCAGCTGCGCGGCGCCATCCGCGAAATCTGCGACACCGGCGGCGGCCTGTTGCTCTATCTCGCCCAGGAAGGCCGCGGCATCGGCCTCGTCAACAAGCTGCGCGCCTACGAGCTGCAGGATCGCGGCTTCGATACGCTGGAGGCCAACGAGCAGCTCGGCTTCGATGCCGACGAGCGGGTCTATGTGCCGGCGGCGCAGATGCTGCGGCAGCTGGGATTCGGCCACGTCCGCCTGCTGACCAACAACCCGGCGAAGGTGGATGGGCTCGCCCGCTGCGGCATCATCGTCGACGAGCGGGTGCCGCACGCCTTCCCCACCAACCGCCACAACGAGATCTACATGCGCACCAAGGCCGGCCGCGGCGGACACCTGCTGTAGGCCTGCGGCGGCGGAAGCGCGGGTTCATGGAGATCATCGTCGGCGCCGATGCAACGGTTGTTTGGCTTGACCGCTGTGTCCGCTGTGCGCTCGGCCGCGGCGGCATCACCGCGGGCAAGCGCGAGGGTGACGGCGCGACGCCGGCCGGACGCTTTCCGCTGCGCGAGGTGTACTACCGCCCAGACCGGCTGCGGCCGCCGCCGGGCTGCGGCCTGCCGGTGGCGGCGATCGATCCCGGCCTCGGCTGGTGCGACGATCCGGCCGATGCCGCCTACAACCACCCGGTGCGGCTGCCGTTTGCCGCTTCGCATGAGGACATGTGGCGTGAGGACGGCCTCTACGACCTGCTGGCGGTGGTCGGCTGCAACGACGATCCGGTGATCCCCGGCCGCGGCAGCGCCATCTTTCTGCACGTGGCGCGGCCGGACTTCGCGCCGACCGAGGGCTGCGTTGCGCTGGCGCTTGACGATCTGATTGCGCTGCTCGACTGCTGCCAACCTGGCGACGTCCTGTCCATCGTCGGCGGAGAGCCCGTGTGCTAGCCGGACAGCGCCGGACGGGCACCGAAGATGGCGGTGCCGACGCGCACATGCGTTGCGCCAAAACGGATCGCCACGGCGAAGTCGGCGCTCATCCCCATGCTCAGCTCGCAGAGGCCGTTGCGCCGGGCGATCTCGCGCAGCAGCGCGAAGTGCAGCGACGGCTCCTCGTCCACCGGCGGTATGCACATCAGCCCGCGCACCCGCAGGCCGAAGTCATCGCGGCAGGCGGCGACCAGCGCGTCGGTCTCGTCGGGGAAGACTCCCGCCTTCTGCCGCTCCTCGCCGGTGTTGACCTGGACGAAGACATCCGGGGTGGCGCCTTCCTGCCGGCCGGCCTCGGCGACGGCGCGGGCCAGGTCCGCCCGGTCGATGGTCTCGATCACCTCGAACAGGCGCACGGCGCGCCGCACCTTAGTCCGCTGCAACGGCCCGATCAGGTGCAGCGCCACCCCGGGGTAGGCGCTCTTCAGCTCCGGCCACTTGTCTTCGGCTTCCTGCACGCGGTTTTCGCCGAATGTCCGCTGGCCGGCGGCAAGGGCGCGCGCCACCACCGAGGCCGGCTGGGTCTTCGCCACCGCCACCAGCGTTACCTCCTCCGCGCCGCGGCGCGGGCTGCCGCCGCGATTTCCGCTTCGACGGCGGCAAGGTTGGCCGCGACATCGACCGGGGCTGCGGCTGCGGGCTCGGATCGGTCTCACCTTCGGCACCTCTTCTTCCCATGCTGACCAGCGCGGCGGACCCTCGCAGACGTGGCGCGGTGCGTCAAACGGCCGCAAGCAGCGGCGCATCTGCCGCGGCTGATCCTGATGACCGACAGGGTGCGGCTGCCCGATCCGCTGGCGGCGGTGGAGCGGCTGCCGCCCGGAAGCGCCGTGATCGACGCGAGCCTGAGCCGGCGCGCCGGGCGAAGCTCGTCCGTCGCCTGATCTGTCCGTGTCGCCGCCGCCGCATCCGCCTGCTGGTCGCCGCCGACGCGCGGCTGGCGGCGGTCGCCGACGGCTTGCACCTGCCGGAAGCGTTGCTCCGGCGCGGCTATGGCCGCTGGCCGGCAAGGCGGCAGGGCACGCTGCTCACCGCCGCCGCCCACTCGCCGATAGCGATCCGCCGGGCAGCGGCGCGCGCGGTCGATGCGGTGTCGCTCGCGCCGGTGTTCGCCACCGCCAGCCATCCGCGTGCTGCGGCGCTGGGGCCGCTGCGCTTCGCCCGGATGGTCCGGCAGTCCGCTGCTGGTCTACGCCCCGGCGCGGATCGATGCGACCTCCGCCCGTCGCCTGCGCGGCAGCGGCGCGGCCGGCTTCGCCGCCATCGGCGCCCTCGCAGCGACGCCGTCTCACCCGGCCTCCCCCTTGGCCTCCCCGCCCACCTCCGCCGAAGCCGTGGCATAACCGAACGCAGTGATGAACGGCTGCAGCACCGGCAGCACGTCATCAAAGGCGAACGCATAGTTGCGCCAGCGATCGACCGAGCGCCGGTAGATCGGTTGAACCACCTGATGGTAGCTGGGGGTGGCGATCGAGCGGGTCTTGGCATGCTCGGCGTAGCCCAGCACCGCGTCATCCCACGGCAGGCCGAGGAACGAGAGGATGCGCTGCGTCTGGCCGGGGAAGTCGGCGACCAGATCTTCGTAGCGGACATCGAGCCAGGTGAGCGGCAGCACCGCCCGGTAGTGGCGCCATAGGTCCATGACCTCCGCGTAGAACTGCGCGGTTGATAGCAGGCTGTCGAACAGCATCATCGCCGCGTTCGGCTGCATCGCCTGCATGAAGCCGCTGAGCACCACATCGCAGGATGGCGCAGCGCCAGCAGGATGCGCGCCCGCGGGAACAGGCGGTGGACGAGGCCGGCATCGATGGTATTCAGCGGCATCTTGTCGACCAGCGTACGCCCGCCGAGATCGCCCAGGATGCTGCGCCACCTCGCCCCAGTAAAGCCGCCGCAAATCCGCCACCCCAGCGTCATCGAGGCCGGCCATGCCTCGGGATAGCCTTCGGCAGCCGTCGACGGCGCGGCGTACCTGATCGAGCGCGTCCCTTTCCTCCATCGTCGTCAGCGCCGGATGGGAATCGAGAATCTGGTCGAGCAGCGTCGTACCAGACCGGGGGAACCCTACCAGGAACACCGGCGCTGCCCCGCCTCGGCAGACGGTGCCGGCTGCCAACCGGCGACCCATTCGGCGGTGAACCGCTGCCGCAGCCGCTCGATCAGCCGCGGGAAGAACGCCCGATCGATCCGCCGGGCGGCGGGCTCCTCGGCGAGTAAGAGATTGCCCTCGACGAACGCCTGGTAGGCAGCGGCGTAGGCTTTGGTCCGATCGAGGATCTGGCCGCGCTCGAACGCGGCGCAGCGCGCTCTCCCGCGGCGGATCGCGGGCACGGCATCCAGCTCGCCAGCGCTGTCTGCGGATCGTTGCGCCGGCGCAGCACCTGCAGCAGTGACCGCCGCCCGCAGCAGGCTCGGGTTGTTGCGCAGGGCGGCGTCCGCCGCCGCCAGCGCGTCCTCCAGGCGGTTGCCGCGCCCAGCAGTGCCGCCAGCGCCGCAGGTCTCGGCGTCGCACGCGTCAACCTCCAGCGCCTGCCGGTAGGCGGCCTCCGCGGCATCCCGATCGCCAGCGGCGCCCAGCGCATTGCCCAGCCAGCGCAGCGCCTTCGCCCAGCCGGGTCTTAGCCCCAGCGCCTGCCGCAGGCTGGCCACCGCATCCTCCGTCCGGCCATCGAGGTGCAGCGTCCGGCCGCGATTGCACCACGCCTCGGCGTACCCCGGCCGCGCCTCGATCGCGCGGCCATAGGCCGCGACGGCATCGGCCAGCAGGTGCCTGCGCTGCAGGGCGTTGCCGAGGTTGTTCAGCGCCTCGGCGTAGAGGGGATCACGATCGAGGGCGCGGCGGAAGCACTGCTCGGCCTCAGCGAGGCGGTCGAGAGCGAGAAGAATGACGCCCTCCGAGTTATGGAAGGGCGCCTGCCGGGCATCGACGGCCAGCGCCTGGCGGACCATCGCCAGCGCGCCGGCGTGGTCGCCGCTCTGCGGGCGATGAGCCCGGACAGATGCAGCGCGTCCGGCTGGCGGGGATCGAGCCGCAGCACCTGGCTGTAGCAGGCCGCCGCCTTGCGCAGATCGCCCTGCCGATGCCGCTTTCGCCCCGTCCGCCAGCAATTTGGCATCCCGGCGGCAGGCGGGCGTCTCGGGCCGACGTTGCATGGCGGCCGGCAGCCGGCGGCTCATCTGCTGCGCTCCAGCGACAGCCCGGCTCGAGCCCAGCGCCACCCTGACTTGGTCCACCGGTCCCGCCCAGTCGCCGGGCGCCGTCTGGCGGAACAGCTGCAGGCTCGATACCACGGGCTGTCCTCGCGGTCGCGCAGCCAGCGCCACTCCGGTCGTAGGCAGCAGCAGCCACGCCGGCCGGCCGAGGGCGCCCGCCAGATGAGCGCCGTATCGACGGTGATCAGCAGGTCGAGAACCCCACGGCGGCGGTGTCGGCAAAATCGCGGAGCTGCGCCGATAGGTCGGTCACCCGGCCGGGCGGTAGCGAGTCGAGGTCGTCCGGTTTCGCCGGCACCTGCAGGCTGAAGAACGAGGCGGCGGTCCCTGCCACCAGCGGCGCCAGCGACGCAGCCGGCATCGAGCGGTTGTGGTCGTTTTCATGACGGGCGTTGCCGGCCCAGACGAGGCCGATGCGGGGCATAGGCGTCGCCGCCAGCCGCTGCCGCCACGCGGCGACATCGTCTGCGCTGGCAGACAGATACGGAATATCAGCCGGGATGCTCTCCAGCGTCGTGCCCAACAGGTGCGGCAGGCTCATCAGCGGCGCCTGGCGGTCGCAGGACGGAAGTGCCTCGCCCTTGCGGATCACCGCCTCTACCGGCAGGCCCGTGCCGACCAGCGACTGGCGGAACAGCCGCAGCAGCGGCGCCTGGCTCTCCAGCACGACGCGGGCGCCGCGGCTGGCGGCGAGCGCCGCATAGCGCACGAACTGGATCGCCGAGCCCAGTCCTTGCTCGGCATGCACCAGCAGCGTCTGGCCATCCAGCGGGCTGCCGTCCCACGCCGCGCAGCCGAGGTCGCGGCGGCGCGTCGAGAACCCCGGCATCTGCCAGCGCGCTTCGTATTCGGCGAAGCCCTCCTCCAGCCGGCCCAGCAGCAGCAGCAGCATCGCCCGGTTGCCGCGCGCTGCCGGATGCGCGCCGTCCGCCGCCAGTGCCGCATCGTACGTAGCCAGCGCTTCGTCCCAGCGCGCCTGCTCCTGCAGCACCAGGCCGAGGTTGGCGAGCGCCGAAACGTAGGCCGGGCGGAGGCTGATCGCCTGCCGCAGCGTGGTCTCCGCCTCCGCCAGCCGGCCCTGCGCCCGCAGGGCGCTGCCGAGGTTGCTCAGCGCTTCCACGTAGTCCGGCCGGGCGGCAAACGCCTGCCGGTAGGCCTCCACCGCCGCCGCCGCGTCGCCTGCAGCCAGCCGCAGGTTGCCGAGCGCATTGAGCGCCTCGGGATGGGCAGGATCGATGGCGAGCGCCCGCGCCAGGGCGTCCGCGGCCGAATCGGGCTGGCCAAGGGCGCCCAGCACGGTGCCATGGGCGATGTGAAAGGCGGCGATGCGAGCGTTGGCGGCAATGGCGCGCTCGATCAGCGCCAGCGCCTCACCATGCCGACCGCGCCCATGCTCCAGCAGCCCCAGCAGGTGCAGCGCATCGGCCTGCCGCGGCTCGCGCGCCAGCACCCGGCGATACAGGTCCGCAGCCTCGCCCAGCCGGCCGTTTTGATGCCGCTGCACCGCCGCCGCCAGATCGCGCGCCGCCGGACTTGCGCCGGGACGGGGCTTTGCCGTGCCGGGATGAGACATATGCGCCTGTGGATCCTGTCGCTGCCTGCTTCGCTCGCGGCTGAGCCTACCCGAATCGCGGCCACCGGCGAAACCCGCGCTGCCGTCCCTACCCTCAGATCAGCAGCGTGCCGGCGGCGTCGAGATAGCCGAGCTCGGTGAGCATCGGACGGTGGCGTTCGGTGAGCATCGCCACCTGCTCCGGGTTCAGATCCTGGCGGAAGCCGCCGACGCCGCCCTTGCGAAAGAATCGGTCGGCGTTGCGCGAGCGCTCGACGAAACCCTTCTTCCGCTCCTGCTCCGCCAGCACGCGGAAGGAACTCTGGCGAATGGCCCGCTTCAGCCGCTCGCGGTCCTTCGGCAGCTTCAGGAAATCGACCACCCGGCTGAAGCTGCCCTGCGGCGCCCCCACCATGTCCTCGTACCGCAGGCTGAGCCGCGGCAGGCCCGGCGGACGCAGCCAGCTTTCAGCGTGGCTGCTCCAGTCGCCGACGACCTGGCGGATGTGGCCCGCCTTCGGCTCGATGCACAGGCCGCTGAAGCACAGCGCGCGAACGCCTTCGTCGATGCGAAGTCCATAGTGATGCGCAAATGACACGGCCGTGTCGAACGGATTGCGGACGACATAGATGGCGCCAGCGGTCGCCTCAGGGGTGATCGTGGCGATGCCGTCGAGGGTGGTCAGCAGCGTGTGGGTCTTGACGAACACCATGCCCGGCCGGGCGCCGGCGAGAAAGCGGGGCACCGCCGGACGCAGGGCGTTGATCTGCTCCCCGCTCAGCGCGCCGGCCGGCTTACCGGCGAGCTGGGTGTAGTAGTCGGAACGCATGTCGCCATAGGCGAAATCCGGCAGGGTGTTGATGTCGACGGGGGTCGGCGCGTCGGCAAGATAATTGGCAAGGAAGGCCCGCAGCCAAGTGTTGCCGGATTTCGGGTAGGACGCGAGCCAGAGAATGCCGCCCATAGCCGCCTCCGCGACGCAGCAGCCCGGAAGAAGAAAGGGCGGCCGCGAGGCCGCCCTTGCCGTTCGCTGAAGGATCGATCGACTAGAAAGAGAGCTTCAGACCGGAAAGGCCACCGATGCCGTTGTTCTTCGACAGCTGGTTCTCTTCTTCCCAGTCGTAGTAGAAGACGCCGCCGACCAGCTTGATGCCCGGGCCGAGGGCATAGCTGCCACTGACGATGGCCTGGGTCAGGCGGTCCTTGCCACCCGAGGTCGTCTTGTTGTTCTCGCCGTACATATAGTCGAGGCCGATCTTGTACGGGCCGAACTCGTAGGCTCCGCCTGCCGTCCAGCTCATGCCGTTGGAGCGGATTGGGCTGCCCGCCGTCGCACCGGTGGTGCCTGCCTGCGCCGCCGAGACCACCTGACGCTGTCCCTGCGGAACATACAGCCAGCCGCCACCGACGCTGAACCCGGCAAAGCTGAACTGCGCGCCAGCGTTGTAGCCCACCAGGTTGGCGTTCGAGCCATTGGCACCGCCGGAGAACGACTCGGCCCACATCGCACCGCCTGAAGCCTGGACGCCGAAGTCACCGAATGTCTCGGTATAATTCACGCCACCCGCGACACCGTTCTTCAGACCTGAATTCCGTCCGTTATCACCGGTACCGATCTTGGTCAGGGCGCTGTTGTTGTCGCCACCGGCCTCCAGGTTCGGGATGTAGGAGACGCCAGCCTGGAACCCGGCAAAGCGCGGGGTAATATAGGTAAATTTACCCGAGTCGTTGTCATTCAGACGCAGGTTGGTGGTGCAGGTCGGCGAATCGAACAGGTTGGCGCCAAGACCGCCGTACCCGGCCGCCTGCGTGGCGGTACCCGTTTCGAAGGCCCGCAGGTTGCAAAGGTCACCGGAGTCGAGGCTGATACCGCCGTCCGGCGCAGTGACGTGCAGGAGGTAGCCGGCATTGTTCTCGTCACCGACGATCAACTGACCCATGGTCGGCGACTGGATGAACAGATAGGTTTCATCAACCGTGTCTGCTTCGGTGTTTGCCTCGATCTGCACATTGACGCCGATCGTCAGGCCGCTGTCGAGTGTCGTCTGGCCGATGACGCAGATTTCGGAGTTATGCTTTTGATCGACTAGCTGAGTGCTCTGATGATTTGAGCTCGTCGCCGGGGTGGCGCGCACCCGATAGCTCTGATCGGTGACCACGCCGAACTGCTGGAAGTAGCCCGACAGTCCAAGCTTGATCCGTTCTGCCGACTTGGACTGGAACGGCTGCTGCGCCGGGGTCGCCGGGACAGTAGTCGGCGGCGGGGCGGGCAACTGTTCGCGATAGGGGGAGGGCTGTCCGCCGGTCTGTTGCAGAGTAGGAGCGGTGGCGGTTTGAGCGGCAGCTTCCCCCGCAGCGCCAGCGATCAGAGCCGCGGCAGTCAGCGCGGTCGTCGCGTACAGTAGCTTTCTCATCCGTACCCTCGTGTTCTTCCAGAGTTCCGTTTGCTATTCAACCGGACGCCAGAAGACGCCCGCTTTCTGAATGGCGTCATCAAGGCACGGTGTTATGGGATGATCAACTCTCGGTGCGCTATCGGTGTGCTTAAAATTCAGCACTGTTGTCTGCGCGCAACAACGCCGGTTGGAAGGGTACACAGCGGCTGCCGCCATCCTGATGGCGGCGCGGATGCCATAAGATGGCCCGGCGCATCTGTTGACAGGCCGCGACTGCGGGTTTACCAGCACCCAGGCAAGAGGTTCTGAATGATGCGGCGCATTCCTCGCAAACACGCAGCGACCATTCTGGCGGCGGGGCTGCTCGGAACGATGCTGTCCGCCTGCGGCTCGACCCAGCCGGAGGGAGTCTATCCGAATCGCTCCCGCGGCGATTCGACCCCCTATCAGCAGCGCGATTCGCTTTTTGGCGAGAATGGGCTGTCCATCGGCACCGGCAACCGGCAGCGTCAGGATCAGGAGGGCGGCGGCGGCATCGGCGTCAACGGCTTCCTGTGGCGGGCGACGCTCGATACCATCGCCTTCATGCCGGTGAATTCCGCCGATCCGTTCGGCGGCGTGATCATCACCGACTGGTACGCGATGCCGGACGCACCGCAGGAACGCTTCAAGATGAACGTCTACATTCTCAGCCGGTCGCTGCGCGCCGATGGCGTGCGCGTCGCGGTGTTCCGGCAGGTGCAGGAAGGCAATGGCTGGCAGGACGCCGCCATTCCCGCTGCCGCCAATTCCAAGATCGAGGATGCGATTCTGACGCGCGCCCGCCAGCTTCGCTTCGATACCCTGCAACAGTAGCATCCGGGGCGGCGCACCGCCGCCGGGCCGTGCGGCAGCCAACGATCACCCCGCATCGGCGAGCACGCGATGTCCCGTTACGATTTTGCCGAAACCGAAGCCCGATGGCAGGCGCTGTGGGAACAGCGCCGCTGCTTTACGGCGCGCGAAGACCCCCTGCGGCCGAAATATTACGTGCTGGAGATGTTCCCATACCCGTCGGGGCGCATCCACATGGGGCACGTCCGCAACTACACCCTCGGCGACGTCGTCGCCCGCTTCAAGCGCGCCCAGGGCTTCAATGTGCTGCATCCGATGGGCTGGGACGCCTTCGGGCTGCCGGCGGAAAACGCGGCGATCCAGCGCGGCGTGCATCCGGCCGCCTGGACGGAGGAGAACATCGCGACGATGCGCCGGCAGCTCCGGCGCATGGGCCTGTCCTACGACTGGGCGCGCGAGTTCGCCACCTGCGATCCCGGCTACTATGTGCACGAGCAGAAGATGTTCCTCGACTTCCTGCGCGAGGGCTGGTCTACCGGCGCGAGGCCTGGGTCAACTGGGATCCGGTCGAGAACACCGTGCTCGCCAACGAGCAGGTGATCGACGGCCGCGGCTGGCGCTCGGGGGAGCCGGTCGAGCGGCGCAAGCTGGCGCAGTGGTTCCTGAAGATCAGCGACTACGCCGACGACCTGCTGGACGCGCTGCCGGGGCTGGCGCGCTGGCCGGAGCGGGTGCGGCTGATGCAGGAGAATTGGATCGGCCGCTCCGAAGGCGCCCGCGTGCTATTCCGTCTCGCCGGCCGGGACGACCGGCTGGAGGTTTACACCACCCGCCCGGACACGCTGTTCGGGGCGGCGTTCTGCGCCATCGCCGCCGACCACCCGCTGGCTGTCGCTTGCGCCGCCCGCGACGAGGAGCTCTCCGCCTTCGTCGCCGAGTGCGCGCGCGGAGCGACCAGCGAGGCGGCGATCGAGACGCAGGAGAAGCGCGGCTATGATACCGGCCTGCGCGCGGTGCACCCGTTCGATCCGGACTGGTTGCTGCCGGTCTACGTCGCCAACTTCGTCCTCACCGAATACGGCACCGGCGCCATCTTCGGCTGCCCGGCGCACGACCAGCGCGACCTCGATTTCGCCCGCGCCTACGGCCTGCCGGTGCTGCCTGTCGTGGCGCCGCCGGACGCCGATCCGACGACGTTCACCGTCGGCGAGACCGCCTATACCGGGCCCGGCCGGATCATCAACTCCCGCTTCCTCGACGGGCTCTCGGTGGCGGAAGCAACGGCAGAGGCCATCCGCAGGCTGGCCGAAGACGGCAACGGCGCCCGCGCCGTGACCTGGCGGCTGCGCGACTGGGGTGTCTCGCGCCAGCGCTACTGGGGGTGCCCGATCCCCATCCTGCATTGCGCCCGATGCGGCATCGTTGCGGTGCCGGAGGGGGATTTGCCGGTGCGGCTGCCGGAGGACGTGGATTTCGCCGCGCCCGGTAATCCGCTCGACCGCCATCCGACCTGGAAGCACACCACCTGCCCCGGCTGCGGCGGTCCGGCGGTGCGCGAGACCGACACCTTCGATACCTTCTTCGAATCCTCCTGGTACTTCGCCCGGTTCTGCTCGCCCGACGCCGCCGATGGCCTCGATGCGCAGGCCGTCGGCTACTGGATGCCGGTCGATCAGTACATCGGCGGTATCGAGCACGCGATCCTGCACCTGCTCTACTCGCGCTTCTTCACCCGGGCGCTGCGCCGGTGCGGGCGCATCGGCATCGACGAGCCGTTCGCAGGCCTGATGACCCAGGGCATGGTCTGCCACGAGACCTACCGCGCCGAAGATGGCCGCTGGCTGTCGCCGGACGAAGTAGTCCGCACCGGCGAGACGGTGACCGAACGGGCGACGGGGGCGACGGCCGTCGTCGGCCGCTCCGAGAAGATGTCGAAGTCGAAGAAGAACGTCGTCGATCCGGAAGGCATCATCAACCGCTACGGCGCCGATACCGCCCGGCTGTTCATGCTCTCCGACAGCCCGCCGGAGCGCGATCTGGAGTGGACCGAGGCCGGCGTCGATGGTGCCTGGCGGTTCATCAACCGGCTGTGGCGGATGGTCGAGGCGGCGACCGAAGAGGCGCCGGCGACCGGGCAGGGCACCGGCGGCGAGCGCCTGATTCAGCTTCGCCGGGAAACCCACCGGACGATCGCGCAGGTCACGGCGGATTTGGAGAAGTTCGGCTTCAACCGCGCCGTCGCCCGCATCCGCGAGCTGACCAACGCTGTTGCCGAGCTGGACGATGACAGTGCCGCGTCGCGGGCGGCGCGGCGCGAGACGCTGGGCGTCATCGTCCGGCTGATCGGGCCGCTGATGCCGCACCTCGCCGAGGAGCTGTGGCAGCGCCTCGGCCACGACCGGCTGCTGGCGTTCGAGCCGTGGCCCATCGCCGATCCGGCGCTGCTGGTCGAAGAGCAAGTGAAGCTGGGGGTGCAGGTGAATGGCAAGCTGCGAGGGACTCTCGAAGTCGCCCGCGACGCCGGCGAGGCGGCGGTACGTGAGGCCGCCCTCGCCCTGCCGAAGGTAACCGAAGTTCTCGCCGGGCGGGCGCCGCGCAGCGTCATCGTCGTGCCCAACCGCATCGTCAACGTGGTGGTATGAGCAGCGGGATCCCGAAAGCCGCGGACGCGGGGAGGTACGATAGCCATCGTTCCGGCCGGCGTCCGCTGCGGTGGCGCGGTCTCGCCGCCGCCATCGCGTCGGTTGTCGTGCTGTCGAGCGCCGGCTGCGGCTTCCGCCCGATGTACGGCCAGCATTCCGATGCCACCGCCTCCGGTGCCTCGGCATCGCCGATCGCCGCCGACCTCGCCACCGTCGACGTGGCGCCGATCCCCGACCGTTCCGGCCAGCTGCTGCGCAACAAGCTGGAGCGCCTGCTCGATCCGGCCGCCTCGGCGTCGGTCGATCACCGCTATACGCTGGACGTGCAGCTCAAGGAGAAGATCGACACCTACGCCGTCGAGCGCAGCGGCTTTGCCAGCCGCGCCACCATCGAGACCACCGCCAAATATGCCCTGCGCGAGGACGCCTCCGGCAACCAGGTCTTCTCCGGCACCACCCGCGCCGTGAGCGGCTACAATCTTCTCGACAACGACTTTTCCACCGTCGTCGGCGCCGACGACGCCCGCAACCGCGCCATCGACCAGGTCGCCTACCAGATCCGCAACAAGCTCGCGGTCTACTTCACCAACCCCGCGCTGGCCGCCGCCGCGGCAGCCTCCTCCGCCAAGGAACATCCCGGCGATACGACCTCGGCGCCTCCGGGCGACGCCGGGCCGGACATCATCAGCCAGCCGGAGACGGGCGGCCCGGTCAGTCCCAGCGGACAGTGAAGCTCGCCGGCGCCCGTCTCGAATCCTTCCTGCGCAAGCCCGATCCGGCGATTGTCGCGGCGCTGTTCTACGGCCCCGACCATGGGCTGGTGCGCGAGCGGGCCGACCGCCTCGTCGTTGCGGTGGCGGGCGGCGACAACGATCCCTTCCGCATCGCCGAGCTGGCGGCCGACGCCCTCAAGGACGATCGTACCCGGCTGGCGGACGAGGCGGCGAGCTTGCCGTTTACCGGCGGACGGCGGGTCGTGCGCGTCCGCGACGGCAAGGATGTGATCGCGCCGGCGCTGCGTGTGCTGTTCGAGGCCGGCAATGCGGGAGGGCTGGTGGTGGTCGAGGCGGGCGAGCTGCCGCCGCGCTCGCCGCTGCGGCTGGCCTTCGAGGGGGCCGACGCCGGGGCCGCGGTCGCCTGCTATCTCGACGAACCCGAGGCATTGCAGAAGGTGATCGTCGAGGATCTCGGGCGTTACGGCATGACCGCCTCGGCGGAGGCCATCGATCTGCTGACGGCATTCCTCGGCGCCGATCGCGGCCTGACCCGCAGCGAGCTGGAGAAGCTTGTCCTCTACCGCGGCGAGCCGGGCCGCATCGAGGCCGAGGACGTCCTTGCGATCATCGGCGATGCCGGCGCCCTGTCGCTGGACGCCATCGTCTTCGCCGCTTGCGACGGCGATCAGCGGGCGCTCGACCGCAGCCTGCAGATGGCCTTTCACCAGGGCGTCTCGTCGATCGCGGTGCTGCGGATGCTGGCCCGCCACCTGCAGCGGCTGCTGCAGGCCCGCGCCGCCATGGCCGCCGGCCGCGACGCCCGCGCGGCGATGGCGTCGGTGCGTCCGCCGGTATTCTTCCGCCTGCAGCCGCAGTTCATCCGCCAGATCGGCGCATGGCCGCCGGACCGCCTGGCAACGGCGCTGACCCTCGTCGCCGAAGCCGAGCTCGCCTCCAAACGCACCGGCGCCCCGCAAGAACTCCTCTGCCAGCGCACCCTGATGCAAATCGGGGAACTGGCGCGGAACCGCAGGTAGCCGACCAACCTATGGGGGGATTCTCAAGACTCAACCAATCTGGTACACTTCAAAGTGCCCTAAAATGACCCGGGCATTAGCTTGCAGCTCGTTAGTTTATGAAATACATCTGCGGATATTTTTGACGTATGGCCACTGCGAGTCAAATAAAGGCTCTATTGCAGAGTCACGTTAAGGGAGACGATGAGCGATTTATCACGATCGCTACTCAGGTCGCGGCCCATGAGGCCAAACAGGGTCATACGAAACTTGCCAACGAGTTGAAGCAGCTCATTGATGAAGCGAAGGCAAAGAAGAATTCTGCGCGCAACAACGTCCTTACGGTCATCCAGCCCAAGCCCGAGCTGGCTGCGATTCTCGCCGTTTCGCAACCCCGCCTACGGCTGAGCGACCTGACCTTCTCGCCGGAGCAGCGGAAAGTCTTTGAAAGGATCATCCATGAGTATCGGCAACAGGCCAAACTGCGCAGCCGCAATCTGGAGCCGCGCCGCAAGCTCCTCCTCTATGGGCCGCCCGGAACGGGAAAGACGGCAACGGCCGCCGCGCTCGCTCACGAGCTTAAACTGCCGCTCTTCACGATCCGTCTCGACGGCCTGATTACCAAGTTCATGGGCGAGACCGCCTCCAAGCTAAGGTTGGTGTTCGACGCCATACGGACGACCCGCGGCCTTTATTTCTTCGACGAGTTCGATGCGATCGGCAGCGATCGGCATTCGCCGAACGATGTCGGCGAAATACGCCGGGTGCTCAATTCCTTCCTGCAGTTCCTGGAGCAGGACGAATCCGACAGCATGATCGTAGCGGCGACCAATTACAAAAAGCTCTTGGACTTCGCCCTTTTCAGGAGATTTGACGATGTGATCAATTATGCGTTGCCCACGCCGGAGCAGGTACGTCCGCTGATCGAAAACAGGCTTGCCCAGTTCTCGTACGAGATCCGAGACTGGCAAAAGCTAGAAAAGCTGGCCGAAGGACTCAGTCACGCCGAGATTACACGGGCGTGCGACGACGCGGCAAAACTTACGGTTCTGGAAGGAAAAGAGCACGTCAGTATGCAAGACCTAGCCGATATGCTAGAAGAGCGGGCAAAAGCCAAGAGTAATGCCTGATAAGCCATGCCCGCTGAAAAGTATCCTCATATTTTACTGGAGAATCAGAACCGGGCGCGATCCTATACGCCGAAGGGCCGCCCCGTCACATTGCCGCCCGACATCCCGTTTTTCGAGCAGCAGTCCCACGGCGCGAGCCTCGAACGAGCCTATCGCGACGCGCTTGTCTCCCTGGAAGCGCAGTATCGGAGTTACGGACTTGACCCGGCCGGCATTGATAAGGGTGCGGCCGTCGAATTTCAGTTCCGGCCCGGCACCAAGATCGACGTGACGACTCTCGAAAATGCGCAGGGCAAGAAGATCGAGGTCCTGAATGTAAAGCTCGATCCTCAGGGGAATCCCGAAAGCGCGATTCTCTACATCCCGCCTACAAGAAAGCAGTTCATCGAAGGCCAGATCAGGGCCTATGGCAACCCCTCAAAGAACCGGGATGCAGGGCCTCGGCACTACAAAAAATACGATAAGACGGCATCCATCGAGCCGGTCCGGATCGGCAATTTCTGGATCGACAGATCGCCTCTTCCGCCTGACACGGCGCAGCCCTGCACATGGGAAGTGTGGCTGCGCGAAGAGCAATTCGAGGCCTTCAAGGCAAAGGCACGCGATCTTGGCGGCATCACGGTTTCCGCTCATCACCTGAAATTTCCCGAACGTCAGATCTGCTCCGTACGCTGCTCGCTTGAGAGCCGGTCCTGAAGCTTGTTGAATCGGAGGAATCGGTTGTGATTCAAGGGGTCTCCGTGAAGAGGAGAGCTGAGCATGTGGAACCCCGGAAGTCGCGCCCGTCATTGTCGAGTCGGCCGCCACGCTACCCGAGCGACCCTGAGCGTGCAGGAATGGGCGGTCATCGCCCGCAGATCCCGCCGGGGCGACAGGGGGACGGCGGCGCAGCGTCGATCTGCGCGCCGTGCTCAACGGCATGCTCTACGTCCTGAAACCGGTTGCCAGTGGCGACACCTGCCGGAGACCTGCCGCCGCGCGGCACACCGATGCCACAGCTATCTGCAGCTGTGGGCCTGGGACGGAACCCTGGAGCGCATCCATCACGAGCTCTATCGGCGCGTCCGCGAGCAGCAGGGCCGGGAAGCCAGCCCGACCGCCGCCGTCATCGACAGCCAGAGCGTCCACGCGGCGGAAGGGCCCACATCGGACCCGGTCGGCTACGATGCAGGCAAGAAGATCAAAGGCGTCAAGAGTACCATATCCTCGTCGACACGCTCGGGCTGCTGCTGAGCGTGGCGGTTCACCACGCCGGTATCCGGGACCGCGACGGGGCCGCCCTGGTGCTCGACAAGAAGACCAGGGCGCTCTTCCCGTTCATCCGCGCGTCATCTTCGCCGACGGCGGCTACCAGGGCCCTGTTGCGGCGACCGCGGTGGCCAAAACCGGCGACTGGCAGCTCAACGTCAAACGCTCCGATCAGGCCAAGGCTTCATCGTGCTGCCAAAACGCTGGCTAGTCGAGCGTACGCTCGCGCTGGCTGACCCGCTGCCGGCGCCTCGTCCGCCACTACGAACTCTCCCTCACACTTCCGCCGCCTTCATCCGTCTCGCCATGATCAAACTCATGCTGCGCAGGCTGACCCGGCAATAATCTTTCAAGACGGACTCACAAGGAGTCTGGAAAAGCTGGAACTCGTGACAAAGGCCATCACCGGCTTTCGTTTCCTACGGACGCAGGCAGGATTCTTCGACGCCCTTCCGCCGAGGGCAAAGAGACTGGAGCGAGGGGCTGTCCTCGCGGCTCCGTTTGGATCCGGATGCGAAATGCTCGGTTTGCGTCCTGGACACGGGCCTGGCCGTCAATCACCCTCCTCCAGGGCCGCCATCGCCGCAAACGGTGTCGATAGCTGCAATCCGCAGGACTGGGGCACGGATGACCATCATGGCCACGGCACGGCGATGGCGGGCATCGCGCTCTTCGGCGATCTGACGCCGGTTTGGAAAGCGCGGAAGCCATTGAAATCGGTCACATCCTTTGAGTCCGTCAAAGTCTTCGCTTTTACCGGATGGCCATAACCAGGACGAGCATGTCGGTTACATCACGGCGCAGGCCATCGCCCGCACGGAGACCAATCGGCCTGACCTAAAGGGCTTTCTGCCTGTCGTGGACGATCCCCCATAAGATGCAGACAAGAGAGGTCCAGATCACCGCGGGCAGACCGACGCCGCCATCCCGCCGAGCTCGATCAGCTTGCGTTCGGAGTTGAGGAGAGCGACGACTGGCGCATAGATAACGACAGAAAGCGGCTGCTCATCGTCTCCGCGGGCAATATCCCGGATTTCTTCGGCTCGGGCGAATACCCGGACATCAACAACCTCTATGAAATCCGAAGATCCGGCGCAGGCCGCAGACGCTCTTACCGTGAACTGTTCTGAAAAGACCTTCCTGACGATCCAACCTATGACGGATGGTGCTGGGCGGCCTCGGCCAGCTCTCGCCCGGTCGCGGACAAGCGTGCTATGGGGCCAAACCTATTGGCCGACAAAACCCGATATCGTCCTCGAAGGAGGCAACTACTTGGCCAATGGGGCGTATTCGAAAGATCACCCGGACACCTGCCCACTGACCACGGACAAGGACAGTCTGTTCGCTCATACGAAGGATACGAGTGCCGCGAATGCCGAAGCGGCTCGGCTGGCCGCCATGCTGGCTTCGCATTACCCGGGCTTCTGGCCCGAGTATCCGCGGCCTGCTGGTCCATTCGTGGACAGCGGGTATGGTGAATAAGGGAGATCTTACAAAAACAAAGCCCGCAAAATCGCCCATCTCAGGCGCTACGGCTACGGCGTGCCCCGACGGGGATTCTTGATCAACAGCTTCTCGAACCGACCCTGCGTCGTCATTCGGGATTATCTGCAGCCTTTCGCGCAGAGCGAGACCGGCCCCAATATCGTCTTCAAAGACATGAACTATTATGTCCTGCCCTGGCCGCGGGAGCAGCTCAGGGCAATCGTCGAAACGGGCGGTAAAACTCAGGGTGACGCTCTCATCCTTATCGAAACCGGAAACCATCGGAGCGCCCGCCAAAACGAAGCTCAGCTACGCCTCCCGACACCCACGGTTTAGGCTCAACCGGCCCAACGAAAGCGGGAGACCTTTCCGGCGCGGATCAACAAGGAGCTTCAGATCGAGGAGATCAACGAGCTGTCAGGAGTGTACGAGATCGCTTGATCAGACTGCCGCCAGCAAGAACAGGACAAATGGATGCTCGGGGTGCGGTCGAGAGACCGCGGAAGCCTGATCTCCGATATCTGGGAAGGGACCGGCCCAGGACTGGCAGATCAGATCGATCGCGGTCGTCCCTCAAATCAGTTGGTGGAAGTTCCGGAAGAGCTTTCCGAACGCCGAAGGCCGTTTCAACCAGCGCGTCCGCTATTCGCTGATCTTGAGTCTGATTTACCGAGCGAAGTGGACACTCTGTATACGCCGATCACCCAACAGATTGGCGTCCCCGTCGAAAATGCGCCGTTTGATGGCAAGCGGGGAAGCTGCGGCGCCAGTCGATCCCGCCGCGGCGGGTGGCGGCGGCCGTGAGTGCCCTTGGCTCAGGCGGTGGAGGATGTCGTCGAGCTGGTCGAGGACGCGTAATTGAGGATCAGCGCGCCGCCGCGGCCGCTGAAAGCGGATCTCGATGGCCGAGCCCCAGCAGCGCTGCCGGGTCGCGCTCAGGGCGACGGTATCGGCGTCCTTCGCCGGCGGCGGCTTGCGCGGAACCACCCTCCGCCGGCCGCTCGGCGCTGGCCAGCGCCTCGGTCTGGCGGACGTTCAGGCCTTGCTCGATGAAGCGGCGCGCCGCCTTTTCCGGCTCGGCGGCGGTCAGCAGCGCCGCGCATGTCCCGCCGACAGCCGCCCGTCCCGCCCGGCGGCTGCCGCGGCTCGGGCAGCGACAGCAGCCTGGGGTGTGGCGACGTGGCTGCGGCTCTTGCCGACGCCGCGGGCGATATCCTCCTGGGTGTGGCCGTGCTCCTGCATCAGCCGGCGGTAGCCCTCGGCCTCCTCCAGCGCCGAGATCTCGCTGCAGGTTCTCGAGCAGGCGCCACTTCCTGCGCCTCGCGGTCGTCGAAGTCGCGGACCAGCACCGGGATTTCGTGCAGCTGCGCCAGCTGCGCCGCCCGCCAGCGGCGCTCGCCGGCGATGATCTCGTAGTCCTCGCCGGCGCCGTCGATGCGGCGGGCAAGCACCGGCTGCAGCAGGCCGCTCGGCGATCGAGGCCGCCAGCTCCACAGAGCCTTCTTCGTCCATGCGCCGCCGCGGCTGGAAGCGGCTGGGCCGCAGATGCTCGATCAGCAGCAGCCGGGAGCCCGCGCCGGCCCCTTCGGCGGCCTCTGCCGGCTCGTCGCCCAGCTTGGCGCCGAGAGGCCCCGGCCGAGGCCGCGGCGTTCGGATCGGCGCTCATCAGGCGACGGCGCGCTCGCGCCGCAGCACCTCGCTGGCAAGGTGCAGGTAGGCGCGCGACCCGGCGCAGGCGGCGTCGTAGATCAGCACCGGGCGGCCGTGCGACGGCGCCTCGGAGATGCGGACGGTGCCGGATGCCGTCGTAGACCTTCTCGCCGAAGTGCTGCGCACGTCGCTCGCCACCAGGTCGGAAAGCCGGTTGCGCTTGTCGAACATGGTCGGCGATACCACTGGATCTCCAGCCGCGGATTGAACGCGCGGCGGACGCCTTCGATGGTGCGCATCCAGGTGGCTGACCCTCGGCGCGAACTCGCACTGCAGCGGCACCAGCACCGCGTGCGCCGCGACCAGGGCGTTGAGGTAAGCAACCCGAGGCGGGGGCAGTCGATCAGCACGTATTCGCAGGCGCCATCGAGGCCGCGCAGGGTTCGCCACCGGATGTTCCGCGCCTCCTGGCCGACCAGCTCCAGCTCGGCGCCGGCAGGGTCGGCGCCGGAGGGATGATGTCGAGCCCGGCACCTCGGTCCTGCAGCGCGGCGGCAAAACCGGCCTCGCCGCTGAGCACCTGGTAGGCGCCGGGACGGCGGTCGGCCGGCGAGATGCCGAGGCCGGTCGAGGCGTTGCCCTGCGGGTCGAGATCGATGACGTCCACCCGCTGCTCGATGGCGGCCGAGGGCGGTGGCGAGGTTGATGGCGGTCGTCGTCTTGCCGACACCGCCCTTCTAGTTGGCGACGGCGATGATGCGGGGCGGCTTTGCGACGGAGCGGGGCGGTCATAAGCGGCGCGATATCTCGTCGATCTTCGGGATCACGGCGTCGGCATCCGAGCGGCTCGGCAACGGGTCCTTTTCATCTTCCAGGTTTCATCCGCAGCGGTCAATTCAGCGGCCACCGCGCCCTTGGGAACAGGCGAATCCCGTTCGGCGCCCCAGCCATAGCCGGCATATTCGAGCAGCGGCAGCGGCGCCAGGGCACGCCGGTGACGACGTCGAAGGATTTCCGGCGCAATCGATTCGGAGATCCGGCCGGTGCGGACGGCGACGCGGGTGCGGTGATTCGCCTGCCTCGATGAGGAAGGCCCCCTTGCGCGCGTCCGCCTCGACCAGGGTGACGGCAATGTCGGAGAGGATGGCGATGACGAGGCCGGGAAAGCCGGCGCCGCTGCCGAGATCGACGAGGCGGCGCGCCATGGGTGGGATCAGGGGTACGAGCTGGGCGGGATCGAGGACGTGGCGGCGCCAGGCGTCGTCGAGACTGGCGCTGCTGACGAGGTTGATCGTCCGCTGCCAGCGCCGCGGCAGGTCGAGATAGGCGGCGAGCCAGTCGGAATCTTGCCGGGCGTGGCGCCGGTTGCCGTGGCGAAGTCGGCGGGGCCGAACGTCGCTGCACGTGAAACACCTTCAGGCGGAGCGTTCGCCATGCGCACGCGATCGGTGCGCAGCACATACCCCGGCGCCGTCAGGCGGCCGGCGTCACCACAGCACACGCGCCGCCGCCGCCAGCGTCGCCGGCCGCGCCCTCTCCCGGCTTGGTGCGCACTTCCGTCGACGGGCAGGGGACGCCTGGTAATCGAGGTCCGCAGGCAATTGCAGCCCCTGATCGCGGCGCAGCGCCGCGACGTCGGCTTCCTGCCGCTGCAGAATGGCAAGGCTTGGTAGCGCCCATCGTTCGAGCTGGCGGGCGACGCGGCGGGGATCGCCCGTAACTCCCGTACTCCTCCGCCAGGCGTGCGACGGTGACGCCCTCGTAGCCCAGCATCTGCCACGCGCTCCGCCACGCCCCGTCAAGATTGACGTCCACACCCAGCCGGCCATGCCTGCGGGGTGGCGGCCAGACCACACGGCAGCTCCCCGCCGCGATCCAGCGCCGCCTGCTTTGCCGGCAATGCCGCTACCCGCTCCGCCTCGACCAGCCCGGCCACGCCGCCCACAGCGTCAACCGCTGGTCGGCGTTATCGGCGCGCAAGGCAGGCGGTATTCGGCGCGCGAGGTGAGGCCATGCGGTGGAGACTCGTCGGTGCCGAGGGTCACCAGATCGTCGATCATCACGCCGATGTAGCTCTCGGCGCGGTGGGAAGGTGCGCGCCCACCGCCGGCGCCATGGCGCGGCGTTGGTTCAGCAGGCAGGCGCCGCTCGGCGGCCTCCTCGTAGCCGGTGGTGCAGGTCTGGCCGGCGAGGAAGAGGCCCCGCACCGCGATCGTCTCCAGCGTCGGCTGCAGTGAGCGGGGATCAATGAAGTCGTACTCGATGGCATAGCCAGGACGCAGCATCCGCGCCGCCTCGAGGCCGGGGATGGTCTTCAGCAGCTCCAGCTGCACGTCCTCCGGCAGCGAGGTCGAGATGCCGTTGGGATAGACGGTGCTCGTCGTCCAGCCCGCCGGCTCCAGAAGATCTGGTGGCGCTGGCGATCGCTGTAGCGGACCACCTTGTCCTCGATCGACGGGCAATAGCGCAGCCCGGTGCTGCCGGATCTGGCCGGAATAGAGCGGCGGTCGAGGTTGGCGAGGATCAGCGCGTGCGAGCGCGGCGTCGTGCCGGTGACGTGGCAGACGATCTGCGGCGTTGCGATGCGCTCGGTCTGGAAGAGGCTTGGCTCCGGCGGTCATCGCCCTTCTGCACCTGTAGGCTGTCATAGACGGTGGTGCGGCCGTCCAACCGCGGCGGCGTCCGCAATCGCTGGGCAACGGCCGAGCGGCAGACCCAGGGCGCCGAGCGCCGCCGGCAAGGCCCACCGCCGGCGGCTTCGCCGATGCGCCCGGCGAGGCCGCGCGCTCGCCCGATGTGGATCTCGCCGCGCAGGAACGTACCGGTGGTGATCGCACCGCGCCGGCGCCGATCCGCTCGCCCTCGCCGGTGACGACGCCGCGGACCCGGCCGCCGACCACCCATGATCCCTCGACCACAGCCGGCCGCACCCAGAGCCCCGGCTGCGCCGCCAGCAGGTCTGCCATCTCCTGCCCGAGCAAGCCGGCGATCCGCCTGGGCGCGCGGCCCGTGCACCGCCGGGCCCTTGGAGCGGTTCAGCACCCGGAACTGGATGCCGGCGCGATCGATCGCCCGCGCCATCAGGCCGTCGAGGGCATCGATCGCGCACCATCTGCCCACTTCGCCAGGCCGCCGATGGCGGGATTGCACGACATCTCGCCGATGTGCCGGGGGTCGTGGGTGAGCAGCGGGGTGCGGGCACCGATCCGGGCGGCGGCAACTGCCGCCTCGCATCCGGCGTGGCCGCCCGCCGTGCCAGCAGGCCGACATCACCGTGCATCCCACCCTCCCTGCTGCGGCGCTGTTTCACGTGAAACAGATGGACCCGAGCTCTACTTGCCGATGCAGAACTCGCTGAACACCGCGCCCAGCACCTCTTCCACATCAACCCGGCCGACGATGCGCCCCAGCGCCGCCGCCGCCGCGCGCACCTCTTCCGCTGCCACCTCCGCCGCTGCCGCCGCCATCGCCCGCGACAGCGCGCCGAGGCATTCCTCGACGCCCTGCCGGTGCCGCACCCGTGTCGCAGAAACCACGTCTCCGCCGCCGAAGCGTCGCCGCAGCCGTTCCCCGATAGCCGTCGTCAGTGCCGCAACACCGCTGCCGGTCAGCGCCGAGACGGCCATCGCCGGGCGGCCGGCGATACTGACCGGCGCTGCCAGCATGCCCAGGTCCGCCTTGTTCACCACGATCAGCGTCTCGTTGTCCAGCCGCGACATCGTCTCGTCATCGAGCGCCGGCCACACTGCACCATCGAAGACCGCGACCCGCAGATCCGCGTCCGCGACGCGGCGCCGGGCGCGGCGGACGCCCTCCTGTTCGATGCGGCCGGCGCTTTCCCGCAGCCCGGCGGTATCCGCCAGCACTACCGGCAGCCCCGCCACCTCCAGCGCGACGTCGATGATATCGCGGGTGGTCCCCGGTTCGGCATCGACGATCGCCGCTTCCCGCCCGGCGATCTGGTTCAGCAGGCTGGACTTGCCGGCGTTCGGCGGCCCCATCAGCACCACCGACAGGCCGTCGCGGATGCGCTCGCCGCGCCCGCCGTCAGCCAGGTGGCGGGCCATATCCTCCCGCAGGGCCGCCATGGCGGCGCGGCTGTCTGCCTCCACCTCCGCCGGCAGGTCCTCGTCGGAAAAGTCGATGGCCGCTTCCAGGCCGGCCATTACGCCGATCAGCCGCTGCCGCCAGTCCTCGTACAGCCGGCCGAGCTCGCCGTCGAGCTGGCGCAGCGCCTGGCGATGCTGCGCCGCCGTCTCGGCGGCAATAAGGTCGGCCAGCCCCTCGACCTGGGTCAGGTCGAGCTTGCCATTGCGGAAGGCGCGGCGTGAAAACTCACCGGCCTCGGCGGGCCGGAGTCCGGCCATCCCGCCCAGGGCCGCCAGCACCGCGCCGGTTACCGCGCGCCCGCCGTGCAAGTGAAGTTCGGCGACGTCTTCGCCGGTAAAGCTGGCGGGAGCCGGAAACCACAGGGCGAGGGCATCGTCGAGCGCCTCGCCGCCGGCATCCCGCAGGCGCACCCGTGTCGCCCGCCGGGGGACAAAGGTGTCCCGGCGGGCGAGGGCGACGAGGGCGGGGCGGCTGCGTGGTCCGGATATCCGGACCACCGCCAGACCGGCGCGCGCGGCTCCGGTGGCAGGAGCAAAGATGGTGTCGTCAGCCGTCACCGGCCGCCGACAGCTCGCGCGGCGGGCCGTCTTCCGGCCGCAGCATCAGCCGTTGCACCGGCACGCCGCCGATGACGTGCTGCACCAGGATCGCGTCGACGTCGGCCCTGGTCTCGTAGTGGTACCAGACGCCCTCCGGATAGACGACCATCATCGGGCCAAGCTCGCAGCGGTCGAGGCATGCCGACGCATTGATGCGCACGTCCGTGAGCCCCAGCTCCTTCGCCCGCGCTTTCATATAATTGCGCAAACGAACCGACCCGCGCCGGCTGCACGAGCCGCGCTCGTGGCCGGGCGGGCGCTCGTTCACGCAGCAGAAGACGTGACAGCGATAGTATCCGGGTGGGATGTCGAGGCCCACGCTCAGGCCTTGCTCTCATCCGTCGGCACGGCCTTGCCGCCGGTCATCCGCGACCAGATGAACTTCTGCCACTGCTCCAGGCTCTGTATGCTGGCCGGCAGCCACATCTTGAGCAGGGCGTCCGGCTCCATCGCCGTCAGCGCCTTCTTCATCCGCGCTTCCACCTCGGCCATCATCGCTTTCTGCAACGGCTTGACATCGGGCAGCCCCAACAGTGTCCGTGCCTCGTCCGGGGTCAGGTCGCAATCCATGTGAATCTTCATCGTTTGGCCTTCTTTCTTTCCGCGTGCGGCTGGCAGGCCGCCGGCACCGCGTCATTCGGGCCTGGTTGCAGGCCTTGGATCGAGCCCCAACGTAAGCAAGCATGGATTAATCCGCAATCGCGCCGTAATCCGCCTCCGCCACCGCCGCTTCGTGGGAGACCATTTCGATGTCGCTCAACCTGCTGGCCGCAGAGACGAGCCCCTACCTGCTGCAGCACAAGGACAATCCGGTGCACTGGCGGCCGTGGGGGGAGGCGACGCTGGCGGAAGCCGCCCGCCTCGACCGGCCGATCCTGCTGTCGGTGGGCTACGCCGCCTGCCACTGGTGCCACGTCATGGCGCACGAGAGTTTCGAGAACGAGGCGACCGCCCGGCTGATGAACGAGCTCTTCGTCAACGTCAAGGTCGACCGTGAGGAACGCCCCGACATCGACGGCATCTATCAGGCGGCGCTGCAGATGCTGGGCGAGCACGGCGGCTGGCCGCTGACGATGTTCCTTACGCCACGCGGCGAGCCGTTCTGGGGCGGCACCTACTTTCCGCCGGAGGCGCGCTGGGGCAAGCCGGCGTTCAGCGATGTGCTGCAGCGCGTCGCCCATGTCTACCACCGCCAGAAGGAGACGGTGACGAAGAACGTCGCTGCCTTGCGCGAAGGCCTCGACAAGATGGGCGCGCCCAAGCCGGGCAACGGCATGACCGCGCAGACCCTCGACGACGGTGCCACCATGGCGCTGCGGCTGGTCGATCCGATCCGCGGCGGCACCGCCGGTGCGCCGAAGTTTCCACAGCCGGTGTTCTTCCGCTTGCTGTGGCGGGCGTGGCGGCGCACCCGCGCGACGATGTTCCGCGAGGCGGTGACGCTGACGCTGGACGAGCTGTGCAAGGGCGGCATTTACGATCACCTCGGCGGCGGCTTCGCCCGCTATTCCACCGACGATGCGTGGCTGGTGCCGCACTTCGAGAAGATGCTCTACGACAACGCGCTGCTCATCGAGCTGCTGAGCGAGGTGTGGCTGGAAACCCGCTCGCCGCTCTATGCGGCGCGGGTGCGCGAGAGCATCGACTGGGCGATGGCGGAGATGCGGGTGAGCGATGACGGCGACGGCGCCTTTGCCTTCGCCTCGGCGCTCGACGCCGACTCCGAAGGCGTCGAGGGCAAGTACTACGTCTGGACCGCCGAGGAGATCGAGGCGGTGCTGGGCGATCCTTCCGCCGCCTTCGGCCGTGCCTACGATGTGCGCCGGCACGGCAACTGGGAAGGCCTCACCATCCTCAACCTCAGCCGCAACCCCGACGCTGCCGCGGCTGTTGCCGACCCCGGCCATACCGCAGCCAGGGCGGCGTTGCGCGAGGCGCGCGCGTCCCGCGTGCCGCCGGGGCGGGACGACAAGGTGCTCGCCGACTGGAACGGGCTGATGATCGCAGCATTGGTGGCGGCCTCGACAACCTTCGGCGAGCCGCGCTGGCTCGACGCCGCCCGCGCCGCCTTCGCTTTCGTTATCACCCGCATGGCCGACGGCGACCGTCTGCACCATGTCTGGCGCGCCGGCGTCGCGCGCCATCCCCGCATCCTCGACGACTATGCCAACATGGCGCGCGCCGCCCTGGCGCTGCACGGGGCGACCGGCGATGCCGCCTACCTGGCGCAGGCGCGCGCCTGGGTGGCCACCGCCGACCGTCATCACTGGGACGGGGCACAGGGCGGCTGGTTCCTTGCGGCCGACGACACCACCGATGTTCTCGTCCGCGCCAAGCCGGTCGCCGACAATCCCGTTCCTTCCGGCAACGGCACCATGGTCGAAGTGCTCACCCGGCTGTGGCTGCTCACCGGCGAGGACGCCTTCCACGACCAGGCAGCCGCCGCCGCCCAGCTCTTCTCCGGCGACAACCCGCAATACCTGCTGGGCATTCCCGGCCTTTTGGCCTCCGCCGAGCTGCTGCAGCGGATGACCCAGGTGGCGATCGTCGGCGACCGCCACAGCCCCGCGACGAAAGCACTGCTGCGGGCGGTGCAGCAGGCGCCCGCGGCACCGATGCTGGTCGTCTCGCTGCAGTCGCCGGACGCCCCGCCGCCGGCGCCGCCGCACCCCGCCGCCGGCAAGGCGATGGTGGACGGAAACCCCACCGCCTACCTGTGCGTCGGCCAGACCTGCTCGCCGCCGCTGCAGGACGCCGGCCGCTTGCGCGACGCGCTCGCCCGCGTTTAAATCCCGCCATGCCGTACATCTGCATCGCAACGCCATTCGGACAGCTCACCGTGTTTGCCGACGGCGATGCTCTGGTGGCGGTGGAATGGGGTCGGGCGCCGGCGCCTGAGACGGACGAGACGCCGCTGCTACGGGCCGCCCGCGAGCAGCTCGAGGCCTACTGCGACGGCACCTTGCGCCGCTTCACCCTGCCGCTGGTGCCGGCCGGCACGCCGTTCCAGCAGCGCGTCTGGTCGCGGCTGCGGGCGATCCCCTACGGCGCCTGCGCGAGCTACGGCGCGCTGGCGCGCGAGCTGGGGACGGCGCCGCGCGCCCTTGCGGGTGCCTGCGCCAGCAATCCGCTGCCGATCCTCATCCCCTGCCACCGGGTGGTCGGCGCCCGTGGCGGGCTGGGCGGATACTCGGGCGGCGACGGCATCGAAACCAAGCGGGCGCTGCTGCGCCTCGAAGGAACCATTCCCGCCCCAGGCGCGACCGCGGCCGCGGCGGACGGTACGGCGTGGGAGGAGAGACGATGAGCAAGGCGATCCGCATCCGCCAGACCGGCGGGCCCGAGCAGATGCGCTGGGAGGACGTCGATGTCGGCGCGCCGGCGCCGGGCCAGGTGCTGCTGCGGCAGACGGCGGTCGGCCTCAACTACATCGACGTCTACCACCGCACCGGGCTCTACCCGCTGCCGGCGATGCCGGCGGTGCTCGGCATGGAAGCCGCCGGGGTGGTGGAGGCGGTGGGGCCTGGCGTCACCAGCGTTCGTCCCGGCCAGCGTGTCGCCTACGCGTCGCCGCCCGTCGGTGCCTATGCCGAGCGCCGGCTGATGCCGGCCGACCGGCTGGTGCCGGTGCCGGACGACATCGACGACGTGCAGGCGGCGGCGATGATGCTGCAGGGGATGACGGCGCAGTACCTGCTGCGGCGGACCTACCGGTTGCAGCCGGGCGATGCCATCCTGGTGCAGGCGGCGGCCGGCGGCGTCGGCCAGATCCTCTGCCAGTGGGCACGGCACCTGGGCGCCACGGTCATCGGCACGGTCGGCTCGGACGAGAAGGCGAAGGTGGCGCGCGAGGCCGGCTGCGCGCATGTCATCGTCTACAGTCGCGAGAACTTCGCCGAAAAGGTGCGGGAGATTACCGGCGGGGCGGGCGTCGCCGTCGTCTACGACGGCGTCGGCAAGAGCACCTTCGAGGGCTCGCTCAATTCGCTGGCGATGCTGGGCATGCTGGTCTCCTACGGCAACGCCTCGGGGCCGGTGCCGCCGTTCGAGCCGGCGATCCTGTCGCAGAAGGGCTCGCTGTTCTTCACCCGGCCGACGCTGATGCACTACACGGCGAAGGCCGAGGACCTGCAGGCCTCGGCGCGCGAGCTGTTCGACGTCGTCGGCAGCGGCGCCGTGCGCATCAAAGTCAGCCAGACCTACCCGCTGTCCGAAGCGGCGCAGGCCCACCGCGACCTCGAAGCCCGCAAGACGACAGGCTCGACGGTGCTGCTGCCGTAACTCCCGCTCCCGGAGTAGCCCGGATGAAGCGCCAGCGTAATCCGGGGTCGCGCGGAGCAAGGACGGCGTGAATGCCGTCCCGCATTCCGCTTCGCTGCATGCGGGCTACGAGCTCTGGCTTTGCTCCGGCGGTCAGAGCCTGGTGGGTAGGGGGCCGACGACGAGGGGCCGCATCATCTCGTTGTCCTCGTGCTCGAGGATATGGCAGTGCCAGACGAACTGCCCCTCAAGATCGAAAGGAGCCGCGATCCGGGTGATCTCGCCCGGATAGGCGATGACGGTATCCTTGGGGCCGCGCTCCCAGGCCTCCGCCCCCCTGCCAGCACCGGCGTTCATCGGCTGGCGGCCGAGGATGCGGAACTGGGTCTGGTGCAGATGGAGCGGGTGGCCGTCGTCGGTAAAGTTGTAAATGTCCCAGCGCTCCGTCGCGCCGGCCCGCGGGGTTTCGGTTGCCGGATCATCCCATCGCTGCGGGATGCTGTGGTCGCCGCTGATGGTCCCGAGAAGCGCCGCGACGGGACCTTCAATTTCATTCAGGGAAACCCGGGGAGTGGGTGATGTTCGCTGGCGCCGGTGGCTGTGGCAGCGGCAGCGCCGGCGGCGCTGCCGACCGATCGCTGCCGGAGAGCGGCTTTTCCACATCGAACCGCATCACCTGCCGCGTCGTTCCCGGGTCGGCCGGATCGAAGTCCGTCTCCGGCTCGCCGCCGCCGAACGGCTCGTCCGGCGCGACGTTGATCAGGAAAACCCTGCGGCCAGCGCTTCATCACTTCGTCCCCACCTCCGAAGCAAATCCGATCAGACGAACAAGTCACCCTCTCGCTCAACCATAACATTCCGGGTTGCCAGCAACAGCCAGAAAATCTGCCCTATGCGGGTCACATGTACCGCCGTCCTCCGCTCTACGGTCGCTTTAATAGAGATTTGACACGTTATTGGGGTGCGGTGCGGCAGGCAGGGGAGGAGCCATCCCTATATTTCAAGGCTCCGCCGATCCCAGGCCCAGCCGCCTTACGACCTCGCCGATCTCGTCCCAGGAGAAGGGCTTGCGTAAGACCGGCGCCGTCGCCAACTCGGCCGGCAGCTCGTTTTCGCTGTAGCCGGTGAGGAAGACGAAGGGTAGGCCGTTGCGGCGGAGCACCTCGGCGACACCGAAGCTCTGGCGGGCACCGACATTGACGTCGAGCAGGGCGGCGGCGAATTGGGTACCGCCTGCTAGCAGTGCCAGCGCCGCGTCCACGTCCGAGACCACGCAGACCTCGGCAACCCCTTGTTCCTTCAGTGCTTCCTCCAGGTCGAGGGCGATCAAAAAGTCGTCCTCGAGAACCAGCACCGGGGTGTGACTGCTCACCGCCATTCCTGCCCTCCTCTCTGCTTCGAGGTGCGGAATGCTGCGGCCGGTGGCGTGGCGGATCATTCGGGAGGAACGCCCGCCCTACCGGCCCGGCACACCCTTTCAATACTAGTCAGCGAGAGCTGGACAGCAAGACCCTTTGCGTAAACGTCGCGAGCATAGCTTTCATACGTTAAGATTAAAGTACCAGCCCCATAATGCAGGCTGTCCGCCGTCAGCTTGGCGTTAGACCTTCGGCGGAAGGTGCGCAGGCAAGGGCGGGAGCCGGACAGCGGCCGCACCGAGGCGCAGCTCGGCCCGTTCCGTCCGCGCCCTTGAGCCGCATGAGGCGCGTTCAGGAAGGCTTGGCGGGCAACGCTAGCTGTTCATCGCCTCGAAGAAGTCGGCGTTGGCCTTCGAGCTCTTCAGCTTGTCGATAAGGAACTCCATCGCGTCGGTGACGCCCATCGGCATCAGCACCCGGCGCAGCACCCACATCTTCGACAGCGTGCCCTTGTCCACCAGCAGCTCCTCCTTGCGGGTGCCGGACTTGGTGATGTCGATGGACGGCCAGGTGCGCTTGTCCGCCAGCTTGCGGTCGAGGATGATCTCGGAATTGCCGGTGCCCTTGAACTCCTCGAAGATCACCTCGTCCATGCGCGAGCCGGTATCGATCAGCGCCGTCGAGATGATGGTGAGCGAGCCGCCCTCCTCGATGTTGCGGGCGGCGCCGAAGAACCGCTTCGGCCGCTGCAGGGCGTTGGCATCGACGCCGCCGGTCAGCACCTTGCCGGACGACGGCACCACGGTGTTGTAGGCACGGGCGAGGCGGGTGATCAGATCGAGCAGGATGACGACGTCGCGCTTGTGCTCGACCAGCCGCTTGGCTTTCTCGATGACCATCTCCGCCACCTGGACGTGGCGGGCGGCCGGCTCGTCGAAGGTGGAGCTGACCACCTCGCCCTTCACCGAGCGCGCCATGTCGGTCACCTCTTCCGGGCGCTCGTCGATCAGCAGCACGATCAGGTAGCACTCCGGGTGGTTGGCGGCGATGGAGTGGGCGATGTTCTGCAGCATCACCGTCTTGCCGGTGCGCGGCGGGGCGACGATCAGCGCCCGCTGGCCCTTGCCGATGGGGGTGATCAGATCGATCACCCGCGAGGTGATGTCCCTGACGTTGGTGACCTCCATCGACAGCCGCCGCTGCGGATAGAGTGGCGTCAGGTTGTCGAAGTTGATGCGGTGGCGCACCTCGATGGGGTCGGCGAAGTTGATGCTGGTCACCCGCAGCAGGGCGAAGTAGCGCTCGCCGTCCTTCGGCGAGCGGATCTCGCCCTCGACGGTATCGCCGGTGCGCAGGCCGAAGCGGCGCACCTGGCTGGGGCTGACATAGATGTCGTCGGGTCCCGGCAGGTAGTTGGCTTCCGGCGAGCGCAGAAAGCCGAAGCCGTCCTGCAGCACTTCCAGCACGCCGTCGCCGAAGATTGGCTGGTCGTTCTCGGCGAGCTGCTTGAGGATCGCGAACATCATCTCCTGCTTGCGCAGCGAACTCGCGTTCTCGATCTGCAGTTCTTCCGCGTAGTCCAGCAATTCGGCCGGGGGCTTCGCCTTCAGTTCCTTGAGGTTCATTGGAAAGTAGTGACTCCGCAGGGTGTGTTCGCGGTCCAGCGTCGGGATACGGGGGAAGGTTCCGGCTGTCCTGGCCATCCAAGCCGCCCCGCCATCCGCCGACGCGGAACGACCGACGACTAAAGCGACGCAGTGGACGTGCAAAACGGATGGGAATGTTGGATCGTATTCTTTTGACCAGAATGACGCAAATCAACCCCCGCTGTCAACGCCTTCCGTCGTGTGCAGATTGCTTGCGGGCGGAGGCTGCGGGAGCAGATCCGAGGAACAACCCCGGAGCAGCCCGAGGACTGACACCACGCTGGATCCCTCTCCCGCTTGCGGGAGAGGGAGGGCCCGCGTCAGCGGGAGGGTGAGGAGGAGAGCCCGCCTGGCCGGACCGATGGCGCGGCTGCTGTTGTGCGCGAAGACGCGGCGTTGGCTGCGGCGAGGCGCGGGTTCGCCCTCACCTTACCCCCCGCTTCGCGGTGGGCCCCTCCCTCTCCCGCAAGCGGGCGAGGGTCGGATCGTGCGGCGGAAGAGGGTTTTTTGCATCGCCTTGCAGGCCAGCCAGCGCTCCCTCTCCTGCCTGCGGGAGAGGGGGATCGCGCCCTCGGGTCAGAACGGCTGGACGATGGTGAGGATGACGATGGCGATCATCAGCAGCGTCGGTGCCTCGTTGACCACCCGGAAGAAGCGGGCGGAACGGGTGTTGCGGTCGAGCTCGAAGTCAGTCCGCCACTTCGCCATCAGCCCGTGCAGCACTGCCAGCGCCAGCACCAGCGCCAGCTTGGCGTGCAGCCAGCCAAGGTGGCGTATGCTGCCCATCTCCCAGATCAGCCACAGCCCGAGCACGAAGACGGCGATCATCGCCGGGTTCATTATATAGCGCAGCAGCCGGCGCTCCATCACCTTGAAGGTCTCCGAAGCCGGCGAGCCCGGAGCCTGGGAGCAGTGATAGACGAACAGCCGCGGCAGGTAGAGCAGCCCCGCCATCCACGAGATGACGGCGATGACGTGCAGCGCCTTCAGCCAGACGTAGAGATCCACGTGCTCCTCACTTCTCAGTTGGCCGGCGTCCGCCCGTCGCCGGCCGAAGCGCACGGACAGCGGCCGAAGCTGGCGGGGCAGCGGCGGGCGCCCTCCAGGCAGACGACGCCGTCGCGGGGCAGCACCTCCTCGACCACATCGGCAAGACCGCTGATGAACTCATGGGCGGTGCCGACGGTCGGCACCCGCAGGTACAGCGGCACGCCCATCTCGCCGGCGTGCTTGCGGTACTCGCGATCGAGCTCGACCAGCGTTTCCGAGTGCTCGGAGACGAAGGCGATGGGCACGACGACGGCGGCTATTCCGTCCGCCGCAGCGGTCTCCAGCGCCTCCAGGGTGGAAGGGCCGATCCATTTCAGCGGGCCGACGCGGCTCTGATAGCAGATGACGTGGTCCATCTCCGCGCCGTCCACCGCCTCCAGCACCGCGGCGCAGGTCCGCTCTACCTGCCACTGGTAGGGATCGCCGCTGGCGACCACCCGCTCCGGCAGCCCGTGCGCCGAGAACAGGACGCGGAAGCCGGTGGGAAAGTCGGCGCCCTCCAGCTCGTTGCGCAGCCGCCTCGCGATGGCGGCAATGAAACCCGGCTGTGTCGGATAGCAGCAGACGGCAACGCTGGTGATGTCGAGGTCGGCGCAGACAGCCGCGCGTGCCCAATCGGCCAGCGATGATGCCGTCGTCGTCGTCGAGTACTGGGGGTAGAGCGGCAGCAGCACGATGCGGTCGGGCGCATAGTTGCGCACCTCGACGGCGACCGCATCGCTCATCGGATGCCAGTAGCGCATGCTGACGAAGACGCGGGCATCGATCCCCCGCTGTTTCAGCCGGCGCTCCAACGCCGCAGCTTGGTCTAGGGTCTGCGGCAGCAGCGGCGATCCGCCGCCCAGCTCGCGGTAGATCTCACGCGCCACCTTGGCGCGACGGCGCGACGCCATCGCCGCCAGCGGCCGGCGCACCGCCCCCGGCAGGCGGATGATCGCCGGGTCGTTAAACAGGTTGGACAGGAACGGCTGCACCGCTTCCAGCGAATCCGGGCCGCCGAGATTGAACAACACCACCGCGACGCGCTCACCCATGTGCTCTCCTAACTTCAAGCCACGGCGAGGGCGCGCAGGCGCTCGGCAACCTGCATCACGTGCTCGGGCGGCGTCTCCGGCAGCACGCCGTGGCCGAGGTTGAAGACGAATGGACCTTTACCGAGCACCGCAACCAGGTGCTCGGTGGCGCGGTCGAGCGCGGCGCCGCCCACCTTCAGCAGGTAGTTGTCGAGATTGCCCTGCACGGCACAGCGCGGCTGCAGCGCCGAGGCCGCCCATTCGGCCGGCACGGCGGCATCAAGCCCCACCGCATCGACGCCGGTCGTCGCCGCATACTCGCCGTAGAGCAGACCGGCCCCCCGGGGAAAGCCGATGATCGGAACCTTCGGGTGCAGCCGGCGCAGGCGGCGGACGATCCCGACGGTGGGGGCGATAACCCAGTGGCGGAAGCTGTCGGCGGCGAGCAGGCCGGCCCAGCTGTCGAACAGTTGCACCACCTCGGCGCCGTGGGTGATCTGCGCCGACAGATGGCGGACGGTCGCCTCGACGAGAATCTCGATCAGCCGGCCGAAGCCGGCCGGATCGGCATAGGCCCAGGTGCGCGCCTTCGCCCCATCCGTTCCGCCCCGCCCCTCGACCATGTAGAGCGCCATCGTCCACGGCGCCCCGGCAAAGCCGATCAGCCCCGTCGCTGCCGGCAGCGCTGCGGCAATTTCCGCCACCGCTGCGTATACCGGCGCCAGATGCTGCTCGATCCGCTCGGCCGACAGCGCCCGCAGGTCGGCATTCCCGGTCAGTGGGTCCAGCACTGGCCCCTGGCCCTCGACGAAGCGCACGTTCCTCCCCAGCGCGTCGGCGATCACCAGGATGTCGCTGAACAGGATGGCGGCATCGGGCTGGAACCGGCGCAGCGGCTGCAGCGTCGCTTCCAGCGCCAGCTCCGGGGTGTAGCAGAACCGCAGGAAGTCCGGCTGGCGGCGGCGCAGCTTCTGGTATTCCGGCAGGTAGCGGCCAGCCTGGCGCATGAACCAGAACGGCGGCCGGTCGACGGGCCGACGGTGCAGAGCGAGGAGTAGGCGCTTTTCCATCGGTGACGAGAACCCGGTGACGACGGCACCGTCGGAACTTATGCTCTCCGCCTGCTACATAAAACCAAAGAATGAGGATCTATGGTAGTTGCAGTTGGCGGCGGGAAAACGGGGATTATCCGCCACCCACAGGATGGCCGGCGATCCGCGGCGGAAAAACGGCGGCGGCAACCCATGTGGACAAGCCGCGGCGGGAGCCGCCAAGCCCCGGCTGCGCTTATGCTTATGCGCTGTTCACGGCGCCGGGATAACTGGCTGCCGTTGTGCGTCCAAGCAGAGTTCTCCAGGCTATCCCCGGCCATGGGACAAACGCATCCCCAGCCTCGCAAGTCTGTGATGAAGCGGCAGCGAGCGGGGGCGGATCCGCAGGCACCGGAACGGTCCACGCTTTATCCACCGCTCATCCACAAGGCCGGCCGCAATTTCTGTGGAATAGTACGGTGAGGAGCCCGACTGAGGACATCCGGCTGGTACTGGCGTCGGGCAGCGAGACGCGGGCGCGGATGCTGGCCAATGCCGGCATCGCCTTCCTTCAGGATGCGGCGGATCTCGACGAGGCGGCGATCAAGCGCGACTGCCGCAGCCGCGGCGACAGCGCCGAGGAGGCCGCGGTGGTGCTGGCGGAAAGCAAGGCGCGCGCCATAGCGCCGCGGCATCCGCGGGCGCTGGTGGTCGGCGCCGATCAGCTTTTAGTCAGCGGCGACGACTGGCTCGACAAGCCATCGGGACGCGAGGCGGCGCGGACGACGCTGCAGAAGCTGCGCGGCCGCCACCACCTCCTGGTCAGCGGCATGGTGGTGGTGCGCGACGAGGCCGTCCTCTGCCGGCATGTGGAGGTGGCCGCGCTCGCCATGCGCGACTACAGTGACCGCTTCATCCAATGGTATGTGGATTGGGCGCAGGATGCCGATCTGCAGGTGGTCGGCGCCTGCCGACTGGAGGGGCCGGGGGCGCAGGCGTTCGCCCGCATCGATGGCGACTACTTCACCATTCTTGGTCTGCCGCTGCTGCCGCTGATGGCGCTGCTCAGGAAGGAGGGTGTGCTGGTTGACTGAGCCCGCGGACATGGTGGCGCCGGCGGACGCGGCCGCCGGTGACGAAAGCCGGCCGGCGCCGCCGGGCGAGGCGCTGCCCACCATCTCCGGCGCAGCCCGGCTGGCGGGGGTCATCGGCTGGCCGGTAGCGCATTCGCTGTCGCCGCGGCTGCACGGCCTGTGGCTGCGCCGCTATGGCATCGACGGTGCCTACGTGCCACTGGCGGTCCGCCCGGAGGACCTCGCCGAGGCGGTGGCCGCGCTGCCCAAGCTGGGCTTCCGCGGCGTCAACGTCACCGTGCCGCACAAGGAGGCGGCGCTCGCGCTGGTGCATCGGGCGAGCCCGACGGCGCTGCGCATCGGCGCCGTCAATACCATCGTGGTGGCGCCGGACGGCACCCTCGCCGGCAGCAACACCGATTGCACCGGCTTTCTCGAAAGCCTGCTGCACGCCCGGCCGGAGTTTTGCGCCGCCGGCGGAATTGCCGTCGTGATCGGCGCCGGCGGCGCCGCGCGGGCGGTAATCGTCGGGCTGCTGGACGCAGGCATGGTGGAGGTCCGGCTGGTGAACCGGACGCATGCACGGGCGGCAAAGTTGGCGGAGGACCTCGGCGGTCCGATCCGCATCGTGCCGTGGGCCGACCGCGAGCCGGCGCTGGCGGGGGCGGCGCTGCTGGTCAATACGACGACGCTGGGGATGCGCCATCAGCCGGCGCTGGACCTCGACCTGGCGCTGCTGCCCGGTGGCGCGGTGGTCTTCGACATCGTCTATGTGCCGGCGGAAACACCGCTGCTGGCTGCCGCTCGGGCCCGCGGCAACCCTTGCGTCGGCGGGCTCGGGATGCTGCTGCACCAGGCGCGGCCCGGTTTTGCCGCCTGGTTCGGCCAGATGCCGGAGATCATGCCCGATCTGCCGGCGCTGGTTCTCGCCGGCTGACCCTCGCTCATGCCGAGGCTATCATGCTGATCCTGGGGCTGACCGGATCGATCGCCATGGGTAAGAGCACCGCTGCCGGGATGCTGCGCCGCCTGGGCGTGCCGGTCTATGACGCCGATGCCGCCGTGCACCGGCTGCTGGCCAGGGGCGGCGGCGGGGTTGCCGCCATCGCGAAGGTATTTCCGGATGTGGTCGAGGACGGAGCGGTCGACCGCAAGCGCCTCGGCGCCCGTGTCTTCGGCGATGCCGCGGCACTGCGGACGCTGGAAGGCATCCTGCACCCGCTGGTCGCGCGGGCCCGGCAGCGGTTCCTGCGCACCGCCGTCCGGCAGGGGCGGCCGCTGGTGGTTCTCGACATTCCGCTGCTGTTCGAGACCGGCGGTGAGCACGGCTGCGACGCGGTCTGCGTCGTCTCCGCGCCGCGCTTCCTGCAGGAGGCGCGACTGCTGCGCCGGCCAGACATGGATCGCGCCCGCATCGCCGCCGTCGCCGCCCGGCAGATGCCGGACGCGGAGAAAAGGCGGCGGGCGGATTTCGTCGTCGCCAGCGGCCTCGGCCGCGCCGTGACCTTCGCGGCGCTCCGCCGGATCGTCGAAGAACTGCGCGCAAGGCCCGGCAAGGTCTGGCCTTATTGCAACAAATTGCGTCTTCTTGACGGGAAAAGGCACAAGATGTAGAAGTTACCGATGCGCGAAATTGTTCTGGACACCGAGACAACCGGCCTCGATCCGGCCAGCGGCCACCGCATCGTCGAAATCGGTGCGGTTGAGCTCAGCAATCGCGTGCCCACCGGCAAAATCCTGCACCGCTACGTCAATCCGCAGCGGGACATGCCGGCTGAGGCTTTTGCCGTCCATGGCCTGTCGACGACGTTTCTCGCCGGCAAGCCGCTATTCGCCGAGATCGTTGTCGACGTTCTGGATTTTCTCGGCGATGCGCCGCTGGTCATCCACAACGCCGCGTTCGATCTCGGCTTCCTCAATGCCGAGCTGCGCCTTCTCGGCTTTCCTCCGATCCCGCCTGGCCGCTGCATCGATACCGTTGATATGGCGCGGTGTAAGTTCCCCGGCGCTCCCGCCAGCCTCGATGCGCTGTGTCGCCGCTTTCTGATCGATCTTTCCGACCGGACCCTGCACGGCGCCCTGAAGGACGCGCGGCTGCTGGCGAGCGTCTATCTGGAGCTGTGCGGCGGCCGCGAGCCGGGGCTTTCGTTCGTCGCGACGCCCACCCGGCGGCTGTGCGGTCTCGATGCGGCCGCCTGGATCCCGAAGCTGACGCCGCCGAGCGACGCCGAGGCTGCCGCCCACCGTGCCTTCCTTGCCACCATCACCGATTCGCTGTGGCAGGACGATCCGACCGACGCCGCCATCATGCCGGCGAAGGCCCTCCCGGTTGATCAGGTGAGCATCGTTCCCGGATCTGAAAGCCCGCCGGCCTCGTTGTGCAGGTGGCGTTCGTAGAGCGCAGCGAAGTCCACCGGACCCAGCATCAGCGGCAGGAAGCCGCCGTTCAGCGTCGTCGAGGAAAGGATCTGGCGCGCGAACGGGAACAGCATGCGCGGGCATTCGATCAGCAGCACCGGCCGGACGTCCTGCGGCGGGACGTTGAGGGTAAAGACGCCCGCGTAAGAGAGCTCGAGGATGAACGCCACCGCCTCGCCCGACTTGCAGTCGGCGCGCGTCTCGAGCACGACCTCGTAGATATCGCCCTCCAGCGGGCGCGCCTGCACATCGACCTTGATCGCGATCTCCGGCGGCCGCTGCTGCAGCTGGGTGAAGATGCCGGGTGCCCCCGGGACCTCGAACGACAGATCCTTCACATACTGGGCATTGATCACCAGCGGCGGCCGCTGCTCGCCTGCGGCGGTACCGCCGCCGTTGCCACCCATCGGCCGGTCACCGGTCGGGGACTCGCTCATCTCTGCATTTCCGTTCGCATCCGTTTCAATGCAGCGGGGGACTAGCATGGATCGCCGGGGTGAACAACCCGCACCCGGCACACTCACAGCTTCGAACTCAAACAACAGGAAGATGATCTGGACATTCGTTGGCGGAGCCCCTTGAATGGAGTCTGCCATGACCGTTTCTACCAAGACGTGCACAGAAGACCGTGGTTCGCCTCCTATAGAGTAAAATTTTCCAGCTATGATGCCAAGTATCTTATACAAAGAGTCGAAAGAGCGGGCAGATTGAGGAGACTCAACCTGCCCTATATTGTTAGCTACCTATTTATACGAGACGATCATTGGGCTGCAACGCCCTTTGATGTACAAGCTGGATACAGGATCTGACCCGATCCTGCGGCTTGAGAGAAGTTGCAGAGCCAAATTTGGCCAGTGCTTTTGTTTAATATAAAAGCTGCACTGCCATTGGCATTAATAGATAGCACACCAGGAGCTGCTGGCGAGACGCTACCTATTTTACCACACTGGCTAGTCGTACTCCCGGAACCTGTCCATTGAAAGCTACATCCTGTTACAGCACCCGTAGTTTCATTGACCACCCACTCTGTCGCATTCTTGTCATCAATATACGTTGCTGCATAAGCTGACCCGACTGCCGGCAACAAAGCTAGTATTGCCAAGAAAATGATTCGCTGTAGCATCGAAACCCCCTCACAATTGGATGTATCTCTGACTAGAACAATACTACATCGATTGTCAAGTTATAACCTTCGGCACACCGATAGCGCCCAATGGCAGTATTCGCCCTCTGGGGCGCGCCTGCCAACCTTCGGCTACCTGATCGAGAGCATCAGCACTGTCGGGCCGCCGGCGTCAGTTCGATGGCCGCTGCCAGGGCGACCGGCTGGGACCGTCGGCCGGGTGGGGCTCGACGATGTCGTCATTGGCTGGAGCGATGGAGGGGACCAGCCGCGGCGGCGCATCGTCGAGGTTCCGATACTCGCCTTCGATCACGGGACCCCGCCCAGGCGCCGGCGGATGCCGGCCGGCGGCGACGGTGGCGGCGAAGAGCCTGAAGCGGGGGGATCTGCGCGCGATCGCACCACACAGCCGGCGCAGCACGGCGCGCACCGGCGGCGTCAGCAGCAGCAGCCCCAGCACATCCGAAAGGAAGCCGGGAAACATCAGCAGACCACCGCCGGCGAGGACGCAGACGCCGTCGAACACCTCCCTTGCCGGAAAGCCGCCTGCGGCGAGCGTCGCCCGCGCCCGCTGGAGAAGGGTGAAGCCCTGTGAGCGCACCAGCAGCCCGCCGGCGATGAATGCCAGTACCACCGCCGCCACCGTCGGCCCGACGCCGATGCGGCCGCCGACCACGATCAGCGATGCGATATCGAGGATCGGCAGGCTCACCCCTGCCAGCGAGATGAGAAGCCACATGCTTGCCGTGCGCCCTTTCGTACCTTACATCGCTGTATATCGTTGGCCGTCGGGCAAAACCCAACTGGACCGGGCGGTATTTAACCGATAGCTTCGATGCGTCCGGGCCGCAGCCCGCCGGTGTCGTCATCGCGCAAAAGGCGTGCTCAGAGGTGATGGGCGAAGGCTTTCAATTTCTTGATATCATTCTTTTCGCGCTGGTGGCGGGGTTTCTGATCCTGCGCCTGCGCAGCGTGCTCGGCCGCCGCAACGGCCATGAAAGCCGTAACCCCGATCCGTTCTCGGCGCGGCCGAAGCCGGAGCCTGCCGACGACAAGGTGGTGCCGCTGCCCGAGCGAAACGGCCGCAGCGTCGATGCCCCGCCTGCACCGGGGGAGGCGGCGAGCGCGGGGGCGCCGAAAACTCCGCTGGAAGCCGGCCTGACGCAGATCGGCGTGGCCGATCCGCGCTTCGATCCGCAAGAGTTCGTGTCCGGCGCCCGCATTGCCTTCGAGCTGATTCTTGCGGCGTTTGCGGCCGGCGATCGCGAGGCGCTGAAGCCGCTGCTCAGCCCCGAAGTCTACGGCAATTTCGACGAGTCGATCCGCCAGCGCCAAGCCGCCGGCCAGCGCCTGGAAACCAAGCTGTTGGCGCTCAAGTCCTGCGATATCGCCGAGGCCTACATGGCCGGGCGGACGGCACACGTTACCGTGAAGTTCGTCAGCGAGCAGATATCCTCGCTGTTTGACGCCGGCGGCATCGTCGTCGAAGGCAATCCGACGCACGCCACCGAGGTCACCGACTTCTGGACCTTTGCCCGCGATACCCGCTCTTCCGATCCGAACTGGGCACTGGTGGCAACCGGTACCGCCGACTGACCGGCGAATCGACCCCGATCCGGCGGGCGTGTTCATCAGCCGCCGCCGCGCCCTTCCCATCTTCCAGTCGTTTGCAGGCAGACACTTGAGCTCTGCCCAGGCCCCTGCCGTTGGTGGCCGGCAGCGGCTGGCGCATGCTTCTGCGCGTTGGCCTAACCTTGATCAAGGACAAACGATGGCGCCGTGTGTGGCCCGCCGCTGGCAATCCTTCCTGCGGAGCCAAACTCTCGTCATCGCGGCGGTGCTCATGCTGGCCGCGTGCGCCTCCTCGACACCGTCGCCGGTGCGCCCGAGGCCGGCGCCGCCGGCCCCCGCCACCCTCAACCTGGTGCCGATCAGCTTCAGCAGCCTGCCCGGCTGGGCCGACGATAACCACGCGGGCGCCCTGGCGGCGCTGTTACGCTCCTGTCCGAAGATCACCCGCCGCGATGCGGCGACGCCGGTCGGCATCTATGCGCAGTTCGGTACCGTCGCCGACTGGCAGCAGATCTGTGCCGCCGGCTACATCACCACCCTTGATGACCGCTCCGCCCGGCGCTTCTTCGAAGACTGGTTCATCCCCTACCGGGCGCACAACGGCGTCTCCGAGCAGGGGTTGTTCACCGGCTATTACGAACCGCTGCTGCACGGATCGTGGGTGCGGACGGCGCGCCACCAGGTGCCGATCTACCAGCCGCCACCGGGTGCTGCGACCAGTACCAGCAACCGGGTAACCCTGCCCAGCCGGGCGCAGATCGAGGCCGGCGCGCTGGCCGGGCGCGGCCTCGAGCTGCTGTGGATCGATGATCCGGTCGACGCCTTCTTCCTGCACATCCAGGGCTCGGGGCAGGTGCAGATGCCAGACGGATCGATCGTCCGCATCGGCTATGCCGGCAAGAACGGCCATGCCTACTATGCCATCGGCGGCGAACTCATCCGCCGCGGCGAGATTGCCCAGGAGCAGATGTCGATGCAGGCGATCCGCACCTGGCTCGTCGGCCACCCGCAGCAGGCGCCGGCGCTGATGCGGATGAACGGCTCCTACGTGTTCTTCCGCGTTATCGACGGCGAAGGCCCGATCGGCGCCCAGGGGGTGCCGCTGACCCCCGGCCGCAGCGTCGCCGTCGATCCGTCGTTCGTCCCCTACGGCGTGCCGGTGTGGCTCGATACCACCGACCCACTGCTGGGGGGCACACCGCTGCGCCGGCTGGTGGTGGCCCAGGATACCGGCGGCGCCATCAAGGGGCCAATCCGCGGCGATCTGTTCTGGGGCTCCGACGAGACCGCGGCGGCCGGTGCCGGCCTGATGAAGCAGGACGGCCGCTGGTTCCTGCTGCTGCCGCGCCGCGCCGCCGCGGTGAGCTGAAACCCCATGCAAAATTGCGCGTTCTACGACGCCCAAAGGCGCATCGCTCGCTTGCCATCCGGTGTGGTTGAGGCCATTGTTGTTTGCATGCCTGACATGCGCCCGACCGTCGGTCTGTTCGTCACCTGCCTCGTTGATACCATGCGGCCCGCGGTCGGCTTCGCCGCCGTGAAGCTGCTGCAGAACGCCGGGTGCGACGTCGTCGTGCCTGCAGCGCAGACCTGCTGCGGCCAGCCGGCGATGAACTCCGGCGACCGCGCCGACGCCAAGGCGCTGGCCCGCCGGGTGATCGCTGCATTCGCCAATGTGGATTACGTCGTTGCCCCGTCCGGGTCCTGCGGCGGCACCATCAAGACGCATTATCCTGAGCTCTTCGACGACGAACCGGACATGGCGGCAGCCGTTGCCAACCTGGCCGAGCGCACCTGGGAGCTGACCAGCTTCCTGACCACAGTGATGAAGGTGGAGCAGGTGGACGGCCGCTACGACGGCGTCATCACCTACCACGACTCCTGCTCCGGCCTGCGCGAGCTGGGGATCAGGGCGCAGCCGCGGTCGCTGCTGGCCGGCATCAACGGCCTGTCGGTGAAGGAAATGGAGATGCGGGACACCTGCTGCGGCTTCGGCGGCATGTTCTGCGTCAAGTACCCGGAGATTTCCGGCAAGATGGTCGACGCCAAGGCCGACGACGTGCTGGCTACCGGGGCAGACACACTGCTGGGTGGCGATCTCGGCTGCCTGCTCAACATCGCCGGCCGGCTGCACCGCCGCGGCTCCCGCGTCCAGGTGCGCCACGTCGCCGAGGTGCTGGCCGGCGCCACTGACGAAACACCGCCCATCGGCACAACAAGAAGCTGAGACGCCAGCACCGGCGCGGGCGGCGCCGGGAGGGAGGTCCAATGCAATCGACGGCCCGCGTTTTTCCGGACAACGCGCACCGGGCGATGGGCGACGCCAATCTGCAGGCGTCGCTTGCCCGCTTCAGCCAGGGCTTCCCGGTCAAGCGCCGGCTCGCCATCGAGCGGCTGCCGGAGTTCGACGCCCTGCGCGATGCCGCGCGCGAGATCAAGAACCACACTCTCGAACACCTCGATTTCTACCTCGAGCGCTTCGAGGAGAAGGTGACCGAGGTCGGCGGCCAGGTGCACTGGTGCAGCGATGCCGAATCCGCCCGCCAGACGGTGCTGTCGATCTGCCGCGAGAGCGGTGCGCACACCGTCACCAAGGGCAAGTCGATGATCGGCGAGGAAATCGGCATCAACGAGTTCCTCGAGGAGCACAGCGTCGCACCGATCGAGACCGACCTCGGCGAGTACATCATCCAGCTTCGCCATGAACCGCCCAGCCACGTCATCGCTCCCGCCATCCATCTCTCGAAGGAGCAGGTGGCGGACTCGTTTCGCGAGCATCACGCCGAATACCCGGCCGACCGCGCGCTGGAAGAGCCGCGCGTCATGCTGGACGAGGCGCGCACGGTGCTGCGCCGCAAGTTCCTGCAGGCTGAGGTGGGCATCACCGGCGCCAACATGCTGATCGCCGAGACTGGCTCGATCGTGCTGGTGACCAACGAGGGCAATGGCGATCTGACGCAGACGCTGCCGCGGGTGCAGATCGTCATCGCCTCGATCGAGAAGGTGGTACCGACGGCTCGAGGACGCGGCAACCATCCTGCGCCTGCTCGGCCGCTCGGCGACCGGCCAGGATCTCTCGGTCTATACGACGTTCACCACCGGGCCGCGGCGGCCGGAGGATCTCGACGGGCCGCCCGCCTTCCACGTGCTGCTGCTCGACAACGGCCGGACGCAGATGCTGGGCAACGAGTTCCGCGAGATGCTGCGCTGCATCCGCTGCGGCGCCTGCATCAACCATTGCCCGATCTACGGCGCCATCGGCGGCCACGCTTACGGCTGGGTCTACTCCGGGCCGATGGGGGCGGTGCTGATTCCCAATCTCATCGGTGTCGACGAGGCGGGACACCTGCCCAACGCCTCGACCCTGTGCGGCCGCTGCGAGGAGGTCTGCCCGATGCGCATCCCGCTGCCGCGAATGCTGCGCAAGCTGCGCGAGCGGCAGTTCGAGGAAAAGCTGACGGCAAAGCCGGTGCGCTGGGGGCTCGCCGGCTGGGCCTTGCTCGCCCGCTACCCGGCCCTCTACCAGCTGGCAATGCGCATCGGCGTTGGCGCCCTCGCTCTGCTTGGGCGCAAGCGCGGCCGCTTCAGCTCGCTGCCGCTGGCCTCGGGATGGACCAGCGTGCGGGATCTGCCTGCACCGCAGGGCAAGACCTTCCAGCAACTGTGGTCGGCGCAGGGGGCGGCGGCAATGACCGAGAATCGCACCCGGATGCTGGCAGCGGTGCGCAGCGCGCTCGGGCGCGACCATCTGCCGCAGCCCACTGCAGACGCGCTGATGCGCCGGCTCAGCGATCCCCGCGCCAACATCGTGCCGGCCCGCGGGCGGCCGTCGGCGGACGAGCGCATCGACCGCTTCATCTTCGAAGCCGAGCGGGTGCAGGCCACGGTGGTGCGGCTGAACGGGCTGGAGGAGGTGCCGAACGCCGTGGTCAGCTACCTGCGCACCGCCAACATGCCGTCGGCCGTGCGGATCGGCGATGACGAGGTGATGCAGGCGGTGCCGTGGGCGAACGAGCCGCTGCTGGAGACGGCAACGGGACCGGCGGTTGAGAGCGATACCGCATCGGTGACCAGCGCCTTCGCCGGTGTTGCCGAGACCGGCACCCTGATCCTGCTGTCCGGGCCGAAGAGTCCGACAACGCTGAACTTCCTGCCGGAGGCGCACCTGGTGGTGCTGCCGAGCGAGCGCATCGTCGGTGCTTACGAGGACGCATGGCAGCGCTTGCGCGGCAAGCTGGGCAACGGCAGGATGCCGCGGGTGGTGAACTGGATCACCGGTCCCTCGCGCACCGCAGATATCGAACAGACGCTGCTGCTGGGCGCGCATGGCCCGAAGCGTCTGCAGATCATGCTGGTCGATGGAGAATGCCCGCACTAGCGGCGCGCGCCCCGGCGGTTCCCGCCGGCACCGGTCGCCGAGCCCGGAGGAGACCGAGCTGTGGCGCCGGGCGGTCGCCGACGTCCGTCCGATCGGTCGCCCGGCCGCTGATCCTCCGGGCAACGCGGCTCCAGCGCCGGCTGGTGAGGCGGTAGCCGGCGCTGCACCGGATACCCCCGCATTTCCGCCGCGGCAACCGGCATCAAGGGGAGGAGCCCGGCCGCAGCCGCATCCGGCTCCCAGCGATCTGGTGCACGGAAGGCCGGCCGGCATCGACAAACGAACATTGGCCCGTCTGCGCCGCGGCCTGATTCCCCCCGATGTCGTCCTCGACCTGCATAGCTACACCCAGGACGAGGCCCACTGCCATCTGACCGCGGCGCTGGCGGCGAGCCAGGGGGCGGGGCGGCGCTGCGTCCTCGTCATCACCGGCAAGGGCTATCGCGGCGCTGGCGGCGTCGGCGTGCTGAAGACGATGGTGCCGCGCTGGCTGCTCGATGCGCCCAACCGCAGCCGCGTCCTCGCCTTCTGCCACGCCGCCCGTGGCCACGGCGGCGAGGGCGCCCTCTACGTGCTGCTGCGAAGGGTGCGAACGCCGGCCTGAGCAGCGCGGAACGGGATGCCTCGATCGAGGGTTCTTCAAGGTTGACTCAAAATGAATTGCTTAGAATCAATGCACTACAACGTACCGTCATGGCCGGGCTTGTCCCGGCCACCCACGTCTTGCAGCAGGCAAAGTCCGACAGGAATGCGCGGAACAAGTCCGCGCATGACGAGAGAAGTTGCTCTAGCGCATTGATTTTATTGACATCATTTTTGGTCAGGCTCTAAGCTCGACTTTGATTTTCCGTAAATTGTGGTTTGTCTATAAGATTACCCAACTCCACCTCTTTGGCATATCTTAAGAGAAAGTGAACTATGTCAAAAACATTCCTTCCAGATTGCGAACTCAGGACGCTAGATTGCCTCGCGCATGTTGTCATCATTTATCTCGTGGTAGTTTCGTTATCTGCATTTTTTGTTGGCGTATATATCCTGAATTCCGTCCCAAATCTGCCAATTATTTCTACAATTCTAATCGGTTTTTGCGGATCGGCCATCGCCGCTCTCACGTCTTGTCTTGAACGGTATGCAAACGGCTTCGAACGTGAGAATGGTCAAAAGTTTCCAAAAGAAGAGCCCAAAGACAAGTTCAATAGGCGCTTCGCTCGCGGGCTGGTCGTTCGACCGTTCCTCGGCGCGGTAGTTGCACCGGTGTTTATCTGGGGTCTGAGCCACTTTACAAAAAATCCCCTGGAGTTTCAATCTCCCAGTGAGACACTCGGCTTTACTGCGTTCATGGGCGGCCTTCTTGCCAAGTCGGTACTCGAGCTTGTGAAAAACCTCTTCAAGAACGTGTTCAAGGCTTGAGGGGTTATGTCAACTGCGAGGTGGTAGCGAAACGAGAGGCGAAACCTGCTCTTACTTCGGTCCCGTCAGTCCACCCGCTCGACCGAGACCAGCACCCGTCCGGGAGAACTTGCCAGCGTCGAAGCCGCTCGGGCCGCCGCTTTCCGTGGTTTTCACCGATTGGCTGTCGATCACGCCGGCCGTCGGGCTCGCCGCCGCTATCGATTCACACGTTTCGTCGCCGAGGTAGACTCGTTTTCGGATCGGCAATCCCGCGCGGAGACTCGTCTTGCGAGAACGTTATTATGCCGGGAGAATTGAACAGCCCTGTCGGGGACCTTTCCACCGGTCGCCCGGTGCGCCGCTGCGATCGCGAGCCAACATAAACAGCTTGATCGTGAGTTTGGCGCATGCTACCTTGGTAGTTGAAATACTAGGTGGGGTTTGTTCTTAAAGATTTATTCCCTTGCTTAAGGTGACCGCATCATAGTGCGATCGCGCTGTTCCAGCGCCCGAGGGCTTGCGTTTACCGGAACGATCAGAACAAGCCTCTGTTCTTGTTCTGAGAGGAAGGGAATAGTAGCGGGGCAAAGGCCTGGGGGGTGAAAATGGCGAAGACATTTCCGAAAGTTTCAGGTGTTGCGGTTCTTTGCACGATAGTTTATTCGTTTAGTGCAATGGCGCTCGACGAACCTGCTCCGATACCAGGGCGGACCGATTTAAGAGTTTGCGCTAGAGATTCGGATGGGACTCGTTTTACCAATAGATCGGGCGCAGCTCACACCTATACCGCGAGAGCCAGCGGGTCATGGAGCGGTAAGGAAGGGAGCCAACGGTTTGGCGCCAACGGCAGCGGTCGCAGCCCAAGCGAACCGGGACGACTGATTGCGCCTCATTTGCCCGGAGGGGCATTGATTATGAGGATGCCCAACAACGTCTACGAAATGGTTGGCACGGAGAAGAGGTTCCCCCTGGAGAATGGACAGTCTGTGGTATTCATACATAATGATTACCGCGACGCTTATGGCGACAACAATGGTTGTCTTAACGTCGTCGTTACCAGATAGGCTTACGCGTCTCGGAGGAGGAGCCAAGGTCATCGCATTTGGCCGATGACGGATCTGGCGAAGGCGTCGGACCCTCAGTCCATCGACGGCGGGGGCGGCTTCGAGGACAGTTTTTCGGCGATCACTGCCGCCGCCCCGCGACCGGGGTCCTCGCCCCAGGGGCGCACGCACGCGGCGAGAAAGCGGGTGCGTGCATCGTCCGCAGCCGCAGCCCCGGTGTCGGGTGACTGCCATTGCAGGCGCAGCACCTCGCCGTGCCAGCGCATGCGGAAGACCGCGCCTTCCGCTTCCACCTGCACCGGCACGTCGGCCATGACCGCGACCGTCTCGCCGGCCCCCGGATCGGCCGGCTTGAACAGGTAATCGTCCCATACGTCCGGGCCGCTGCGCACGAAGTGGCCGACGACGGTGGCCGTAAAGGCCGCTGCCGTCTTGGCGTTGGGATCGAGCACGTCGCGGGCGTCGATGCGTTCGGGAGCCATCGGCGACAGATAGCACATTTCGCTCGGACATCCAGCAACGTCCGTCGCAGGCGATGTCAGAAGAGCGCGAGCTGCACCCGGATTGCCTGCTCCAAACTGCGCGGCTCGTCGGCGACATCGCCGATCACCCCCTCGCTCCACGCGGCAGCCTCGCGCTCGCGGTCTTCGTCGGCAGCCATCTCCCGGTATGCCGCTTCCAGTCCGGGGCTGGTCACCAAGGGCCGGGCGAGGTCGTTGAGAAAGCGGCAGATCCGCCGCCGACCAATGGTCCGATGCAGCCCGGCGTAAACATCCTCATCAACCGTGATCGTCAGCTTTCGCTGCATGCGGCGCCTCCACACGTATAATATACGTATATTGGGCGAAGCACGGCCGAATTTTTGGCTCACCTTCGTTTAGGCTAGCTCAAGCCGTGGAAACCGCGCCCGGCCAGCGACGGCGCCTCGCTGCGACGCCCGGGATTGCGGTCCCTAGAGGATGAACTTGGTGAGGTCGGCGTTCTTCGCCAGCTCGCCGACGCGGGTGCGGACGTCTTCGGCGGAAATCAGGATGGTCTCGCCGGAGCGCTCCGAGGCGGTGAAGCTGATGTCCTCGACCAGCTTTTCCATCACCGTCTGCAGCCTTCGGGCGCCGATGTTCTCGACACCGGAGTTGATCTCGGCGGCGAGGGTCGCGATCTCCTCGATTGCCTCCGGGGTGAAGTCGAGCATCACCTCTTCGGTTGCCATCAGCGCCTTGTACTGCTTGATCAGGCTCGCCTCCGGCTCGGTGAGGATGCGCACGAAGTCCTCGCGGTTGAGCGCCCGCAGCTCGACGCGGATCGGCAGCCGGCCCTGCAGCTCCGGCAGCATGTCGGACGGCTTGGCGACGTGGAAGGCGCCCGAGGCGATGAACAGGATGTGGTCGGTCTTCACATTGCCGCGCTTGGTGGGCACGATGGTGCCCTCGATCAGCGGCAAAAGGTCGCGCTGCACGCCCTCGCGGCTGACGTCGGCGCCCATCCGCTCGGAGCGCGCGGTGATCTTGTCGATTTCGTCGAGGAAGACGATGCCCTGGTTTTCCACCGCCTCGATCGCCTCGCGGACCACCCGCTCCTCGTCCAGCAGCTTGTCCGCCTCCTCGGCGACCAGCACGCCGTGCGACTGGGCGACGGTCATTTTCTTGGTCTTCTTCGGCGCGCCGCCGAACGCCTTGGAGAACATCTCCGAGATATTCAGCATGCCCATCTGCGCGCCCGGCACGCCCGGGATATCGAAGGTGGGCAGCTGCATGCCGGCGCTGTCGGCGACCTGGATCTCGACTTCCTTGTCGTCGAGCTCGCCGGCGCGCAGCTTGCGCCGGAACTTCTCGCGCGTCTCCTGGCTCGCCCCCTCGCCGACCAGCGCGGTAATCGCGCGCTCTTCCGCCGCCAGTTCGGCTTTCGCCGTCACCTGCTTGCGCAGCTTCTCGCGGGTCATGTGGATGGCAATCTCGACCAGGTCGCGGATGATCTGCTCGACGTCGCGGCCGACATAGCCGATCTCGGTGAACTTGGTCGCCTCCACCTTGAGGAACGGCGCCTGCGCCAGGTTGGCGAGGCGGCGGGCGATCTCGGTCTTGCCGACACCGGTGGGGCCGATCATCAGGATGTTCTTCGGCAGCACCTCCTGACGCATGCCGTCCTCCAGCTGCTGCCGGCGCCAGCGGTTGCGCAGCGCGATCGCCACCGCCTTCTTGGCGTCCTTCTGGCCGACGATATGGCGGTCCAGCTCGGAGACGATCTCGCGGGGGGTGAAGCTGGTCATAGGCTCTCGACGAGGATGTTGCGGTTGGTGAAGACGCAGATGTCGGCGGCGATCTCAAGGGCGCGCCGTGCTACCTGCTCGGCGTCGAGGTCGGTTCGGTCCATCATCGCCCGCGCCGCGGCCAACGCGAACGAGCCGCCGGAGCCGATGCCGATCAGCCCGTCCTCCGGCTCCAGCACGTCGCCCGAGCCGGTCAGCACCAGCGAGACGGAGCGGTCGGCAACCGCCATCATCGCCTCCAGCCGGCGCAGGTAGCGGTCGGTCCGCCAGTCCTTGGCCAGCTCGACGCAGGCGCGGGTGAGCTGGCGGGGATGCTGCTCCAGCTTGCTCTCCAGCCGCTCGAACAGGGTGAAGGCGTCCGCCGTGGCGCCGGCGAAGCCGGCGATGACGCTGCCGTCGCCGAGACGGCGCACCTTGCGGGCGTTCGCCTTGATCACCGTATTGCCGAGGAGACCTGGCCGCTGCCGGCAACGACGACACCGCCATCCTTGCGGACGGCGAGGATGGTCGTGCCGTGCCATTGCTGGCCGCTGTCGGTCATTGGCTGGTTCCGCTCTCGGGTGGCAAGGGACGGGATTTCAAGAGGCACCGGACGCATGTATGCGGATCGGCGAAGCCGGTCAAGGCCCGGCCGCGGGCGGCAAAATCGGGCGGTCGCCGGCGCCTCGCGCGGCCGCCGGCCGAGCCATGCGCCGGGCGCGGTTCTCTGCTGCGGTGATGGCGGTGATCTCGTGGTGCCAGGTGGCCTATATTACGAGCAACGTGCTGGTGAAAGCGGTCCGTTGTCGCGCGGGCCAAGAGCCGGCGAATGTATAAGTTAGATCAAGGTGTTGCCGATGGTCGACCAAGCTCAGCTCGTCCCGGCTGCGGAGACTGCGGGCGTCTCGTCCGCGGTGCCGCAGACCCTTTCCTCTTCCTCCATCACCGCCGCCTCGCCGGCAGCGCCTGCCCCCGCCACCCCGCAACCACCCCGCAACGGCGAGCGCCGGGTGCTCGACTCCGAGCTGCTGGAGGGGCTTGACCGGGCCATCAACGCGGCGGCGGCCAAGATGACCCTCGGCACGTCGCCGGTCGGTCTCGCCATGACCTATTTCGACTGGCTGGCGCACCTTGCCGCCTCGCCGGGCAAGCGGCTGCAACTGCTCGAGCATGCCCTTGCCAACACCCAGCGCCTCGCTGATTATGCGGTGCAGGCGGCGTCCGATTCCGATGCCATCCCGTGCATCGATCCCCGCCGCGATCACCGTTTTTCCCATGAATCCTGGCGACGGTTTCCGTTCAACCTGATCCAGCAGGCGTTCCTGCTCAACGAGGAGTGGTGGCAGGACGCCACCACCGGCATCCGCGGCGTCTCCCGCCACGACGAGCGGGCGGTCTCGTTCGGCGCCCGCCAGCTGCTCGACATGATGTCGCCCTCGAATATCCCGGGCCTCAACCCGGAAGTCCTGCAGACGACGTTGGCGGAGCGCGGCGACAACCTGCAGCGCGGCGCCCGGTATTACCTGGAGGACTTCAAGCGCCTGGCGACGGGCGCCAAGCCGGCCGGGGCGGAGGCGTTCGAGGTCGGCAAAAACGTCGCCGTCACCCCCGGCAAGGTCGTCTTCCGCAACCGGCTGATGGAGCTGATCCAGTACGAGCCGACGACGAGCGAGGTGCAGCGCGAGCCGGTGCTGATGCAGTCGGCGTGGATGATGAAGTACTACATCATGGACCTCTCGCCGCAAAATTCGATGGTCAAGTACCTCGTCGACCACGGTCACACGGTGTTCATGATCTCCTGGCTCAACCCCGGCTCCGAGGACCGCGACCTCGGCATGGACGACTACCGGACGCTGGGGACGATGGCGGCGCTCGATGCCATCGGCGAGATCCTGCCGCGCCGCAAGGTGCACGCCGTCGGCTACTGCCTCGGCGGCATCCTGCTGACCATCGCCGCGGCGGCGATGGCGCGCGACGGCGATGACCGCCTCGCCAGCATCACCCTGTTCACCACCATGACCGACTTCACCCAGGTCGGCGAGATGGAGGTGTTCATGGACCCCGCCGAGGTCGCCTTCATCGAGGACATGATGTGGGAGAAGGGCTACCTCGACGGCAAGCAGGCGGGCGGCGCCTTCCAGCTGCTGAAGTCGCGCGACCTGATCTGGTCGAAGATGGTGCGCGAGTACTTTCTTGGCCAGCGGGCGCCGATGTTCGACCTGATGGCGTGGAATGCCGACGGCACCCGCATGCCCTATCGCCAGCACTCGGAGCTGCTGCGCAACCTCTATCGCGACAACCAGCTGTTCTCCGGCTGCTACAAGGTCGGCGGGCGGCCGATCCACATCAGCGACATCCACGTGCCGATCTTTGCCGTTGCCGCCGAAGGCGATCACGTGGCGCCGTGGCGCTCGGTGTTCCGGCTGCACCTGCAGAGCGATGCCACCGAGCTGACCTTCGTTTTGACCAGCGGCGGCCACAACGTCGGCATCGTCAACGAGCCGGGGCATCCGCACCGCAGCTACCAGCTGAGCACATCGCGCGAGGGCGACCGGGTGCCCGATGCGGAAACCTGGAAGGCCGAGACGCCGAGTACGCAAGGATCGTGGTGGACGGCGTGGCAGCCGTGGCTGGTGGCGCATTCGACCGGCCTCGTCACGGCTCCGGCAACCGGCGCCCCCGAGCGCGGCTATGCCATCCTTGGCGACGCGCCAGGGACCTACGTGCTGCAGCAGTAAAGCCGGGCCTCAAGCCGGCAAAGATCACACCACCCCGCGGCGCCGGCCCCGGGGTGGTGTTTTGCTTTCTTCCTCTATCATTCCAGCAGACAACAGCGCTCCGTGCCGTCATGCCGAAGCCGGGATGCTCGGCGGAGCGCCCGTTGGCAGCAACCCAATGCCCGGTGGATCACGGCTGAAATAGACCAAACGGGTCACAACTGACGGGAAATACTCACAAAAATCGTGAAAACATGGCCTGTTTGGCGAACCTAACGCGGCAATACCCCCTATAATTATGTCGACCTCTGATTGAGGCAACAAAGTCTCCGGACATGGGGAGTGGGGTTATGAGAAAAAGCACCTTGTTTGCCACGGCGGTGGTAGCGGGTCTGTGCAGCAGTGGGGCAGCCATGGCTGGCGACGCTACCTGCACTCTCGACACATATCATATCAACAAGGCCATAGACGGGAGGGGGGCATGTGTCCAAGCAAACTCCTGTTCCGGTGATCCGGTGCCGGGGGGCTGGGCGTGCAACTACAGAAGTGGCGGTCCTGGCGGCGGTAACCTGTACAATGAGATGAACGATCTGCTCAAGAATGCCGTCTTTAACTCTAGTCCTACCAATGTCTGCAGATTGTTCTGGGCAACAACGGGTCAGGGCGGCTTTGCACGCCTCACCGCGGCCGAGTGCACGCCGCGCAACTAAAGTAAATTACACCGGCGGTCAGGACCGATTGGTCATCTCCTGATGCCGCGGAAGCATAGGGGAGGTGATTGGCTGCAGAGCCTTCCCGCCGTATCCTTAGGCGGCCGGCGTCGATTCTTTACCCAGCGCCGGCCGTCGCTCGCAGTAAAGGAAACATCTCAGCGGCAGACGAGAACATTCCTGCAATCTTTCGTCCACTGCCCAGCGGCCAGATAGCAGGAACGCAAGAGCGTGATTTCCCGCGTCTCTTCGCATTGTCGATGGAGCCCTCCTCTACCCGGCATGGCGATCCCGCCCCTAACCGGCGAAGACGCTTTAGTGCCACCCCAGCTTTCTTCCGTGAACAGCCCCTGCTATAAGCCGGGCTGACCGGAGCAGGCAGCGATGCGGCGCGCGACAGTAGAGCGGCGGACGAAGGAGACCGAGGTGACGGCGAGCGTTGTGCTCGACGGCAGCGGAAGCTGTGCCATGGCCACCGGCATCGGCTTTCTCGACCATATGCTGGAGCAGCTCGCCCGTCACAGCCTGATCGACATCGACATCAAGACGACGGGCGATCTGCATATCGACGCCCACCACACCACCGAGGACACTGCGATCACCCTCGGCCAGGCGCTGGATCAGGCGCTCGGCGATCGCCGCGGCATCCGCCGCTTCGGTGAGGCGCTGTCGGCGATGGATGAGACTCTGACCCGGGTGGTGATCGACATCTCCGGCCGGCCGTATCTGGTCTGGCGTGTCGCTTTCTCGCAGCCGAAGCTGGGCGATCTCGACACCGAGCTGGTGCGCCACTGGTTCCATTCGCTGGCGCTGAACGCCGGCCTCACCCTGCACGTCGAAACGCTCTACGGCGACAATAACCACCATATCTGCGAGTCGGCCTTCAAGGGGCTGGCGCGGGCGTTGCGGCAGGCGGTGGAGATCGACGCCCGCAAGGCCGATGCCGTTCCCTCCACCAAGGGTGTGCTGGGAGGCTCGCTGTGAGCGGGCGCAGGGTGGCCGCTGCGGCTCCCCCCGGCGGATGACGGCGATGCGCGTCTACACGATCCACATGCGGCGTCCGCCGCTCGATCCAGAGCGGGACATCCGCCTGGTGAAGGAAGGGTTCTGCTGGCCCGCGTTCTTCTTCTCGATCATCTGGGCACTGTGGTGCCGGCTGTGGCTGGCCGCCGCTGGCATCCTCGCAGCCGAGCTGGTGCTGCGCGGCGTCCTCGAGCTGCTCGGCGCCGATGCGCTGACGCAAGGCGTGATCTCGTTCGCCTTCGCCATGCTGCTGGGCGTCCTCGGCAACGACATCAAGCGCTGGACGCTGTTCCGTAGCGGCTACCTGCAGGTGGCGGTGGTCACCGGCAGCAACCGCGACGCCGCCGAGCGGCGCTTCTGGGATGACCGGCCGAGCCTTGCGGCGGATCTGGTCCGGTGAACGTCGTCATCGTTGACTACGGCTCGGGCAACCTGCGCTCGGCGGCCAAGGCCTTCGAACGCGCCGTCGCCGAGGCCGGGCTGGGCGATAAGGTCGTCGTCAGCAGCGATCCGCGCGCGGTGGAGACCGCCGATCGGGTGGTGCTGCCCGGCGTCGGTGCGTTCGGCGACTGCCGGCGCGGCCTCGACGCGCTGCCGGGGATGACCGAAGCACTGCAGCACACGGTGCTTGAACATCGCAGGCCGTTCCTCGGCATCTGCGTCGGCATGCAGCTTCTCGCGCAGATCGGTCGCGAACACGGCAACCACGAGGGCCTCGGCTGGATCGCAGGCGAGGTGGCGCTGCTGCCGGCCGCCGGCGGCGGCCTGAAGATTCCGCATATGGGCTGGAACGATCTTTCCCTCCATGCGCCGGAGCACCCGCTGTTCGCCGGCATCGCTTCGAGGCGCGCACGCCTATTTCGTCCACTCCTACGGCTTCCGGCCAGCGGACCCGTCGGTGGTGCTGGCGTCCGTCGACTACGGCGGCGAGGTGGTGGCGGTCGTCGGCCGCGACAATCTGGCCGGAACGCAGTTTCATCCCGAAAAGAGTCAGAGCACCGGCCTGCGCTTGATCGGCAATTTCCTGAGGTGGCGGCCGTGATCTTCTTTCCGGCGATCGATCTGAAACAGGGGCGCTGCGTCCGGCTGCGGCAGGGCGACATGGCGACGGCCACCGAGTTCAACCAGGACCCGGCCGACCAGGCGCGCATCTTCGCTGATGCCGGCTGCCGCTGGCTGCACGTGGTGGATCTGGATGGCGCCTTCGCCGGCCGGCCGGTGAATGCCGACGCGGTGGGCGCGATCCTCGATGCCGTCGATCTGCCGGTGCAGCTGGGCGGCGGCATCCGCACCCTCGCCACCGCGGCGGGTTGGCTCGACCGCGGCGTCCGCCGGGTCATCGTCGGCACCGCAGCGCTGCGCTATCCGGATCTGGTGCGCGCCGCGTGCAGGGACTTCCCGGGCCGGATCGCCCTCGGCATCGATGCCCGCGACGGCCGCGTGGCGGTGCAGGGTTGGTCCGAGCAGTCGGACATCGCCACCCTCGATCTCGCCCGCCGTTTCGAGGATGCCGGGGTCGCTGCCATCGTGTTCACCGACATCGGCCGTGACGGCGTCCTGACCGGACCCAATATCGAGGCGACAGTGGCGCTGGCGCGGGCCATCGACATCCCGGTGATCATGTCCGGCGGAGTATCGAGCATGGCTGACCTGCAGGCGGCCAAGGATGCCGGAGACGGCATCATCGCCGGCGTTGTCTGCGGGCGGGCCCTCTATGACGGGCGGATCGACGCGGCGGCGGCGGTGCGGCTGCTGCAGCGCTCGCCGCACAGCGGGGTGGAGCGGTGCTGAAGGTCCGCATCATCCCCTGCCTCGACGTCGATGCCGGCCGGGTGGTGAAGGGCGTGCGCTTCGTCGATCTGGTCGACGCCGGCGATCCGGTGGAGCAGGCACGCGTCTACGATGCCGCCGGCGCCGACGAGCTGTGCTTCCTCGACATCACCGCCAGCCACGAGAACCGCGATACCATCCTCGATGTCGTCGCCCGCACCGCCGAGCAGTGCTTCATGCCGCTGACCGTCGGCGGCGGCGTCCGCTCCCTGGAGGATATCCGCACCCTGCTGCTGGCCGGCGCCGACAAGGTCTCGATCAACACCGCCGCGGTCGCCCGCCCGGAATTCGTCGGCGAGGCCTCGGAGAAATTCGGCAACCAGTGCATCGTCGTTGCCGTCGATGCGAAATCGGTGGCGCCGGACCGCTTCGAGGTCTTCACCCACGGCGGCAGGCGGCCGACCGGCATCGACGCCGTCGCCTGGGCGCGGCGGATGACCGGGCTCGGCGCCGGCGAGATCCTGCTGACCTCGATGGACCGCGACGGCACCAAGCAGGGTTTCGATCTGCCGCTGACCCGCGCCATCGCCGATGCGGTGCCGGTGCCGGTCATCGCCTCCGGCGGCGTCGGCACCCTCGACCACCTGGTGGAGGGAATCGCCGAGGGCCATGCCTCGGCGGTGCTCGCCGCCTCGATCTTTCATTTCGGCACGTTCACCATCGCCGAGGCCAAGGCGCACATGCGGCGTGCCGGCATCGCAATCCGCGAAGATGACGCAAGGAGAGACGGCGGATGAACGGCGAGCGTCTCGACGGACGTATTCTCGAGAACCTGTTCAGCGTCATCGAGAGCCGGCGCGGCGGCGATCCCGCCGCCTCGTATACGGCCCGTCTGCTGAACAAGGGCCGCGCCAAGATCGCCAAGAAGACCGGCGAGGAGGCGGTCGAGGTGGTGGTCGCGGCGCTGGCCGAAGGTCGCGAGCAGCTTGCGGCGGAAAGCGCCGATCTGCTCTACCACCTGCTGGTGCTATGGGCGGCGTGCGGCGTCAAGCCGCGCGATGTCTGGACGCAGCTCGCCAAGCGCGAAGGCGTCTCGGGGCTGCTGGAAAAGGCGATGCGGCAGGGAGCGCCGGCGAAATAAACCGAAAATGCGATGGCGACGGCAGGGCACGGCTGGGAGGAACGATGGCCTACGACGACAGCAATATCTTCGCGAAGATCCTGCGGGGCGAGATTCCCTGCAACAAGGTCTACGAGGACGACTACGCTCTTGCCTTCAACGACATCCGGCCGCTGGCACCGGTGCACGTGCTGGTCATTCCGAAGGGCCGCTACATCTCGCTTGACGACATGTGCACCAATGCCGAGCCGGCCTTCGTCGGCGGCTTCTTCCGCGCCGTCGCCGAGACCGCCCGGGTGATGGGGGTCATCGGCTCCGGCTATCGCATCCTCGCCAACAACGGCGAGCATGCGCACCAGGAAGTGCTGCATTTCCATGTGCACGTCTTTGCCGGCCGGCCGCTGGGTGCGATGCTGAAAACCGCCGGCTGAACCGGCGGCGATCCGGCCAGGGCAGCGCCGGCTGAAGGGCCGCCGCGATGCTGCGCGGCCGCGGCGCCAAGGGGGGAGCGAGGCAGGCGCTCTCGCTGCAGCCGGTCGTTCACATCATCGGCCTGTTCGTCACCGCCCTGGGGGTGACGATGCTGCTGCCCGCGGCGGTGGACGGCTACGCCGGCCATCCCGACTGGCAGGTGTTCGCCACTGCCTCGGCGGTGACCGTCTTCTGCGGTGCGGCGATGAGCCTCGCCACCGCCGCGCCGATCCCCTCGCTCAGCGTCCACCAGGGCTTCCTGTTCACCACCGGCGTCTGGCTGGCGGCGGCGCTGGCGGCGGCGGTGCCGCTGATGTTCGCCGAGTTCGATCTCGATTTCACCAATGCCTTCTTCGAGGCGATGTCGGGGCTGACGACGACGGGGGCGACGGTGGTCGTCGGCCTGGATCAGGCGCCCCCCGGCATCCTTCTGTGGCGGGCGATCCTGCAGTGGGTGGGCGGCATCGGCTTCATCGTCGTCGGCCTTGCCATCCTGCCGTTCCTGCAGGTGGGCGGCATGCAGCTGTTCCGCCTGGAATCCTCGGAGAAGTCGGAGAAGGCGGTACCGCAGGCGAAGCGCTTCGCCTTCCTGCTGCTGTCCATCTACGTCGGCCTCTCCACCGCCTGCCTGATCGCGCTGCTGCTGGCCGGGATGACGCCGCTGGAGGCGATCGTCCATGCCATGGCGACGGTGGCGACCGGCGGCTTCTCCACTTCGGATACCTCGATCGCCCACTTCGACAGCTGGGCTATCGAGGCGGTCATCGCGGCGTTCATGCTGTCCGGGAGCCTGCCGTTCCTGCTCTATCTGCGGTTCGTGCAGGGCCGGCCCGGCATGCTGCTGCGCGACCAGCAGGTGCGCGGCTATTTGCGCTTCCTTGCCATCGTGATCATCGCTTTTACCGCCTGGATGATCGTCGTCCGCCAGATGTCGCCGCTCGACGCGCTGCGGCTGGTGTCCTTCCAGGTCATCTCGATGGCGACGACGACCGCCTTCATCGCCACTGACTACACCACCTGGGGCGATGCCGCGGTGATCGTGCTGTTCCTGCTAACCTTTGTCGGCGGCTGCAGCGGCTCGACCACCGGCGCGCTCAAGGTCTTCCGCTTCGACATTCTCTACCTTGCCCTGCGCAACCACATCCACCGGCTGATCTACCCGCACGGCACCTTCGTTGCCGCCTACAACGGCCGCAAGGTCACCGACGACGTGTTCACCGGCGTGCTGCTGTTCGTCGGCCTCTACATGATCACCATCGCCGTCGTCGGCGTGCTGCTGGGGCTGATCGGCCTCGATACGATCAGCGCCCTTTCCGGCGCCGCCGGCGCCGTCGGCAACACCGGCCTCGGCCTCGGCCCGGTGCTCGGCCCCACCGGCAGCTTCGCCGACCTGCCGGCGGCGGCGAAGTGGGTGCTGTCCTTCGCCATGCTGCTCGGCCGCCTGGAACTGTTCACCGTCCTCGCCCTGTTCTCCCGCAGCTTCTGGAAGCAGTGAGGAGAGTGCATATACTGCAGGTGGCGGCGACGGCCATTGTGCTGCTGAAATAGAGCAGAAACGAACAAATATACTCTCTATAGGGGGCGTCGCTCCAAAAGCGGACTAGTCCACGAGGGACTGTCAAGACGAGTCCGGCTGTTAAGCCATCAAGATTAGTTGAACGTAAGTCCAATTTAAATTATTCTTAATAGCCAATGAGGAGAAAGTGCCGGACATGGGTTTCGGGCGCCTGCGCGGCAGCTACCGGTGGTCCGGCGGCATTCTGCCCTTCGAGATCGACGAAACGAGCTTCCCTGCGCCATCCTCGGTGACCGCCAACGCGCTGATTACCAGCGCCCGCAACCAATGGAACAGCAACACCTTACTCAACATCAGGCCGCGCAACGGCGAAGCGGATTATGTTGTCTTCGTGGGCAACGCCAATGCGTGTTCGTCCGCAACTGGCCGTCAGGGTGGCCGGCAGATCATCTCCTGCGCACTCGCCATCGATGCGATCGCGCTGTCCGGCGCCGGGGTCGCATTATGCAAGCAGACTGAAGACGTTCTTACAGCGCTGGTCGTCGCGACCGATGGACGACTGGCCGTTACCTGGGTGGAAGGAACGGGCGACTGGAACGCACTGTTCCTGTTTGGACCCGCCGACTTTCCTTCGGGCGGCAATGTCGCGCTGTGCAAGCAGACGGATAATACGCTGACTGCCCTCGCCGTCGGCAACGATCAGCGGCTGCACGTTGCCTGGGTGGACGGAACCGGACCGTGGAACCCGGCTGTTCCATTCGGCGTAGCAAACCTTACACCGGGGGCGCATGTCGCCTTGTGCAGGCAAACGGATGACGTTCTGACCGCCTTTCTCGTCGCGGGCACGAACCCGGCCGCAACCGGGCAGCTGTCGGCCGGAACGGAAGCTGGACGGGGCCAGGGCCGTTACGCAGCGGCGGGTTCCAGTCGCCGTCCCTGATCCACGAAATCGGCCACGCCGTCGGCCTTTTCCACGAGCATCAGCGACCTGACCGCAACCAGTTCGTCACCGTGACGACCGCCAGCATTATCCCGGCACGACAACGGGATTTCACTATCCGCTCGAACGAGTTGGCCGTTGGCCCCTACGACTGCACCTCCATCATGCACTATCGCGCCGGCGCATTTCAGATCCCCAATCCACCCGGCGGTGCACCCTCGATACAGCCCTCGGTGCTGTCGCCGTGCAATATCGGAACCATGGGTCAGTCGAGCACCCTCACCGCCCAGGATATCGCGACGGTTCAATTCCTTTACGGGCGGTTCACCCAGGCGGGCGCGAACATCGCGATGACGAACCAGACTGCCGATGTGATGACCGCGCTCGCCATCGATACGACCGGTGCGGTGACGGCGATGTGGGTGCAGGGGACCGATGCGTGGGACGGACCGGTCCGGATCAGTCGTCCCGCCGTGGCTCCGGTCGGGGGTGGCATCGCTCTCTGCAAACAGACCGATGAAACGTTGACCGCGCTGTTCGTCGGCAATGACAAACGCCTGAATCTGACCTGGGTGGACGGCACCGGGCCGTGGAATGCGGCTGTGCCCTTCGGGCCGGCCGTCTTCCCGCCAGGCGCTCCCGTCGCCCTTTGCAAACAGACGGACGACATCCTCACCGCGCTGGTCGTCGGCGACGACCACCGTCTCCATGTCGCCTGGGTCGAAGGGAGCGACCAATGGCACGAACCGGAGCCGATCGGCCAGTTTGCCGAGCTGCCGCTGCTCGCTCCCATCGCCCTTTGCAAGCAGACGGACGATACGCTGACTGCGCTCGTCGTCGATCAGGGAAGCAGCGTTGCTCTCGCCTGGGTGGACGGAACCGGGCCATGGCAGGGCCCTGTTCCGTTCGCGTCCAGCTTCGAACAGCGCGCCGGCATTGCCCTTTGCAAGCAGACGGACGACACCCTGACCGGACTGGTCGTCGACCGGGACGGCCGGCTGAACCTTTTGTGGGTGGACGGCAGCGGTCCGTGGCAGGGGCCGGTCGCTTTCGGCCCGGCAAATTTCGACCCGCAGGCGCGAATTGCGCTGTGCAAGCAAACCGAGAACGTCTTGACCGCACTCGTCGTCGATCGCTTCAACCGCCTCAACGTGGCATGGGTGGAAGGCACTGATCCCTGGCAGGGCCCCGTCGCCTTTGGCCCCGCGATGTTCCCGGCAATCGCTCCAATCGCGCTCTGCAAGCAGACGGACGACATCCTTACTGCGGTGCTCGTCGATACCAACAACTCCCTCAACCTCGCCTGGGTCAGCGAGACTGGCACGTGGAATGGCCCCGCTCCGGTCTTCGGGGTGTAACGCAGCCGGCAATTTTATCCCCGTCCGGACCGGGCCCGCGATGGTGCGGCGCAGCGAAATCCTGCTATAATGGTGGGAAGAGGAGAAGACGGACGACCGGTCAGCAGTGCCGGCCTGCGCGCACCTAAGAAGAGGAGACAGGCATGCAGGTTCCGCTGAAAATCGACTTCCATGGCATGCAGCCGTCCCCGTTCATCGAGCGGCGGATCGAGGAGCGGGTTGCGAAGCTCCTGCGGTTTCATGAACGGATGATCGGTTGCCGGGTGGTGGTGGAAGCGCCGCACCACCGGCGTCGGCGCGGCAATCTCTACGAGGTTCACGTGGCCATGCAGATGCCGGGCACGACGCTGAGCGTTAACCGTCATCCCGGTCAGGATCCGGCCCATACCGACGTCTACGTTGCCCTGCGCGATGCCTTCAATGCGGCTGAGCGGCGGCTTGACGATCATCACCGCAAGCCGGTGATGGCGCGGAGGACGGCGACGGGTGGATAAAGCTGATCCGTCGCCAGCGCCATCAGCCTTGACAGGCCGGCACCGGCTGCGGCATCGACCGTCGATCCCCTGAGGGGCGGAGAACCCGCGTTAGGCGGGCGTCGGTTTATTGATAGCGCAAGGCCGCGCCTCACCCCTACCCCTCACCCTTGCCCTCTCCCGCAAGCGGGAGAGGGGGCGCTGAACGGGCTGGATGGCGGTTACAAGACCCTCTCCCGCGCGCGGGAGAGGGAGGGGCCCGCGGCAGCGGGAGGGTGAGGGGCCATCCAGCGGGCGTGAGGCGCGACGTGTTTTCCGCGCAGCAAGGCGCAGCCGGCGTCTTGCCACCTTACGCCACCCCGAACATCTCCCACGAATCGCCTATCGGCTCCTGCCGCCGGACGGCGTGCGGCGTGCCGAGCGAGAGGTGCCGCACGAAGCCGGCGGTGGCACCGGCATCGCGCATCTCCCAGTCCAGCAGCAGCGGCCGCTCGCTGCGGAGGATGTCGTAGAAGGAGGGGAACTCTGCGACGGGAAACCAGGCCGAGAGGACGGGAAACAACGGGTCGGCGGCATCCAGCCGGCCGACTACCGGACGGCCGTGCCACGCATCGAACAAGGTAGAGAACTGCAGGGCGGCGCGGATGTGGCCGCCGGCCTCCAGCGGTGTGCTGAGGATGGTGAGCGACCGGCCGGCGTAGGTCTCGATCCCTGCCGGCGTCCGCAGCCGCTGGATCTCCGTCCTGACCTCGTAGTGGTCCACCTCGAAGCAGGGCATCGGCCGCGGCGCTCCCGACGACGCTCTGCAGGAGATGTCCCTTGCGCCACGCCGTCGCCAACCCCGTATCTTCGGGGCGAACTGGCTGCCGTTCTGTGATCTGCTTCACATAAGCCCCCTTTGGCGTGGTAGAACCCCACCCGGCGCCCCCGGTCGAGAGGAAAATGGTCGCAAACAAGGGCCTGCTGTCGAACAAGGCGATTCCCGCGGATGAGCGGCTGATCCTCGCGCTGGATGTTCCGAGCCCCGAGGAAGCATGGCGGCTGGCGATGCGGCTCGGTCCGCGCGTCCGCTTCTACAAGCTCGGCCTGGAGCTGTTCATGGCCGGCGGCTACTTCGAGCTGGTCGCCGCGCTGCGCGAGCGGGGCAACCGCGTCTTCGTCGATCTCAAGTTCTTCGACGTTCCGCAAACTGTGGCCTCGGCGGTGCGCCAGCTGGCCGCGCGCGGCGCCGACTTCTGCACCATCCACGGCAACGATGCGATCATGGAGGCCGCCTGCGCGGTGAAGGAGGATTTGCGGGTTCGCCGTCACCGTCCTCACCAGCCTCGATCAGCGCGACATGGAGGCGCTGGGCTTCCAGACCGACATCGCCTCGCTGGTGCTGAGCCGCGCCCGCCGGGCGCTGAGCTGGGCTGCGACGGCGTCGTCTCGTCCGGGCTGGAGGCGCAGCGGCTGCGGTCCGACCTCGGCGACCGGCTGCTGGTCGTCGTCCCCGGCATCCGCCCGGCGCTAAACCGCCCGGCCGACGACCAGAAGCGGACGATGGACGTGGAGGAGGCCTTTCGCGCCGGCGCCGACTACATCGTCGTCGGCCGGCCGATCCACGCCGCGGCCGACCCCTGCGCCGCCGCCGAGGACATCCAGAACCGCATCGCCCTGCTGTTCGGCGGACAGGATGCCGCCCATGATCGCGGCCTGACCACCGCGGCTGACGGCGGCGGGGGCTCTACCTAGGACCAGGAAGGGGCAGCCGTGGCGGCCTAGGATTCGCAACTTGAGTCGGGGCGGGGGTTTGGGCGCGGCGGCGGCCAGACTCACCACGGGGCGCACTGGCAGCCGTGGGGCGTTGTGGCGGAAGCAGGCGCCGAGACTGCCGGGCTCCCGCTCATTCTTTCTTCAAGACCGCCTGCTTGTAGCTCTGCCACTGTCCGAGCGAGGGGGATTACCAGGATGGCGTCTGACGTAAGCACTGTCCAAGAAATTGCAAAAGAGTGCGTAGAACGGTGGGCAGATTTCCCGGCTAGCACGCCCGAAGCGGGCCGTTCTAGGTGCTTTCTGTGGCTCCATGCGCTGCTTCGTGCCTTCGATGGGGTAAGCGACCGTACGGGAGAGGCAGTTCCGGCCACCTATGCGGAAGAATTGGAGGACGTGTTTAGGCAGCTCGCAACTGGGGAACCCCGCGACGGTCAGTGGCTCGCTGTTCTACTTCAATTCGGCGCTCTACAGACTAGCTGCGGTTTACCATCGCGCCCTCAAGCTCCTCCTACAGATGCCCAGGGCTGTTCAATTCTCCGGCATAAGGAATGTTCTCGTAAGACGAGTCCCGTGCGGGATTGCCGATCCGAAAACGAGTCACCTCTGCGACGAAAAGTCTGAATCTATGGCGGGCACCTTGGTGAGAGGGTGCCATGGCTCCGTTTTCCAACTCTGGCGGCCTTGGCCGACGTTCCCGATCCCGGCGGGCGCAAGGCAAACGGTATCCGCTGCCGTATCTGCTGATGTTCACGGTGCTGGCGTTGTTGAGCGGGGCCAGGTCCTACCGTGGCGTCATCTTCCTGAGCAGCGCCGGGAGCACCCCACCACTGGGGTAGATCTGAAGCGGGCGCCGGTGGTGAACACGCTGCGGACGGTGCCGCAGTCGCTGCCGACCGAGGCCCTCGAAGGGGCGTTCCGGCGCCATGCCAAGACCCTGCTGCCGGCGGCGGGGCGGGCAACAGCCGGTTATCGCGCTCGATGGCAAGACCCTGCGCGGCAGCTTCGACCGCTTCAACGACCGCAAGGCGGCGCAGACCTTGACGGCATTCGCTCGGCTTCGGCCATCGTCCTCGCGCACATCGAGATCGACGGCAAGTCGAACGAGATCCCCGCCGCCCAGCAGATCATCCGTGAGCTGGGACTGACCGGCGCCGTGTTCACCGCCGATGCCCTCCACGTCAAAACCTTGAAACCGCGAGGGATACCGGAAACTTTCTGGTCGCCCAGGTCAAAGCCACCCAGTACACCCTGCACCGGACGATCAAAGCGGTCTGTGCCGCCGACCAGCGCATCGACAGCGCCCGCACCATCGAGCGCAACCGCCACGGTCGCCAGGAGCATCGGTTGGTCGAGACCTTCGACCTCACCGGCCGCCCGAGCCGACTGGGACGGCCTGATCGTTGCCGCTGCCCGCGTCACCCGCTCACCTGGCACAAAGACACCGCCACCGGCTTCTGGCACCCGACCCAGGAGACGCCTTCTGCCTTCAAATCAGCCTGTCCGCCACCGCCATCGGTGCCGCAATCCGCCAGCATTGGGGCATCGAAAACCGCAGCCACTACGTCCGCGACGTCAGCTTCTTCGAAGACCACAGCCGCATTCGCTCCAAACCAGGCCACTTCGCCCGCTTCCGCTCCTTCGCCCTCAACATCCTGCGCGCCAACGGCATCACCAACGTCAGCAGGGAACTCTACCTCAACGCCCTAAACCCAAATCACCCCATCGCATACCGCTCAGCGTGAACAGAACTGAACAACCCTGTACAGATGCCGCCCAACTCGACATGCGAGGCTTCGTGTCTGGCTGATGTAGCAGTAAGCCTCCGCCATATCGAAAGGCAGGAAATTAAAAATCTAAAAAAGGTTTCCGCCAAAGTAAACAAGATAAAGCACGAACAGTGCGGCGTTATCAAGGGAACGGTTTCCGCGGATGTTGCGGTGAATGCCGCAAAAGAGGCGTTTGAACTGCTCAAACGGGCGCTATGCAAGAAACAAACTCAATAACCTCGGAAACAGAATTGCGCGCCAGCCGTTTGGCCATCTTCGCTTCGATTGGGTTGTGGGGTTGCCGCGATGGAAAGCTGGATAAGCTGGGCCTTCTTCGGCCTATTCCTGATGCTCGCCGGCATCGGCGATGAAGTCTACCGACTTCGCCGCGACTTGGAGCGCTGCGGGATCATCACTCCACCGCCGTCGCCGAAAAGAAAGCGTTTCCCGTGGCGCGCTCTGCTTACGTGGCGCGTGTGGCGCATCGTCATCATTGCTGCGTGTGGCGCCGTTATTCTCGTTTTTCTCTTAAATAGATCTAACGGAGCAGGCGGATGAGGCTGGTGTAGTCCCAGCGGCCGCCGCCGCGCCGCTGCACCTCGGCGAGGAACTGGTCGACCAGCGCCGTGACTGGCAGCGACGCGCCGTTACGCCGCCCCTCGCCGACGGCGATGCCGAGGTCCTTGCGCATCCAGTCGACGGCAAAGCCGAAGTCGAACGCATCGGCGAGCATCGTCTGCGCCCGGTTGTCCATCATCCACGACTGCGCCGCGCCCTTGGAGATGGTCGCCAGCACCTTCTCCGTATCGAGACCGGCGCGGTCGGCGAAATTCAGCGCTTCGGCCAGTCCCTGGGTTAGGCCGGCGAGACTGATCTGGTTGACCATCTTGGTGAGCTGTCCCGCGCCGGCCGGGCCCATCAGGGTGATCGCCTTGGCGTAGGACCACATCACCGGCTCGGCGCGCTCGAATGCCTCCGCAGCGCCCCCCACCATGATCGCCAGCTGGCCGGCCTCCGCCCCGGCCTGGCCGCCGGAGACCGGCGCATCGAGGAAGTTCAGGCCGCGCTCGACGGCAAGCCCGGCGAGGGTGCGGGCCACGTCGGCGGAGGCGGTCGTATGGTCAGCAAGGATGGCGCCCTCGGCCATGCCGGCGAAGGCGCCGTCCTCGCCGAGCACCACACCGCGCAGATCGTCGTCGTTGCCAACGCAGGTAAAGACGATCTCCGCTCCTGTCGCCGCTTCGGCGGGGGTGGCGGCGGTGGCGCCGCCGAACTTCCCGGCCCAGGCGTCGGCGCGGCTGCGGGTGCGGTTGTAGACGGTGACGGAATGGCCTTCCCGCTGCAGATGGCCGGCCATGGGAAAGCCCATCACGCCGAGACCGATGAATGCGGCACGCATCCCTTGAGCTCCTCCTGTGGTGAGGTGTAACCAGCTGCAGATAAACGGAAATCCGCGTCCCGGCTCAGCCGAGCAGCCGGTGCAGCCGGTGCCAGCTCTCGGCGTCCGGCGCCAGCAGCAGTGTGTCCTCGACGATATTGGGCGCCGGTCGGTAGGGCGCGCCGTTGCCGCGCAGCGCCGAGAAGCCGCCGGCCTCGCGGTGGATCAGCACCCCCGCCGCGTGATCCCACGGCTTCAGCCGGGCGTAGCTGGCGAAATCGAGGGCGCCGGCAGCAAGGTCCATGTACTCGCGTCCGACCGAGCCGTAGCGGCTGGCGGACGGCGCCGCCTCGCCCCGTTCCGCGAGGCGCGCCTGCAGCCGCTCGGCGCTGCGCCGCGCCAGCGATCCGGTCATCGCGCCCAGTGGCCGGCCCGGCGCCACGTGCACCCGCGTACATCCCTGCGCCGTCTCCAGCCGCGCCCCCTGTTCCGCCATCGCCCACAGCAGTTGGCCGCTCAGCGGGTCGAGGATAAAGCCGGCAAGGATCTTGCCGCCGGCGCAGAAGCCAACGATCACGGCGAAGCAGGCCGATCCGGCGGCGAAGTTGCCGGTGCCGTCGACCGGATCGAGAAGCCACACTGGCTGGCTGCCGGCTAGCGCCGCCAGCACTTCCGGTCGTCCCTCCGCCGCTTCCTCGCCGACGAAGGCGCAACCGGGAACCAGCGGCGCCAGCCGCTGCTCCAGCTCGCGCTCCGCCTCGATGTCGGCGATGGTGACGAGGTCGCGCGGATGGCGCTTGTGGCTGACATCGCCGGCAACGAGGTTGCGAAAGCGCGGCAGGATCACCGCCGCCGCCACCTCGCGCAGGATGCGGCCGACGGCGGCGGGATCCGGCAGCGAAGTGCCGGCGGCGACCGGCGCCGGACCGGCGAAAGGAAAGCTCATCGCTTGCGTCTCAGCAGTGTGAAGGGGGCAGCCGCAGAGGTAAAGGCGCCTCGTCTACCGCCACCGCACCGCCGCCACGAGGGTTGAATCCGCCATGGCTGATATCTACGCCCCGGAGCGCTCCCACACAAGCAAACGCCCGCAGCCGCCTGGGTTGTGCCGCTCTTCGCTATCCTTGGCCCAGGCGGTTGGCGATGAATGCTCCGGTGACAATGGGATCATCGAGGGCAAACGCTTGTGTCGTGGCGCAAGGCAGCTCCGGGGTGGCGTAAAAGGCGACGGACAGCTGCGAAAGGCCGACCATCGCCCAAACCGGCGGCTGCGCCGCGAGCCGCCGTCGCAGCCGCCGGGCCACGGTTTCGGCGACGCCCGCCTTGATCGCCTCGGCCGCATCGATCAGGCCGATGCGAAAATAGAAGTCGTTGTCCCGGTCGGCAGCGGTCGCATGGTAGGCGTGGACAATGCCGAAGCGCTCGGCGTCTCGGCGCAGCTGCGCGAGGGTGGGCGGGTAGCCAAACCCTGCCATCTCACCTCCGGCCGGCGCCTGCGATGGGCCTGCCGCAGGCATCGCCGCCACCGGCCATCCCATCACCACGGCGCTGTGCCCGTGCAGCGAGAGGCTGCGGTCGAACGGCCGCGCGCCGCGGCTGGTGAACGGATCGTCCCGCTCGCCAAAGCCGCCGATCTGCACCGCGAAAGGGATGAGGCTGCTTGTCCGGAAAAAGCGCAGCAGGCCGTCGAAATCCATCGTGACTTCAGAGCCGCGGAGGATCGCGAAGTTGCGGTTGACGAAGGGCGACGCCTGCCGTTCAGCCCGCTCGAGCCCGACGATCGTTCCGTGGATCTGGTCGAGGTGATAGGGCGTGAACCGGCTGCCGAGCACATCTGCGACCTCGGCTTGCAAGGTGGTGAGCAGGCCTCGCAGCGGCAGCGGCTTGTCGCCGTAGAGCGCCACGATCGTCGCCTGAATCGGCACATTCAGCCCGCGCCATCGCCCCGGCGCGGCGCACGAGTTCGCCGGCGCTCGGCGTGGCGCTGCCTGATCTGCGTCGCCCGCAGCTGCCATTGATTCAGCGCGACGGCGACGACGATGAACAGGTTGAACGCCAGCAGCGGCGACTGCAGGAAGCCGTTGCTGAAGAATGACGAGAGCATCAGGGCGATGATGATCGATTTGCTGGAGCCGGGCATACGGAACAGCAGCCCTGCGATGAACAGCATGATGCTGAGCAGCCCAAGGATCCCAGCCTTCATCGTGAAATGCAGGAAGTCGTTGTGGGCGTTGACTTCCTCCATCCACCACCACTGCGGATTCCAGATCAGGTCGGCGTTAAGGCCGCCGCCAAACAGGAAGGTGAGAATATTGCGGTTCCAGATCAGCTCCAGGCGGTTCTGCCAGACGCCGATGCGGCCGCTCCCCCATTCGTGGACGTTGTGGCCGAAGGTCAGGGCCAGTGCGCCGATGATCATCGCGAGGAGGATCCCCACCGGCGGCGACCACCGCACCGCCGGAACATGCGAATAGCGGAAGTATCCCAGCGCGGCGACGTAGGCGGCGAGGATGACGAACTCGTTGCGGCCGCCGTAGCCGATCAGCACCACGGCCGCAAATGCGGTCACTGGCCAGGAGATGGCGCCGAAGAGCTGCCGGCCGCGGTAATACTCGGTCAGCAGGATCACCTGCAGGGCGATGAACATGGCGCTCGCGTGCATCTGCAGAGGACCGCCGGTGATCGAGGCCAGCCGCGCCGTGCCGCTGACGAAAACCGCCGGGCCGAGGAACGCGATGATGCCACCGAGAATAATGCTGCCGATCGCCAGCATCAGGATCATCCGGTGCGGCAGGCGCTCTGGAAACGTCAGCAGCCACAGCGGCATGACCAGGATTGATAAGTCGCGGACGGCGAAGGTGATGCTGAAGGGCGTGCTCTTCGGATTGGCGCCGTGTGCCACCATCCAGCAGAGGATCATGATGGCGGCGGCCGCGAGGATCGCCGCCTGCCAGACGTCCAATCGCCGGCTCAGCGCCGATGTCGCCAGGGTGACGTGGACCAGCAGCAGCACAAGCGCCATGCCGAGGCGGACGGCCTCAGGTGTGTGGTTGAACAGGAAGATGTAGGCGTACTGGAGGGGAACGGCGATCGCCGCCGTCGGGGTGATCAGGTCCAACGCCCGTTCCCGGGCCGTCGAGCCGAACCCTATCCTGAAGGCGCCAGTCGTGGTGGCCATACCGCCTGCTCCGGTCGCATGAGCCTTTGCCGCTGGTTCCCGCAAGCCGATCCGCTACGGCTGCGCCGTGATGGAATCTCTTCCGGCACCGCTCTGCTGCGGGTGGCGCCGGATGCTTACGCAAGCAAACTTATCGCCTGAGCGCCGCCGGGTCAAAGGCCGACACCGGCTGCCGCACCTTTGCCTGCTACCCAGGGTGTATTCTCCTCGCCCTTCTCCCTTGCCCTTACCGCCGCTTCGCCTTAAGTCGCACGGGAGGCTTGCAGGCGCGCCGCAAGGGTCATGCGGCGGCGTGCGTTGGTTCGGAGGGAAGGGTGGCACCGGACGAACACCCGGCCATGCGGCCGGCCGCGCAGGATCCCGCGAGGGGCCGGTCGCACTCGGTGGTCGAGCCGGACGGCCAGCAGCAGCGCGTGCCGCTGGTGTTCGCATCGCCGCACAGCGGGCAGGAGTACCCGGCGGAGTTCATCAGGGCGGCGCGGCTGGCGGCGCTGTCGCTGCGCCGTTCCGAGGATGCCTTCGTCGACCAGCTGTTCGGCGCGGCGCCGCGCTTCGGAGCGCCGCTGCTGCGGGCGCACTTTCCGCGCGTCTACATCGATCCGAACCGTGAGCCGTTCGAGCTCGATCCCGGCATGTTCGACGGCCCGCTGCCCGATTTCGTCAATACCGGCTCACCGCGGGTGTTCGCCGGGCTCGGCACGATCGCAAGGGTGGTCGCCAACGGCGAAGAGATCTATCGCGACAAGCTGACTTTCGACGAAGCGAAGCAGCGCATCGAGACGCACTACTTTCCCTACCATTCGACGCTGCAGCATCTGCTGGAGAAGACGCGGCGGCGCTTCGGCGTCTACCTGCTGGTGGACTGCCACTCGATGCCGTCGGTCGGCGGGCCGATGGACGCTGATCCGGGACTCCGCCGCCTCGATATCGTCCTCGGCGACTGCCGCGGCACGTCCTGTGCGCCGGCGATAACATCGCTGGCGGAAAGCACGCTGCGGGCGCAGGGCTTCACCGTGCGCCGCAACGTGCCCTATGCCGGCGGCTATACCACCCGCCATTACGCCCGGCCGAGGGAGGGGCGGCACGCGCTGCAGATCGAGGTCAACCGTGCCCTCTATATGGACGAGTTGCGGATTGCTCCGGCGGTCGGGCTGTCGCGGGTGACCGAGGCGCTGACCGTGCTGATCGAGACGCTGTGCAACATCGAGCTGTCGGTGCTGCAGGACCGATGACGAGCGGGCCGGGTCGGCAGCCGTCCGCCGCCGAGGAACACTTGCGGGCGGCGGTGGAAGTGCGGCCGGCGGTGGTGGCGGACATTCCGGCGGTTGCCGCAATCTATGCGCATCACGTGCTCACCGGCACCGGCTCCTTCGAGGAGGATCCGCCCGGCGAAGATGAGATGCGCGGCCGCTTCGAGCTGGTTGCCGGGCGCGGCCTGCCCTATCTGGTCGCCGACGGCGGCGGGCTCGTTCGCGGCTTCGCCTACGCCGCACCATTCCGGCCGCGTTCCGCCTATCGCTTCACCGTCGAGGATTCCGTCTACGTCGCACCAGCCATGGTTGGCCTCGGCATCGGCCGGCTGCTGCTCGCCGGCGTGATCGAGCGCTGCCGCAGCCGCGGCCTGCGGCAGATGGTCGCGGTCATCGGCGATGCCGGCAACCGGCGCTCCATTGCCTTGCACGCCGCCCTCGGTTTCCGCGCCGCCGGTTCCTTGCAGCAGGTCGGCTGCAAGTTCGGCCGGCCGCTCGACGTGGTCTTTATGCAGCGGGCGCTCGCGGGCGATCCGGCAGGGAAGTGAGGCGCGGCGGCGCGAGCGCGTGAAGGAGAAGCGGCGCCCGGAGGTGCCGGGCTGCGGGCTGGATGCGGGCAAAAAAAGGGGCCGTACGAGACGGCCCGAGTTTTTGGGAGGAAACGTCCAAGAAGCACGGCACAACCCACATCGCTCGACGTGTGCTGCACCGCACAACAGACAGATAATAGTTTGCAGCGCCGAATTCAAACGACAAATTGCGGCAGCGCCGCCGACAGGCGACCGGATCGGCCGCATCACCACCAGCAGCCAACTAACACGCTGAAATTAGTTATGTAATTTTGCAACACAAGGAGCCCTAACCGTCGCTGCCCGGCCGAGGGCGCCCGAACAGGCGATGCGACGCCGCGCCGCCGAGCTGTCCGGGCCAAACCGGGCGGGCGCTGCACCCGCTCAGAAGCCGCGAATGCAAGCGATCCTCCCCCGGCTATTTCTCCCGCTCCCCGCCGCCGTAGGGTGACGGTGAGCGAAGCGAACCGCACCATCCCGCACACCCCCGGCGCCGCGAGGTTGGGAGCGGCGGCGCCGGCGCCGTCGAGCATGCCGGCGATGGCCAGGCGGCTGGAATTGCTGCGCTTCGCTGCGCTCAGCGGCACCCTATGCGCGGCTGCGTCAGGCTGCGTCTTGTCGCCGGTGGCGACCCCTGCGATAGTCGGCTGCGGGTTCGACGGGAAGGGCGGCGATGCCGGGCAGCAATCCGATCCTCTGCGGCTCCATTGCCGGCCGGCCGGGCCGGTTCGGCGTCGCCATGCATACCGCCGCCTATCGCGCCCTCGGCCTCGACTGAACTACGTCGCCTTCGGTACCGAGGATACCGAAGGGGCGATGGCGGCGATGCGCACCTCGGCATCCGCGGCCTCGGCGTCACCATGCCGCACAAGCTGCGCATCCTGCCGCTGCTCGACGCGGTGACCGACGACGCCCGCGCGATTGGCGCGGTCAATACCGTGGTCAATGATGATGGCCGGCTGACCGGACACAACGTCGACTGGATCGGCGCGCTTGCCGCCGTGCGCGAGAAGATCGAGCCCGCCGGCATCGAGGCGGCGGTCATCGGCGCCGGCGGCGGGGCCCGCTCGGTGGCCTGGGGGCTGCTGCGCGCCGGCGCCCGTGTGACGCTCTTCAACCGCAACCTCGACAAAGGGCAGGAGCTGGCCGATGCGCTGGCCGCGTCCTTCGGCGGGCCGCCGGACGCGCTGGCCGATTGCCCGCCGTTCGCCCTGATCGTGCATGCGACACCGGTGGGCTTCCATGACCCGGATGCCATGTTGCCGCCGCCGGCGGCGCTGCGCCCCGGAACCGTCGTCTTCGATGCAGTGCCGATGCCGGTGGAGACCCGGCTGCTGCGCGAGGCGGCCGCCGCCGGATGCGCAACGATCGCCGGCGTGCGCATGCAGCTGCACCAGGCCGCCCGGCAGTTCGCCCTCTATGCCGGCCGGGAACCTGATCTCGCGGTGATGGAGCGGGCGCTGCTGGAGGCGATGCGTCCCGCCGGCTGATGGGAGAAGAAGAAAGTGGAACGCTTGGATATCCAGCATCGGCTGGCGCAGCTTGGCATCTCGCTGCCGGCGCCGGCGCCGCCGGCCGGCGCCTACGTGCCGTTCGTGATCACCGGCAACCTGCTGCTGGTCGCAGGCCAGCTGCCGATGAAGGATGGCGCCGTCGTCCACCACGGCCGCGTTGGCAGCGAGCTGACGATCGAAGCCGGCGTCGCCGCGGCGCGGCTGTGCGGCCTCAACCTGCTCGCCCAGGCGCAGGCGGCCTGCGGCGGCGACCTCGGCCGGGTGCAGCGGGTGCTGCGGCTGGCAGGTTTCGTGCAGGCTGCTCCCGGCTTCGGCGATCATCCCAAGGTGCTGAACGGCGCCTCCGAGTTGATGGTCGAGGTGTTCGGCCAGGCCGGCCGGCACGTGCGCATTGCCGTCGGCGCCGCCTCGTTGCCGCTCGGCGCCGCCGTCGAGGTGGAGGGCACCTTCGAGATCGCCTGAGCCGGCGCTCCTCGACTGCCCCTAAACCCGCAGCTCAGGAATGCAGACGCCGCCGCGGCGGTGGGTCGGCGAGGATCGGCGGCGGGAGCCGTGACATCAACCCGCAGTTGGACTAGTATCGGAGGGCTCGCAAAAGGGGACGACGGGGTGGCTGCGGGACAGGCAGGACGAATCGCGGCGGTTTCCAGCCCGCTCGGCGGCGACGTCCTGGTGCTGCGGCGGCTGCGCGCCGTCGAGCAGGTCAGCCGCGCCTTCAGCTTCGAGCTGGAATTGCTGAGCGAGGAGGGGGCGATCCGGCACGAGCAGGTGCTCGGCCAGCGCATGACCGTGCGCTACGAGCTGCCGGCGGGCGGCACCCGCTTCTTCGACGGCCTCGTCGGCCGGTTCGGCTGGCTGGGCGGCGAGGGCCGCTATGCCCGCTACTTGGCGCGCATCGATGCCTGGCTATGGTATCTCACCCGCACCTCCGACTGCCGAATCTTCCAGAACAAGACGGTGCCGCAGATCGTCAAGGAGGTCTTCGCCGACTATCCGATGGCGGTCTTCGAGGACCGGCTGACCGCCAGCTACCGCAGCTGGGACTACTGCGTGCAGTACCGCGAGACCGACTACGACTTCGTCAACCGGCTGCTCGAGCAGGAAGGCATCTCCTACTTCTTCACCCACGCCGACGGCCGGCACACGCTGATCCTCGCCGACCGCGACAGCGTCGCCGAGCGCATTGCGGACTACGACCGGGTGCCGTTCTATCCGCCGGAAGACGCCGGCATCCGCGAGCGCGACCACGTCTTCGCCTGGGCGGCGCGGCAGGAGGTGCGCTCGGGCGCCTGGGTGCTGCGCGACTTCGATTTCGAGAAGCCGCGCGCCGACCTGGAGAGCCGGCGGCAGGCGCCGCGCCCGCACACCCTCGCCGAGCTCGAGCTTTACGACTATCCCGGCGTTTATCTCACCGCCGACGAAGGCGAGGTGTGCAGCCGCATCCGGCTCGAGGAGACGCAGGCCGATCAGGAGATCTGCGAGGGTGCTGGCGATGTCGCCGGCCTCATCCCCGGCTGCGTCTTCACCCTGACCAAGCATCCTCGCCCGGATCAGAACCGCGAGTACCGGGTGCTCAGCACCGCCTTCGAGCTTACCAACGACGAGTATGAATCGCGCGGCGAGCCCGGCGCCGGCTTCTCCCATACCTGCGCGTTCACCGCGATGGACAGCCAGCGGCCCTACCGCCCGCCGCGGATCACGCCGCGGCCGCTGGTGCAGGGCCCGCAGACGGCGATCGTCACCGGCCCCGCCGGCGAGGAGATCTGGTGCGACAAGTACGGCCGGGTGAAGGTGCAGTTCCACTGGGACCGCCGCGGCAAGCGCGACGAGAACAGCTCCTGCTGGGTGCGCGTCTCGCACCCGTGGGCCGGCAAGGCCTGGGGCGCCGTCGCCATCCCGCGCATCGGCCAGGAGGTGATCGTCGAGTTCCTCGAGGGCAACCCCGACCGCCCGATCATCACCGGCCGCGTCTACAACGCCGACACCATGCCCCCCTACACCCTGCCCGCCGGCGCCGTGCAGAGCGGCGTCAAGTCCAACTCGACCAAGGGCGGCGGCGGCTACAACGAATACGTAATGGACGACACCAAGGGCAACGAGCTGATCCGCGAGCACGGCCAGTACGACAAGGATTCGACCATCGAGCACGACCTGCGCGAGCACGTGCTGCACAGCCGCTTCCGCGACGTCACGGTGGATGAGGTCCTCGACATCGGCCACGATCAGACGTTCACCATCGGCAACAACCAGACCGGCAAGGTTGGCGTCAACAAGGTGCTAACCATCGGTGCCAACCATACCGAGAACATCGGCTCGAACATGACCATCACCATCGGCTCGATGCTCACCGAGACGGTCGGCATCAACTACGCCGAGACGGTGGGCGCGGCGATGGAGCTGACGGTGGGCGCGGTGATGACGGAGACGGTCGGCGCTGCCAAGATCCAGAGCATCGGCGCCAGCAAGTCCGAGTCTATCGGCGCCAGCAAGAGCGTCGATGTCGGCGCCAGTCAGAACATCAACGTCGGCGCCAACCAGAGCGCCGATATCGGCGGCAACAAGTCGGAGACCGTCGGCGGCAACAAGCAGGTCGCGGTCAGCGGCAATTTGAGTGAGAGCGTCGAGGGCGAGCACTCCGAGGCGGTCACCAAGGCCTACGCGCTGCAGGCGAAGACGGTGACGGTCACCGCCGAGGACAGCGTCCTGATCAAGACCGGCAGCGCCAGCATCAGCATGAAGAAAAACGGCGATATCACCATCGAGGGCGCCAAGATCACCATCAAGGGGAGCGGCGATGTCGTGGTCAAGGGACAGAAAATCCTCCAGAACAGGGGATGCTCTGCAACCCGTGGGCCTCCCCGCCCACGGTGCCGGCGCGCTGCCGGAGGTTGTCATCGGCACGATCGTCACCTCGGCGCCGACGGCGCCCGGCGGTCGGCACCGGCAGCCCGGCGGGCGCCCCCTCCCTGGCGCTCGCGACCGCCGTCGTCACGGTGGAGCACGTTGGGCGCGAGGCGGCGCTGGCCTTCATCGCCGGCGATCCGCAGCGCCCGATCATCCTCGGCCTGATCGCCCGCCCGTCGCCGCCCGCCGCGTCCGTGCAGGATGAGCCCGGCGCCGATGCCGGCGCGCCGCCGCCGGCCCTCGATGCGCGCCTCGACGGCGAGCGGGTGGTGCTGAGCGCCGAGCGCGAGATCGAGCTGCGCTGCGGCAAGGCGAGAGCCTGATCCTCACCCGCGCCGGCAAGGTTTTGATCCGCGGCGCCTACCTGCTCAGCCGCTCCTCCGGCGTCAACCGCATCAAGGGCGGCTCGGTGCAGATCAACTGAAAGGCCTCGCGGCATGTGGACCTGCTTTCAACGGCACGAAAATGGTGGCAGGCTACACCTCGGGGGTGGAGCCGTCGGCCCGCGAGCATCTGGTCGTCGTCGTCAAGGGCACCTTCGACTTCCCCAAAAACGGCGGCGAGCCCACGCTGGCGGAAGAGCAGGTGCCGTTCGTCTATGCCGATACCTTTACCGGCAAGCCGGGTTTTCGGCGCCCCTCGACGAGTGCGACTTCGCCTTCCGCAAGCCGCGCTGCGGCACCCCGTGCTGCTCAACAGCGCCGCTTACGCGCCGGAGGGCAAGCCGGCGACGCGGGTCACCGTCGGCCTCAAGGTCGGGTCGATGCGCAAGGTGTTCGACGTGCTCGGCGACCGGGCGTGGAGCGCCCGGCCGTTGCGCATCGCGCCCGAGCCGCCGCGGCCGTTTATCCGCATGCCCATCACCTACGACCGCGCCTTCGGCGGCCTCGACGAGTTCAGCGCGGATAGAGCGGCATTCCGCCTACATGCCGAACCCGGTCGGCCGCGGCTACCACCAGCAGCTCGACATCGCCTTCGTCGATGGCACGCCCGCACCCAACACCGAGGAGCGCGACAACCCGGTCGACAAGCCCGACGGCGCCTATCGGCCGATGTCGCTCGGCCCGGTAGGCCGCGGCTGGCAGCCGCGCCTCGGCTTCGCCGGCACCTACGACCGGGGCTGGCTCGACAACGTCTTCCGTTCCTGCCCTGACTTCCGCGAGGACTACTACCAGGCGGCGCCGGCCGGCCAGCAGATCCCCCTATCCCAAGGGCGGGGAAGACGTGGTGCTGGTCAACCTCACCCCGCAGGGGACGCCGGCTTCCGGCTGCCGGTGGTCGATCTGCCGATCGTCTTCGTCCCCGCCAAGGGCGAGCGCGAGGAGCGGCAGGCGGTGATCGATGCCGTCGTCATCGAGCCAGACCGGCGCCGGCTGATCCTCGTCTGGCGGGCGAGCCGGCCGCTGCGCCGCAACATCTTCGAGATGGCGCAGGTGGTGGTCGGCCGGATGCCGCTGCTGGTGGCGGGCGCGCGACCTCGGCAAGACCTACTACCGCTCGCGCTGGGCGAGCTGGCGCGGGCGAGCAGACGGCGGGACGAGGAGGAAGCGGCGTGACCGCCCCGCCCGTCGCCGACCTCGGCTGCGGCGGCATGGCAACTGCGGTGGGCCTCACCGCGCCGGCAACCTGTGCTGCGGTGCGTGCTGGTATCGCTGGCTTTCGCGACGCACTCGATACGTTGCACTCGGTGGCGACGCGCTCATTGGTGCTGAGGTGCCATTATCGCAGCGCCTGCGAAATCTGGCAAGGCTTGTCAGGCTTGTCGTGGGCCGTCCGGCGAGTGCCTCAAACTCGAAGCGACTCTTATGCCCGAGGAGGTGCCGCTGTTGTTGGGTGTTTCAGAAGGCGCGCGCCCAAGGACGTTCGCCAAACTCGATGAGAAGCTGCTGCGGAAGTCGAGCATGCTATGCGTGCGAAGTTTCATCATTCTCCCCGTTTGTTGCCGTTGGGCCGGATAGCGGGTGCGCTTTGCATAAGAGGCGACGAAACTGATCGCTCAGCACGGGTTTCGAAGAGTGGTGGTTGCCAGGTAAGATAGCTATCTTTTGAGGGATACAGTAGAAGATTTTGAAGATCGGGAACGTTTGCTAACCCCTCGGAAATTCGAACGGATTTATTCCTGGTGAGGCAGGTGCGGCATTGCTATTAGGACCTGATGACGGAAGCATCGGCCTTCGTGTGTTGTCTTTCGGGTACGCAGTGGAGAGCGCGACGATCGAGGCGGACCATCCACTTCGTGGCGAGGCCTTGGCCTCCGCATATCGAGACGCCCTCGCAGACGCCCGCATTGGCTTGCACGACATCGATTACCGCATCGTGGATTGCACCGGAGAGCAGTACTGGTTCAAAGAGGCGGCATTTGCATTCGCTCGTTTGATGCGAGTTCGAAGGGAGTATCAAGACGTTTGGACGCCAGCGGATTGCTTAGGTGAAGTAGGCGCCGCGGCGACCCCATCCATGATCGGTATTGCGTGGTACGCGGCATGCAAAAATTATGCGCCAGGTCCGCTTGTATTGATTCAGGCAAGTAGCGATGACGGTTGCCGTGCAGCGATAATCATGACTAGACGCTACTAAAGTTCTATATTCAGGAAACGGAGATAGAATTCCATGGCAAACGACGTTTATGCTAATGGAAATGAGATTTCTTGTAAGGCTGCGGACGGGAAGTCGATTGCATGCACTCCGGACGTATGCATGACACCGCCTGAGAACCCCGCTACTCCACCAGGTGTTCCGGTTCCTTATCCAAACACAGCTATGGCGAGTGATACAACAAATGGAAGCAGGACTGTCTCGATCTCAGGCAAAGAGATAATGCTAAAGGATAAGAGTTACTTTAAGACAAGCGTAGGAGATGAAGCAGGAGCAGCTGCAAAAAAGGGTGTAATTACTAGCGTCAACAAGGGAAAGGCGTATTTCGCCGCGTGGTCGATGGATGTGAAGATAGAAGGTGAGAATGTTGTTAGGCATCTCGACATAACCACTCACAATCATGCATCTTCAACTATGAACGCAGCCACTGTATCGTACCTCGATACGATTAGCCGTGCTGACATGCCAGAGGGATGCAAAAAAGCAGAGAGAGAGCAAAGAAATGCTGAGAACGCCTTGCCTCCTCGCGTAAAACAAAAGGAAAAACGAGTAACAGCCGGCGGAGTTTTCGAACCGGGTGGTGATGGATTCAAGGCTGCTAGTAACGTGTCCCGTAACAGAATCGCGCGCAGCCCAATAAAATATGACGGATTTCAGGGTGGCATAAATGCGGATTCCGAAGAGTCAAATGTAAAATGTGATGGAAAAAAGCATTATAGAAGAGACCCCTACTCGCCTCCGAACTATGACGCAGAGGCTAAAATAATTGAGGGCCTGTTTGCTAGCAGTGGTGGAAAGCCTAAGGGCACTCTCTATCTCAAGGTCGTCGGTCTACCGGTTTGCTGCGATTGCCAAGATCTTATTGCTTGCGCTGGAAAAAGCATAAATATTGTTGTTTGTCCGCCAGCAAGGAGAGATGAATGCCTCTAGCTCCTTATCCGGTCATCGTCCGCGATCTTTCCAGGTGTGGGCCGGCATCTTTCACCTGGAATGGACTAGATCCAGATGATGCAGTTGGAGATATCAATGAAGAATATCTTGAGCGATTCAGGGCCGTAAATAGTTTGGCATGTGTCGGATACGTGATTGCATGCACAGAGTGGATATTTTGGTTTGTGCGCGAACGTCTCATGCCGAGCGACGCTAACGATTACGAACAATACATCCAGGCACACTGGGTCTGGATATGCGAATTGCCAAGAAAGGTACCTCCACAGGCTTACGAGAGCGCGCGGAAGCAAGTAGCGTTTTCTCCATACAACGATGCTGTAGAGCTCGGACTAGAGTCCATCACAAATGGAATCGCCTCCGTCCCAGATGCGGAAACGGGAGTAGATGCTGTGTTTATGTCGCAACTTTGTGAATACACGCTTCCAGAAAATTGCGGATACATTTCGTGGCGCGAAGAAATCGTTAGCAGACTCACGCGCGCCTTTCCTTTTTCTAGCTATCGTGACTTACGCGTTAGCCGTCGGATATTTGACACAGATATTGATGCAAATACCGTCGATCACGAAAAAGATTGTTCATCGATGCTTACAGAAGCAGAGATACTGATGAATCGATACCTTCCTCTTAAGAATGCCAAGTAGCGGTTTACTTTCTCGTACATTGCCCTTGGAATGAGGCGTTGCTTGTGATTGTCAGAGAGATCGTCGAACAACACTCGGATGAAGGCGCTTTTCTCTGGCTCCTTCGCGATTGCGCCGTCTGCGCCCCGCACTATCACCTTGAGCACCTCACCCGCCTCGACAATCGGGTGGAGGCGCACATTGACGGGTTGCGGGTGGCGGGCGATGGGGGGTGGGAGTTGCTGGTTGAGCAGTTGGGGCATGAGGAGGCGGGGGAGGTGTTTGCGGCGGGGGTGCTGGCGCTGGAGAGCAGGGATCCGGCGCGCATCGGCCGGGTGCTGGAGGTTGTCGAGCGGGTGCCGGAGACGGGGCGCGGGTTTGTCTCGGCGCTGGGCTGGGTGGACCGCGTCCACCTGCAGGGGACGGTCAGGGGGTTTCTCGATTCGGACTCGGCGTTTTTGCGCCGGCTCGGCATCGCCGCCTGCGCCGTGCACCGGGTCGATCCGGGCGCCGCGCTCACCGCTGCCATCGACGATGCGGACCCGGCGCTGCGGGCGCGCGCGCTGAAGGCGGCGGGCGAGCTCGGCCGCGCCGACCTGCTGGAGACGCTGCGCCTCCGGCTGCGCGAGGATGCAGACGCGAGCTGCCGCTTCTGGGCGGCGTGGGCGGCGGTGCTCGCGGGCGATCGCGGCCGCGCCGTCGTCGCGCTGCAGCGGGCGGCGATGCGCTCCTCGCCGCAGCAGTTCCGCGCCATCGGCATGGCGCCGCGGGTGCTGGCGGCGGATGCCGCCCGCGACTGGCTGAAGACGCTGTCGGAAGACGCAGGCCGCTGCGCGCGCTGATTACCGCCGTCGGCGTCTACGGCGATCCGCACTACGTCCCCTGGCTGATCCGGCAGATGGCAGCGCCGCTCCTCGCGCGGGTGGCGGGCGAGGCGTTTTCGATGATCACCGGCGTCGATCTCGCCTACCAGACTTGAAGGGGAAATGGCCGGAGGCTTCCACGCCGGCCCCACCGAGAACTGGAGGACGAGGACGTCGCCATGGACGCGGACGAGGACCCGCCGTGGCCCAACCCGGAGCTGGTCGGCCGCTGGTGGGAGGACAGCAAGGCCCCGTTCACCGCCAGCCAGCGCTACCTGTGCGGCCAGCCGATCTCGACGCCCACTGCCGAGAGGTGCTGCGCTCCGGCTTACCAGCGCGCCAGCGCATCGGCGCCGCCCTTGAGCTTCGGCGCCGTTGCGCCCGGACGCGCCGTTCGAGTGGCGCGCCCCCGCCTTCCGCCAGCAGAAGCTGCTGGCACCGCGTGGCAGGCGTAGCGCCCCCAATGCCCGCGCCGCCGATGCTGCTGGTTCCTGTCGCTGTTCGCCGTCCTGGCGCTGGTCTTCGCCGGGCTCGCGCTGCGCGCCCGCCGGGCCGGTGCAAACAATCCGGCGCGCCGCACCTACCTGCGGATCGCCATCCTCTTCGCCGGGGTCAGCGCAGCGTTGCTGGCGCTCGCCTGGATCGGATAGCGCCGGGTCGGGGAAAAGGCGGCGGGCATGCGTCTGCTCACCCCGACTTAAGGCCGGCGGGGTCCGGCGACCTCAGGGTGATGTCGGCATTGCCTTGAATGACGCCGAGGGTGACGTTGTCGGCGGGCTCGCGGCTGAGCGACAGCGCCAGCAGCTCGTTTGCCGCTTGCTTGTAGTCGCAGCGGCTGAGGATGCCGGCGATCTCGTCGTCGCTGACGGTCCGGTAGAAGCCGTCGGTGCAGAGCAGAAAGCGGTCGTCGGCCTCGACCGGCTCGCTGCGGCGCTCGAGGTCGAGGTCCGACATGGCGCCCACCGCGCGGGTGATGACGTTGACGGCCGGATGGTCCGCGGCTTCCTCCGGCTCGATCACCCCTTGCGCGATCAGTTCCTCCGTCCGGCTGTGGTCGCGGGTCAATCGCTGCAGCCGGCCGTCGCGCAGCCGGTAGATGCGGCTGTCGCCGGCCCACAGGCAGGTGGCGCCCTCCGGCCGCAGGATCAGCAGGGCGACGGTGCTGCCGATCGTCCTGCCGCCGAACGCCTCCCGCGACAGCTCCTGCAGGCGGTCGTTGGCGGCGGCCATGCGCTCACGGACGAACGCCTCGGTGCCCTCGCCGGACGACAGCTGCGGCAGCAGCTCGAGGGCATGGACGATCGTCGCGCTCGCCACCTGCCCCGCCTCGTGCCCGCCCATGCCATCGGCGATCGCCCACAGGCCGAGATCGGGCGCCTCCAGGAAGGAATCCTCGTTGGCGGTCCGCACCGCACCGCGATGGCTCACGAACATGGAACGCCAACCTGCGCCGGACGGCGCTGTGCGAGGCTCGTCAGCCGGCATCGATGATCGCCTCCGTTGCGGGCCGGGCATTCCGCAGCAGCGCCGGGAACGCATCGGCGGGTGGCATTCCCTGGAACAGCAGCAGCGCCGGCTCCACCTCGTCCGATCCGGACGTCCACCACAGGCTGAAGGCGCCCAACGCGTCCGCGGCCACGGCATCGAGGATGTGCGGGCAGGCCGAGCGCAGGCTCTCCGGCAGGTCGTCGGCGAGCTGCCAGCGCGAGCCGAGCACCGGACCGGCGGCGGGCTGCCCGGCTGTCGCGACCGGTCCCAGGGCCTCCAGTCCCTGCTCCATTGATGATACCGCGGCGCCCGGCTCCAGGCAGGACAGGGCCAGCCGCTCCGCTGCGTCGAACCAGCTGTCCGCTTCGACGGCGAGCGTGAACGGACCGGGATCGGCAGCGGCGCCGGCAGCGATGGTCAGGGGGAAATGGCGGTTGGCGGCATCGACGCTCGGCATCAGGACGCCGGCCGCCGCCGTCTCGGTCAGAACGCCGGGCCGCAGCACGAACCGCCACACCGGCCCGTTCAGATAGAGGCGGAGCCAGTCCACGCCCAATTCATCCCGGGCGCAAGCCATGCCACGACTCAGCCAGTCGTCCCAGGGATCGACGAACTCCGCCCCTATCCGGCGCGAGATGAAATCGCCAAGCATCGGCATCTTGCCAAACAACCCCGGAGCGGTTTCGATCGCGGCGGCCTTCACAATACACCCGGGCAGCGGAATTGCTGCAGCTCCGGTAAGGACAGCGGGTTTATCACGCTATCGGCACTCAGCTCGAACTCCGCCTTGTAGCCCTCGACGTCGAAGGCGAGGCGGAACCGGTCAGCCCCCGCCGTCCGCGTCATCTGCCCCGCCGCTATCAGCCGGAACAGCGCCCACGGTCCGTCCTTGGTCAAGCCGACGTTCCTGTTGGGATTGTCGAGGGGCGTGAACAGGATGCTCGCGGTCGAGGCTCCGGACGACGGCCACTGCAGCCGGGTCGCGCGTGTCGGGCCGTGCTGATAGACGACCGACTGGCTGCCGATGTCCATCTGCACCTGACGGGCCCGGTTATCAAGGCTGAGCGGCTTCAGGTCGAAGGCAACCTGCGGCTGCGGCGCGCCGCCGGCGAAGAATGCCTGCCTGATGATCGCGGCCCTTTCGAACATGGCGAGCGACGCCTGCGACATGCGCAGCCCGCCCGCCTGCGGATCGGTCCAACGCCAGGGGCGGACCGAGGTATCGGCGAACGGCTCGATATTCGCCTTCGAGAACTGCTCGATCAGGCCGCCCGGCCCCAGCACCCGCGCGAAATCGCTGAGATTGGCATCGATGGGGCTGTTCGGAACGAACGGGAAGCGGCCATCGAGGGCTTGCTGGCAGCTGGGCGCGACAGAGGTGCGCCAGATGTCGCCGACCCGTCGCTCGGCCTCGGCCAGCCGCGGCGCCACGGCCGAAGCATTGACCGTCCCCGCCATCTCGGTCAGCCATCGCCGCATCGGCTCCGGCTGCGCCTTCGCTTGCGACTGCAGCTGGGCGGCGAGCGCCTTCGCCTTGGGGAATTCGGTACGGAATGCCTCCAGCGCTGCCCTTGGATCACCACCGCCCTGTCGCGTCTGCAGGATGAAGCTGTAAAGCTCGCCCAGCGGGCGCAAGGCAGCATCGATCGGCGCTGGGCCGGTGCCCTCCGCCCAGCAGCTCGGCCAGCGGCCGGAAATGCGCATCGACGCGTTCGGCGGGATCGAGATCCGGCTTTGCCGCCTGCGCCGGCGCGATGATGTCTCTGATCTGGCCCTTGATTGTTTCCAGCCGGCCGGTCGGCACCTGCCGTTCGCGCTCTTCCTTGCGCAGGGCGGCGGCGAGCTGGGTCTGTTCCGCGATCGGCTTCAGCACGTTCTTCACCGGCGAATCCGGCTGGGAGACGGCACGCAGAATGTCGGCCAGCTGTTCGACATTCGCCGGCATCGCCAGCTCCAGGTCGGCGAGGAGGGCGTCCCACTCGCGGATGTAGTCGGAAAGATAGAGTTCCTCCGCCTTGCGCACGATCTCGACGCCGCTCTCGCCGATCTGGAAGCGGGTGAACTCCGGGCCGAGCACCCAGGTGTCACGACCGGCCGCCTCGATCATCGCGGAACGCTCGGTGATGAAGTACTTCCGATAGCCGTCGACGGTGTAGAAAACCGGAACCCCGCCATTCATCGGCTTGCCGCTGCGACGGCGAAAGAAGGCGAAGTCCTTGGCGGCAGCGTGGTTGGCCAGCGTCCATTCGGCCGATTGCGGCGTGACCGCCGCGCCTTTCAGCTCCGAGTAGACCCGCGCTGCCGGCGGCAGACTCAACAGCGCCCTGCGGGTGCGCGCAACGAAGTCGGTATTCGGCTCCGGCGTCGGCTCGATCGGCGTCTCGAACAGCGCCTGCAGGTGGCCGTTGAAGCGCTCGCGGAACCCGGCATTGTCAGCGCCCGGATAGCGGGCGCTCCAGTCGCCGGCGATCCACAGCTTCATGAAGTCGACATCGCGGCGGTCCGGCGTGGTGAACATCAGGTACGCCTTGAGCGCCTGAAAGGCCACATCGGTGTTCTTGGTGTTTTCGGCCGCCTGCTGCTCCAGGCGGCGCATCAGCAGGGGTACGAAGAGTTGATCGAGCGCCCGGCGATAGCTGTCCAGCGCTGCCTGCCCCAGCTTGTCGCCCTGGTAGAGCCCCAAGGTCTGATTTAACGGGACGCTGTTGTCACGCTCGGCGTAGCCGCCCGGCAGGTTTCGCAGCGCATCGAGGGCCCGGAGAATCGCCGTTACATCGCCCGCCCCGGCCAGCACCCGTCCGTGCGTCTCGGCGACGGTATCGACCTTCGTGCCGACATCCGTGACCAGCGTGCGGTTGCTCAGGTAGCTGATCGACAGCCCGGCGATAACCAGCGCCGTCAGAGCCAGAGCGCCGCCGTAGAGCGCCCACAGGGCATAGGCTCTATGGCGGGCGAAAAAGCTGGTGCTCAAGGCGAGGCCGGATTCCGGAAACACCACCTCCCGCAGCAGTCGCGTCAGGAAGAAGCTGGCACCGCGGCCGCTGAAAGCCGGCATCGCCCGTGGCTGCATATGAAAGGCGCGTGCAACCGCGCCGATCACCCGGTCGATGGGGGTGCCCTCCTGGGTGGCACTGGTAAAGTAGACGCCGCGCAGGAACAGGGGCTCTTCGAACCGGCTCTGCCCGAAGGCCTCGGAGAGGAATTCGTCGAGCGCCGGGCGCATGAGGGCGAATTGCTGAGGGAAGGACAGCAGCAGAGCGCGCCGGGCGATATCGCTCTCCTCCTCCAGGCGGGTGATCACCCGCGCCGACAGGCGTTCCACCAGGTGATCGAACTCCTGCGGAAACGCCCTCAGCAGCGCGGGCACGTCGTTCGACTCCGCCACCGAGAACGTCGTCCCCCACACCTGCGCCCGCTCTTCGGCCGAGAGGTCATAGAAAAAGTCGTTGAAGCCGGCGATCAGATCGCACTTGGTGAACAGCACGTAGACCGGCGCGCGCAGCTTGAGCACGTCATGGACTTCCTGGACGCGCCGCTTGATCGCGCGCGCATGCGCCAGCCGCTGACTCGAATCGCTGGTGGCAAGGTCGGCGATGCTGAAGGCCACCAGAACGCCTTCGATCGACCGCCGGGCGCGGTAGCGACGCAGCAGCTGGAGGAAGTTCTGCCAGGCCGACCGGTCGACCGCCTCTTCGGAATCCTGGGTGGTATATCGTCCGGCGGTATCGATGAGGACCGCCTCGTCGGTGAAGAACCAGTCGCAATTGCGGGTGCCGCCGACGCCACGAACGGCGAGGCCGTCGATCTTTTCGGAGAGCGGGAACTTCAAGCCCGAGTGGGCGAGGGCGGTGGTCTTGCCGGAGCCGGGAGGACCGATGATGACATACCAGGGAAGCTGGTAGAGGTAGCGGCGGTCGCGCTTGCCGCCGAGCCGCATCGTCCGCAGCGTGCCAAGGGCATCGCGGAAGCGCAGCTCCAGCTTCTGCGCCTCCTCTCGCGACAGGATCGCCGACGGTTCCTCGGCCGGCGGCGCCGCTTTGGGCATCAGATCGTCGATCATCGCCTGATTGGTTCGGCGCTGGCGCAACGCCTTCACGATGGCGATAGCGCTCCAGATCGACACGACGACGAGGATGGCAAGGAGCCGGCTCACCTCGCTGGCGAGCGGCACATATCCGGCGAAAGCCACCTCCGGACCGAACAGCCAGATCAGCAGGGCCACAATCAGCAGCCCCAATACCGAGAGCACCCAGCGGTTGGCGAACCAGCCAAAAATCTTCTTCAGCAAAGACATGCGTGGTCCCTGAGGTCAGCTTAGAGGCAGCTGTATCTCGACACGGCGGTTCTGGCTTCGGCCTTCGGCGGTATCATTGCTTTCCAGCGGCTCATTATCGGCGCGCCCCTCGATGCGCAGCCGGGCGGGATCGAGGGGCGGCGCCATCATCGCCGCGACCGCGGCCGCCCGGGCTTTCGACAGGTGCCAGTTGGACGGAAAGCGCAGGGTCCGGATCGGCACATTATCGGTATATCCGTTGACTTGGACCGGCCCGCCCCGCTCCGCCAGAAACAGCGCGATCTTGCGGATCAGCGGCTCGGCTTGCGGTCCGACCTCGGCGCCACCGCTCGGAAACAGGCCGCGGTTGAAGATGATGATGCGCCACGCCGCCCGTCGCCTGCACATCGACGAGGCGGCGGGAGATTCCCTTCGGCCAGCGTGAGGCGCAAACGGTCGACCAGCGGCGATGGCGCCGTCGGCACGAGCGGCTGGGCCGCCGGCAGTGGCCGCGGCGCCGCCGGAACGAGCGCAGCGATCCGGCCGTAGACCCTGTCCGACCACGAGTTCAGCGAGAACGTGTAACCGACGAAGACAAGCAGCACGAGCGCCAACGCGCTGATGCCGACCACCCAGAGCGGCAGGAAGCGGGCGACCGCGGGTGCCCGGTCCTGCACGCCACGCCAGCGTGCCGACAGCGCCGGGTCGATGGGGCCGCGCTCGCGGGCGATGACGGTGTAGAGATCCTGGCGCAGGCGGGTTAGCCGATCCGCCCCTCCCGGCTCCACCCGGAACTTTCCCTGAAAACCGAGGCTCAGGCAAATGTAGAGGAATTCGAGGATATCAATATAGTTGCGGGGCGACTCTTTGGCTTTATTGAGAAAATTAAAGAAGGTCTCGCCGGCCGTGGCCTCGCGGTAAAAGGTGATCAGCAGGCTCTCTTTGCTCCAGACGCTCTGCAGTCCCCACGGCGTGCCAAGGATTGTCTCGTCGACCAGCGCGCACAAGGCGTAAGACGCCTGCGCGGCGGTTCTCGGGTCGACGCCGGCATCGCTGGTGTCGGCCTGAAAGCGGCGGATCGCCTCGATGACGTCACCGCGCAGCGTTGCCACGTCGGGGTGGTCGCGGACCGAACGGAGCTGCCGGACGAGGGCAAGCAGCGGTCCCGCGGCGCGCACCAATGGGTTGGCGCTGGCGGCCCGGGTGATTGTCAGATCGGCCGCGCCCGACGCATGCTCGCCGAACGGCCCGCCAGTGACCGATGGGGGTGGAATGATCGCCGCCGCGCCGCCGCGCCGCCGGCCTCCCGGCGTCGGCATGATTATCGTGCGGTTGGGATCGGGCGAAAAGGCGAATGGGTCATCTTGTTGCGGCATCGCACTATTGCTTTAATGCCCAGAGGGTCATTGCCAGATTCGGGAAGGTTCCCGCGACGAACAAAGCAAGTATTCCGTTCTGCTCGACGCCTTTCCACAACTCGTGGCCGGTGTCGATCTCGAAGTAGACGGCATTCATATGGTATGGGAGCTGGCGCGGTGCGTTCATGCGGGCGCGCAACGGGATGCCGGGCAGCGCCTGCATCACCAGCTCGCGGATCCGGTCCTGCGGCCCCAGCTTGCTCTGGGCGCGGAACGATCTGATCAGCGCGGCTGCTTCCATATCGGCGCCCACTTCGAGAATGAAGGCAGCGTTCGCCAGCAGCGTCTGGTCGGTGATCACCGCACGCCGCACGCCGTGTTGCAGCTCTTCAATCGGAATGGAGATCGCCGTCGGCTCCCGCATCCACCGCAAGGCTTTGCGTATGGCCTCTTCCACCGGCTGAAAGCAGAGCATCAGGTTGTCGTGATCGTAGGCCGGGAACGAGGCGGGCCGGCGGGCGGTCGTCGTGAAGGTGGCGAATTCGCCGGCGATGGCCAGAAACAGCCGGAACAGCTCCTCGGGATGCATCCCGCCCGCGTCCACGAGGTGCGCGATCTGCGGCTCCAGCCGGTTCACCGCCTGCAGCAGCAGCACGTCGGCGACCTCCGCGACGCTGCCGCGGCCGGACATCGACACGCGGTCGGCGAGCGTGCCGCCGCGATGCCGCAGCAGCCCCAGCAAGTCGCGCAGGAAGTCGCTGAGCCCGCGGCTGACGCGATGATCGGTGCACGCCGGGATGAAGCTTTCGTCGAGGAGAACCGTCCGGTCGGTGCCGACCTCGGCGATGCGGGCGACCGGGATGAGGTGGTAGCCCGCCGCCGCCTCGCCCTCCAGCTTCAGCGCCAGCTTCAGGTGGCCGACGGTGATCTGGGCTCTGCTGCCGAGGCTGTCCTGGCTGACGTCATAGACCTCGATCTCGCTGGCCTGCAGCCGAGGAATGCCCTCGTCTGCGGCGGTCAAAGCGTCGGCGACCAGCGCCGAGCGCTCGATTGGCGCCGCCAGAAAGACGATCTTGTTGCGGGTCTCCCCGCTGATGTCGAGGGGGAGGGGAACGGGATGCTCGTCGGGCGCACTGAACGGCGTCCCATTGGGCAATACGCCCTGACACTGGCGCAGTCCGAACTTGCCGGTTTCCAGCAGCGGCGCGTCGATTTCCAGCGAGCGGAATCCCCAGAAATAGCGGCAAGCGAACTGGGAGGAGTGTCGCACCAAGAGGTCGAAGTGCCGGTCCTGCTGCTGGAAGTGCTGGGGACGCAGGAACAGGCCTTCCGACCAGATGACGCGACCGTATGCAGCCATCCCCTACTTTCCTCCCTTTTGCTTTTCCTTCGGCTGCTTCTCAGGCTCGTCCTTCTTTGGCATGGGCTGCAGGCTAACCGCGCGGCTGGCCAGCTCGATCTTGTAGGCATTGACCTTTCCTCGGTCAACGGCGCCGATGCCCGCCACGTGGCGCGCTCGATGTCCTGATAGGCGGCGGCGACGCCGAGGACGCGAAGCGCTCCTCGGCATCGACCACGCTCGCGACGGTCGTCGTCTTGTCCTGGCTTCAACACCACCTTCCCGCGAGGCGTGCAGGTCGCGCGCCAGCACCGCCTGCTCGCCGTTCCACAGTGCGAAGAAGTCGGTGGTGGCGAACGCGCTCTGCCTGCGCAAGATGAAGAGGCGCGCAACGATCAGCGAGGGAGCGCCGTCGGCGTTCGGGTTGACGTCGTCCCGAGCCGAGAGGGTGATCTCGACCCGCGTCGGCTCCGGTTTCGGTTCCGGCTTCCCGGCTTTTCGTCACTGCCGCAGCCGATCGCAACGGCGATGAGGACCACACAGCCAATGCCGGTAAGAGGCGACCAGCGCATCCGACTCACTCCCTCCTTGCCCATGCCCCACCCCGACACCAGCCAGAGTGCTGCCGCTGCTGCTCCATACTCCGTTCGTGGCACCAAAGATGTCCTGGAAGGTGCGCTGCCACTCGTCGCCGGTATTCCGGCGATGCTCCCGTAGAGCGTAACGAACGCGTCCCAGCAGCGTGCTTTTTCGAGCCCAGCAGGTCGCCAGCGCACTATCGTCCTGCAGGCGGTGGCTGAGGTCGCGCGGATCGAAACGCTGGAGGAGATTCAGCCAAGCCGCCTGGACGCCGGCGAGAATCGCGATCTCATGCATGCGAAGATCATCGACCGCTTCGCCAACGGCCTCCTTCGCCGGCAAGAACCCCCGCTGCGGCTTGCCCAGCAGCATCTGCATCGCCGAGTCCAGATCGACGGAAAACTTCAGCGGGTTGTTCTCGACGGGACGGAACTCGGTCGCCGACAATCGGAATTCGTTCTTCACCGTCCTGCGCACGTTCAGCACGGCCATCAGGCCCGCGATGGCGATGCGCAGGACCTCGCCAGCCTGATTCATCGTCTGCGCCGGAGACCCGCCGGCGAGAACCGAGGGGTCGAGGCCGGCGCCCGCACAGAATGCCGCGACCACCTCGGTGGGGAGTGCCGCCTCGGTTTCCGTCGGCGTCGGGCTCGATGGCGATGGCGGCGGCGCCGGAGCATTCGCGAGCGGAGCCGGCATCGGCGCGATCATCGCTGCTGCCGCTTTCGCCCATTCCTCGGGCGTCCCGAACAGCGAGGTTGCAGAACTTGGCGGTTGCGATGCGGACGCTCCGGGCCCGGTGTCGGCGAACATCCCCGGCTGCGGTGAGAAGAACTCGTCGATCGGCGGGCCTTGCTCGGGATCCCTTCGCCTGGGCGGCTTGAACGTCGGACCCTCGGCAAAAAGCTCGTCAGCGCCGGGCGCGGCCGCACCCTCCCGAAACAGCTCGGTCACGCTGTCGAAGCTGCCGGAGAGCCCGAGCGGACTTGAGTCCAGCGACGCCGGCTGCTCCTCTGCCGACACCTCCACCGAAAACGAATAGGGACCAAGGCGGATGCGGTCACCGTGCCGGAGCCGGCGCGAATTGCCGACGCCGACCGGTTCCTCATCATCGTTCAGGAACACACCGTTGGTGCTCAGATCGGTTATCTCGTAACCGAGTTCGGAGTCCTCGATGACGCAGTGCCGCTTCGAGATGGTGCGGGCGGGGTCGGTCAGCACCCAGTCGCTCTCCGCGCCCCGTCCGAGGACGAGCCGGCCGTGCCCGAGCTTCCGTTCGGCCTGACCGGCAGGCAATCCGCTCTCCTGCCGGATGCGGAGTGTCAACGTCATCGTCCCGACGGGCCCCCATCCGCAGACATCGTGCGGGGATCTCAACCCTAAGTTTCAAGCCCCAAGCGTAACATAGTCGCGGCGCCGCGCAAGCGGCATGCATCGCATAACCAGAACGGCATCCCTGCAATTTTACCCGCCGGCTGCCGGACGCTGCCGACGGCGGGCCGGTTGCTCCACGGCCTCTGATGCGGCATCCTTGCCGGCAAAGACGAATGAGGCGGGCGCGGGGGGGGATTATGGCCGCTCTGAAGGTCGAGCTGCGGGGCGACGATCT
>JAXMDR010000005.1:0-119105 GCA_046348725.1 Rhodospirillales bacterium
CCTCACCGTCAATCTGGCGCACCGCGGGCGTTGCAGGGTGCTGCCGAGCGCAGCAAAGGGCACCCAACAGGAGCGGCGGCGGCCGGGGCTGGACGGGCGGCGGTGCCGATGCCATAGTGCCGGGGCTTCGCAACCGGGGCGCGCCTTCTCGGGCCGGTTGCGCCGGCGCCGGGCATCCCAGACGCAGATCGGCTGACTCAACGAAAATGGCGACGATCGGAACGCTCCTTCTAACATGGCTGTGCGGAGAACGGGTCGGCAGCGACGCGTTCGGCAACCACTACTACCGGTCCCGCGGTGGGCGCCAGAAGCGCTACGGCCGCGAGAAGCGTTGGGTCGTCTTCAAAGGGATCGACGAGGCCAGCAAGGTGCCGCCGGAGTGGCACGCGTGGCTGCACCACATGAGTCCGGCGCCGCTGACCGAGCGGGCGAAGAAGGCCCGGCCGTGGCAGAAGCCGCACCTGCCCAATCTCACCGGCACGCCCTATGCCTACCGGCCGCCCGGGCACCAGCTCCTCGGCGGCAAGCGGCAGCGCTCGCCCGGTGACTACGAGCCGTGGACGCCGGATTGAGTCCATCGGCAGCGGCTCCCAACAAGGCGCTTACCGACGCGGGGCTGACGCGGGAGGAGTTGCGGGCCTTTGCGGTTGGGCTGGTGGCCGTCGCGGCCTTCGCCGTGGTGCTGATGCTGTCCTACGCCGGCACCCGCATGGAGCATGCTGCCGCCGGCGACAGCCGGCGCATCTATGCCGCCTTCAATCGGGTCGATGGGCTGAACGTCGGCGACGAGGTGCAGGTGGCGGGCGTGCCGGTGGGCCGGGTGGCGGCGATGACGCTGGAAACGAATTATCGGGCGCGGCTGGCCTTGCTGGTGGACGACGACGTCTCGCTTCCGGCCGATACGTCGGCGGCCATCCACACCGACGGCCTGTTCGGCCGGAAGTTCGTGGTGCTGCAGCCGGGCGGTGACGAGACGGTGCTGAAGGACGGCGGCGTCATCACCTTCACTCAGGATTCGCTGATCGTGAGCGAGTTGCTTGATCTGATCATCGCCGAGGGGCGGGCGCAGCGGGCGACGGCGTTGCCGGAAGGGGCTGAACCGGGCCGATGAGACGCAACCTGATCGAGACGGTGATGGGCGCCGTCGTGCTGCTGGTGGCGGGGCTGTTCCTGTGGCTCGCCTACACCACCGCCAACCTGCGCGCCCCCGCCGGCTATGCCGTCACCGCCACCTTCGGGCAGGCCGGCGGTATCGCCATCGGCAACGACGTGCGGATCAGCGGCATCAAGGTCGGCAGCGTCGCCGGGCGCGAACTCGATACCGCCAACTTCGAGGCGGAGGTGACCATGACGATCGCCTCCAACGTGGCGCTGCCCGAAGACACCGTCGCGTCCATCGCCAGCGAGGGGCCGCTGGGCGGGCGCTACGTCCGCCTGGAGCCGGGCGGTGCCGCCGCGACCATCCCGCCCGGCGGCCGCATCCGCGAGACGCGCGGTTTCCGCTCGCTGGAAGACCAGGTAGGGGAGATCATTTTTCTCGCCACCGGCAAGCGCGACGAGCCGAAGCCGTGAGGCCGGCCAGCCGGTGGCGCTTCGGATGTGCGTTCCGACGCCGGCTCGCCCTGCTTGCTCTCGTCCTCTCGGCAGCACCACCACTGCCGCAGCTCGCCGCCGATACCTACCCTTTTGTCGTGCTGCGGACGCTGGATAAGGTGACGGCGCGGGTCTCGACCATCTACGCGCCGGTGGGCGGAACCGTCCGCTTCGGTGCGCTGGATATCACCGTCGACGTTTGCGATAAGCGCCCGCCGGAGGAGCCGCCGGAATCGGCGGCGTTCCTCCAGATCGTCGAACGGCGCTCGGAGCAGGCGGAGATCGGCGTCTTTCAGGGGTGGATGTTTGCGTCGAGCCCGGGCCTGTCGCCCTTGCAGCACCCTGTCTACGACCTGTGGGTGCTCGACTGCGTCGCCAGCGCTCCTAACGCGCCGGCCAGTTCCTCCGCAGGCGGATCGCAGTAGAACCGCGCCTTGCACCGCAGCGCCCGGTCGAGCTGCTGCAGATAGCTTGCCGCCGGCAGCTCGATGGCGCCGAACTGCTGCAGATGCGACGTCACGAACTGGATGTCGAGCAGCGCGAAGCCGCCGAGGCGCAGCCGCGCCACCAGATGGACGAGGGCGATCTTGCTGGCGTCGGTCCGCCGCGAGAACATGCTCTCGCCGAAGAAGGCGCCGCCGAGCGCGAGGCCATAGAGGCCGCCGACCAGCTCGCCGTCGCGCCAGACCTCGACGCTGTGGGCGTGGCCGCGTTCGTGCAGCTCGCAGAAGACGCGGGCGATCTGGGCGTTGATCCAGGTTTCGGGGTGACCGTCGCGCGGCTCGGCGCAGGCGGCGATGACCGCGGCGAAGGCGGTATCGCAACGGACGTCTAAGCTGCCGTCGTCGAGCCGGCGGCGCAGGCGGCGCGGCATATGGAAGGTGGCGAGCGGCAGAATGCCGCGCATCGTCGGCGCCACCCAGTGGACAGAGGGGTCGGAGCGGTGGCTCGCCATCGGGAAAATGCCGATGCCGTAGGCCCGCAGCACCATCTCCGGCGTCAGCCGGTAATCCTCGGCTATCCGTCTAATCGTCGCCTCGCACAAACTGCTCCAGCCAGTGGATGGTGTAGTCGCCGTCGATGAAGGCCGGTGCCTGCAGCAACTTCCGGTGCAACGCAATGGTCGTATCGATGCCGCTGATGACGTACTCGTCCAGCGCCCGGCGCAGCCGCATCAGGCAGACGTTGCGGTCGGGGCCGCAGACGATCAGCTTGGCGATCATGCTGTCGTAATAGGGCGGGATCTGGTAGCCGGCATAAAGCGCCGAATCGACCCGTACGCCGAGGCCGCCCGGTGCGTGATATTCGGCGATGCGGCCGGCGCAGGGCACGAACGTCTCCGGATTCTCGGCGTTGATCCGGCACTCGATGGCGTGGCCATTGAGGCGGATGTCCTGCTGGCCGAAGCCGAGCGGCGCGCCGGCGGCGATCCGCAGCATCTCGCGTACCAGGTCGAGACCGCAGATCATCTCCGTCACCGGGTGTTCCACCTGCAGGCGGGTATTCATCTCGATGAAATAGAACTCGTCATCCTGATAGAGGAACTCGAAGGTGCCGGCGCTGCGGTAGCCGATGCGCGCCACCGCCTGCGCCGCCAGCCGGCCGATGCGGCCGCGCGCCCGCGGCCCCAGCGCCGGCGACGGCGCTTCCTCCAGGACCTTCTGGTGGCGGCGCTGCAACGAGCAGTCGCGCTCGCCGAGGTGGACAACGTTGCCGTGGTTGTCGGCGAGCACCTGCACTTCGATGCCGCGGGCGCGCCAGGTACTTCTCCAGATAGAGATCGCCGTTGCCGAACGCGGCCACCGCTTCCGCGCGCGCCGTTGCCATCGCCGCGGCGAGATCCTGCGGCGCGTGCACCACCTTCATCCCGCGGCCGCCGCCGCCGGCCGCCGCCTTCACCAGCACCGGGTAGCCAACCTCGGCGGCGATCGGCGCGGCCTCGTCGGGGTCGGCGACGGGGCCGTCGGAGCCAGGCACCACCGGGATGCCGGCTGCCTTGCACGCCTGCTTCGCCGCCACCTTGTCGCCCATCAGCCGGATGTGCTCGGCGGTCGGGCCGATGAAGGCGATGCCGTGGTCCTCCACCATCGCCGCGAAATCGGCGTTCTCGGAGAGGAAGCCGTAGCCGGGGTGGATGGCTTCGGCGTTGCTGATCAGCGCTGCGGTGAGGATCGCCACCTGATTGAGATAGCTCTCGGCGGCAGGTGGCGGGCCGATGCAGATGGACTCGTCGGCGAGCCTCACATGCATGGCGTCGGCATCGGCGGTTGAGTGCACCGCGACCGAGCGGATGCCCATCTCGCGGCAGGCCCGCTGGATCCGAAGGGCGATTTCGCCGCGGTTGGCGATCAGAACCTTGTTGAACACAGGAAGAGCCGCTCCGGCCGATCAGACGATCAGCAGCAGTGGCTCGCCATATTCGACGGGCGTACCACCGGTCACGAAAATCCGCTCGATCCGCCCGGCGCGATGCGCCTTGATCGGATTGAACACCTTCATCGCCTCGATCAGCAGCACGGTATCGCCGGCGGTGACGGTATCTCCCGGTTTCACGAACGCCGGGGCCGAGGGTTCTGGCGAGACATAGACGATGCCGACCATCGGCGACTTCAGCAGGCCGGGATGCTCGGCTGCCGCCTCCGCCTCGCTCTTGACGGCGATCTCACGATCGCTTCCCGCTGCCGCCGCTTCCACCGCATGCGCGGGCGGCGGGCCTGCCGCCGCCGCCGCCGTCCCTGGGGTGCGGGCAAGCCGCACCCGCCAGTCGTCACCCTCGTATTCGATCTCGGTCAGACCCGCGGCGCACAGGACGTCGGCGAGCTGGCGGACGACGTCAACGTCGATGGCGGAGCGCTTCTTTGGTGAGGTCATGAAAGGTCAACCCGCCGTCTGGTCGTGCTGCGGTGCCGTGCCGATCAGCCGGGCAGCCGCTTCCAGGGCTATCTCATAGCCGAAGCCGCCGAAGCCGCAAACAACCCCGTGTGCCGCGTGCGATATGTACGAGCGGTGGCGGAACGGCTCCCGGCGGAAGATGTTGGACAGATGCACCTCGATGACCAGCGCGTCGAACGCGGTCAGCGCGTCGAGCAGTGCAATCGAGGTGTGAGTGTAGGCGGCGGCGTTGATCAGGATGGCGGCATGGCTGGCGCGAGCCTGCTGGATCCAGCCCACCAGCTCGCCCTCGTGGTTGCTCTGGCGGAAGTCGATGGCGAGGCCGAGCGCGGCGCCGCGGCGCTCGCAGGCGGCTTCTATGTCGGCCAGGGTCGTCCGGCCATACACCTCCGGCTCGCGCGTCCCCAGCAGGTTCAGGTTCGGGCCGTTGAGGATGAGAACCTTCGGAAGCATCATCGCTGTCTGCCGCAAGAGCCCGGCTTATAGCACGGTGCCGGCCTTGTGTAACGCGAGTGCGAGAGTATGTTAACAGGATCGCTGCCGGCCTTGCGCCGCCGCACTGACCTCCATTGACGGACCGTTGTTGACAATGCACCTGACGATCAACGGTGAAGCTCGCAGCTTTCCGCAGCCGCTGACGGTGACGCAACTGCTCGACGACTGCGGCATCGATGCCCGCAAGGTGGCGGTCGAGTGCAACCTCGAGATCGTTCCGCGCTCGGGTTATGCCGAGGCACTGCTGCAGGACGGCGATCGCATCGAGATCGTGCATTTCATCGGCGGCGGTGCTCCCGATACGACGGCTCCGGCCGATGATCCGCTGGTGGTTGCCGGCGTCGCCTACCGCTCGCGGCTGCTGGTCGGCACAGGCAAATATAAGGACTTCGCCGAAACCGCACGGGCAATCGAGGCATCGGGGGCGGAGATCGTGACCGTCGCCGTGCGCCGGGTCAACGTCACCGACCGGAACCAGCCGATGCTGGTCGATTATGTCGATCCGCGCCGCTACACCTACCTGCCCAACACCGCCGGCTGCTACAGCGCCGGCGACGCGGTACGCACCTTGCGGCTGGCGCGCGAGGCGGGGGGCTGGGACCTGGTGAAGCTGGAGGTCCTGGGCGACCAGAAGACGCTTTACCCGAACATGGTCGAAACGCTGGCGGCGGCGGAGACGCTGATCAAAGAAGGCTTCAAGGTGATGGTCTACTGCTCCGACGATCCGATCCTGGCCAAGCGCCTTGAGGATCTCGGCTGCGTTGCCATCATGCCGCTCGCCGCTCCCATCGGCTCCGGGCTCGGCGTGCAGAACCCCGTCGGCATCCGGCTGATCGTCGAGCAGGCGAAGGTGCCGGTGCTGGTCGATGCCGGCGTCGGCACCGCATCGGATGCGGCGGTGGCGATGGAACTCGGCTGCGATGGCGTGCTCATGAACACGGCGATCGCCGAAGCCGGAGATCCGATCCGCATGGCGCGGGCGATGAAGCTGGCGGTCGAGGCCGGCCGCCTCGCGTATCTGGCCGGCCGCATGCCGAAAAAGCGCTACGCCGATCCGTCGTCGCCGCTGGCCGGCCTGATCTGAGCCGCGGCAGCGCGTCGGCTGCCCGATTAGCCGCCGCCGGTGCTGCGCAAGAATGGTGCAGCGGCGTGGTTTTGCTGCTCATCTAGGCAATGGTTCGGAAGGCGACAAACACCGGTGGACCCCGCTAGCCTGGTTAGGCAGTTCGTCTCGCTTGCACCTTGCCCTGTCTGCGGATGGTAGTCAGTATGGGCATCCCGCTGGCACGGGGTTTGCTCTAAAGCGGCCAACGAGAGCTCGAGGGTCGGCCTGAAAACCATGAAATTCGGTGATGCGTTCGACGAGATGCACGGCCTGCAGCACGATGGCGTGCGCAAGGCCTATCGCACCTATCAGGAGTGGCTGGATGCGACAGCCCATACCCGGCTGCTGGAAAAGCACCAGCAGGCCGACCTGATCTTCCGCCGGCTGGGCATCACCTTCTCCGTCTACGGCAGCGAGGAGGGTGTCGAGCGGCTGATCCCCTTCGACGTCATCCCGCGCATCCTCGATGCCGAGGAGTGGAAGACGGTCGGCACCGGTGTCTGCCAGCGCATCCGCGCCATCAATGCCTTCCTCGACGACATCTACCACGAGCAGCACATCCTCAAGGCCGGCCGCATCCCGTCGGCGCTGGTTCTGAACAATCCCGGCTTCCGTCCGGAGGTTCTCGGCCTCGATCTGCCGCGCGGCGTCTACGTCCACATCGCCGGCGTCGACGTCGTCCGCGTGTCGGCGGAGGACTTCTACGTGCTGGAGGACAACGCCCGCGTCCCCTCCGGCGTCTCCTACATGCTGGAGAACCGGGAAACGATGATGAAGCTGTTCCCGGAGCTGTTCGCCCAGCATTCGGTGGCGCCGGTGAACCACTACCCGGAGGTTCTGCTGCGCACCCTGCGCTCGGTGGCGCCGCCCGGCATCATCGATCCGACGGTGGTCGTGCTCACCCCTGGCCATTTCAACAGCGCCTACTTCGAGCACGCCTTCCTTTCCATGCAGATGGGGGTTGAGCTGGTCGAGGGGCAGGACCTGTTCGTCGAAGACGATACGGTTTTCATGCGCACCACCAGCGGCCCACGCCGCGTCGACGTGATCTACCGGCGCATTGACGACGACTTCATCGATCCGTTGTCATTTGATCCGCACTCGATGCTGGGTGTTCCCGGGCTGCTGTCGGTGGTGCGCAACGGCCGCGTGACGCTGGCCAACGCCATCGGCACCGGCGTCGCCGACGACAAGGCGATCTACTGCTTCGTGCCGGACATGATCGAGTTCTATCTGGGCGAGAAGCCCATACTGAAGAACGTGCCGACCTTCCGCTGCGCCGTGTCTGATGATTGCGCCTACGTCGTCGATCATCTGGATGAACTGGTGGTCAAGGAGGTGGGCGGCTCCGGCGGCTACGGCATGCTGGTCGGCCCGATGAGCACCAACGAGCAGCGCAACGACTTCCGCCAGAAGGTTCTCGCCGATCCGGACAACTTCATCGCCCAGCCGACGCTCAAGCTGTCCACCGTACCGACGCTGGTGGAGGGTCACATCGCGCCCCGCCACGTCGACCTGCGGCCATACGTGCTGACCGGCGAGACGACGCAAGTGGTGCCGGGCGGGCTGACCCGCGTCGCCTTGCGCGACGGCTCGCTGGTGGTCAACTCGTCGCAGGGCGGCGGTACCAAGGACACCTGGGTGTTGGAGGCCTGAGGCGATGCTCGGGCGGACCGCCAACAACGTCTACTGGATGGCGCGGTATGTGGAACGCGCCGAAAACCTGGCCCGGCTGCTGGCCAGCACCTATCACATGTCGCTGATGCCGGTGGCGAGCGGCAATGACGCCCAGCAATGGGAGGCACCACTGCAGCTCGCCGGCGACCGGGAGGATTTCGTCTGCCGGTTCGGCGAGATCACACCCGGCAACGTGCTGGCCTACATGGTGCTCGACGCCGACAACGTCTCCAGCATCCGCTCGTCGATCATGCTCGCCCGCGAGAACGCCCGGGCAACGCGGCCGGAGCTGACCACCGAGGTATGGGAGGGGATCAACCAGACCTACCTCGAGCTGGAGACGATGTCGTATCCGAAGATGGTGGATCAGGGCTTCCGCGAGTTCTTCGACTGGGTGAAGGAGCGCTCGCACCTGTTCCGCGGCGCCATCTACGGGACGATGCGGCGCGGCGACGCCTTCACCTTCTCGCGGCTCGGCACCTTCATGGAGCGGGCCGACAACACCGCCCGCTTCCTCGCGGTGAAGTGGGACATGCTGTCGACCGGCGGCAGGCCGATGGCCGCCGAGGATTATTACCGCTGGGGCGCGCTGCTGCGGGCGTTCAGCGCCTTCAAGGCCTACCGCGAGGTCTACTCCGGCATCATCGAGCCGCGGCGCGTCGCCGAGTTGCTGGTGCTCCGCCGCGACATGCCCCGCTCGCTGTTCGCCTGCACCGCCGAGGTCAACGAGATCCTGGTGCATCTGCGGGAGAACGCCGCCTGCACGCGGCTTTCCGGGCAGATCAACGAGCGGCTGCAGCGCAACCGCATCGACGGCATTCTGCGTTCCGGCCTCCCCCGCTTCCTCAACGGCTTCATCGCCCGCAACAACGAGCTGCACGGGATGATCGGCCAGGAATTCATGTTGGTGCTATGAGACTGACCATCGAGCACGAGACCCATTACCGCTTCGGCGAGCCGGCGCATCACAGCATCCAGTACCTGCGGCTGACGCCCCGCAACGATTCCTCGCAGTCCGCCATCAACTGGTCGGTCAACACCCCCGGCAAGATGAAGCGCTGGACCGACGGCTTCGGCAACATCGCCCATGTCTCGGTGCAGAACGGCGTGCATGACGAGTTGGCGGTGTCGGTCCGCGGCGAGGTCGAGACGTTCGATACCTGCGGGATGCTTCCCGCCGACGACGGCCTGCCGCCGCTGATGTTCAGCCGGCCGACGACGTTTACCGAGGTGACGCCGACGATCGCCGATTTTGCCGCGCCGTTTCGCGAGCGCATCGCCGATGAAGGCGCCATCGCCGCGCTGCACGCGCTGATGCTGGGCCTGCATACCGGCATCACCTACACCAAGGGCTTCACCGACGTGACGACGACGGCGGGGGAAGCGATGGAGCGCGGCGCCGGTGTCTGCCAGGACCATGCCCACCTGTTCATCGCCTGCGCCCGCGTGCTCGGCGTCCCCGCCCGCTATGTCAGCGGCTACATGTACTGCCAGCCGGCGGACGGTGAGCCGCAGTCGCTCGCCAGCCATGCCTGGGCGGAAGCCTATATCGACGAGAAGGTGGGCTGGGTGTCGTTCGATTCCGCCAACAGCCGCAGCGCCACCGACGCCTACGTGCGGCTCGCCGTCGCCTTCGATTATGCCGGCGCGGCGCCGATCCGCGGCATCCGCAAGGGCGGCGGCGTCGAGGACATGAACGTGCGCGTCGCCGTGGTCGAGGAACCCGTCTTCCAGTCGCAGACCCAGGGTGCCGGCGGCCAGAGCCAGCAGCAGCGCTCCCCCTTCTAGCCGCCGGCCCCGCCCGCTACCCCATGCGCCGCGTAGGGTGGCGGTGAGCGCAGCGAACCCCACCATGACCGCCGCCGACGGGAGGGGGATGCGCCCCCGTCGTGCACCTCGCCCCGCGTAGGGTGGCGGTGAGCGCAGCGAACCCCACCATGAGCACCGCCGGCGGCGAGAGCGTGTGTCCGTGGTGCACTTCGCTTCGCTCAGTGTCACCCTACGGGCCGCGGCTACTTCTCCTGCACCGCGTCCAGCCGCGCCTGCAGCACCGACCAATCGTTCCTCCAATCCACATTGCCGGGATCGAGAGCAAGGAGGCGCTGATTACGCTCGGCGGCCTCGCGGTAGTATGCCAAGGCAGCAGACCGTTCGCCGCTACTTTCGGACAGCCAGCCCACCTTGAACAGCGACACACACACGTCGCGCGCCCACCCGGCGTTGCCGGGATCGGCCGCCGCCAGCCGCCGGGCGATGCCGAGGCCCTCCTCGTAGGCCTGCAGCGCCCCGGCGCGGTCGCCCTCCGCCACCCGCACATCACCGACCCTGCTTAGGCTGATCGAGAGGTTGCGTGCCCATCCCGTATTTTGGGGATCGGCCGCTGTTATTCGCCGGGCGATTGTCAAACCTTCCTCATAGGCCTGTAGCGCACCGGCAGGCCTGCCTTCCGCAAACCGTATGTCGCCGATGCGAGCCAGGCTCGCCCAGGCGTCGTCTGCCCAGCCGCCGACATTGGCAGGATCGATGACTGCCAGCCGCCGTGCGATACCGAGGCTTTCCTCATACGCCTGTAGCGCGCCGGCGCGGTTACCTTCAGCCATCCGTACATCGCCGATGCGACCCACGCTGAGCGTAACGTCGCGCGCCCAATCGACATTCCTAGGATCGGTCGCCGCCAGCCGTCGGCCAATCCCCAGACTCTCCTCGTAAGCGTGCAACGCTTCGGCGCGGTTACCTTGAGCCATCCATACATCGCCGATGCGAACCAAGCTCGACGAAACGTCGCGCGCCTGCTCCAAATTGCTCGCGTCCGCTGCCGCCAGCCGCCGGGCGATTCCCAGACCCTCCTCGTACGCCTGCAGCGCCCCGGCGCGGTCGCCCACCGCCATCCGCACATCACCAACCTTGTCGAGGCCGACCGAAACGTCGCGCGCCCACCCGGCGTTGCCGGGATCGGCCACCGCCAGATGCCTCCGGATTCCCAGGGCCTCTTCATAAGCCTGCAGCGTACCAGCGCGGTCACCAACTGCCATTCGCATATCACCGACCCTGTTGAGGATGACCCCAATGTCGCGTGCCCATTTTGAATTGTCGGGATTGGCTGCCGCCACCCGCCGAGCGATCTCCAGGGCCTCCTCATACGCCTGCATCGCGCCAACGCGGTCGCCCTCCACTACGCGCACATCACCTATGCTGCTAAGGCTGATCGTAATGTCGCGTGCCCACTCTAAGTTGTCGGGATAGACTGCCGACAGCTGCCTTCGGATTTGGATGCCTTCCTCAAAAGCCTGCAGCGCGCCAATGTGGTTGCCTCCCGCCAATAAGGCGTTGCCAAATTCATCCAGGGCGAGCGACCGCGGTCTAGCGTGCTCTGCTGAGGACCCTAAGCGGGCTTCCAATTGGGTGAAGAGGTCGCAGGCGCGCGCAGCTGCCTCGGTCGCACTCTTTAGATCGCCGACGCTCCTATAGTAGCGAGCGAACTGGGTGAGAAGATTGCCTTGTTCCTCCAGCAGTCGCGGATTATTGGGGGCAACGGCTACGACGCCGGTGATCATCGCATCGGCCGTGCTTAGCAATGACTTAGCCAATGTGGTGGGAACTGCACCGCTTACCGATCCTGCCGCCACTTGGTCGACAATGCTTGCGACGCCCTTGACTGCAACAAGCACCGCCGCTTCGGCGGCACCGGCCCGCTCGACGGCGCGCCAGGCGCTGATGCCGGCGACGATGGCCAGCAGGGCGAACAGAGCGGCGAGAGCGGCGTTGCGGCGGGCGCGCGCCCGCGCCCGGGCGATCTCGCGGTCCTTCAGCTCGCCGAAGCCGAGGCCGAGGATCCCGGCGATCACCTTCAGCGGGCCGTCTGTCCAGCCGTCGCCCTGCGGGCGCAGGTCGGTGGCGAGCGGCATGCCGCCCTCACCTTCGTGCAGCGCCGCGGGAAAGGCCTCCGCCGGCTCGCCGTCGACGAGGGCGGCGTGGATGCGCTCGCCGCGGCCGGAGCCGCGGAACATCCGGATCTCTTCGTTCACCCAGCGGCTCGCCACTGCCGCCGGGCTGCACACCACCACCAGATGATCCGAGGCGGCAAGCGCCCCTTCCAGCCGCCCCGCCAGCGCCGGTGAGGCCGACAGCTCCTCGCGGTCGCGGAACACCGGATAGAGCCGGGCCGGCACCGGCCCGAACGGCGTTTCGCGGCCGATCAGCGCCTTCGGCGGGCGGTAGCCGTCGAGGTGCCTGAACAGCCGGTCGCCCGCTGCCCGGTCCTGATGCGAATAGCTGATAAAGGCGCAATAGCGCCGCGCCGCTGCCCCCGCCATCGCGACTTCCCGCCCTTTTCTGGGCACAAATGTACCCGATCAGCGCCGGCTCGGCATCAACTTAAGAATGGGAGGCAGAGGCGGCGCATCCGTCATGCCTACTCCCTCAGACGTACCGTCATGGCCGGGCTTGTCCCACTGTTGTCTGGTTCGGCTGTCAGTTCCATTGGAGCACCCATTGATCTGGGTTGCGGATTTGTGGTGGCTCGGGTTCGAGCAGGCAGTCGATGCGGCGGCGGTGCATCAGGTTGGCGCGGACCAGCCTGGCGAAGGCGAGCGGGCTGTGCACGGTTTCCTGGTTGGCTTGGGCCATCCGCAGCAGCAGGAAGGCGATCAGGGCGACGGCGATCTGAATGCGCACGGCGTTTTCGCTGGTGCCGAGGAAATGGCGGATCTTCAGCGTCTGCTTGACCCAACGGAAGAACAACTCAATTGCCCAGCGCCGCTTGTAGAGGTCGGCGATCTCCTGGGCCGTGGCATCGAGGTCGTTGGACAGAATGCGCAGCACCTTGCCGGTCTGGATGCGGACGCGGATCTCGCGCACCGGATCGCCGAACGGGTTCTTGCGGCTTGCCGCCTGCCGCGCCGGCAGCAGGCCTGTGCGGTCGGAGAGGATGTCGCCGTCCTTGGGCACGTCGCGTTCCGCCGTCATGCTCAGCGGGGTGTTGGCCTTGAAGCGGGTGACGATGCGGCATCCGGCGGCGTCCATCTTCGCCCACCAGCGGTAATCGTAATAGCCGAGGTCGAAGACGTCGGTGGCGCCCGCCTCGATCGGCATCGCCTGGGCGGCGGTGATGTCGTTGACCTTGGCGGCGGTGACCGCGGCATGGTAGAGCCGCACCGCATGGCTCGCCAGCCCGCCGACGATCTCGCGAAGGCTGGCCGCTCCGGAAAGTTGCCCATAGAGCAGGGCGATGAACTGACCCTTCGTCGGCAGATGCCGCACCCGCCGGTCCGCCTTGTGCGCCGCCACCAGCCGATCAAACTCGGCCCACGGAACCCGCTTCAGGATATCGTGAAACACGCTATTCTTATGCCGCACGGTGTTTGCTCCGCCTTCGTGTCCGATAACGTCGCCAACGCTCGAACACGAGTAGAATCAACACCGTGCACCTTGTCTACCAAATCCCAACCGGACAGCCGTGTGACAAGCACGGCCATGACGGAGTGGTCAGGCGACAGCGGCCGGCTCTGGAAGCCGCTGCCGCGTTGGTGTGAGGGCGACGTTACCAGGTCAGGGTGCGTGTACCGTCCTTGAACAGCAGGCCGCCGGTCAGCTCCGGATTGCCGAGCTTCGCTCCGTTGATGAGATCGCTCTCGGCGACGCCATAGTGCTTCATGCAGAACGGGCAGACGATGAGCGTCGCGCCCTTGCCGATGAGTTCCGCCAGCGCCTTCTGCTGCTCGGCAAACTTGCTGGCGTGCTGCTTCGAGGCGAGCAGCACGCCTTTGTCGTTCAGCCAGATCACCAACGGATGGCCGCGCTCCAGCATCGACGCGGAAAACTTCGTGGCCATATCGACCCGATGGGCTTCGTCCGTCGTCAGGTTGACGAACAGCGAACCGTCGTCGGCCGACGCCGGGCTCGTGGCCGCAAATGCGGCGATCACGGCAAGCGCAGCCAAAAGGTTACGTAGCATGGTTAGTACCCTTCGTTTGAGACCCCTGTCAGGAGAGCGCAATCGAACCGGCGCCTCCTTTCAACAGGGCTAGGCTTTGATTTCCGGGATCAGCTCAGGAAACGAGGGGCGGCGCGCGGGAGAGATGATGAAAACCGGCCGGCAGGCCGGCGATCTCGGGGGAAGAGCGGGGTTGCGGAAAGGTCGAGGCGCCGAACGCAGCAGCTTGCAGCGAGCCTTGCACCGGCGGCAACAGAAGCGCCGCGTGGATCCGGCAGAGCGGGCAATCGCGCTTGAGCTTGCTGGAGGGAGCGTTGGAAAAAGGCAGATCCGCCGCCGGAACGATGCGCAGGCCGCTGGCGGTGCAGATCTCGACGGTGCTCTGATCTACCGCGGGGACCGGCGGCGGCAGTCCCCCGAGCAGCACATAGATGAGGAGGAGGAGAGCCGTGCTCAGGTGAGTGACGGAACGCAAACGCACCGAGGTTGGCCAGCGACGGTGCCCTTTCCGTCGCTCCTGGCGGCAGCCGCACCTGCCGGAGCGCGTCGTGGTCCGGGTTCTCGCTACTCCCATCGCCTTCGCTCGTCTCGACAGGAATCCCGGGTCAAGGTGGCAACGCGCGCCCCCCTACCCGCAGATGTCCTCCTCCCGGACATAACGAGCGGCCGCCCAGCCGTCAAACCCGAAACTTCCGGCAGCCGGCGGCAATCGTTGTGCCGCGCGAAATCGCCGTCGGAGGTAAAATCCGGCGAGCTTACGCCGTGCGGCTGGCCTTCAGCGCGTCTTGGTTGATGAACTCGAGGTGGAACCCGCCGGAATGTGGGCACAATTGCACCCGCGATCAGCGCCGGCCACTCATATTATTCCTAACAAAGCGCAAGTCTGCGGCAGACGTTGGTGCTGTATCCGCGCGTTTTCATGACCAACCGGCTGCGCTCAGCAGGCAAGGACATAGATGCAGGCGTCCACCTCGCCGTCTGCCGTGCGCACCTGCGTGACGACCCGGCGGTAACCGGTCCCTTCGAAGGCATCGAGACGAGACCAGTGATCGGGCAGGTCCGCAGACTCGAAGAGCTGAACCTCTACGGCCGGTCCGGACGGGTCGAGGATCAGCCCCGGATAGCCAAGCGGTGCCCCCCAGCCGGCGTCGCAAAGTCGGCCGCGTACCGTACCCTTCCGCCATTGCCCCGACAGCCCTGCGAGCTGCTGGTGGTTGGCCCGGCCCGGCGCCAGTGTTCCGTAGACGGCTAAGCGCGTTTCCGCCGCCTGGTCCCTGCCTGTCATTGCAAAGCCTTCGAAGGCAGCCGAACCATCTTACGCCGCGCGGCTGGCCTTCTTGCGCTCTTGCTCCTTGAGGAAGCGCTTGCGGATGCGGATCGACCTGGGCGTCACCTCGACCAGCTCGTCGTCGTTGATGAACTCGAGGCTGTACTCCAGGGTCGTTGCGATCGGCGGCACCAGGATGATGTTCTCGTCGGAGCCGGCGGCGCGGATGTTGGTGAGCTGCTTGGTCTTCAGCGGGTTGACGCAGAGGTCGTTGCCGCGGGCGTGGATGCCGATGACCATGCCCTCGTAGACGTCGGTGTTGTGGCCGACGAACAGCCGGCCGCGCTCCTGCAGGCTGAACAGCGCGTAGGCGACGGCCTTGCCGGTCGCCATCGAGACCAGCGCGCCGTTGGTGCGCCGGCCGAGATCGCCGGCGACGCGCGGGCCGTAGCGCTCGAACGCGTGATAGATCAGGCCACTGCCGGAGGTCAGGGTAAGGAACTCGGAGCGGAAGCCGATCAGCCCGCGGGTCGGGATGGTGTAGTCGAGGCGGACGCGGCCGCGCCCGTCCGGCACCATGTCGGCGAGCTCGCCGCGGCGCTCGCCCAGCTTCTCCATCACCGCGCCCTGGTGCTGCTCCTCGACATCGACGGTCAGCGTCTCCCACGGCTCCTTCGGCTCGCCGTCGATGGTCTTGACGATCACTTCCGGCCGCGAGATGGCGAGCTCGTAGCCCTCGCGGCGCATGTTCTCGATGAGCACGGCGAGGTGCAGCTCGCCGCGGCCGCTCACCTGGAACTTGTCGGGGTCCGCCGCCGGCTCGACGCGCAGGGCGACGTTATGGATCAGCTCCTCCTCCAGCCGTTCGCGCAGGTTGCGGCTGGTGACGTACTTGCCCTCGCGGCTGCCCAGCGGCGAATCGTTGACCTGGAAGGTCATGCTGATCGTGGGCTCATCGACGGTCAGCGCCGGCAGCGGCGCGACGGCGTCGGGATCGCAGATGGTGTCGGAGATCTTCAGCCCGTCGATGCCGGTGAACGAGATGATATCGCCGGCCTTCGCCTCCTCCAGCTCGATCCGCTCCAGCCCGTGGAAGGCGAGGATCTGCAGCACCCGGCCACGCCGGACGCTGCCATCGGCACCGGCGATGGCGACCTGGGTGTTGCGGGTGAGCCGGCCGCGGCGGATGCGGGCGATGCCGATGACGCCGACGTAGCTGGAGTAATCGAGCGCGCTCACCTGCATCTGCAGCGGCCCGTCGGGATCGACCTCCGGCGCTGGCACGTGCCGGACGATGGTCTCGAACAGCGCCGTCATGCCGCCGTCGCGCTTATCCGCGTCCTCGGACGCCCAGCCCTGGATGGCCGAGGCGTAGAGGTGGGGGAAGTCCATCTGGTCGTGGTCGGCGCCGAGCCGGTCGAACAGATCGAAGGTCTGCTCGATCACCCAGTCAGGGCGCGCCGCCGGCCGGTCCACCTTGTTGACGACGACGATCGGCTTCAGCCCGCGCGCCAGCGCCTTGCGGGTGACGAAGGTGGTCTGCGGCATCGGCCCTTCCACCGCGTCCACCAGCAGCAGTACGGAATCGACCATCGACAGCGCCCGCTCCACCTCGCCGCCGAAGTCGGCATGGCCGGGGGTATCGACGATGTTGATGCGCCAGCCCTGCCAGTCGATGGCGGTGTTCTTGGCAAGGATGGTGATGCCGCGCTCGCGCTCCAGGTCGCCTGAGTCCATCACCCGCTCCTGCACCGCGCCGTGGCTGCGCAGGCTGCCGGACTGGCGGAGAAGCTGATCGACCAGCGTCGTCTTGCCGTGATCGACGTGCGCCACGATGGCGACGTTGCGTATGCGATCGGCCGCTCCGGCCATGGGGTGGCTCCTGCTGTCTCTTCGACGGGCGTAAGGATGGTGGCGCCGGCCGCGCCGGCGCTGCTGGCTAAATGGGGTAGCGAGGCCGGTGCGCGCAAGCGGCCGACCCGACTCTCCCGTTCGCGCCTGCAAAATAGCCGCAAAGCGTGGCGTCGTCGATGCTTCTGGTGCGGTGCGGGCCGCTGGTGCTTCCGGCCGCACGCAAAGCCTCGGCCGCCGCTGCACATCCTCGCCGCCGTCACCATCTTCCTGATCGCCGGCTTTCGTATTTGGGGAAGCTAGAGGCGCTGCGGCGAGGCATCGCTGCCCGGCATGAGGGGAATGAGGTGCAATCGCAAGAGCAACGGAAGCCGGGTAAAGCGCCGGCGCTGATGCCGCTGGAAGCAGCGCTGTCGCGGGCGCTGGCGCTGGCCGACGCGGTGCCGGAGACCGAGCCGGTGCCGCTCGCCGAGGCGCACGGCCGGATCACCGCGGCGGCGGTGGCATCGCCGTGGCCGCTGCCGATGTTCGACAACTCGGCGATGGATGGCTACGCCGTTCGTACCGCCGAGTGTGAGGGACAGCCGCCGTTCCGCCTGCGGGTCGCCGGGCGGATGGCGGCGGGTGACGCCTGCATCCCGCCGCCCGCGGGCGCGGGCGTTGCGATCCGCATCCTGACCGGGGCGATGGTGCCGCCGGGCTTCGATGCCGTCGTCATGCAGGAGGACTGCCGGCGCGAGGGCGATGCGGTGCTGGTCGGACGCCGGCCGCCGCCGAGGAACAACATCCGGCAGGCCGGCGAGGATCTGGCGAAGGGAGGGGAGATCGTCGCAGCCGGCACGCTGCTCGACGCGCGCCACGTCGCCCTTCTCGCTGCTGCCGGCGTCGCTTCGGTCGTGGTGCGGCGCACGGTGCAGGTTGCGCTGTTCTCCACCGGAACGGAGTTGAGGCAGCCGGGCGAGGCTGTTTCTCCCGGCCAGATCTACGATTCCAACGGAGCGATGCTGCGCGCCCTGCTGTGCCGGCCGTTCATCCGGCTGCACGACCTGGGGGCGGTGGGCGATGACCCGGCCCGGCTTGGGCGGACGCTGCGTCAGGCGGCCGGAGTGGCGGATGTGATCGTCACCACCGGCGGCGTCTCCGTCGGTGACGAGGATCACATGCACCGGCTGATCGTCGAGGCGGGCGGCACCCTCGACGTGATGCGGGTGGCGATCAAGCCGGGCAAGCCGGTGACCGTCGGCCGGCTCGGCCAGGCCCTCTACCTGGGGCTGCCGGGCAATCCGGTGTCGGCATTCGTTACCTTCGCGCTGCTCGGCCGCGCGCTCATCGGCAGGCGGGCGGGGCAGGCGGTTCGCCCGCCGGCGGCGCAGCCGGCGGTGTGCGAGGATGAGGTGACGCGATCGCCGGGCCGTCAGGAGTATCTGCCGGTCCGCATCGCCGGCGTCACCGATGCGGGGCTTCCCAGGGTGGGGATGCTGACGCCCGCTGGCTCGGCGATGCTGGCCCGCCTCGCCGGTGCCGACGGCCTCGTCGTGGTCCCGACACAGCAGGCGAATATCCGCAGCGGCGAACAGGTCGCGTTCATCCCGATCCGGGAGATGCTGTAGCCCCCGCCGGACGAGCACGCGGCATGCGCCGGGTCAGGCGGTCTTCATCTTGTGCGTCGCCCGCATCAGGCGGAGTGATTCGGGATCGTTCATCACCGGCAGTTGCAGGCTTTGCATGAAGTCCAGGTACTCCTGTGCCATCGAAGGCGAGGCGACCTCGATCATCACCCGGTTCTCGACCCAGAACTCGACGATGTGAAAGAATGGCTTCTGCCCATCTGGGCCGCGTCCGAAGGTCATGGCGCGCCAGCCCTCGCGCGCACCGATACGTTCTACCTCGTCGCGCTCCAGCGCCACCGAGAGGAGCAGATGGAAGGGCCAGGTCCGGGGTGGCGCCGCGTTCTCGCCGAACACCACCTGATCGTCGCTGGGCGGCATATCGAGGGTGGTAGGCTCCGGATAGACCTCGATCATCGTGCCGTGCTCGTCCCCAGTCGTCGCGATAAACGCACCTTCAAGGGGGCCGAACGGATGGGACGTGCCGCCCATCAGTTCGGCCAGAACCTCGGCGACATGCTGCGGCTCGCGCGCCGGAATCGATACGTGGTGGATCATTGTGCCTCCTCCTTCTCTGCCGGTCCGCGATGCCATAAGCTCAGCCGCGCGGCGTCCAGCGATCGCCGCTTTTGGCGTACTTTTGTTTCACCGCCGCCCAGGCGATGCGGTTCGCGGTTTCCTCCAGCGAGGCGCCGGCACGCCGCCGGTGCGCATCGGCGTATTCCGCGTAGGCGCTGTTGTACGCCTCGAGAAAGATCTCCTGCGCATGCTCGGGCAGGTGATCACGCACCCGCGCCGGCAGGTCGTCGGTCGTCCGGTAAGGCATCGTCGCCTCCTCGCAAGGGGCGCGCCATTCTACGTCATCGGACGGGCGGTTGCATGCCGCAGCCGTTGCCCGGCGCATCACCCGCGCATCTCCTCGATGCTCGCGCGGTAGAATACGCGACCGGCAGGTCGCTTCAGTGAAGCGACCCGGCGGACTCGAAGAAGAGCCGGGGCAGCGGCGTTGATCCGGGGTGCGAGAAGCAAGGAGACAGCGTGAAGATCCACCACGTTGCGCTGTGGACGCGCGACATCGAGGCGGCGGCGCGGTTCTGGGCAGACTATTTCGGCGCACGGATCGGCGAGCGCTACGAAAGTCCGCGGCGTCCCGGCTTCGTCTCGCGCTTCCTGCGACTGGAGGGCGGCGCCGCCATCGAGCTGATGACCGGCCCGTGGCTGGCGGTGGCGGAGCCGGAGCTTGAGCGCGAGGGATGGGCGCATATCGCCGTTACCGTCGGCAGCCGCGCGATGGTGCGCTCGCTCGCCGAGCGGCTGCAGGCCGCCGGCCTGCTGGTGTCAGGGCCGAGGCTGACCGGCGACGGGTTCTACGAGGCGGTGGCGCGGACGCCGGACGGCGCCCTCGTCGAGATCACCGCATCGGACTGAACTGCAGGTCGGCTCAGGAATTCCCGCCCGAATGCCCGGGCGCCATTGCCTGCACCGACGCCGGCGCTCTGCCGGCGGGGCTGGTAGTGCGCGGCCGACCGATGCCGGCAGCAGTAACCCACCAGGCCGGATGCCGGACGGAAAGCACCGTTGCCGCGGTATCTGCCGCAGCGCGGTCGGTGCACAGGCCGAAGCAGGTGGCGCCGCTGCCGCTCATCCGAGCCAGCAGCACACCCGGTGCCGCGCTCAGCGCAGCCAGGACATCCGCGACAGCCGGAACGAGGCTGACCGCCGCTTGGGTGAGGTCGTTGCCGCGCCGGGCGAGCACCGCCGCCAGCGCCGCGGCATCGGCCGGCGGCTCGATGAAGCGGGCTGGGGCGGAGAAATCCCCCTTGCGCGCCTTGAACACCGGCGGCGTCGGCAGCGGCAGCCGCGGGTTGACCAGCACCAGACCGCACACCGGCAGCGGCGGCGCCGCTTCGATCTCCTCGCCGATGCCGCCGACCAACAGCGGCCGGCCGTGCAGGCACATCGGCACGTCGGCGCCAAGCGGCAGTGCCAGCGCCGCCAGGGCATCGTCGGCGATGGTCATGTCCCACAGCCGCACCAGCGCCCGCAGCACCGCCGCCGCGTCGGCCGAGCCGCCACCGATGCCCGAGGCCACCGGTAGCCGCTTTTCCAGCCGGATCGCCGCGCGCTGCGGCGGACCGGTGTGGGCCGCCAGCGTCCGTGCCGCGCGCAGCGCCAGGTTGTCGTCACCGGCCGGAACGTCGGCGGCGAACGGACCATCCACGGCGAGACTGAAATCGTCGGCCGGCGCCACCTCGATCAGGTCGCCGGCATCGGCGAAGACCACCAGACTATCCAGCAGGTGGTAGCCGTCGGCTCTCTGGCCGAGGACGTGCAGGTAAAGATTGACCTTCGCCGAAGCAGGCTCGGCGATCAGGCGACCGTAGCCGTGCGCCATTACGGACGCTCGGCGCTCGCCGACCGCAGCGGCCGCTCCGCCAGCTTCTGCTCGATCGCCGCCTTCAGATCAGGCTCGGGTCCGTTCCCCAGCGCCGCTTCCCACTGAAAGCGCGCCTCGCGCTGCCGCCCGACCGCCCAGTAGGCATCGCCCAGGTGGTCGTTGATGGCGGCATCCTCCGGCCGGATCTCCACGGCGCGTTCCAGCTGCACCACCGCTTCGTCGTACCGGCCCAGCCGGAACAGCACCCAGCCAAGGCTGTCGATGATGTAGCCGTCGGTCGGCTCCAGCTCGACCGCCTTGCGGATCATCGCCTCCGCTTTGTCCAGGTTCTGTCCCTGCTCGACCCAGGAGTATCCCAGGTAGTTGAGGACGAAGGGCTGGTCAGGCTCCAGCTCGAGGGCCTTCAGGAAGTCGGCCTCGGCGCGCGGCCATTGTTTCGAGCGCTCGAGGGCGATGCCGCGGGCGTAGACCAGCCGCCAGTGGCGTTGCTGCAGCGTGCCACTTCGGGCGACGGCCTGGTCGTAGGCTTCGACCGCTTCGGTGAAGCGCTCGTGCTTGCGCAGCAGGTCGCCCAGTTCGCCGTAGGGTTCGGGGTTATCGGGGCGTTCCGCCGCCAGCTGGCGCAGCGTTACCTGCGCCTCGTCTAATTTGTCGAGACGGTCGAGGTTGCGGGCGACGCCGAGCCGGGCCGACACCGCCAGCGGGTCCCTCCGGTCGATCGACTGGTAGACGCTGATCGCATCGGCGAAGCGCTCGTCGTTTTCCAGCATGTCGCCGACGAGGATCTGCAGGGGCGGGAAGTCCGGGCGGAGGTAAAGGCCGAGCTGGCCGAGTGCGAGGGCGGTATCACGGTTGTTCTGGCGGCCGACGATGCCGGCGGCGTCGAACAGGGCTTCCGCGGCGCCGGCGCGGGCATCGGCGATGTCGCGCGCCGGCGGCTTGCCGGCCTTGAGGCTCGCCAGCGCCGGGTCCAGCAGCCGAGAATCCGCATGCTGCTCCAGGTAGCGGTCGTAGAGCGCCCGTGCCTCGTCGTTGTGGCCGGTGCGCTGTAGAATGCCGCCGCCCAGCGTTGCCAGCCGCAGCCAGGGTTCCGGCTGTGCCTTCAGCGCGGCGCGGGCGTAGGACAGCGCCGCCGCGGGATCGCCCGAGGCATCGGCGAGCCAGGCGGCATGCACGTCGAAGAGCGGCGCCGTCGCGGCGTTGGCCCGCAGCTTCTCCAGGCTGGCGAAGGCCTTGTCGCGATGGCCGGCACCGAACTCCACCCACGCCTGCAGGATCGGGACGAGGAAGTTCGACAGCGGGCTCTGCGGGGTGGTCGCCAGGCGCTCTACGGCGGCACCGAACCGGGCAGCGTGGATGTCGCCGACGGCGACGACGATGTGTGCGAGCGGCGCGCTGTCCTCGACCTTGAGGTAGCGCCGGGCGATGTCGACGGCTTCGCCGACACGGCCGTCCAGCGTCAGCACCAGCCAGGCGCGGCCAAGCAGCACCGGATCGTCGGGCGCCTTCTGCAGCGCTGCCAGCAGGAAGGTGGCAGCGTCGGTCTCCGCGCCCTCGATGCGCGCATGCCGCGCTGCCAGATAGTTGCCGGTTACCGTCGGGCCGGGGACGACCGGCGGCGGCGTGGTTGCAACCGCATCATCACAACCGCCCAGCAGCAAGGCGGCGAGGGAGGCGAGCCACCGCGGAGCGGCGGCGTGCCGATCACCGCCGCTCATCGGCACCGGTCACATGTTGGGATAGTTCGGACCACCGCCACCCTCCGGCACCACCCAGTTGATGTTCTGCGTCGGATCCTTGATATCGCAAGTCTTGCAGTGGACGCAGTTGGCAGCGTTGATCTGCAGCCGCTCACCCTCATCCTCCTTGACGAACTCGTAGACCCCGGCCGGGCAGTAGCGCGCTTCGGGACCGTCGTAGCGGGCGAGGTTGATCGCCACCGGCACCGAGGGGTCCTTCAGGGTCAGGTGCACCGGCTGGTCTTCTTCATGGTTGGTCCCGGAGATATAGACCGAGGACAGCTTATCGAAGCTGACGATGCCGTCAGGCTTCGGATATTCGATCTTCGGCGTCGCGTCTGCCGGTTTCAGCTGCGCGTAGTCCTCGTGGTTCTTGAAGGTCCACGGCGCCCGCCCGCGGAAGAGATAGGTATCCAGCGCCGAATAGGCGATGCCGAGCCAGAGGCCGGCATGGAAGGAGGGCCGGACATTGCGCACCTTATACAGCTCATCCCACACCCAGCTCGCCTTCAGCGCCTCCGGATAGGCCTCGACCACCGGCGGCGGCGGCTCCATCGCCAGCGCCGCGAAGACCGCTTCGGCGCAGAGGATGCCGGACTTCATCGCCGTGTGGGTGCCCTTGATCTTCGGGACGTTGAGGAAACCGGCGGTATCGCCGATCAGCGCGCCGCCGGAGAAGACCAGCCGCGGCACCGACTGGTAGCCGCCCTCCGCCAGGGCACGGGCGCCGTAGGCGATGCGCCGCCCGCCCTCGAACGTCGGGCGGATGGCCGGGTGCGTCTTGAACCGCTGGAACTCCTCGAACGGGCTGAGGTGGGGGTTCCGGTAGTCGAGGCCGACGACGAAGCCGACCGCCACCTGGCCGTCCTCCATATGGTAGAGGAACGAGCCGCCGTAGGTATGGCTATCCACCGGCAAGCCGACGGTGTGCACCACCCGCCCCGGGTGGTGCTGAGCGTGATCGACCTCCCACAGCTCCTTGATGCCGATGCCGTAGGTCTGCGGATCGACGCCCTCGCGCAGGTTGAACCGGGTCATCAGCTGCTTGGTCAGCGAGCCGCGGCAGCCTTCGGCAAAGATCGTGTAGGTGGCGTGCAGTTCCATGCCCGGCTGGTAGTTGTCGGTCGGCTTGCCGTCGCGGCCGATGCCCATGTCGCCGGTGGCAATGCCCTTCACCGTGCCAAAGCCGTCGTAGAGAACCTCGGCGGCAGCAAATCCGGGATAGATCTCGACACCCAGTTCTTCCGCCTGCGCTGCCAGCCAGCGGCAGACGTTGCCGAGGCTGACGATGTAGTTGCCGTGGTTATGCATCTGCGGCGGCGTCGGCAGCCGGAAGGCCTTCTTTTCGGTGAGGAACAGGAATGAATCATCCCCCGCCGGCGTGTTCAGCGGCGCGTCGCGTTCCCGCCAGTCGGGAATCAGCTCGTCCAGAGCCCGCGTCTCGATCACCGCGCCGGAGAGGATATGGGCGCCGATTTCCGCGCCCTTCTCGACCAGGCAGACGCTGATTTCCTTGCCCTGCTGCTGCGCCAGCTGCTTCAGTTTGATGGCGGCGCTGAGGCCTGATGGGCCACCGCCAACTATTACCGCGTCGAATTGCATCGATTCGCGGGCCATCGCGTCACCCCGCATTGCGTACGCTCCCTTCACCCGAAGCGCTTTATACCATAGGGTTGTTGGGCGCAGCGCAAAATCGTCGCCGCTTGAGGTGCCGCACCGTGGATGATGTCTTTCCGCCCGATGCCGATCGCCGACGCTGAGGCGCTGCTGCGCTGGTACCTCGATGCCGGCGTCGATGAAGCGATCGGCGAAGCGCCGGTGAATCGCTACGACGGTTACGAATCAATTGCAGATTTGCCGACGCCGGCACTTCCCATGGAGGCCTCGGGAGAGCTGCCGCGGCCCCCGCGCGGCGAGCCTTTGCCGCTTGAGGCAGCCTCCCCGCGGGCCGCTGCGAGGGCCGCGCCGGCGGCCGGCGGGATGGCAGCGGTGGAGGATGCGGTGGCCCTGGCGGCGCGGGCGAACACCCTCGACGACGTCCGCGCCGCCCTCGCTGGCTTCGACGGATGCCCGCTGTCGCGGACCGCAACCAACCTCGTTTTCGGCGATGGCAACCCGCAGGCTCGCCTGGTTTTGATCGGCGAGGCACCCGGCGCCGAGGAGGACAGGCGGGGCCTGCCGTTCGTCGGACCAAGCGGCCGGCTGCTCGACAAGATGCTCGCATCGATTGCCCTCGATCGCTCCAACGTGTTCATAACAAATACGATTTTCTGGCGGCCGCCGGGCAATCGCAGCCCCACGTCGAGTGAAGTCGCGGCCTGCATGCCGTTCGTCGAGCGCATTGTGGAGCTCATCGATCCGCAACTGCTGGTGGCGCTGGGCGGGCCGGCGGCGGTTGCGATGCTGGGCGTGGCGGAAAGCGTCAGCCGGTTGCGCGGCCGCTGGTTCAGCTACCAGACGCCGCGGATGCCGCGGCCGATAGCCGCTACGGCGCTGTTCCATCCGGCCTATCTGCTGCGCTCGCCGGCACAGAAGCGGCTTGCATGGCGCGACCTTCTTGCAATCAAAGGTAGAATTGCCCAGGATTGAACCGTCCTCATCCTGGGCACGTCGCCCGTCACCGTGTCTACCCCAGAACAGTCTACAAGATTTTTGCTTGATCCGCCGCGCGGCCCGTTGTTAGAAGGGCTGCAGGGTCACATTCCGGGGCAGAATATTGCAACGTTTCCGCACATTCGCCGGTGTAGTCGTTTGGTGTTCGGCACTGTCTGCAACGTCTGCAGTTGCAGACATGGGAGTTCCGGCGGAATTCGTTCCGCAGTATTCGGAGAGCTTCGCTTCCTCTGATGTCATCGGAGAAACCGGGCTGCAGCCGGCCATCGGCGATGCGGCCGGCGGCTTTGACGACACGCAAGCGCCGGCCGTCGAGGAGACGATAAGAGCTGGCCGCAGCGGACGGATCTCCGCCGACGGTGCCTGGGCAGCCGGCCTCGCCTTTTGGCACGCCGGCAACTACAGCGCGGCGGTCAGCTCCTTCGAGACGGCAGCGACGGAAGGGCGGTCGCCGTGGTTCACCGCCGGCGGCGCCTTCTGGGCGGCGCGTGCGCATCTGTTCGCCCGGCAGCCGGATGAGGTCACCCGCTGGCTGAAGATCGCAGCCGACGCGCCCGAGACATTCTATGGCCTTTTGGCGCGCCGCATCCTCGGCATGCCGATGCCGTTCCACTGGGATCTCAACGACGCCGACCAGGCGGCAGTGGCTGCGGTGAACGCCACGTCGGAGGGCCAGAGCGCCGCCGCTCTCATCGCCGCCGGCGATTACCAGCGGGCGGAGCGGCTGCTGCGCGGCCTTGCCGCCGATGGCCGCGGCGAGCTTGCACATGGTGTGATGATCGTTGCCGAGAGCGCCGGCATGGCCGATCTCGCCTTCCGCCTCAGCCGGTCGCTGGCCAACCGCGGCGTCGAGTTTGCGCGGGCCGCCTATCCGGTGCCGCGCTGGCGTCCGGAGGGCGGCTTCAGCACCGATCGCGCGCTGGTCTATGCGCTGATGCGCCAGGAATCGAACTTCAATCCCGGTGCCGTCAGCCGCGCCGGCGCGCGCGGCGTGATGCAGCTGATGCCGGCGACGGCGCGGTTCATCGCCCGCACCACCGGCTTTCCTGGTGGCGCTGGGCAGTACCGCCGGCCCGAGGTGAGCATCGCGCTCGGCGAACGCTATCTGGAACTGCTGCTGGCCGATGATTCCGTCGGACCCGACCTGTTCCTGCTGACCGCGGCGTGGAACGGCGGGCCGGCGAACGTCGAGCGCTGGCGGCGCGATCCGCAGGCATATGACGATCCGCTGCTGTTCATCGAGACCATCCCGTTCGGTGAGACCCGCGGCTTCATCGAGCATGTCCTCGCCAACCTGTGGATCTACCGGCATCGGCTCGGGGTGGATTCGCCGTCGCTGGATTCACTGGCAGCCGGCCAGTGGCCGAACTGGGACGTCCCGCAGCAAACAACCGAGATCGCGGAACATGAATAACATTGCGCAGGATCGGCCGTTCGTGCCGGTAAACATCGCCGTCCTGACCATCTCCGACAGCCGCACCATGGAGACCGATCAGTCGGGCGACATCCTGGCCGAGCGCATCAAGGCGGCGGGCCACAACCTCGTCGGACGGCAGCTGGTAGCGGACGCGATGGACGCCATCGTCACCGCGCTGCGCGCCTGGGCGGCGAATCCCGGAATCGATGTGATCATCACCACCGGCGGTACTGGCCTCACCGGCCGCGATGTCACGCCCGAGGCGGTGCGAACGGTCGCCGACAAGGAGATCACCGGCTTCGGCGAGCTGTTCCGCTGGCTGAGCTATCCGAAGATCGGCACCGCCGCGGTGCAGAGCCGGGCGCTCGCCGTCGTTGCCCACGGCACCTACATTTTCGCGCTGCCCGGCTCGCCCAACGCCTGCCGCGACGGCTGGGACGAGATCCTCGTCCACCAGCTGGATATCCGCTACCGGCCCTGCAACTTCGCCGAGTTGCTGCCGCGGCTCAAGGAGCGCTAGGCGCGGGTTCCCGGCTGGCGGACGACGAGGGTCTGCCAGCCGTCCACCTCGAGCCGCCGGCAGGCCGCAGGCCGACGGCGCGGTGCGCCGCCAGCACGTCGGCGCCGTCCTGGCTCAGCAGGCCGGCGAGGATTACGGTGCCGCCGGGTGCCAGATGCCGGGCGAGGTCGCCCGCCAGCCGCTTCAGCGGCCGCGCCAGGATATTGCAGAGAACGAGATCGAAGGCCCCGCCGCGGCGATCGCCGGCGACCGGTATCCTGCCGCCGCAACGGCGCGGACGAGGGGGCCGACGCCGTTGCTGCGGGCATTGGCGGCCGCGACGGCGACGGCGGCGGCATCGATATCCTCGATGCCAGCACCGGCGTTCGCCACAGCTTCGCGGCGGCGATGGCGAGGATGCCGGAGCCGCAGCCGAGGTCGAGGATGCGTTGCGGGCGGCTGCCTGCCAGGAGCTGGAGCGCCCGCAAGCAGCCCTCGGTGGAGCCGTGCCGGCCGAGCCGAACGCGCTCGCCGCTTCGATACGCAGCCCGATGGCGCCGGGTGGAGCGGGGGCCGGATCGTCCGGCTCGCGGATACGGAAGCGGCCGATGCGGAACGCCGCGAACCGCGCGCGGTTTTCAGCAAGCCAGTCCTTGTCAGGCAGCACCTCGACTGCCAGGACGGGCACGGCGACGCCGGCGGCCGCGGCAGCCAGCGCCAGCTTCACCGTAAGGCGGGAAACATCAGGCTCGGCGCTGCTCAGCGCTTCCAACCTGCGGCGGTCCCGCTCGTCAAGCTGCCAGTGCAGCGAGAGCGCATTCATCCGCCAGCGCCGCCTCGACGGCGGCAGCCTGGTCGCGGGTGGCCGCAAGGGTCAGCCGCCACATCACCGCTAACGGTCGCGATAGACGGGCGGCCGCTTCTCGATGAACGCGGCCATGCCTTCACGCCGGTCCTCGAGGGCGAACGTCAGCTGGAACAGCCGCCGCTCGTGGGCAAGTCCGGTGCCGGACGCGACTTCCCGTGCGTGTCGCGCCGCCTCCTTCAGCATGCGCACCAGCGGTGCCGAAAACGATGCGATGCGCGCGGCGACCGCCATCGCCTCTACCTGTAGCCGCTCGGCTGGCACGATGCGCGAGACGAGGCCGCAGCGCTCCGCCTCTTCCGCCGTCATTGTCCGGCCGGTGGCGCAGCAGGTCGAGCGCCTTGCCTTGCCGAGGGCGTTGACCAGCCGCTGCGTCCCGCCGGCACCCGGCATCGTCCCCACCGTCACCTCCGGATGGCCGAAGCGGGCGGTATCCGCCGCGACCACCACATCGCACATCTCCACCAGTTCACAGCCGCCTCCCAGGGCCCACCCTTCGACCGCCGCCACGACCGGCTTTCTCACGAAGGCAGCCGGCGCGAACACCCGGCGAAGTCGTCAAGGAGCGCCTCTGCTGCCGTCATCGGCAGCATTTCCTCAGATCGGCGCCTGCCGCGAAGTTGCCGCCAGCCCCGCGGAGGACGATCACGCGGACCAGAGGATCGGCATCCAGCCGGTCAAGGACAGCATCGAGCTCGGCGATCAGCGGGCGGCACAGGGCATTGTGCGCCTGCGTCCGGTCAAGCGTGACGACGGCGATGCCTCGCTGGTCGAGAGTGGCGGCGACCAGCGGGCGCTCCTCCGCGCTCACGTCGCCTCGACGAAGCTGTGGATGACGGTCTTGGCGCCGCCCTTCTCGAAGTCGATCTCCAGCCGGTCGCCGTCGACGCTGCGCACCCGGCCGTAGCCGAACTTCTGGTGGAACACCCGCTGTCCCTCGGCAAACGGATGCGCCGGCTCCGGCCTCGCCGCGATCCGCTCGGCCCGGCCGGTGATGATAGGCGGCGCCGGCCGACGGGTGGGCCAGCGCGGCTGCGCCACCGCCTCGCTGGCGGCGAGCCGCACCGGCTCGGCCTGCGGCCATGCACCCTCGGTGACGGAGGTGCGCAGCGGGCTGGCGCCGAACAGCCCGGTCGGCGCGGTGTGCTCGACGCTGGCTGCCGGCAGTTCCTTGACGAAGCGCGACGGCAGCGTGTTCTGCCAGGTGCCGAACACCATGCGGCTGGCGGCGTAGCTGACGATGGCGCGGTTGCGGGCGCGCGTTAAGCCGACGTAGGCCAGCCGCCGCTCCTCCTCCAGGGCGGCGGCGCCGCTCTCGTCGAGGGCGCGCTGGTTGGGAAAGATCCCCTCTTCCCAGCCGGGCAGGAAGACGGTGTCGAACTCCAGGCCCTTGGCGGCGTGCAGGGTCATCAGCGCCACCTTTTCGTCGCCGGCGGCCTCGTCGTTGTCCATCACCAGGCTGACGTGCTCGAGGAAGCCCGGCAGATTCTCGAACTCGGCCAGCGCCACCACCAGTTCCTTCAGGTTCTCCAGGCGTCCTGCCGCCTCCGGGCTGCGGTCGGCCTGCCACATGCCGGTATACCCCGATTCGTCGAGGATCAGGCGGGCGACCGCCGGATGCGGCAGCCGGGTCAGCATCTCCCGCCAGCGGCCGATATCGGCGAGCAGCCGGCCGATGACGCCGCGTGCCTGCGGCTTGAGCTCGTCGCTGGCGACGAGGCGACTGGCGGCGGCGGCCAGCGGCAGGCCGTCGCGCCGTGCCAGCAGGTGGACGCTGCGCAGGCTCGCCGGCCCCAGCCCACGTTTGGGCGTATTGACGATGCGCTCGAAGGCGAGGTCGTCGTCTGGCCGGACGACGATGCGGAAGTAGGCGATGGCGTCGCGGATTTCCTGCCGCTCGTAGAAGCGGGCGCCGCCGACGACGCGGTAGGGAATGCCGACGGTGATCAGCCGTTCTTCGAACTCGCGGGTCTGGAAGCCGGCGCGCACCAGCACCGCCATCTGCCGCAGCGGATGGCCCTTCGCTTGCTGCGCCTCGATCTCGCCGACGACGACGCGCGCCTCGTCCTCGCCGTCCCAGGTGGCGCGCACGCAGACTTTGTCGCCGCCGTCGGCGGGCGTCCACAGCGTCTTGCCGAGGCGCCCGCGGTTGTGGGCGATCAGCCCGGAGGCGGCCGCCAGGATGTGCGAGGTCGAGCGGTAGTTGCACTCCAGCCGGATGACCTTGGCGCCGGGGAAATCGCGCTCGAAGCGCAGGATGTTGCCGACCTCGGCGCCGCGCCAGGAATAGATCGACTGGTCGTCGTCGCCGACGCAGCAGAGGTTGTGGTGGCCCTGCGCCAGCGCCCGCAGCCACAGGTACTGGGCGACGTTGGTGTCCTGATACTCGTCGACCAGGACGTAGCGGAACTGCTGCTGGTAGGAGCGGGCAACCTCGCCGTAGTCGCGGAACAGGGTGAGGACGTGCAGCAGAAGGTCGCCGAAGTCGCAGGCGGCGAGGGTGCGGAGCCGCTCCTGGTAGTCGTGGTAGAGGGGCAGCGCCAACCCATCGACGGCATCGGCACCCTCGGCGGCGGTGACGCGGTCGGGGGTGAGCCCGCGATCCTTCCAGCGCTGGATGACGCTGGCGAACAGCCGTGGCGGCAGCTTCTTGACATCGATCCGGCGGGCCTCGGCCAGCTGCTTGATCAGCCGCAGCTGGTCGTCGGTATCGAGGATGCCGAAGCCGGGCTTCAGGCCGATCAGTTCGGCGTGGCTGCGCAGGATGCGCGCGCCGATGGCGTGGAACGTTCCCACCCACCAGCCTTCGACCGAGCGGTCGAGCAGGGCGCCCACCCGCTCGCGCATCTCGCGCGCCGCCTTGTTGGTGAAGGTGACGGCGAGCACCTGCCACGGCCGCGCCAGCCCGGAGGCGAGGATGTGCGCCATGCGCGTGGTCAGCACCCGCGTCTTGCCGGTGCCGGCGCCGGCCAGCACCAGCAGCGGCCCCTCGGTCGTGCGCACCGCCTCGGTCTGGCTTTCGTTCAGCCCTGCCAGATAAGACGGCGCAACCCCGCCGGACGGTGCGCCGAGATCGATCAAGGAGTTCTCCATGAACCATACATAGCATTATTAGCGGTGAAGGAGGGGCATATTTATGAACCTGGCTTAACCAAGTCCCCTGCACCGACACCGGCGACAACGCTCCTGACCATCTCCGCAGCCGAAGTTTGACGCACGATGTGCGCTTTTTATATTGAATAAAGCGCACTACGCGCGCACTTTAATTGGTCGGTGAAACTGCCAGTCAACATCGCGGTTGGATCGGACCCGGAGTGCGGATGAACGCCACGATCACTCTCGTCGATATGGCTGGATGGGTGGCGCTGCTGCTGTGGGGGCTGCACATGGTGCAGAGCGGCATCCAGCGGGCGTTCGGTCCCAGTCTGCGCCGCGCCCTCGGCATGGCGCTCGGCAACCGGATCAAGGCGTTCGTCGCCGGGCTCGGCGTCACCGCCGTCCTGCAGAGCAGCACCGCGACGGCGCTGATGGCGACGTCGTTCACCGCCGGCGGCCTGGTCGAGATGGTGCCGGCGCTGGCGGTCGTGCTCGGTGCCAATGTCGGTACCACGCTGATCGTCCAGCTGCTGTCGTTCGACGTCGCGAGGGCAGCGCCGGTGCTGGTGCTGGTGGGCGTGGTGATGTTCCGGCGCAGTGGCTCGACCCGCATCCGCGATCTCGGCCGTGTCGGCATCGGCCTCGGCCTGATGCTGCTGGCGCTGCACGAGTTGCTGGTGGTGATCGCCCCTTACGAGAGCGCCCCGGCGGTACGGCTGCTGCTCGGCGCGGTGACGACCGAGCCGCTGATCGCGATGCTGTTCGCGGCGGCGCTCGCCTGGGCGGCGCACTCCAGCGTCGCGATCGTGCTGCTGGCTATGTCTTTCGTCGCCCAGGGAGTGGTGCCGCTGCCGGCAGGCCTGGCACTGGTGCTGGGCGCCAACCTCGGAACGGCGATCAACCCGCTGCTCGAATCCTCGGGCACCGATCCGGCGGCGCGGCGGCTGCCGCTCGGCAATCTTCTCAACCGTCTCGTCTGCTGCGCCGCGGCGTTGGCGGTGCTCGGCGCCATCGCGCCGCTGCTGAGCCGTCTGGAGGCGGACCCGGCGCGGGCGGTGGCGGACTTTCACACTGCCTTCAATCTGCTCTCTGCAGCACTGTTCCTGCCGGTGCTGGGGCCGTGGTCGCGCCTGCTGCGGCGGCTGCTGCCGAGCCGGATCAAGCCCGCCGATCCCTCCCGCCCGGTCTATCTCGACGCCAGCGCCCTCGAGACGCCACCGGTGGCGCTGGCCGGCGCGGCGCGCGAGGCGCTGCGCATGGTTGACGTGCTCGATACGATGCTGGAGGGCGCCCGCGATGCGCTGGTCCGCGGCGACCGGCGGCGGATCGGCGAGACCAGGCGTACCGACGACATCCTCGATCGCCTCAACGCGGCGATCACCGCTTACCTCACCCGCTTCGATCCGGATGAGCTGGACAGTGAAGACAACCGGCGGCTCACCGCCATCCTCAGCTTCACCACCAACCTCGAGCATGCCGGCGACGTCGTCGAGAAGAACCTGATGGCGCTCGCCGGCAAGCGGCTGAAGCGCGGCCTCGCCTTCCCCGGCGAGGCGGTAGCCGAAATCTGCAGCATGGTGGAGCGGCTGGAGACCAACCTGCGCACCGCCGCCGCCGTGTTCATGACCGGCGACGCGCGGGCGGCGCGGCGGCTGGCGGAGGAAAAGGAGTTCTTCCGCGCGCTCGAAGGCAACGTCACCGAGGCGCACTTCGCGCGGGTGCGGAACGGCGGCCCGGAGGGCATCGAGACCGGCGCCATGCACCTCGACGTCATCCGCGAGTTGCGGCGGATCAACGGCCACCTGGTCAACGCCGCCTATCCGATCCTGGAAGAGCGCGGCGAGCTGCTGCCCAGCCGGCTGCGGCAGTAGGCGACGCCGTGCGGACAGGTTCTTGACGCGCCCGTTGCGACCGCGCACCATATTGCCCGCGATGGTTCCCCGCGAGGGGAGCAAGAGGGAACACGGTGCGGCGTACCCATCAGGGGCCAAGACCGTGGCTGCCCCCGCAACTGTAGGCGCAGAGCCTGAGGCCTACTTAAGCCACTGGGAAACTGGGAAGGCGGGGCCGGTAAGGCGGTGACGCGCGAGCCAGGAGACCTGCCATCGCCTCTCGTCACCCTGTTCGCGACCGGGTGGGTCGCGGGCGCGGAGCTCCGAAGCGGTGACGTCGTGTGCAACGGCTTGCTGTGGCGGAGACGGGTTACGGATCCTTAGCTCAAGCGCGATCGGGATGTTGCGGGCCACCGCCGGGCCGCCGGCCGGAGCCCGCCGATCGCTCGTTCCCGGAACTCCTCCTGCAAGCGTGCTGCCGCCGCCGCCGCAAAAGGGCGCGCGCCGGCGTGAACGGAGGAAAGACATGAAACGGGAAATCGGCGAGTGCATCTATGATACGGCGGAAGCCGAGGTCATCGCCTCCCATGAAACCGGCTCCACCCATATCCATCGGATGACCAGCCTCTATCGCTCCACGGGCGGCCGCTATTTCCTCGTCGAGGAGCAGGAGGTCCATGGCATCGACGGGGCGCTGCTGACCCCGCTCAGCGATGCGATGGCGCGGGAATGGCTGGAGAAGCACGGCAAGGCGTCGCTGGCGAGCGCCCTGTTCAGCGCTGGCGGCCTGTTCCTGCGCATCGAGATCGATGCGGATCGGCTCTGCCAGATCGATGCTGCTGCCCAGGCCGCCGGCCTGACCGAGCAGGAATGGGTGCTGGGGGCCATCGGCGCCGCCCTGACGCGGGTTCACGCCGCCGCTGACATCAGCGCCGACACTCCGGAGCCGGAGCCCAGTCACCCAGGCATGCGAGGCTGAGATGATGGTCCTGCACGCCGCTGCAGCCACCGAGACCGCGGTGCTGGCTGCGCTGGTCCACGAGATGCTCATCGACGTCGATGCCGGCTGGAATATCGGCACGTTCGGGGCGCTGGCGGAGTTCCACCATGTTGCCGGCGATCCACCGCCGCAGGTGATGCTCCTGCCGGAAGGCGGCGAGGTGGTTACCACGCGTGGGGCGATGCGGGTCGACTTGCCGGTCGGGGTTCTCGCCATCGCCTACGAGGGTCTGGCCAAGGATCCCCGCTCGTGGAACCACGGCCTGTCGTTCTGCCTGCGCGAAGGCTTTTCCGGCATGGGCCGGCGCGTCGTGCTGACCGAGCTTGGTCCTGACCGCGACGCGCTGCGGGCGGCCGACCGGCGTGCCACGCTGTTCGATGTTGGTGTCGGCGCGCCGCACGTGGACTATTGCGTGCGCACCGACGATGCGAAGCTGACCGTCCAGCTGCGGGAGGCGGCCGGCCAGTCGATCGTGGGGCCGGGGCACCCGGCTATGGCGACGATCATCGCCCAATCGCCGCACCGGGTGGCCATCTCGCGGCTGGGGCGGGTGGAGGTCTACCAGCCGATCCCATCCGGTCCGGGAGCGCGGGCGCCGGTCGGCCCGCATACCCACCTGCTGCCGCAGTTGCTGCGGGCCGGGCGAAGCCATTCCGCCAACACGCCCATTCCCGAGGGCTGGGTGCCGTGCCTCAACCTGCACCCGGCGAGCCCGGTTACCGACACCCTCGGGCATCCCCGGGCGTTTGATGCCGACGCCCATGCCGCCTTCCAGGCGCTGCTGCGCCGCTATGCGCCGGCCGCGGTGACCGCTGAGAAAGACAGGATCGTCCGCGCCGTCCGCACCGGCGGCGGGCCGCTGGCCTACCGCGCTGCCGAAACCCGGGCGGAGCGCAAGGCGGCGCGGGTGGCACTGCGGCAGATGCTGCACACCCACCCCCAAATCCCGCTTCTGGCCGAGTGGCTCGCGCTGTTCAACCGCGGCGCCGAGAGGCCGGAGGGCGACGGCGATGGCGGCCACTGACTGCCCGGCATCGCCCGCCGGGGGCGCCGCCGCGGAACCGGTTCTGCCGCTATCCCGTGCCGATCCGACCGGGGTGATCCAGCGCGTCCTCGGCGGCTTTCCGGTTGGCTGCAATTGCGGCGAGCAGGTCATCCTCGCCTGGCTGATGACCCTGCCGGATGATATCGACCGGGTGCAGGCGGCGCGCAGCCTGCTTGCCGCCCGTCTGCCGGCGTGCTGCACGACGATGGCCTCGCTGGCGCCCGAAGTGCGCGCCATGCTCCGGTTCATAACCTCCTGCCGTACTCGCCGGCCGCTCTGACCGCCGGCGTGATAGGCAGGAAACGATGCCGGCGAAGACCATGCGACTGGCGCCGCCGGCGATGACGAGCGGATGCGACGGGACGCGGGACAGACACCCGTCTAATCAGGGGGCAACTGCCCCCGTTGCAGCGAGGAACCGAGGGCAGGCGGCCGGGCGCCTGCAGGGGACGCCGTTACCTATAGGCTTCGGCCGAGGCCGGGGGATAGTGGAATGCGCATCACGGGTTCGTCGCGGAAACTGCGTCGATTGGTGATGCGCGGTTGCGAGTTTCTAAATTTCAAGACATCGGCTTCTGCCGGTCAAATTCGCGGAGCTTGGCCTTTTGCCGGTTCAAGCGGATCGTTCAGTGTGAGCGGGTCACAGAGACACAAATTGCAACCCCCAAGGCGCGGACCCGCAGCATTAACAACCAGCGGGTGATAGTTGAAAAAGGCATAAAACACCTCCCGTCGTTCGCGGAAGTGGGTTTACCCCATAAGGGTTAAATCGCCAAGAAATTATTTTCTGACCGTAGGTCGTATAAACGCAGTTGCCGTCAAGACCAGCCGGAGGGCTGCCGCCGTCGGCGTTGGTGCGACCGTAGTTCTCAGCCGCCGGCAAGTGTGCGCCAGCCCTCGCTGTCGGCAACTGCTCTCGCCATGACGCACGGCGCAACAGATAACAGCACCTCTCTACCCGAAGACAAGTCCGCTGTCCAGACGCTGTTTTGCGATGCAGCATGCCGTGCCGATAATAGGCCGGTTTGACTACAGTCGGTGCGGTGGCAATAAGGCGCTGATTACGCTGACTGCACCGGCGGCGCGCAACCATATCGATATCGTTAGTCCAGCCGGATTCGCAGAGGCGAATTCATATTTATAAGTACTTATTTTATCGAGATCTTGATTATAATAATCAGTTGTTTGAGAGATCGACACTGGCAAGAAAATCTGCCATCGCGCATGGTGAATGTGAGGGTGGATCGAGGCATTGACGACCGGCGTCATAAAGTGATCGCCGATGTGCGCGTGAAAAAAGGCAAGGGCGCTTCGATCTAATGCTTTTTTATTGGCTGGGCGAATCGGGCGGCGCCGCCGGAGGAGGGGGCGAGGGGTGCCGCCCGCCGCGCCCGCCATCCCCTGCCGGCGCGGCGCCGTGCGGCGATGCGGCGGACCTTTCCTACGCATGGGTCTGTCGCCCTTGCCCCGAGCGCCGTCAGCGGTCAGTCAGTTGCTCGAGCGTTTCGGGTATCGCGCCCCTGCGACCGCGATCTGGCAGGCGGCGCTATCGATCTCGCGGAGATCCTCGACGCTCAGCTCGATGGCGGCGGCACCGATGTTCTCTTGCAGGCGCGCAAGCTTGGTGGTGCCGGGAATGGGGAACGATCCACGGCTTCTGGGCGAGCAGCCAGGCGAGCGCGATCTGGGCGGCGTCGCTGCCTTGCGCGTCGCGATCTCGCCGAGCAGATCGACTACGGTCTGTCTGCTTGGCGCGCCTCCGCCGTGAACCGCGGCAAATTGTTGCGGAAGTCACCGGGCGCGAAGGTCGTGCTCTCGGTGATCTTGCCGGTCAGGAAACCCCGGCCCAGCGGGTCAGGGAACGAAGCCGATGCCGAAGCTGTCCAGCGCCGGCAGCAGCTCCGCCTCCGGGCGGCGCCACCACAGCGAATATTCGCTCTGCACCGCCGCCACCGGCTGGACGGCGTGGGCGCGGCGGATGGTCGGCACGGCGGGCTCCGACAGGCCGAAATACCGGACCTTGCCTTCGCCGATCAGGTCCTTCACCGCCCCCGCCACGTCCTCGATCGGCACCGCTGGATCGACGCGGTGCTGGTAGAACAGATCGATGACCTCGATCCTGAGCCGCTTGAGGGATGCGTCTGCGACCTGCCTGATGTGCTCCGGCCGGCTGCTCAGGCCGGGAGATCCGCGCGTTCCCCGCGGATCTCGCCCGGAATCGATGTCGAAACCGAACTTGGTGGCGATCACCACCTTGTCCCTGATCGGGGCAAGCGCCTCGCCCAGCAACTCCTCGTTGGTGAACGGGCCGTAGACTTCAGCCGTATCGAAGAACGTAACACCGCGCTCTGCGGCCGCGCGCAGCAGGGCGATCATCTCCTGCTTGTCCGCGGGCGGACCGTAGGCGAAGCTCATCCCCATGCAGCCGATGCCGATGGCGGAAACCTCCAGGCTGCTTCCGAGACTGCGCTTGTGCATGCCTGCCTCCTTCGTTGTGACCCGAACCGTGTGATGTCGTGATCGGCGCGGCTCAACCCGCGCCTGATCTCCGGCGGCGAGCCTCATAACCGTGACGCTGCAACCACGATGGACCCTGCCATTTCTGGAGGTAGCGCGGGAGCACGGTTTCACCAAGGCTGCGGCGGAACAGGCGGCGTCGAGACGTGCCAAGATAGGGTGAGGGGGCAGGCGCGAAGGTCGAGTGCGCGCACGAGGGTCACGCACTCGACCCACTTTGAGCGGCTGTTTGCTAATATTTCGAGATCGGGCTGGACAGGTATGCCGACGCCGGACTGACGGCGGCAGCGGCAATAGCCCCTACCGCACCATGAAGGATAATCGTGGATGTCTGCCGGGGAAGATCATGCCGTTGTAACAACTCTCGGACAGACCAAAATTGTCCAGCAGGTCGTGCCATTGTGCCCCGGATCACAAGACTGAAACTCCGCTCCAGTTAGACCTCGGCTCAACTGGATTTCGCGGGCATACCACGATAGAATGCCTTAGTGTAGCAGTCCGTCTTCCAGCACAGGAGACAACAATGATCGTGAATCGATCCGGCAAGAGATTGGATGCGTCTTCTCCGGGCGGCCGACGCGACCTCAGCCGTCGTCGTCTCCTTGGCTCGGCATCGACCGTTGCCGCGTCAATGATGCTCACCATCGCATTGCCGGGTATTGCGATATCGCAGACTCCGAACGCGTCATCGCCTGAGCCGCTCACGGCCATCGACATTCTTCTCGACCCCGATCAAACGATGGTTGAAAAAGCCATTGCTGCAAACAAACGGTTGCGCCAGAGCTTTCCCAAGGGGTTCGTCTTGGGCGAAAGCCATCAACCGCACATTTCAATGTTGCAGCGGTACGTCCGAACGTCGGACCTGGACAACGTATACGCAGCGGTTGCGAAAATACTGGCCGATGAGCACCCAGCTACCTGGATGCTAACTGCATATAAATACTACTTCATACCGTGGAAGAATATTGGTCTTGCGGGAATTGTAATCAAACCAACAGAAGATCTTAGGAGATTTCAGCGAAATCTGATTGACTCTATTGCACCGTTCACCGCTAAAACCGGAACGGCTGCTGCATTTGTCAGAACAAAAGAAGATCCAGACATCAATAAGCCGACGATTGACTATGTCGCACGGTATGTACCGGATGCCAGCGGGGACAACTTCAATCCGCACGTAACAATAGGAATTGCATCACAGCGCTTTCTCAAAAAACTAATCAGGGAAAAGTTTGACAAGTTTACATTCTCTCCGGTAGGAGTATCCGTTTTCCATCTCGGAAATTTTGGAACGGCCCGGGAAAAACTCAAAAGCTGGTCGTTGACTTAAGTATGCCAAATTGTTCCTTATTTCCGGTACGGACTTTTGCAGCGTCCGCTCATCCACCGCTGGACAAGCAGAAATCGCAAACCTCTGAACCGACCGATTGGTCCAGCTAGAGCGGGATGAGGTTGTACTGAATCGAAAGGGGATCCCGTTTGGCCGGGAATGGATCTTACCATGGTGGCTGGAGAAGGAGGTCAGCATGATGGCGCGAGCGTATTCATTGACCTTTCGCGAGCGGGTGGTTATGGTGGCACTATGAGGTTGTCGCGGCGACGGGCGGCGGTGCGCTTTGGCGTTGCGATCACAGCGCGCGGTGAAGTGGGTCGATCGCCATCAGCGGACCGGCAGCGCTGCGCCCGGCAAGATCGGCGGGCATAAGCCGAGGAAGATCGCCGGCGAGCATGCCGCCTGGCTGCGTCAGCGCTGCCGCGAGAAGTCCTTCACCTTGCGCGGTCTGGTCCAGGAACTGGCCAGCGAACGCGCGCTGAAGGTCGACTACCGCTCGGTGTGGGAGTTCGTCCACGCCGAGAAGCTCTCTTACAAAAAAAGACGCTGATCGCCAGCGAACGCGACCGCCCGGCCATCGCCCGGAGGCGCGCGCAATGGATAAAGTATCAGGGCCGCATCGAGGCCTCCCGCCTGGTGTTCATCGATGAGACCTGGACCAAGACCAACATGGCGCCGCTCTAGCGGCTGGGCACCGCGCGGCCAGCGGCTGGTCGGCAAGGCGCCGTACGGGCACTGGCGGACCTCCACCTTCATCGCCGCCCTGCGCCACGATCGCATCGATGCGCCGTGGCTTCTCGACGGGCCGGTCAACGGCGAGAGCTTCCGGCTCTACGTCGAGAAGGAACTGGCGCCGACGCTGCAACCCCGCGACATCGTCGTCATGGACAATCTCGGCAGTCACAAGGCCAAGGCAGTGCGCCGCGCCATCCGCGCTGTCGGCGCTACGCTATTGTTCTTGCCGAAATATTCGCCCGACCTCAACCCGATCGAGCAGCTGTTCGCCAAGCTGAAGCACTGCTTGCGCAACGACGCCGAGCGAACCCGCGAAGCCGTCAGCACCGCCATCGCCCGCATCCTCGACGCCGTTCCCGCAACCGAATGCGCCAACTACCTCGCCAATGCCGGCTACGCTCGAACCTAATCTCATCCCGCTCTAGAACGCTGGCTGCGCCGGCGCGGGCAGCAGCGATGGTGGTTGGTTGAGCAGCGCTCGCCCGTCGTTCACCACACGTCCCTGCTCCAGGGCGATGACCTGGTCTCGAGGTGGGCGGATCGTCTCCGGCCGGTGGGCGACGATGATCCCGCGTCACGGCGCGCATGCGGACTGCTTCGTTCACCGCCTTCTCGCGGTCGATGTCGAGGTGGCTGGTCGCCTCATCCAGCAGCAGGATGGCGGGCCGGCGGTAGAGGGCGCGGGCGATCAGCACCCGCTGCTTCTGGCCGCCGGAGAGGACCGTCCCCATGTCTCCCATCAGTGTTTCATAGGCCATCGGCATGGCCATGATGTCGTCATGCACGGCGGCAAGGCGGGCGCACCTCGATGCGCTCGCGACTCGGCTGATCGGAGAAGAAGCTGATGTTGTCGGCGAGGGAGCCGGCGAACAGCTGGTCGTCCTGCATGACGACGCCGATCATCGCCCGGTACTGCTCGGTGCCGAGGCGCCTCAGTGGATCACCGTTCACCAGGATCTCGCCTTCCGTCGGCACCAGCAGGTTGGCGAGCAGCTTAATAGCGTCGTCTTGCCGCACCGAGCTGCTGACGATCGCCACCGACTCGCCCGGCCGGATCCGCAGATCGATGCCGTCCAGCACCCAGGGATCGTTCTCACTGTAGCGGAAGCGCAGGCCGCGCACCTTGATCTCGCCTCGCGGACCACCATGGCTGCGAGCGGCTTCCTGGGTTCCGCCGGTCAGCGCGATGTCGGCCAGCCGCTCCGCGCAGCCGCAGCATCCGCAGCTCCACCCCGCGGTCGATCAGCGTGCTGACCCGCTCCAGGAACTGTCCCTGATAGGCGATGAAGGCGAACAGCATGCCGATGGAAAAGGTATTGCCGAGCACCTTCTGTGCGCCGATGAAAATGATCAGGATGCTCAGCGTTCCCATCAGCAGCGAGCTGGCCGTCCGGAACACCAGTCCCAGCTTCTGCGTGGTAAGCTCGCGGTTGACCGTTTCGACCAACAGGTTGAGCCAGTGCGTCCGCCGCCCCTGCTGGCCGTTGAACAGCTTGATCGCCTTGATGCCGCGCAGGGTCTCGAGGAAATGACTGTCCTGGCGCGCCTCCCAGACGATTGCCTCCAGCGATGCCAGCCACAGCGGTGTGTAGAAGACCCAGCGGATGATCCCGTAGAGCACCGCCCCCGCCACCACCAGGATGGCCAGCGCCGGCGAGTAGATGAACATGATGACGGCAGTGAGGCTCGCCATGATCCCGTCCAGCACCGCCTCGATCAATTCGGTGGTGATCGCCTGCAAGATCGTATCCTGCGAGCCGAACCGCGACATGATGTCGGCCATGTGCCGAGTTTCGAAGTATGACGCCGGCAGGCTAAGCAGGTGCGAGAACAAATTGGCGCGGGCCTGTACCCGCAGCGAGGCGCTGAGCACCATCACCATCCAGCCGCGCATCGTCGAGACGGCGGTATTGATGAGCAGCAGCAGCGCCATGGCGAGACGATGGTCACCAGCAGATCGCGTTCGGCGGTCACCAGCGCCTCGTCCACCACCCACTGCATCAGCAGCGGGCTGACCATGGCGAACACCTCGATCGCCAGCGCCAGTCCGAGCAGCAAGGCGAGCGAGCGCTTGATGCCGGCGAGGCGTCCGAGCAGGCGGCGCACCTTGATCCGCGGCGCCGCCTCGGCGTTGGTGAATTCGGTGCCGGGGGTCAGTTCCAGGGCGACGCCGGTGAAATGCCGCGAGACCAGCGCGCGGGGCATGCGACGGACGCCCACGGCGGGATCGTGGATGACGATGGCATTAGGGCTGACGCTCTTGACCACGACGAAGTGGTTGAGGTCCCAGTGCAGGATGCACGGGCGCTTCAGCAAGGCGATCTCGTCGAGCTCGATCCGCAGCGGCCGCGATACCATTCCCAGGCCGTCGGCAATGCGGATCAGGTCCTTCAGCGTTGCTCCGCGCAGCGACAGCCCGTACTGGCGGCGGAGGTGGGTCAGATCGGTATTGTGGCCGAAGTAGCTCGCGACCATGGCGAGACAGGCGAGGCCGCACTCCGCCGCCTCGGTCTGCAGGATCATCGGCAGGCGACGGCCGAAGCCGAGATTGACGTGCTCGAGGACGTTCATACCCACCACTTTCCGGTAATGGAAATCAGCGGTTCGAACATCCATTCGATCAGCCGCCGCTTCTCCATCAGGACGTCCGCTTCCAGTTGCATCCCGGGCTGCAGCGGCACCGCCTCGCCGTAGGCGGTCGCCGTCTGGCGGGCGAGGGCGACGGTGATGCGGTAGACCGGCTCGTCGGCGGCGAACAGGCTGGTAAGGCCGGATAGCTGGGTGAGCTCGGCGGGATTGATCGCCGTCCGCGAGACCTCGGCGACAACACCCTCGTACTGGCCGAACTTCTGGTAGGGAAAGGCGTCGTAGCGCAGCAGCACCCGCTGGCCGGCGCGGATGAAGCCGATGGCGCGGCTGGTGCCGAACAGCTGGGCCTCCAGCTTCTGGCCTGCCGGCACGATGTTCATCAGCGGGGCGGAGGTGCCGACATTGCTGCCCAGCTCGGCCTGGACGGCGGTTACGGTTCCCGCCTGCGGCGCCTGGATGACGATCTCACGCTGCGCTTCGGTCTCGGCGATCTCCTGCTCCAGAGCCGCAATCTGACGATCGACGTCGGCGCGCTCCATCTCGATGCTCAGCGGCAGGTTGCCCAACTCGCCTTCCATCTCCAGGATCTCGCGGCGGGTCGCTGCCTGGCTGCGCTCCAGCTCGCCCAGCGTCATCGCTTGGTTCAGACGCTCCTCCTGCGCCTGCTGCGCCTGACGCAGCGAGGCGTTGCCGCCTTGCAGCAGCAGCTTCTGGCGGTTCTCGGCCTCTTCCGCCAGCTTTAGCCGCGAGCGTTGGAACTCCGCCTGCTCCTGCAGATACCGCTGCTCCGAACGCCGCGCCAGCAGCCGCGCCGATACGTCCTCGACGCGCCGCGCGTAGAGCCGCGAGCGTGTCTCCCGCTCGGCTTTGAGGCTGTCCCGCCGGCTCTGCAGCCGCCGCACGATCTCTTCACGGGTGGCGCCCAGCGCTTCGCTCTGCAGTTCAGTGGACAGCGCCAGCAGCGGCGCCCCCTTGGCGACCTCCATCCCCTCGCGCGCCGGCAGGGCGATGACGACCCCGGGAAGCGGGGCGAACACCCGCAGCACGCCCTGCTGCGGCACCAGCCAGCCGTTGATCCGTGCCTTGCGGGTGTACTGGCCGAAGACCAGCAGCGATATCACGGCAACGGCGGCCGCCAGCGCAAAGGCGGTGAGGGCGAACTGCGATATTCCCGGCGCCAGCAGTACGGTGCCTAGCCAGCGCGTCTGGTTCTCGGCAAAAACCTCGGTCCGGAACAGCCGTTCCCTGCGCGGCGGCGGCTGAACAGAGGTGGTTGAACCGGCATCCGGCATGCAGGGCTATCCCGCTCTCCCGAGCCCGGACGGAATTGCCGCAGCGTTATCGGAAGGGTTCGCCATCGTGGAAAAAAAGCGTGTCCCGCGCATCGCTGCGCGGGACACAGAACTCCCGGGCCACACGTGCCGAGCGACTGACCCACCGCCCGCCAAAGTAGCCAGACAAGGAGTTCTAGCCAGTCATCAACGCAACTTCCGCGTCAATGTGCTATCAGCACCCCTTGCGCCCGCGGTGCGGCCGGTGGCCATGACGCGGCCTGCCGTGATGAGGCGGCTTGCCGTGCGGCGGCGGGGGAGGCGGCGGCGGCGGCGGCGGATAATGCGGTGGTGGCGGCGGAGGAGGTGGTGGTGGAGGTGGTGGCGGAGGCGCCGCGGCACAACCGCCACCTCCATACACGTGATCCAACTCGTCAATCATCAGGTCCCGCATAGTTACCCCTCTAATTGCTTGAGGTGATTACCGTCGAGGTCGGAAAATAGACAGTCAAGAGCCCCATTCCACTCCCCGAGGGCGCTTGCGACGTCACGTCGTAAGCAGGAAAAGGCTAGACGACAAACGCGCTGTTCGCAAGATAGTTTTATAATATACTACAATTGTAGATGTTTACGTACTGGCACAGTCCATAAGAAGCAACAAAATACATTACGATGATCCCTATACAGACCGGCTTTTTCCCGCAGTTCGGTTAAAAAAGTGAGGATTCGGCCAAATTTTACCGGTTGTTAGTTTGCTTGGCCTATCCGGACGAAAAAGGCTGTTGACAGGACCTGATCTGCAAAGTGCGGCCTGAAAGCCACGCATCGAAAGCGACGTGAGCTTGCAGGTGCCAGCGCGGGTCGTTGTCTCCCCGAAGCGGCCGATCAGCGGCTGAGGGAGTGGCGGTTGCAGGGCGCGCAGGTTCCAGCGGCCGGCATGCCCGGACAGGCAAACGCAGGTGAGCGGCCCGACGTCGATGCGCCAGAAGACGGCGGGGGCGGCTGCCAGCGCGTGCACGATGGCGGCCGACGACGGCGGGGTGGGTCACGGCGGCGATCCGTCGCGGCGTTGCGGTGCCGGGCAGGCGTCCAGCCCGGCCAGCCAGCCGCCGACGCGCCAGCAGCTCCAGTAGCGTCTCGCCGCCGTGAGGCTGCCGCCGGGCTACAGAGCCAGGCGCGGACCAGATCCGGCTCGTCCGCCTGTAGCGCAGCGAGGTCGAGCCGCGCCACCTGGCGTAATCGCAGTCGCGGAGCCGGTGTTCGGGCGTCGCCTCCAGGCCAAGGGCGGCCGCGGGACCCGCGCGTGCGCCGTTCCGGCGCGCAGTAGCACAGGTTCGCCGCCTCCATTGTGCCTGCTGCCGCCCCAGCAGCGGCTCTGCCCGCCGCATCCAGTGTTCGTCGTCGTCGGCCACCGCTGCCGCCCTTGCGCCGGCGTGGAGGCATGGCAGACGAGCGTGAGGCGGATCACGTGGTCATCATCAGAGGCGCCCTCCTGGGCGACAACCGCGGACGACCAAGGTCGTCCGACCAAAGTCGTGCGACCAAAGTCCCGGCGCGTCTCTGCCGCCGTTCATGGCATCTTCTGCGTCCTGCAAAACAGTGCAGGCAATTGGAAGAACAAGTTCCTGAAATTCCCGATGCCGGGAGTTCGTGAATAAAGGAATTGACGGAGGAGGAGACTCGTCATGCAGGTGGAGAAGCTTTGGCAATTTCCGATCAAGGAATTTCACCGGATTCCGCGCGGACTGCTCGGGCCCGGATCGTACGAACTGATCGGCGTTGAGGCCAAGAAGCTGGGATTCAAGCGCTCGCTGCTGACCACCAGCGGCCTGCGCGGCACCGGCGTCATCGACGACATCGTCGGCAAGGTGCGCTACCAGGGCGTCGATGTGATCGTCTATGACAAGATCGAGTCCAATCCCAAGGACTACAACTGCATGGAGATCGCCGATCTCTACATGAAGGAGAAGTGCGACAGCTTCATCTCCGTCGGCGGCGGCAGCACCACCGATGCGACCAAGGGTGCGCGCCTGGTGATCGCCCACGACGGCCGCAACGTCAATGAGTTCGACGGCTTCAACAAGTCGGAGAATCCCAACAACCCGCCGCACATCGCCGTCAACACCACCGCCGGCACCGGCTCCGAGACCAGCTGGGCCTTCGTCATCACCGACACCACGTCGGAGAAGGCGCCCTACAAGTGGCTCGGCTTCGACGACAACTGCCCGGCGACGCTGAGCATCAACGATCCCGTGCTGCATTTCTCGCTGCCACAGGACCTGACCGCCTATTGCGGCTTCGATGTCCTCGCCCATGCCTCCGAGCCTTACGTCTCGCGGCTCGACTTCATGCCGAGTCTCGGCAGTGCGTTGAAGGCGATCGAGGTGGTCGCGCAGAACCTGCGCCGCGCCGTGTTCGAGCCGAGCAACTACGAGGCCCGGTACAACATGATGTTCGCCTCCTACATCTCGGCGCAGGCGTTCAACAGCGGCGGCCTCGGCATCATCCACTCGATCTCCCACGCGGTGAGCGCGTTCTACGACAGCCATCACGGGCTGAACAACGCCATCGGCCTGCCGCGCGTGTGGGAGTTCAATATGCCCACCTGCTACAAGCGCTTCCGCGACATCGCCCGCGCCATGGGCGAGAACGTCGACGGGCTGAGCGATGTCGCCGCCGCCGACCGGGCGCTCGAGGCAGCGGTCAAGCTCAGCAAGGACGTCGGCATTCCGTCCAACTTCGCCAGCATCGGCGGCTACACCAAGTCGCAGATGGGCAAAGGCAAGTACGCCCAGTGGCAGAACGGCGGCATCAACGGCGACGACCATAACGTCGACCGCATCACCCGTCACGTTCAGGGCGACGGCTCGACGCCCGGCAACGCCCGCGAGGTCACCTATGACGCGGTGGCGCCGATCGTCAAGCACTCGCTGGTCGGCTCCTACTACTGAGCCGGGAGGAGGGGCCGACCCCCCTCCGCGCTGCGGCCCGTGAGCCTCTTCTGACGTGAGCCGGACCTGCTCTCCCCCTGCAGCAGGTCCGGCGATGCCGGAGACGCCCATGTTCGAGACCATCGGGCAGACCATCGAGCAGCTGGCGGAGCAGAACTACATCTGCGACCGCAGGCTTGCGACGGTGGTGTTCCTTGCCTGGAAGATGGGCAAGCCGGTGCTCATCGAGGGGCCGGCAGGGGTCGGCAAGACCGAGCTGGCGAAGGTGGTCGCGAAGGCGCTGCGCCGCCAGCTCATCCGCCTGCAGTGCTACGGCGGCCTCGACGAGGCGCACGCCCTCTACGAATGGGAATACAGCAAGCAGCTCCTCTATACCCAGATCCTGCGGGAGAAGATCAGCAGCTTCTTTGCCGGCGTCGATGACCTGCGGCAGGCGGTGGAGCGCCTGCGCCAGCACGAGGATGTCTTCTTTTCCGAGCATTTCATCGTGCGCAGGCCGATCCTGCAGGCGATCAGTTCCGAAGAGCCGGTGGTGCTGCTGATCGACGAGATCGACCGGGCGGAGGAGCAGTTCGAGGCGTTCCTGCTGGAATTCCTCAGCGACTTCCAGGTGACGGTGCCGGAGATCGGCACGGTCGCAGCGCGCACGCCGCCTTACGTCGTGATCACCAGCAACAACACCCGCGATCTCAGCGACGCGCTGAAGCGGCGCTGCCTGCACCTGTTCATCGACTATCCCGACGAGGAGCGGGAGCTGGAGATCATCCGCCTCAAGGTGCCGGGCATCGGCCCGGCACTGGCGGCGCAGGCGGCCGAGGTGGTCCGCCGGATGCGCAGCCTCGACCTGCGCAAGGCACCCAGCATCAGCGAGGCGCTCGACTGGGCGCAGGCGCTGGTCCTGCTCAACGTCGAGACGCTCGACCGGCGGCTGCTGGAAGAGACGCTGCAGCTGCTGGTGAAGTACGAGCGCGATACCCGCCAGGTCAGCGAACGCCTGGAGTGGCTGCTGGGTGACAGCGGCGAGCAGCAGCCGGCCGGCGCGGGGAGCGATGGCTGGGGCGATCGCGGCCGCATCCGCCCGGCGCCTGGCTCGCGGCCGCCGCAGCCGCAGGCGCATCCCGACGTCCACGACATGGAGGCGCGCAAGCGCGAGCATGCGGCGCGCTACTTCGGCCGCGACCGCCTGCGTCCGGATGCGTCCGGCGAGGAGGGCTGATGGACGCCGCGATCAGCCGGTTCATCTGCACGCTGAAGCGCTGCGGCGTCGGCATCTCGCCGGCCGAGGCGATGGATGCGGTGCGCGCGCTGGCGTGGGCGGGCCTTGCCGACCGCGAGACGGTGCGCAGCGTCCTGCGCAGCACGCTGATCAAGAGACTGGCCGACGGCCCGCTGTTCGACGAGCAGTTCGACCTGTTCTTCGCCCCCTTCCGGCCGCCGGCCGAGGCCGGCGAGGAGGAACAGGTGCCGGCGGCGGCGCCGCCCGCCGCCGAGAAGATCGTGCTCGATACCGAGGACGAGGACATCCCCCTCGGCGGCGGCGCCGCTGTGCCGCGCGATCGTCTCAAGATCCAGCCGGGCGATCTTGCCGAGCTCGCCCGCAACATGATTCTTAAGCGCGCCGAGAGCCTGTTCGATCCGGTGATGCAGCGGGCGACGCATCGGGTCAATGCTCGCCATGTCGGTACCGGATCCCGTCCGGGCCAGCTCAACTTCGCCGAGATCATGGATACCCTCGGGGCCGATCTGGGCAGCGGCGCCATCGACCGGCTGCTCGACGAACTGCGCGACGGAGGTGGACGAAGCGCTGCTCGACCTGCTGGCGGAGCGGGCGCCAGCCATCGTCCGGGCGTTGCCGGAGACGCTGAAGCGGTTCCTCGAGCTGAGCTCGCGCGCCGCGCCGGCCAGCAGGCCGAGGCGGCACCGCAGCGGCGGCCGGCAGGGGCCGGCGCCTTCACGGAGAACGAACGCCGCGAGATGGCAGAGATCGTCCGCCACGCCTCGGCCGGCGCATGCGCGGCCCGCTCCTACCGGCGAGGTGGTCTGCCGCCGCGGCCGCATCCACGTCGCCCGCACCCTGCGCGCCAGCATGGCCTACGACGGCATCCCGTTCCACCCGGTGATGACCAGCCTGCGCCGCGATAAGCCGCGCATCGTCGTCATCTGCGACGTCAGCCTGTCGGTGCGCAACACCGCCCGCTTCATGCTGCTGGTCTACAGCCTGCAGTCGCTGTTCGAGCGGGTGCGCAGCTATGTCTTCGTCAGCGATCTCGCCGACGCCAGCCAGTATTTCGAGCAGCTCGACATCGGCGAAGGCGATCGCTGCGGTGCTCGACGGCAAGCTGGTCGATTGCGACGCCAACAGCAACTACGGGCGCGCCCTCGGCATCTTCTGCCAGCGCCACCTGTCGGTGGTGACCCGGGAGACGACGGTGATCGTCCTCGGCGACGGTCGTGGCAACCGCAATCCGCCCAATGTCGCGGCGCTGGAGGAGATCCGGCGTCGCTGCCGGCAACTCGTCTGGCTGTCTCCCGAGCCCCGCGGCAGCTGGGACCTGGGCAGCTCGATATGCCCCTCTACGTGCCGGTCTGCCACCGCAGCGGTGGTGCGCAATCTTTCGCAACTGGGTCAGGTCGCGGACGACCTCATCCGCGGCTATACGGCGGCGCGATGAGCGACCTTACCCTCTCCCGGCTGCGGCACGGCATCCTGGTCGCGGTCCTCGCGGAGCGCGCGGATGATCGCCACCAGCCGGCATACCGCCATCTACAGCCTGCCAGCCGAGCCGACAGCGGCCCAGGCGGAGAGTGCATGACAGCTTCATCGTCGTGCACGATTTTCACTCCGGCGCAGATCGACAACAACATCGGCGGCCACGTGGCTGACGAACTGCTGCCGTTGCTGATGGCGGTACGCGCTGAACACGGCACCGGCGCCTACACCGAAAGCGAGCAGGAACTGTTCGAGCGCTTCGTCGGCGCCATCGTGCGCTCCATGGATAGCAACGACCGGCGGGCCTGGCACCGGTTCTATGATAATACGCTCGCCCGCCTGCGCGCCCCGCAGCAGCGGTGGCAGCGAGCGGCAACGCCGATTTCATCGGCGTCTTCCGCCGAGGTTTATGCCCGGGTGGACGACCTCGTGGCGGAGAGGGACGCGACCTCCGTTCTCGACGTGGGCTCGTGCTTCGGCTTCCTGCCGCTGTACCTCGCCCGCAAGCGCCACGACGGCGATGACGCCGCTCGCCGCATCGTCGGATGCGATCTCAACCCGGCGCTGGTGTCGCTGGCCGAGGACTACCGGCAGCACCGGATGATCCCGGGCGCCGAGTTCGTCTGCGCCGACATCCTCGCTGACCGGGCGGCCGAACTCGCCGTCGGCGGACCGGCGTACGACGTCGTTACCGCCATTCACCTGATCGAGCACCTGAGCGCCGAGGAAACGGTGCGGGCGATGGCGAACCTATGGGCGCTGACCGCGGGCCGGCTGATCATCGCCGTCCCGTTCGAGAGCGAGCCCGATCCGCGCTTCGGCCACCAGCAGGCCTTCGATCCCGGCAGCCTGCTCGATCTTGGCCGGACCATGCCAGCAACCTGCCGTTTCTTCGAGCATCACGGCGGCTGGCTCGTCCTCGATCGCAACGAAACGCAACAATACCGAAGGTGGGAGGAAGCGAATGACTTACGAGGTCTTCCGCAAGGGTCTGGATGCGCCGATCTGCCTGACCTGGGAGACGACCTACGGCTGTAATCTGCGCTGCGTCCACTGTCTCTCGTCGTCCGGCAAGAAGCGCCGGCAAGGACGAACTCACCACCGCCGAGGCGAAGCGCCTGATCGACGAGTGGGCGGAAATGCGGGTGTTCTACATCAACGTCGGCGGCGGCGAGCCGATGAGCCGCCCCGACTTCTTCGAGCTGATGGACTACGCGCTCGCCCGCGGCATCGGCGTCAAGTTCAGCACCAACGGCACGCTGATCGACGATGATGCTGCCGCCTGGATCGCCTCGCGCGACTACCTCGATGTGCAGATCAGCATCGACGGCGCCACCGCCGCAACCAGCGATCCGGTGCGCGGGGCGGGGTCGTTCGACCGTGCCCGCCGCGCCATGGACCGGCTCGCCGCCCAGGGCTTCCGCTTCAAGATCAACGCCACCGTCACCCGCCACAACTATCCTGAGCTCGACGCGCTCTACGCCCTGGCCCGCGGCTACAACGCCGAATTGCGGCTCACCCGGCTGCGCCCCAGCGGCCGCGGCGTCAACGTCTGGGAAGAGCTGCGCCCGACGCACGCGCAGAACCGCGGCCTCTACGACTGGCTGCTCGGCCACCGCGACGTGCTCACCGGCGATTCCTTCTTCCATCTGTCCGCCTACGGCGAGCCGATGGACGGGCTCAACATGTGCGGCGCCGGCCGCATCGTCTGCTGCGTCGATCCGGTGGGCGAGGTCTACGCCTGTCCGTTCATGCTGGCTCCCGAGTTCTCCGGCGGCAACGTCCGGCAGGAGGGCGGCTTTGCCGGCGTCTGGCGGACCTCGCCGCTATTTGCCCACCTGCGCCAGTGGCAGGTCGGCGGCAGCTGCAAGACGTGCAACGCCTACTCCGCCTGTCACGGCGGCTGCATGGCGGTGAAGCACTTCACCGGCCGCTCGCTGGACGCTCCCGACCCCGACTGCGTCTTCGGCAACGACGATCAGCCCGTCATCGCCGCCGTAGCGGCGGAGTAGACGACCAAAACACCGGTAACGGACGCCGGCAAAGAACGCCGGGGATTACCCGGCCTGCAGGATGAGACGACATGATACTGCGGCAGGACAACTACGATTGCCTTTTTACCCCGCTTCCGCTTGGAAGGCGGGAGGCGGCGAGCCGTTTCGTCTTCGCCGCGCACCAGACCAACTTCGCCACCCACCATCGCTTCGAGAAGCGGCACGCCGCCTACTACGGCGCCCGCGCCGCCGGCGGTGCCGGCCTCATCGTGCTGGAGGGCAGCGTCGTCCATCCCTCCGACTGGCCGTATGAATACGCCATCTTCGGCTACGACGCAGGTGTAGTTGCCGGCTACCGGCTAGTCGCCGACGCGATCCACCGGCACGGCGCCCTGGCGCTGGCGCACCTAACCCATTCAGGGATGCAGGGCAGCAGCCACTACTCGCAGCTGCCGCTGTGGGCGCCGTCGCCGGTGCCGGAAGTGAACAGCCGTGAGATACCGAAGGAAATGGAGGAAGAGGACATCGCCGCGGTCATCGACGGCTTCGTCACTGCGACGGGCTACGCCATGGCCGGCGGCCTCGACGGCGTCGAGATCAACGCCGGCCAGGACAGCCTGATCCGCCAGTTCCTCTCGCCGCTGACTAATCAGCGCACCGACGGCTGGGGCGGTGACCTGGGGAACCGGCTGCGCCTGCTGCGCGCGATCCTGGAGGGGGTGCGCGGGGTCGTCGGGGACGGCGTCCTCGGTGTGCGCCTGGTCGGCGACGAGTACGCCCCGTGGGCCGGCATCAAGCCGGAGGATGCGGTGGAGATCGCCCGCTTGCTCGCCGCCGACGGCGGTCTCGACTTCATCGCCGTCACCAGCGGCAGCATCTACAGCGGCCACCTCACCCGCCCCGGACTCTACGCGCCGCCGGGTTTCGCCGCTCACCTCGCCGCCGGGATCAAGGCGGCGGTGGGGCTACCGGTGTTCGCGCAAGGCAGCATCGTCGATCCCGGCATGGCGGCGGGGCTGGTGGCGCGCGGCGAGGCCGACGCGGTCGAGATGACGCGGGCGCTGATCGCCGATCCGGAGCTGCCGGCGAAGGTCCGAGCCGGCAATATGGCGGCGGTGCGGCCGTGCGTCCTGTCCAACCAGGACAATGTCGTGGGGCTGGTGCAGAACCCGCGCCTGAGCTGTGTCAACAACCCGGCCGCCGGCTACGAGGGAACGCCCGAGTTCGCGCCGCTGAACCGGGCACCAGTGCACTACCGGGTGCTGGTGGTGGGCGGCGGGCCGGCCGGGCTGGAGGCGGCGCGGGTCGCAGCGCTGCGCGGCCATAGCGTCACCCTGTGCGAGCAGGGCGACCGGCTGGGCGGCTCGCTGCGGCTGGCAGCGATGGCGCCGGGCCGCGAGCGCTTGGCGCTGGCGGTGGACTGGCTGGAGGCGGAGGTGCGTCGGCTGAACGTCACCATCCGCACCGGCGCACCCGTGACGCTGAAAGATGTGCAGGCCGAAGAGCCCGATGCGGTCATCGTCGCCGTCGGTGGCCGGCCCGGCGTCCTTGCGCGCATCGCCTTCACCGACGGCATGCCGGTGCTGCATCCCCGCCAGATCATGGCCGGCGAGCTCTCTGCCCCGCCGGGCAAGGCGGTCGTCCTCGATGCCATCGGCGATGAGAAAGGCATGGGCGTCGCCGAGTGGCTCTGCGACCACGGCTGGCAGGTCGAAGTGGTCACCCGCGATATGTTCGCAGGCCAGCGGCTGACCGCATCGCAGGAGCTGACGCCGTGGAACCAGCGGGCGGCTGCGAAAGGGATCGCCTTCCGGCCGCAGGTGGCGGTGCAGACGGTGGACGGGAGCAGCGTCAGCGGCATCGATGCCTTCGACCGCACGCCGGTGGTGATCGACGGCGTCGATCTGGTCGTGCCGGTGGCGCACGAGGTGCCGGACGAGGACCTCTACTTCGCGCTGAAGGACGCAGGGGTGCGCGTCTTCCGCGCCGGCGACTGCGTCGCCCCGCGCTCGATGGCCTCTGCCATCCTCGAAGGCTACCGGGCGGGACGGGAGGTGTGAGATGAGCGCTGCCGCACGCCTGCTGTTCACCCCGCTCAAGGTCGGCAACATCACGGTGCAGAACCGCATCGTGTTCTCGGCGCACCTCACCAACTTCGCCGAGGACTTCATGCCGACCGACCGGCACGCCTGCTACTACCGCGAGCGGGCGCGCGGCGGTGTCGGGCTGATCATCACCGAGGAGCACTCGGTCCACCCCACCGACCACCCTTACGAGAAGCTGATCCACGCGTTCAATCCGGCGGTGCTTCCCGGCTACCGGCGCATCACCGAGATGGTGCACGCGGAAGGCACGCCGATCCTGGCGCAGATCAACCACAACGGCGGCCAGAGCAGCGGCATGTTCACGCGGCTGCCCGCCTGGGCGCCGTCCGCCATCGCCGATCCGCTGTTCCGCGAAGTGCCGAAGGCGGTCGAGCACGAGGACATCCACCAGATCATCGACGGCTACGCCACCGTCGCCAGCTACACCAAGCGCGGCGGCTTCGACGGCATCGAGCCGCAGTGCTCGCACTCGTCGATCGTCCGCCAGTTCCTGTCGCGCAGCACCAACACCCGCACCGACGAACGCGGCGGCAGCCTGGAGAACCAGGCGCGGCTGCTGCGCGAGATCATCGGCTCAATCCGCCTCGCCGTCGGCCGCGACTACGTGCTCAGCGTCCGCCTGTGCGGGGACGAACTGATCCGCGACGGCATCACCATCGACGAGGCGGTCGATCTCGCCCGCCTGCTGGAGCGCGACCGGCTGATCGACTGCATCAACACCAGCATCGGCACGGCGACGCAGACGCTCTACATGATCGAAGCGTCGATGCGCATCCCGCCCAACTACGCGATGTTCATCCCGTCGGCGATCCGCAAGGCGGTGCACCTGCCGGTGATCGGCGTCGGCCGCGTCAAGGACCCGATCCAGGCGGAGCGGCTGCTGGCGGAGGGCCACGCCGATCTCGTCGGCGTCGTCCGGGCGCAGATCGCCGATCCGGAGTTCGCCCGCAAGGCGCGCGAGAACCGCGCCGACGACATCCGCCTGTGCCTGTCGTGCAACCAGGAGTGCGTCGGCCGGATGGGGCTGAACCGCTGGCTCGGCTGCATCGAGACCCCCGCCACCGGCCGCGAGCAGGCGCTCGGCATCGGCACCCTGCAGCCGGCGAAGCCGGCGAAGCGGGTGACGGTGGTGGGCGGCGGCCCCGCCGGACTGAAGGCGGCGGCGGTCGCCGCCCGCCGCGGCCACAGGTGACGCTGCTGGAGAAGGAAGAGCGGCTGGGCGGGCAAGTCGCCTGGGCGATGCGCGTCACCAACCGCGCCGAATTCGGCGACATCGTCCGCAACCTCGTCCACGAGATCGAGCAGCTGCCGGTCGAGGTGCGCACCGGCGTTGCTGCCACCCCCGAGATGGTGCTGGCGGAGCAGCCCGACGCGGTGATCATCGCCACCGGCTCGCTGCCCGACCGCCGCGGCATTCCGGGTGCGGACGGCGCCCGCGTCGCCGATGCCACCGACATCCTTGCTGGCCGGGTGACGCCGGGCAAGCGGGTGCTGCTGATCGACCGCCTCGGCTTCCACGAGGCGACCAGCACCGCCGAGTTCATGGCCGAGCAGGGCTGCACGGTGGAGGTGGTGACGCAGACGCTCTACGTCGGCCAGGACCTGGGCGTCACCCTCGACCTGGAGAACTGGTACCGGCAGGCGCGACGGCTCGGCATCCGCTGTACCCCCAACCACTCGGTCCTCAGCATCGAAGACGGGGTGGTGACGGCGCTGCATAACTATAGCGGCCAGATCGTCCATTTCCCGGAGGTGGACACCATCGTGCTGGCCATTCACCGCCGCGCCAACTGCCGGCTCTACACCGCGCTGAAGGGACGGATCCCCGTGCTGCACCGCATCGGCGACTGCGTCGCGCCGCGGCGGGCGCACGCGGCGATCATCGAGGGCGAGAAGGCGGGGAGGGCAGTCTGATGGCGGCACCCATCGTTGTCATCGCCGAGACGATCTACGGCGCCCTGACCCCGACGACGCTGGAGTGCGTGGAAGAGGCGCGCGATGTGGCCGACAGCCTCGCCGCCGCCGTCCATGTCGTCCTTCCCGGCCACGGCGTGGCGGAACTGGCGCCCGAGCTGGCGGCGCACGGCGCCGACCGGGTGAGCGTCATCGACCATGCGGCGCTGGCGGAATTCAGCGCCGACGGCTGGCTCGCCGCGGTGGCGCCGGTACTCAAGGCGGCGCGGGCGGCGCTGACGCTGGCGCCCGACAGCGGCTACGGCCGCACCTGGCTGCCGCGCCTCTCCTTACGCTGGCGCATTCCGCTCGCCACCGCCTGCATCCGCCTCAAGGTCACCGACGAGGGCTACCCGGAGGTGTTCCGCATCAGCCACGGCGGCAGGCTGCACGAGCGCCAGATCTGGGCGCGCGGCGCCGCCGTCATGGTGATGCTGTCGCCGGGAGTGCGCGGCGTGGGGCCCGAGCTTTCCGGCCGGCAGGCGACGATCGATACCGTCACCCCGGAGCTCGATCCCCAGGCCTTCCGCGACCGGACGCTGCGCACGGTGCCACCCGATCCGCACGACGTCGATCTCACCGAGGCGGAGCGCATCGTCTCCGGCGGACTCGGCGTCGGTGGACCGCAGGGGATGGCGTTGCTGCAACAGCTTGCCGACGAGCTGGAGGCGGCGCTGGGCGGCACCCGCGTCGTCGCCGATCGCGGCTGGCTGCCGTCGGATCGCTTCATCGGCACCACCGGCAAGATCGTCGCGCCGAAGCTCTACCTGGCGCTGGGCGTCTCCGGCGCCGGCCAGCACGTCGCCGGCATCACCGGCAGCGAGACGGTGATCGCCGTCAACACCGACCGCACCGCGCCGCTGCTGAAGCTGGCCGACCTGGGCGTGGTCGGCGACCTGCACGCCATCGTCCCGGCGCTGATCCGCAAGCTGCGCGAACTGCGACCAAAAGACGCGGCGTTGCCGGCGGCGAGTCCGGCGCCGCTCGACCCGGTCATCCGTACCCCGCTGGTTGCTGCGGCGACCCGTCCCGGACAGGACGCACGGCAGGACGCCCGGGCAAGAGAGGCCCTGCCATGAAAACACCGAGGCCGACCGACCACTTCGACGTCATCATCGTCGGCGCCGGGCCTGCCGGTAGCGCCGCCGCCCTCGTGACCGCGCGCGCCGGGCTCAACGTGCTGCTGATCGAGCGCGGCGAGTATCCCGGAGCGAAAAACGTCTCCGGCGCGGCGTTCTACGGTAGCGCCATGCTCAACCAGCTGATCCCCAACTGGTGGGAGCAGGCGCCGGTCGAACGCTATATCTGCCGGCGCGACGTCATTCTGATTTCGCCGACGACGGCGGTCTCGCTCGACTTCCGCTCCGCCAGCGCCGCCTACGTCGAGCCGCCGTACAACGCCTTTACCATCCTGCGGCCGAAGTTCGACCGCTGGTTCGCAGCGCAAGCGGAAGCCGCCGGCGCCTTCCTGCTCACCTCGACGGTGGTCGACGGGGTGATCCGCGAGCGGGGCAAGGTGGTGGGCGTGAAGGTGCGCCGCGACGACGGCGAGATCCGTGCCGACCTGGTCATCGCTTGCGATGGCGCCAATTCCTTCCTGGCGCAGCAGGCGGGACTGCAGCGGCGGCTGCAGACGCACGAGCTGTCGCTGGGGGTCAAGGAGGTGCTCGGGCTGGAGGAGGCCGCCATCCGCGAGCGCTTCAACCTCTCCGGCAATGAGGGCATGGTGCTGGAATACGTGGGCGCAGTCACCGACAATGTGCGCGGCGGCGCCTTCCTCTATACCAACCGCAACTCGCTGTCGCTGGGGGTGATCGGCCAGGTCTCCTCCCTGGTCGAGACGCAGAAGCGCCCTTACGAGCTGCTGGAGCTGTTCAAGGCGCATCCGGCGGTGGCACCACTGCTGCGCGGCGCCAAGCTGCGGGAGTATTCCGCCCACCTGATCCCGGAGAGCGGCTGGAAGATGATGCCGACGCTGGTTGCCTCCGGCATGCTGGTCGCCGGCGACGCCGCCGGCTTCTGCCTCGCCACCGGCCTCTACATCGAGGGCATCAACTACGCCATGCAATCCGGCATCGCTGCCGGCGAGGCGGCGATCGAGGCCCACCGGGTGCGCGACTTCACCCGCCATACGCTCGAGCGCTACACCGAATTGCTATGGCCGCGCAATGTCTTCACCGACTTCCGCGCCTACCGCCACGCACCGCACTTCGTCAACGGCGAGCGGCTGCAGAACGTCTATCCGGAGATGGCGGCGGCGAGCTTTGAGCGGCTGTTCCAGGTGGACGGCAACGCCAAGCAGAAGATCCTGCCGCTCTACCTGAAGGCGATGCGCCAATCCGGGGCGAAGCCCCGCCACTTGCTGGCCGACCTCTACCAGGCAGCGAGGAGCTACCTATGGTGATGACAACGCACGAGGAGAAGATGCGAACGGTCCGCTTCCGGGTGGCCGAGGAACCGCACATCGTCCTCGATCCAGAGAAGTGCAGGACCTGTGCGGTGAAGGCCTGCGTCTTCGTCTGCCCGGCCAACCTGTTCGTGCCGCTCGACGACGGCAGCGTGCTGTTCAACTACGAGCAGTGCTTCGAGTGCGGCACCTGCTTCCTCGTCTGCAGCAAGGAAGGCGCCTTGCGCTGGGCATATCCGCCGGGTGGCTTCGGCGTCACCTTCCGCGAGTCCTAAAGGTCACAGATGCGGGCAAGCGCCCGCGCGAGTTGAGGAAAGCAAGGCGATGCGGTTTGCCGTTTGTCTCAGCCTCGTCCCCGACCCGGAGACCATCGATGTCGATCCGCTGACCGGCGAGATCGACGCCGACCGCACCCTGCACATCATGGATCCGGCCGATGCGGCGGCGCTGGAACTGGCGCTGCGGCTGCGCCGCGACGGCGATACAGTGACGGCGCTGACAGTCGGGCCAGTGGAAGCCGACGCGGTGTTGCGCGAGGCGCTGGCCGCCGGCGCCGACGCCGCGCTGCGCCTGTGGGACGAGACGCGCACGGCGACCAAGCCCGCCGTCACCTCGCTGCTGCTTTCCGCCGCGCTGCGCAACGAGGGGCTGCCCGATCTGGTGCTGTGCGGCTGGCGCAGCCTCGCGCGCGGCTCCGGCAAGCTGCCGGCGTTGCTGGGCGAGTACCTCGACTGGCCGGTGGTCGCCGACATCACCCGGCTGGAGATCCAGGCGGCGCGCGTGCACTTCCACCGCCGGCCGACGCGCGGCGACCGGTCGGAAGGCACGGTGACGATGCCGGCGGTGCTGGCGATCGCTGCCGATACCCTGCGGCTGCGCTACGCCAGCCTGCCCCGGCTGATGCAGGCGTGCCGCACCGTCATCCCGGTGCGTGATCTTCCCGACCTCGGGCTGTCGCCGCTGGACCTGTCGTTTCCCGCCTCGACGGTGCATGCGGCGACGCCGCCGCGGCCGCGGCCGCGCACGATCTTCATTCCCGACAGCCACCTGCCGCCGGACGAGCGCATCGGCCAGATCATGTCGGCCGGCGCCGCGCCGAAGAGCAGCACGGTGCTGGAAGGCCCGCCGGAGGAGATGGCCGATGCGATCATCGCCTTCCTGCGCGCCCGTGGCTTCCTGGACCAGCCGGCATGACCGTGCTGCTCGCCGAAATGACCTGGCCGGAGGTGGAACGCGCCGTCGCCAAGGGGGCGACGACGGTGCTGCTGCCGCTGGGGGCGACCGAGCAGCACGGACCGCACCTGCCGCTGGGAACCGATACCTTCCGCGCGGTGGCGCTGGCGGCAGGAGTGGCGGTGATGCCGGGCATTCTGGTGGCGCCGGCGCTGCCCTTCGGCTGCTCCGACGAGCATTCCGGGTTTGCCGGCCTGATCGGCGTCGATCACGCGACGCTGGCGCAGGTCATCGTCGACTGCGGCTGGCGCATGGCCGCCTGGGGCGTCCGCCGGCTGCTGCTGCTCTCCGCCCACGGCGGCAACGACCAGGCGCTGGAGCTGGCGCGCAGCCGGCTGCACGCGCACGCCCGCGGCCTCGAGGTGGTCGTTCTCCCGTTCAGCGGGCTGCGCGCCCTGCAGGCGATCGCCGCGGCGGATGGCATTAGCGCCGACGCCGTGGGTCTGCATGCCGGCGACGGCGAGACTTCGGAGATGCTGGCGCTGCGCCCCGACCTCGCTTGCATGGAACGCGCTGAGGCCGGGCCGTCCGTCGCGATGGCGACGATCATGCCGCTCCTGCGGCAGCGCGGCGTGCAGGCGGCGAGCCCTAACGGCGTCCTCGGCGATCCGCGCCAGGCCAGCGCCGGGCGCGGTGCCGCCTATCTCGCGGCAGAGGTGGCAAGTTTATGCGGCGATGTGGCGGCCCTCGCCGAGGATGATGGCGGTTACGCCAGTGCCGGGGAGTGCCGGCGATGACCCGCAGCGTCGCCCTGCTCGAACGCGAGTACGGCAATCGGCTGGAGAAGGGGAGGCAGGAAGCCGCCCACTATCGCCTGCAGCCCGGCCTCGCGTTGCAGCCGGACCCGGGCGGCGACGGCGGCGTCATGGTGGCGTTGCGTCCGCTGATGGCGATGCGGCTGAACCGGCCGGCGTTTGGCCTGCTGTCCGCCCTGTCCGGCAACGGCGCCCGCGCTGATGCGGCGGCGTTGGCAGCCGGAATGCCGGCGGCGGACGCCGAGGCCTTCTGCGATCGGCTCGTCCGCCGGCGCATCCTCGCGCGAACGCCCCCAGTGCCGGCGGTCTGGCCTTCGGTGTCGATCATCGTCGCCGCCCACGGCCGCCACGCCGCGACGCGGGCGTGCATCACCTCGCTGCTCGCCCTCGACTACCCCGGGGGACCTTGCGAGATCATCGTCGTCGATGATGCCTCCGAGCCGCCGCTGGCGCCGGCGCTGGACGGGCTGCCGATCCGGCTGATCCGCGTCGAGCAGAACATCGGCCAGTCGGCCGCGCGCAACCGTGCGGCAGCGGACGCCCAGGGCGACCTGCTGGCGTTCATCGACAACGACTGCGTCGCCGAGCCGGACTGGCTGCGCGCCCTCGTTCCGCACTTCGCCGATCCTGGCGTCGCCATCGTCGGCGGCAGGGTCGTGGCGCCGGCGCAGCGCGGCCGTATCGCCGCGTTCGAGGCCGTCCGCTCGCCGCTGGATATGGGGCGGATGGACGCTGCCGTCGGGCCGGACGAGGCCATCGCCTACCTGCCGACCTGCAACCTTGTCGTCCGCCGGGACGCGCTGCTGGCCGCCGGCGGCTTCCGGGCCGACATGCGCGTCGGCGAGGACGTCGATTTCACCTGGCGGGTGCTGCGGACGGGCGCGGCCGCCCGCTACGTCCCCGCCGGGCGGGTGATCCATCATCACCGCACCCGGCCGGGCGCGCTGTTGCGCCGGCGCGCCGACTATGGCTCGTCCGAGGCCGACCTGCAGCGCCGCCATCCGGGGCACCGCCGGATGATGCCGATGCCGCGCGTCTGCCTGCTGCTGCTGGCGGCGCTGACGCTACTGCTGCTGGCGTGGCTGGCTGCCGGCGCCTTGTTGGCGCTGCTCGGCGGCGCTGCTGCTTTTCGAGACCGTCGGCAAGAGCCGCCGGCTGCGGCGGCTCGGCGCACCACAGCCGGGGCGGCGGATCGCTGCGGCGGTGCTGCGCGAGCACCTCGCCTCGCTGCACGGCCTCAGCGCCAACCTCGTCCGTTACTACGGCGCACCGATGCTGGCAGCGGCGGCGCTCTGGCCGGCGCTGCTGCCGGCCGCCGCGGTCCTGCTGCTGGCGGCGCCGGTGATCGATCACCGCCGGCTGCGGCCGGCCTGCGGTCTCGTTCCTTTCGTCGGCCTCTACTGGCTGGAAATGGCCGCCTATCAGGCGGGCGTCTGGCGCGGCTGCCTCGGCCGCCGGACGCTCCGTCCCCTCCTGCCCATCCTCAACTGGAGAAGGTGAGCCTATGGAACACGGGTAGCGACCGAGAACCGACACCGCGGCAGCCTTTCGGGCGAACCGCGCCACTCCCCACCACAAGAAAACAGCAGGAGCACCCATGCGCAGCGAAGACAGCAACAGCTTTTCGATCGATGCCGCCGACTATGGCGACGCCCCGCAGCAGCCCTCGCCGGCCGCGGCCGCGCCGCAGGCGAAAAAGCCGGCCGTCCTCGACGAGGTGCTGATCGAGGAAGTCAGCATCGACGGCATGTGCGGCGTTTATTAGCGAAGAGCGGGCGGCGGGCGGAGGTTTCAGGTGGTGGGCAAGCTCGACGGCAAGGTCGCCCTGATCACCGGCGCCGCCCGCGGCCAGGGGCGTGCCCATGCCATCACCATGGCCGGGGAGGGAGCGGACATCGCCGCCCTCGACATCTGCCGCGACCTCCCCTATCCGCGCTACGCGCTGGCGCGCGCCGATGACTTGAGCGAGACCGTGCGCCAGGTGGAGGCACTGGGACGCCAGGCGCTGCCGCTGCAGGCCGATGTGCGCAGCGCCGCCGACATGGAGCGGGCGGTGGCCGCCGCGCTCGCCCGTTTCGGCCACATCGACATCCTGGTGTGCAACGCCGGGATCGCAGACATGGCGCTGACCTGGGACATCACCGAAGAGTGGTGGGACATCATGCTGGACGTCAACCTCAAGGGCGTCTGGCTGGCTATCAAGTATACCGTGCCGGGGATGATCGCGCGCAATGAGGGCGGCCGCATCCTGATCACCTCCTCGGTGGCGGGACTGCGCGGCGAGCCGGGCATGGCCCACTACTGCGCCTCGAAATGGGGGGTCGTGGGGCTCGCCAAGACGCTGGCGCAGGAGCTTTCGACCTACGGCATCACCGTCAACACCCTGCATCCGACGGCGGTCAACACCGCCATTATCACCGGCATGGCCAAGGCCGCCGGCATGGAGACGCAGGATCTGGTCGATTTCATCCACACCGGTCACGCGCTGCCGGTGAAGCTGATCGAGGCGGCGGACGTGGCAAGCGCGGCGCTGTGGCTGGCCTCCGATGAGGCCCGCTACGTCACTGGCCACACCCTCAAGGTCGATGCGGGAAGGATGCTGAAATGAACCTCGACGATTACTACCGGCTGGCCGACGGCATTGCCGTCCGGCCGGAACGCTTCGGCGGCCTCGCCTACAGCTATCACGACCGCCGGCTCTATTTCATCCATTCGCACGGACTTGCGGCATTCGCCGGCGGGCTGGACGGCACGCGCTCCCTGGGTGAGGCGATCGGCGAGTTCCGCGGAAAGCATGACCTCGGCGAGGACGCGGCGGACGCGATCCTGCGATCGCTGGCGATGCTGGAAAGGATGGGGCTTGTCGTTGCGGCGGCAGCCTGAGCGGCCGGCATCGCGGGAGCGGAATGGCAATTGCCGGCAATGTCCAGGCGCTCAGCAGCTGGGCGCGCTCCGACTCCCGTGCGCGCCGATGTGATTAACCCCTTGTCCCGGGGCTGTTCACGTATGCAAAGTGACGCAAGGTCACGCACCGGCAACGCACCGGCGGTGAAGGGGGACGCCCCGTGCAGATCAGACAGCGGCTCTGTCACGGCGAGGGGTATGAACCCGCCGTTCCGTCGAGCCCGGCGGACGTCGGCAGATGATCCGTGTGCTGATCGCCGATGATCATCCGCTGTTCCGTGCAGCGCTGCGCCAGGTCATCGAGTCACTGTTCGCCGAGCACCAGATTTTCGAGGCAAGCACCCTCGAGGAAGCACGCGCGATGGTTACGGGCGATGCCGAACTCGACCTCGACGTCATCCTCCTCGACCTGCGGATGCCGGGATCGACGGCTTCTCCGGCCTGATCACCCTGCGCAACGCCGCCCCGGCGGTGCCGATCATCGTCGTCTCGGCGTCGAGTTCGGCGGAGATCATGCACGAGGCGATCACCTACGGCGCCGCTGGCTTCATCCCCAAGTCCTGCCGCAAGGAAGAGATCGCCGACGGCGTGCGGCGGGTGATCAACAGCGAGATCTTTCTGCCATCCGACATCGCCGGTGGCGCTGCCGAGCAGGCCAACGGGCACAGCCCGCTGCGCGAACGCATGGCGACCCTGACGCAAGGGGAGCTACGGGTGCTGGCGCTGCTGGCCCAGGGCAAATCCAACAAGATCATCGCCTATGAACTCGGCATCCGGGAATCGACGGTAAAGGCGCACATCACCGGAATCCTGCGCAAGCTGCGGGTGCACAGCCGGACGCAGGCGGTCATCGCCGCCCGCGAGCTCCATGGCGATTGAGGCGCACGATCCCGGAAATGCAAGTCAGACGCACTCGCATTTTCCGCCGGCCAGACGCCATCAACCATTGGTGATGCGATAGTAACTTTCCGTTGCGCGCCTTGAACTGCTGTAATAATCCACTGCTATCTGCTAACCAGCGCCCATATAATCTTTTATTGGTAAATATAATAAGTATGTCAATAATATATATTTTATTAATACATTATATATGTCGTGCGTATTTGATGAATGGTGCTGCAGGTGGCCTGCAGGTGACGTCATGTTTTGAATTTATCCACTGCTCTAGTCAGTTTTTCTGGGCAAATATGCGGTGTGCCGAACTCCGGTTTCCTCGCGGCGGCATGCAGGCCATTGCACACCTCAGCCGACTCTTGCTATGAAATACTGCCTGGGGCTGGATCCAGGTACGGCCCCAAGCAAGAAAAAGAACGCAAACAGCGTGGGACGGGCGCGCTTCCGGCGTCCGCGCCACGACCGCGTTCGCGGGGAGGAAGCATGTACGTTGGCAGACGGTCCTGCGTAAGGCGGGGAGGTTCGCTGTCCCGCGATCCGCGGCAGGCGGCGCGGGAGCTGTTCGATGGCATCTACGATCCCGCCGCGTCGCTCTCCATATTCTTCGCCTCCACCGATTACGACCTTCCCGCCCTTGAGCGCGAACTGCGCGGAAGGTTTGCCGGAACGGCGCTGATCGGCTGCACCAGCGCCGGCGAGTTGACGCCTGCGGGCTATTCGAGCGGCGGCATCGTCGGGTTCTCCCTGAGCCGGCCCGATTTTGTCACGGTATCGGCGACGATCGAAAACCTCCGCCAGTTCTCCATCGCCGAGGGCAACGCCATCGTCCGATCGATGCGTCACCAGCTCGACCAGGACGCGGGCGGCCTGCTGCCGGACAATACTTTCGCCTTTCTGCTCATCGACGGGCTATGCAAGTGCGAGGAGGTGGTGCTGAGCGCCATCTCGTCGGCGCTCGGCGACATTCCGCTGTTCGGCGGTTCTTCCGGCGGCGGGCTTACCTTCCAGGGAAGCTATGTGTTCGACCGGGGCCGCTTCCGCGCCGAGTCGGCGGTGCTGGTGATGGTCCGGACGCGGGCGCCGTTCCGGCTGTTCACTGCCGACCATTTCGTCAATTCAGCCACCCGGATGGTGGTGACCGAGGCGGACCCCGTAACCCGCATCGTCACCGAGATCAATGCCGAGCCGGCCGGCCGCGAATACGCCCGGCTCCTCGGGCTTGCCGTCGACAAGCTCACGCCGATGATCTTTGCCACCCATCCGGTGGTGGTAAAGGTGGGCGGCCGCTATTACACGCGATCGATCCAGAAGGTGAATGACGACGAAAGCCTGACCTTCTTCTGTGCCATCGACAGGGGCGTGGTGCTGACGCTCGCCCGCGCGACCGATCTGCTGAACAGCGCCACCGCACTGTTCGACGAACTCAACGTCGCGATCGGACCGCCGCAGCTCGTCATCGGCTGTGAATGCATCCTGCGCGCGCTGGAGCTGGAGGAGAAGCAGCAGAAGGCCGAAGCCGGGCGCCTGCTCGCCGCCAACAACGTCATCGGCTTCAGCACCTTCGGCGAGCAGTTCCAGGCGATGCACGTCAACCAGACCTTCACCGGCGCCGCCATCGGCGTGGGCGTTGCCGACAAGAGTACGTGGGTGTCGTAAAGCGGCGATGGCCGACCCGCCCTCCCTCGATATCTCCTCTTTCAATCGGGCGAAGCTGCAGAAGATCGTCAACGTCCTGATGGACCAGGTCGAGCGCGGCATCGACTTCCAGGGCAATGCCTACTCGCTGTTCCAGACGGCGATCCTGCTGGAGGACAAGGTTCGCGAGCGCACCCGCCGGCTGGAAATGGCGCTGCACGACCTGGAAAGGAGCAACCGCGAGCTTATTCTTGCCAAGTCGCAGACGGAGACCGTGCAGACCCGGCTGATGGACGCGGTCGAGAGCATCTCGGAAGGCTTCGTGCATTTCGATTGCGACGACCGTCTGGTCCTGTGCAACACCAAGTTCGTGGAGTTCTGGTCCGGGGCGGCGGACATCCGCGAGGTGATGCGGCCGGGCGTGCCGTTCCGCGAAATCTCCCGCTGGACGGTCGAGAATGGCCTCGTCAACGTCGAGGGCGATGCCGACGACTGGCTGCGCGACCGGCTCCATCGCCACACCAACCCTTCCGATCCGGTCATCGTCCACCTCAGCAGCGGCCGCTGGCTGCAGATCCGCGAGCGTCGAACCCGTTCGCGCGACATCGTCGGCATCTACACCGACATCACCGACATCAAGCTCGATGAGGAGCGCCGGCGCGAGCGCGAACTGGCGGAGAAGTCGGTGCTGCTGCAATCGACCCTCGATAATCTGGTGCAGGGGGTGAGTGTCTTCGACCGCGACTCCCGCCTCGTCGCCTGGAACGACCGCTTCATTGACCTGCTGGCGCTTCCCGGCTGGCTGGTCCGGCCGGGGGCCGGCTTCGCCGACTACCTGCGTTACCGGATCGACCGCGGCGATTTCGGTATCGAAGCGCCCGCGGCGATGGCGACGCAGCAGGAGCGGATCCGCTGCCGGCAGGCGTGGAAGAGCGAGCAGGTGCTGGCGAACGGCACCGTCCTGGAGGTGCGCCGGGACCCGATGCCCGACGGCGGCTTCGTTACGGCCTATACCGACGTGACCGACCTGAAGGTCGCCGCCAGACAGCTCCACGAGGCGAAGGAGTGGCTGGAGCGCCGCGTCGCCGAGCGCACGGGCGAGCTGACTGCCGTCAATGACAAGCTGCGGGAAGAGATCTACGAGCGCGCCCAGGTGGAGGACGCCCTGCAGATCGCCAAGGCCGAGGCGGAGACCGCCAACCTCAGCAAGACCCGGTTCTTCGCCGGTGCCAGCCACGACCTGCTGCAGCCGCTCAATGCCGCCCGCCTGTTCATCACCGCGCTCACCGAATGTTCCCTCGGTGGCAAGGAGCGCGAGTTCGCCGGCCAGATCGATCAGGCGCTCTGCAATGTCGAGGGACTGCTGAGCACCCTGCTCGACATCTCGAAGCTCGACGCTGGCGCCGTCATTCCGAAGTGCAAGGACTTCTTCATCGGCGATCTGCTGCGGGGGCTGGCCGAGGAGTTCACGCCAGTCGCGGCCGACGCCGGTCTTAGCCTGGTCCTCGTCCCTTGCTCCGCCGCCGTCCGTTCCGATCCGGTGCTGCTCAGCCGGGTGATCCGCAACTTTCTCGCCAACGCCATCCGCTATACCGCGACCGGGCGCGTGCTGGTTGGCTGCCGCCGGCGGGGGGACCTCGTCCGGATCGAGGTCTGCGACAGCGGGATCGGCATTCCCGAGAGCGCCACCCAGCAGGTCTTCGAGGAGTTCCGCCAACTCAGCACCAGCGGCGAGGCCAGAGGCAAGGGCGTGGGCCTTGGCCTCGCCATCGTCAAGCGCCTTTCCCGCGTCCTCGGCCATCCCATCGGCGTCCGCTCGAAGCTCGGCAAGGGTTCTGCGTTCTTCGTCGATGTCCCGAGGGGCTCCCTGCACGACGCGCACGAACGGATCCAGACGACGCGGCGCACGCCGGTCCATGCTCTCGCCTCGGCATTCTTGGTGATCATCGAGGATCATGACGCCGTGCGCGACGGCATGCGCGAGTTGCTGCAGAGCTGGGGCTGCCGGGCGATCACCGCTGCCGACGGGCAACGGGCTTTAGCCGAACTGGCGCAGGCCGGGCGAGCCCCCGACGTCGTCATCGCCGACTACCATCTCGACCGCGGCGACACCGGGCTTGCCGCGGTGGCGGCAGTGCGCGAGACCTATGGACCGGTGCCGGCGCTCATCATCACCGCCGATCGCAGCCGGGAAGTGTTGGACGCGGTCCGCCACCAGGGCATTCATGCCCTGCACAAGCCGGTGAAACCCGCCAAGCTGCGCGCCCTCATCTCCCACCTGCTGGCACAGCGCCGCCACGCAAGGGCGGATGGCGAGGCGAAGGTCAGGGGCCTGCTGCACCAGCCGTCGGTCTAACCGCCGAGATCCACAGCGATTATAAGGACTTGACAAAATCTTGGCGTATGCCAGATTAAGTACATGATCCAGATGTTCGCGCTCACCGTCCGGCTTCATCCGATCGCGGGATCCTAGCCCCCGGGCTCGGCCATGTGCGCCCCGAGCTCCGGGGTGCATCCACGCGCAAAACCCTGCAGCGTGTGCCTGTTAGCGCATCCGACACCATTCACAAATTTGGGGCGGCGGTCGCCGCTCGATCGATTTCGTGCGCCAGAGGAAATGACGAGATGTCCGCGCCTGTGACCAGTCCGGAGCAGAGCTATCGCAAGCCCGCGATCATCGCCAGCGATGCCGACTACGACCGCCTTACCAGCCTCGCCGCCGCGGTGCGCGCCCGCTCCCCGGAGATCGCAGAAGAGCTGCAAGACGAGCTGGAGAGGGCACAGGTTGTCGCCGCCGGTGCGGTGCCGGCCGATGTCGTCCAGATGGGATCGACCGTCGAATTCCGCTGGGACGGCTTCCGCCAGCGCCGGGTTACCCTGGTTTTCCCTGTCGAAGCCGACATCGCCGCGGGGCGCATCTCGGTCCTGACGCCGATCGGCACCGCTCTCATCGGCCTGTCGCCGGGCCAGTCCATCCGTTGGACGGCGCGCGACGGCCGGGAGCACGAGTTGACCGTCCTGCAGGTGGAACCACCCGCTGCTGCGGCTTCCGCACGCTTGGCCGCCGCAAGGAAGTGACGATGCTGGAGGGCGATAATGCAATGCCGCCGCCGGCCGACAGCAGGAGTCAGGATGCATCGTCGCGATCCGGCGGCGTCATCCGATTTCCGCTGCGCCATCAACCAACGGCGCAGGCGGCGCCAATGGGCCGGGTTGGCGTGAGGGAGGACGACGACCCGGGGCCGTCGGCCGCCTAGCCGGAGCGTCCGGCGATGTCCGCTGCCGCTTCGCCGGGACGGGCGTTGCGGGTGCCTTTCGTCTTCGCTGTTCTTCTTCCCGCCATGGCGCTGCCGGAGTTGAGCGCGGCGGCATCGGCCAGCACGATCAGCGGGTCGGTGCCGCCGGGTGACGCCAGGTAGCGTGGCTCCCACACCGGGTGGAACTGCTCCTTGAACTTGCGGTCCCCCTGCAGGGTGAAGAACTGCTCGCCATGCTCGGCGACCAGCGCCCCGAGCCGGTGTTGCAGCGGTCCCATCTGCCGGTGCTGAAACTCTGATAGCGGGGCCATGCCGATTACAAGGGTTGTCGCGCCCTGCGCCTGCACCTGCAGCATCGTCGCGACGAACAGGTATTCGAGCGTCGATGCGGGGGCGTCGGGATGCCAGCGCACCATCTCGATGCTCACCTCGTCGTTCGCGCTGGTGCGCAGCAGCAGGCCAAAAGCGACGATTTCGCCGCCCATCATCACCGCAGCCACATCGAATGCGCTGACGTAGGTCGCCGAGAAGGCGCCGGCCGAGAAGCCTGGCTCGCGCATCTTCCTTTCCGCAAGCCAGGCGCGCGAAATTGCCGCAAGCGCATCGATCGCCGCTGGCACCTCCTGCCGCGGCAGCAGCCGGAACGACAGGCCATCGCGGGCGCCGCGATTGACGGCGAAGCGCATCTTGCTGTTGGCCGGCTGGTCCAGATCGAAGTCGTCCAGCGGCACCCGTGCCATGTCACCAAGCCGGGTGACGGAGAGGCCGACATCCACATAAAGGCGCAGGCTGCCGGGCCGGACCAGGTAGAACGCCGGGCGGACCCGCTCCCGATCGCACATCTCGCGGAACCGCCAGATCAGCTCGGCCTGCTCGTGCACCGGGCCGACCGAGTCGAACAGGGCGATCCATGAATGGCCGCGCCGGCTGAACATCAGGAACGACCGGCCCGACGTGCTGAACAGCAGGCTCTTATCGCCGCTGCACAGCAGCAGGGCGTCGGTATGCGACTGGCCGGCGGCGATCGCCCGGGCGCGCTCCAGTTCACTGGACGTCGCGGCCGGCGCTGCGGCGCGGCGGGGAGGATGCATCACGTGCAGCGTTGCGAGGATGACGACGCCGAGCCCCGCTGCGAACATCGCCCGCAGCGAGCGGGGGAAGTTGCCGTTGAGGGTAAAGTGCATCCACAGCGAGTTGTGATAGGCGGCGTGCTTGTAGGCGAACAGCATCAGCCAGAACGCGCCGCCGAGGATGCACAGCAGGGTGACGGTCCAGCGCAGCGTCAGCGGCTCGTCGAGCAGCGACGTCCGCCGGTAGAATTCGTCGCGATAGGGCACCAGCAGGATGGCGATGAGCGTCAGGGCGATGGCTTCGCCGTAGTCCAGGCCCTTCGCCAGCGAGCAGGCGATGCCAATGACGAGCAGCGCGTGCACCAGCCAGTAGGCGCCGTGGAGGCGGCGCTGCAATGCCGGTGCGAGGAAGATCAGCATGCTCGCCACCATCGCGCCCACGAAATGGGCCGTCTCGATCACCGGCAGCGAGACGATCGAGCCGATGGCGGCGGCCCGGGCCGGGCTCATCGGCGTTGCTGCCGAGGCCAGCAGCACGATCCCGGCGAGGACGACGAATACTCCTGCGAACGTCGGGACGATCTCGCCGGTTACTTCGACCAGGCGATCGAACGCCGCCACCGTCGCCGGGATCTGCCGGCGCAATTCGCTCAGCCCCAGCAGGGCGCCCGCGACCAGCAGCGGCATCACGTAATAGATCAGCCGGTAGACCACCAGCGCGCCGACCAGCGGCCCGATTTCGGTACGGTCGCCGAGGGCATAGACGAACACCGCCTCGAAAACGCCAAGGCCCCCCGGCACGTGGCTGAGGATGCCGGCGACGATGGCAACGCAGTAGAGCGGCAGAAAGGCGAAGAACGAGTACGAAAGGTCGGCCGGCAGCAGCACCCACAGGGCGGCGCAGGCAAAGCACAGGTCGATGGCCGAGATGGTGAGCTGGCCTGCGACCAGCGAGGGAGACGGCAGCGGCAGGGTCATCCGGCGCCAGCGCAGCAGCCGCTTGCGCGTACACAGCAGCACGAATGCGATGATGGCGACGATCAGCGAGACGCTTGTCTCCTTCAGCAGCAGCGCCGGAAGATGGAGGATCTCGGCCAGCAGCAGCGGGCGAAGCAGCACGCCGACGCCGCCGACGGCGCAAATGCCGAAGCCGAAGGCGATGATGCAGAACAGGGTTACCCGGCCGATATCCTCGGCGGGGAGACCGGCGGCGGAGTAGATGCGGAAGCGGACCGAGCCGCCGGTGAACAGCGAGAAGCCGACGGTATTGCCGATGGCATAGCCGCAGAAGGAGGCAAGCGCGATCACCCGGGCGGGCAGCCTGCGGCCGACGTAGCGCAGCGCCGACCAGTCGTAGCCGACGAGGGTAATGTAGCTCAGGCCGGTGAACAGCAGGCTCCAGCCTACGGCATGGCCTGGCAGGTTGGCGATCGACCGGCCGACGTCGGCGACACGCATCTCGGCAAGCAGCCGGTTCAGCGCGAAGCCGCAGAGCAGCAGAACAATAGCCGTGGCGGCGAGGCCGAGGCTTTCCCGGTGCCCGTCCGCCCAATGCAAAACCCGCCGCATCCACGACCGCGGCTGCTCGCGGACCGTCACGTCCTTCTCGGCCACGCTGGCCGCCGTGGCGATCCGCGCCGAACGTGCTCGCGCACCATGCCTCCCGCGGGGCCGCTCCGTGCGCCGAAGCGGCGTTTTGTTCTCAGACGGTGATCGTCGTCAGTTCGACCGGCGTACGCTTGCCTTCGACCACGACGATGCCGCTGTCGGCGACGAAGTAGCGCTTGCGGTCCTCTTCGAGATCGTAGCCGATCACCGTCCCTGCCGGGATCTTCACGTTCTTTTCCAGGATGCAACGGCGCAGCTTGGCTTTCCGGCCGATGTCGCAGTTGTCGAAGATGATGGAATCGTGGATCTCGGAGCCCGAGTGCACGTAGACGTGCCTGCCGATGACGGAGTTCTTGACCAGGCCGCCGGAGATGATGCAGCCGCCCGCCAGCACCGAGTCGATCGCCTGGCCGCGGCGGTTGTCCTCGTCGAAGGCGAACTTGGTTGGCGGATCGGAGTAGCCGGCGGTGCGCAGCGGCCACTGCCGGTTGAACAGGTTGAGCGCCGGCGTGATCGCCCGCAGATCCATGTTGGCTTCGTAGTAGGCATCCAGCGTGCCGACGTCGCGCCAGTACGGCTCCTTGCCGGCCGGCTCGCCCGGAATGTCGTTGGTCATGAAGTCGTAGGCGAACATCTCGGCACGGCCGATCGCCTTCGGCAGGATGTCCTTGCCGAAGTCGTGGCTGCTGTTGGGGTCCTGTTGGTCTTCCTCGACCAGCCGCAGCAACATGTCGGTGGAGAAGATGTAATTGCCCATCGACGCATAGACCCGGTCCGGGTCGCCCGGCATGGTCGGCGCGTTCGGATTCTTCTCGTGGAATCCGACGATGCGGTTGCCGGTGGTGGTCTCGATGACGCCGAACTCCCGCGCGTACTTCTTCTCCACCGGGATCGCCGCGATCGTTACATGCGCGCGCTTCTGCTCGTGAAACTCGATCATGTCGCGGATGTTCATCCGGTAGATGTGATCACCACCAAACACCGCCACGACATTCGGCGCCGACTGCTCGATCAGGTTGACGTTCTGATGGATGGCATCGGCAGTGCCGCGATACCAGTCCTTGCCCTCGGAGCGCATCTGCGCCGGCACCGGCACGATGAACTCGCTCTTCAGCAGGCCGCCGAGCCGCCAGCCGTCGCTGACGTGCTGCAGCAGCGACTGGCTGCGGAACTGGACCACCACGTAGATCGAATGGATGCCGGAGTTGATCAGATTGCTGAGCACGAAATCGATGATCCGGTACTTGCCGCCGAACGGCACCGCCGGTTTCGCGCGCTCCTTGGTCAGCGGGTAGAGGCGGGTTCCTTCCCCGCCCGCGAGCACGAAGGCGAGAACCTTGAGTTGCATTCGCGTTCCCCCTTTTCCGTTTGTTTCGTGGTTTACGCCGGGTCCGGTCTTGTAGCATCCCTCCGATGGCGCCGGCAGTTTTCTTTTTGCCGCGAAGGCTGTCGTTTGTGCATGGGCCGGTTGCTGCGGTGCATGGGACGGGCGACGGAACTCAGTTGCCGCGGACGCGCGGCAGATAGCGGCCGCTGGCCAGCGCGGTGAAGTGGCGGTCGACGTCCGGGTGGACGATTTCCTCGCCGCTCTCGTCCGGCTCCAGATTGCGCTCGGCGACGTAGGTCTGGTTGTCGGTGGCGTTCATCAGCACGCGGTACCAGGGCTTGTCCTTCGGCGGCCGGCTGGGCGCCATCTTCTCGTACCAGTCATCGCTGCCGGCGAAGAACGGGTCGACGTCGATGATGACCCCCCGATAGTTGAACAGCTTGTGCCGGACGATCTGCCCGACCGCGAACCTGGCCGAGACCTGCTCCATCGCCGCCACTCAAGACCGATGCGGGCGGGACCTGTAGCACCGCCCTTGCCCCATTTCCAGGGCTGGCACGCCGCGCCGGGAGGTGTATGGTTTGGGCAAAAGCAATGTATTTCAGGGGAAACCAGCATGGACCTCGGCGCCCTGCCGACGCGGCACGCGCGTTATCGGAGCGAACACCCGGCGCTGATCACCGCCGCGGGACAGCTGAACTGGCAAGCCTTCGATGCCGCCATCAACCGGCTTGCCAACGCGCTGCTGGCTGCCGGCCTCGGCAAGGGCGACAAGTTCGCAACCGTCCTGCCCAACTGCCAGGAGATGATGCTGGCCTACTGGGCAGCGGCGAAGACCGGCTGCGTCATCGTGCCGATGAGCCCGCTGCTGCAGGACAACGGCTTCGTCTCGCTGCTCGCCGATTCCGACACCCGGCTGGTGCTCGGCCATGCGTCCTTCGCCGAGACCTTCGCGCGCATCCGCGACCGCCTGCCGCTGATCGCCGCCGACCGCTGGATCCTGCTGGGCGAAGGGAGTGAGACCTGTCCCGGTTTCCTGCCATATGCCGCATTTCTCGCCGAAGCGTCATCGGTGTGTCCGCCGGACGCCGGCCTGACCGACGCCGACGAGTTCAACATCATGTACTCCAGCGGCACCACCGGGCTGCCGAAGGGCATCGTCCATACCCATTATGTGCGGGCGATGTACTGCATGATCTTCGCCTCGTCGTTCCGCATCACGCCGGAGAGCGTGGTCCTGCATGCCGGCTCGATCGTCTTCAACGGCTGCATGGTCGACCTGATGCCGTGGATGTTCGTCGGTGGCACCTACGTGCTGCACGAGAGCTTCGATGCCGGCCGGGTCATCGCCGACATCGACCGTTACAAGGTGACGCACATCGTGCTCGTCCCGGCGCAGATCACCGCCATCCTCGATCATCCGGATTACGTGCCGGAGAAGCTGGCCAGCCTGGAGATGCTGCATAACCTGGGCGCGCCGCTGCACCGCGGCATCAAGGAGCGGATCAACGCTGAGCTGCCGGGCCGCTTCTACGAGCTCTACGGCCTGACCGAAGGGTTCATGACCATTCTCGATAAGCACGATTCCATTCGCAAGCTGGGCTCGGTCGGCTGTCCGCCGCCGTTCATGCAGATCAGCATCCGTCGCGACGACGACAGCGAGTGCGCAACCGGCGAGGTCGGCGAGATCTGCGGCAAGAGCCCGTGCCTGATGCCGGGCTACTACAAGCGTTCCGACCTGACGGCGCAGGCGATCCGCGACGGCTGGCTGCACACCGGCGATGCCGGCTACCTGGACGAGGACGGCTACCTGTTCCTGGTCGACCGGATCAAGGACATGATCATCACCGGCGGCGTCAACGTCTATCCGTTCGACATCGAAAAGGTGCTGGTCAGCCATCCGGCGGTGCGCGAGGCGGCGGTGTTCGGCGTGCAGGACGAGAAGTGGGGCGAGGTGCCGGTGGCCGCGGTCACGCTCCGTGACGGCGCGCAGCTCGGCGGCGGAACTGGTGGAATGGACTAACGCCCGCGTCGATGCCAAATTCCAGCGGATCAAGGACGTCATCGTCTATGAAGAGTTCCCGCGCAATGTTGCCGGCAAGACGCTGAAGCGCGAGATGCGCCAGACCTATCATCACGATCGAGGGGGCGGAGGCGAAGCGGCCGGAGGGCGGCGGCGAGGGAAGGAGACGGTGGCGTGGCTCATTCTGTTCCTCGCCGGGCTGCTCGAAGTGGGCTGGGCGATCGGTCTCAAATACACCGAGGGCTTCAGCCGGCTGGGCTCCCAGCATCTGGACCGTCCCGCCATGGTGGCGAGCCTCGGCCTGCTCGGCATCGCGCTGAAATCGCCGCCGGTCGGCACCGCCTATGCCGTCTGACCGGCGTCGGCAGCGTCGGCACCGCCATTCTCGGCATGGTCCTGTTCGCGAATCGACGGCAGCGCTGCGCCTCGCCTGCATCGGCCTGATCGTCACCGGCATCATCGGCCTGAAGGTGGTGACGCCGGACTGAGCATGGGCTGAGCGCGCGGGCGGCGTGCCCCTCAGGCATCTACCCCTGCGCCCACAGCTCCAGGATACGGATGATGACGGCGATAAGGGCTTCCGGCTCGACATCGGGCTGGCCAAGCGTCTGCAGCAGCGGCTTGAATTCAGCGGCACGCTTGCCGTAGATGGCATCGACTTCATCAGCTTGTCCCACAGCTCCTTCGCCACGTAGCCGGTGGCGCCCACCGGGATCAGCGCCAGCCCCTTCTCCTCATACACCTCATATTCCTGGTGATACCATCGGATGGGACGACCTCGCCATATCCTTCAGCTTGTTCCCGAACAGGAAGATGGCGGCGCCAGCATAGTCGGCCATGTCCTCGCGGTAGCGCCGGGCGACCTGCTGCCAGTCGCTGCCGCCGATGATCTCGACCGGGAAAGGCCGAGGATGAGCTGGTCCTCCATCTTGCTCCCGCTTGGTCGCATAGATGTGCTCCAGCGCGCCGGCGATCACCGAGCTGCCGACGCCGAAGCCGAAGCCGGAAACGACCCGGTAGCCCTTGTTCACCAGGGTCTTGCTCAACCCGCGGACGAGGGTCCGGGCCCGCTCGATCGGCCACGCCTCCCCCCATTCGTGCGCCGCCCCGGAGATGAACACCGACTTGCTGCGGTAGATCCGCTCCAGATCGCAGAGGACCTCGGTTATCTGTTCGTATTTATCCACCATCAACGTCTCGACGTTGAAGCGCAGCAGGTCGTTGACGAACAGGTCCTGCTGGCGCTTGCGGTAGGCGACGGTTTCCTTGTTCTCGCCCGGATAGTCGCTGTCGAGAAGGCGCTTCATGAAGCAGTAGTGGGTGCGCATGTTGATGTCGTAGCTGGTGCGAATGCGGCTCAGCACGTAATCGATGTTCGGATCGCTGAAGCTGAACCCCATAAAAAGAAATGTCTTGGAGACGAGATCGCCGGTCAGCGCGGTGATGAAGGCAGCGCGGGCCAGGTGATACTTCTCGTAATCGTCCTTGATCAGGACGGTCTTCGATGGCTCGGAGATATCGCCGTGCATCTTGTAGACGACGGCATCACGGTGCGGCACCGTCAGCGCCAGCTGGTCGATGCTGTACTTGACGTCGGCGCGCTTGCCGGCATCCTCGAGCGCCTTCTCGATCAGCCGGTCGTAGTTGGTCGTCCAGTAGGTGGAGATGGGCAGCCGGGCCAGAATGCGGTGGTTGTCGGTGATCTTGGCGTCGCGCGAGAACTTGTCGAGCAGCAGCTTGTTGATGCGGCCGCGGCTGCCGAGCCGGGCGTTGCAGTAGTACTGGGCGAGGGCGACGAGGTTGGTTTCCTTCTCGATGTCGAGATCGAGCGCGGTGGCAACCGACTGCAGCAGCAGCTTCCAATCGACGAAGCCCGCGGCCCGCGACAGGCCGGCGCCGGCAAAGATAGCGGCATTATCGGCCTCCAGCTCTTCGGAAAAGGTGGCGAGAAACGACCGGATCGGCTCACTCCACATGACGCCATCCCCCATTCTGGTTGTCGTGGATGCGCGCGTTAAGGCGGCCGCGCGTCCAGATGCTCGCGTATAGGTGATGCGATTGTAAGTCTCAGTCGCGCGGCGTGCCAAACGGTTTCATTTGCCACGATGGGGCGCGCGGGCGCCCCCGAGCGGCCCGCGGCAATGCGGTCAGTCGTCGCGTAGCGCCGGCTGCAGCGTTCGGCGCAGACGCGCCAGCAGCTCGGCGGCGGCGGCGGAATTGTAGGGGTGCGGCGGGGTGCGTCCCCAGATCGGCGCCGGCCATACCGGATCGCTGCGGAAGCGGGCGACCAGATGGACGTGCAGCTGCGCAACGACGTTGCCGATGGCGGCGACGTTCAGCTTGTCCGGCTGCAGCATCGCCGTGAGCGCGCCCGAGACGAGGGCGATCTCCTCGATCAGCACTACCCGGTCGGCAGCATCGAGGTCGGCGATCTCGCTGATGCCGGCCCGCTCCGGCACCAGGATCAGCCATGGATAGGTGATATCGTTCATCAGCAGCAGCCGGCTCAGCCCCAGCCGCCCGACCAGCAGAGTGTCCGCCTGCAGCTGCGGATGCAGGACGAACACGCCCGGCGGGCGACCGGGGTGCCCGGCGGCGGAAGCTTCGGCGGCTTGGCCGCGATTCCGGTGAAATGCTGCTGCGTCGTCGGTCATCGCCTCGATCTCGGTTGCATTGTGGTTCAGAAAAGGCTGTTATGCCGTTCTCTGCAATGAATTAAGGGAAGTGGACGGGCATGCTTCAGTCGATGACGGCGCTGCTGGCGCTGCAGCTCACGATCGCCACCCGCTATCTGGAGTTGAGCGCCCTCCTGCTCGACGGCTGCCTTCGGTGGCTGCCAACGGCGGCTGATGCCGAACCGCTGCCGCCTTCGCGCAGCCTGGTGGCGATAAACCTTTCCGCGGCGTCCTGATCCGCTCGGCGACGGTAGCGGACCCACCGGCCGTCAATCGTAGCCGTAGAGCCAGTGGGTCTCATCATCGTGGATGTTCCGCACGGAGTGGCGGACGCCCTTGGGGATGAACACTTCGTCGCCGGGCTCGGCGACGACGCGGACGTCGCGGACGGTGACCTCCAGGCGACCGGCGGCGACGGTAACCAGCTCGTTTGATCCATGGACGAAGTCCGTCCAGGCACGCCCCGGCGGATCGACGAACAAGGCGCATGAATAGCCCCGCGCGCGCCAGTCGGCAGCGACCTTGGCGCGCTCGACGGGTGTCGGGAACTTGCATCGGCGGTGGAATTCGGTCATCCGCTGTTCCGTTTGCTGACCGCGGGACCGGCGTCCCCCACCAGCCAGCTTGTGACGAAAGGACACCATGGCGACAGCACACCACGGTGCCGCACCGTGTGCAAGCTGCGCTGCCCCTCTTTTCTTGACGGGCAGGTATCGACCTACGACAAGGCTCGGAAACGGCGGTGGCAAGACCACACCGCCCGCAACGGGGCTGCGCCAATGACCGATCCTTTGCATCATTTCATCGACGGCGCCGCCGTCGCCGGCACCAGCGGCCGCTTCGCGCCGGTCTTCGATCCCGCCACCGGGGCGGTACGGGCCTCCGTGCCGCTGGCAGACGCGGCCGAGGTCGACGCGGCGGTGAGGGCGGCGGCCCGCGCGCTGCCGGCGTGGGCGGCAACGCCTCCGCTGACGCGGGCGCGCGTGCTGTTCCGCTTCAAACAGGCGCTGGAGCGCGAGGCCGATGCGCTGGCGGCGGTGATCGCCGGCGAGCACGGCAAGGTGCTGAGCGATGCGCGCGGCTCCCTGCAGCGCGGCATCGAAGTGGTGGAGTTCGCCTGCGGCATCCCGCATCTGCTGAAGGGCGAGTTCTCCGCCGGCGTCGGCGACGACATGGACTGCTTCTCGCTCCGGCAACCGGTGGGCGTCTGCGTCGGCATCACCCCATTCAACTTCCCGGCGATGGTGCCGATGTGGATGTTTCCGGTGGCCATCGCCTGCGGCAACACCTTCGTGCTGAAGCCGTCGGAGAAGGTGCCGTCTTGCTCGCTGCGCCTCGCCGAGCTGCTGATCGAGGCGGACCTGCCGCCGGGTGTGCTGAATGTGCTGGGCGGCGATGCCGTCGCGGTGGACGCATTGCTCCGGCATCCGCAAGTTCGCGCCGTCAGTTTCGTCGGCTCGACGCCGATAGCGCGCCACATCTACGCCACCGCGGCGGCGGCCGGTAAGCGGGTGCAGGCGCTGGCCGGCGCCAAGAACCACCTGGTGGTTCTGCCGGATGCCGATCTGGGCCAGACCGTCGATGCGCTGATGGGGGCAGCCTACGGCTCCGCCGGCGAGCGCTGCATGGCGGTGCCGGTGGCGGTGGCTGTCGGCGAAGTCGCCGAACCCCTGGTCGAGAGGCTGGCGGCGCGGGTGCGGGCGCTGAAGATCGGCCCCGCGACCGATCCGCAGGCGGAGATGGGGCCGCTGATCACCGCCGCGCACCGGGCGAAGGTGGCAGAGTACGTCGAGCTCGGCGTCCGCGAGGGGGCCGAGCTGGTCGTCGACGGGCGTGGTGTATCACTGCAGGGCTGGGAGGGCGGCTTTTTCCTCGGCGGCTCGCTGTTCGACCGGGTGACGCCATCGATGCGCATCTACCAGGAGGAGATCTTCGGCCCGGTCCTCGGCGTCGTCCGCACCCCGAGCCTCGATGCGGCGCTGGATCTGATCGCGGGCAACCGCTTCGGCAACGGCGCCGCCATCTTCACCCGCTCCGGCGCCGCCGCCCGCGCCTTCGCCGACGGCGTGCAGGCGGGAATGGTCGGAGTCAATGTGGCGATCCCGGTGCCGCTCGCCTTCCACAGCTTCGGCGGCTGGAAGCAGTCGCTATTCGGCGACCACGCCATCCACGGGGCGGAGGGGGTGCGCTTCTACACCCGGCCGAAAACCGTAACCAGCCGCTGGCCGCGGGGCGGCGAAGCCGACGGTTTTGCCGGCTTCGCCATGCCTACCTTCGGCTGAGGACACGGCCGCGGCGATGATCTCCCCGCCGCCTGCACCGTGCTTCAGAGGTGCGGGTGCCAGCCGATATCGGGCGCGGCATCCGGCGCGGGCGAAAGGCGGCCGTAGAGCCGGCCCCTGCCCGTCTCCTTGACCAGCGCGTACTGGGTATCGAGGAACTCGCGCACCCGCCGGCTGTTCTCGCTGATCAGCTCCTCGTTGAGCGGATCGACGAAGATGTAGGCGGGCCGGGCGGCGGCGAGCGCGCCCGGCAGCGCCTCCCAGTGCTCCTTCGGATAAGCCTCCCATGACCAGCCGTTGATGGCGATCGCCTGTCGCCGCTCGGTGATCAGGTAGACGAGCGGGTTGCCGAAGACGTAGATCGGCTCGCCGCCGCCGTTGCGCAAGCCCAGCAACTGATGGCGGATCCAGCCGTATTCGCGGCCGACCGCATCGCGGTAACCCTCGATGCCGGCGGGCTTGCCGCCCTGCGCCAGCAGGTGCAGCTCTTCCGCCTGCCGCTGGGTGAAGAAGAGGATCGCGCTCATCGCCGGGATCGCCCACAGCAGGGTCAGGACCGGCGCCGTCAGCCAGCGCCGGCGCAGCTCGGGAGAGGCGAGCCAGATCAGCAGCAGGTCGATGCCGCGCGCCGCCAGCACGGTGAGCGGAACGAACAGCAGCAGGAAGTGATACTTCCAGAACATCAGCCGCTGCAGAACGATCAGCACTGCGGTCACCAGGATCCAGGTGACCATCAGCCGCGTCAGCACGGGCTCGTTCTGGTGGGTGATCCGGGGCGCGGCCAGCAGCGCGAACGGCAGCCACGGCGCCATCGTCGCCAGCAGCCAGAAGGAATTGCGCAGCAGCCGGCCGGTATCGACCTCGATGGCGGCGGTGTGGAGGGCGTGGAAGGGGTAGACGAAGCTGTTCCACAGCAGCTCGGCGAAGATGCCCTGCTGCCAGAGGATCGCCGAGACGACGCCGAGCACGGCCGCCACTCCGAGCGTGAACGGGCCGAGCACGGCGATGCCGGTGCCCAGCCACGTGGCATTTTGTGCGCCGCGGCGATGCAGGGTGAAGATGGTCACCAGGACGAAGGCGACGAAGATCGGCGCGTAGAACAGCTTGAAGACGACGGCGATCGCGGCACAGCCTCCGGCCAGCATGCGGCCGGCCGCCGCGGTCGCGGATCGCGCGTAATCGCAAGCCAGCAGCCACGCCGCGAGGAACATCGGGAAACTGAGCAGGATCTCGGCTTGAGTCAATTCGCGCGTGCCGGCGAAGGCGTAGTAGCTGCCGAGCGCGGCGGCGGCGGCAACGCTGCTCAGCCACGGGTGGACGAAGGTGCGCCGCAGACACAGGATAAGGCACACGGCAAACCCGAGAAACCAGCCGAGCTCTAGCAGCTTCACCCCCAGCTCCGAGGAGCCGAAGAGCTTGCCGCCGAGCCAGTAGAACCAGAAGACACCCGGCTGCTTCATGTCCCAGACGTCGACATAGAGCTTCTCGCCGTGGTCGATCGCCTGAGCGAAGTAAAGGAAGAGCGCCTGGTCGCCATCGAATGGGGTTAGCAGCTTGAGCGCGCCCACGCCGGCGATCAGCGTCAGCGCGAAGGCCGCCCAGGCAATTTCCGTGAGACCCGAAGCGAGAGCGGATGTCGAAGCCGCGGTCGTCGACATCCGGCCGCTGGATCGTGGCGCGACGGATTCAGCAACGATCTGGCTCATCGGGCACCACCTTGCTGCGAAGCAACATAGCACCTCTATTAGCAGCAGGAGTCAGGCCGTCGAGCACTTATTCCGCGAGTAAGGCCACACAGGTGGCGCGTAAGGGCTATCACAGCGAGGGTGCGCCAAATCGGCAACGCATTTGGACACCCCTACTATAACAGTGGACGCGCGCTTTCAATCTGCAAGTGCAACAGAAATGCTGAGCGGACAATCCAAGGTGCAGCGGCGGCAAGTGGAACCGAAGCTTGACGAGTGCAAAATCGCGCACCGGGTGGGCGGTGACGGCGGCGGTCAACACCCTCGGCCGGAGCGGCGGTCGCAGCCCGGCTGAAGCCGGACTGCGATGCCGTGTCTCGGGGATTCAGTCTGCGGGCTGCAGCCGGACGCCGCGCAGCGCCAACAGCTTGCTGTCGTCGAGCGGAGCGTCGTCTGCCTCCGCCGCGGTGCCGCCACCAGACCGGGCCGAAGCAACCGCTGCCGCCGTAAGCCGGTTGAAGCGGACGACCAAGCTCTGCGCCGTCATGTACGGGATGTTGCCGACCGGCGACACCGCCACGTCGCGCGAACGGGCGATCACCGCCGGCAGATTGACGCGTCCCAGAGACCGCTTCGCGTCCGGTTGGTGCGCAGCACGAACTGCGGAGCCGTCGCCGTCGTCGCTGTCTCCGGAAAGCTCGTCCGGAAGGCAAAGAGCGTATCGATGACGCCGAGCGCGCTGATGGTGACAGGAAAGCCCGTGAGAACCCAGCCGGCACTGTTCACGGCGATGCCGCGCGGCAGGTTGGGGCGCGGCAGGTTGACGACACCCGCTGCTGCGGACCGGGCGATCATCCGCCAGAAGACGCGGCTGTTCTGCAGGTCGAGATCGAGCCGGAGCACGAACGGAAAGCCTCCGGCAGCTCCCGTCGTCGCAGTGAGGTAGAAGAAGAGCCGCTGCGGCCCCACCCGGAAGACGGCGATATCACCCCACGTCGGATTGCCGACGCCGAAGGATGTAAATCTCCTGGTCTGGATATCGAAGACATTGTTGGCGACCTGAAACCGCAATGGTGTGAGGTCGAGCAGCAGACTGAGTTGCAGCGTCGGTCCAAACAGGTAGATTTTGCCGCTGTTGGTCAGCAGCAGCATCGAGTTGGAGTTCGACACCCGGGTAATGTAGCCCAGATTGCCAACTGTAATACCGCCCAGAGATGTACGAACGAGCGGCGCCCTGTTTGGTGCGAACTTGCTGATATATGTGGTGAAGGTGCCGTCGTAATCGACGTAGACATTGCCATTCGTATCGGTGGCGATGCCTGTGGCGATGGGAAGATTATTGACGAAGACCTGCTGTGCAGCGGCGATGCCGGTTGCGGCCACGAAAAGTATAAGAGCATAGCCGAATACCTGATGAGCGTGCCCAAGCCCAGTGCCACACGTCGCGACAAACCTCGCACCACGCCGGAGCGCGCTTGCAATTTTGCTATACATGATGTCCCCCGCTTTCTTCGCGTCCGCCGTTAGGGAGATGCTACTACGTCAGTGGCTATCCAGCTCCGGCACGCGTGCCATCAGGCAATCGTACTCCAGAATATTTCCTTGCCGTGTTCTATTCACGAGTGCCAGATGCATCAGAGAAAACCCCAGCGACTCGTAATACTCCAGGCATTGGGTATAGTGGGGCATATCCTTATAGATTGGCATTACCGACAATTCTGATTGCAGGCCGACGATATGCTGCATGACGCCGGCGGCGCCCTTGATGACTTCCAGGTCATAGCCTTGCGTGTCAACCTTTAGGAACAGGCAGGGCTGTTCAATTCTCCCGGCATAAGGAATGTTCTCGTAAGACGAGTCTCCGTGCGGGATTGCCGATCCGAAAACGAAAAGGTCTACCTCTGCGACGAAGTCTGAATCTATGGCGGGCACCTTGGTGAGAGGGTGCCATGGCTCATTTTCCAACCTTCTGGCGGCCTTGGCCGACGTTCCCGATCCCCGGCGGGCGCAAGGCAAACGGTATCCGCTGCCGTATCTGCTGATGTTCACGGTGCTGGCGTTGTTGGCAGGCGGGGCCGCGAGTCCACCACCGTGGCGTCATCACCTTCCTGGAGCAGCGCCGGAGCACCTCAATGCCACTTCGGGGCCAGATCTGGTAAGGCGCGGTGGTGAACGCTACGGACGGTGCAGTCGCGCTGCCGACCGAGGCCCTCGAAGGGGCGTTCCGGCGCCATGCCAAGACCCTGCTGCCGGCGGGCAGGGCGGGCAAACAGCCGATTATCTCGATGGCAAGACCCTGCGCGGCAGCTTCGACCGCTTCAACGACCGCAAGGCGGCGCAGACCTTGACGGCATTCGCCTCGGCTTCGGCCATCGTCCTCGCGCACATCGAGATCGACGGCAAGTCGAACGAGATCCCCGCCACCAACAGATCATCCGTGAGCTGGGACTGACCGGCGCCGTGTTCACCGCCGATACCCTCCACTGTCAAAAAAACCTTTGGAAACCGCGAAATACCGGAAACTTTCGAGGTCGCCCAGGTCAAGCTGTTCAACACCACCCCTGCACCGGACGATCAAAGCGGTCTGTGCCGCCGACCAACGCATCGACAGCGCCCGCACCATCGAGCGCAACCGCCACGGTCGCCAGGGCATCGGCTGTGGTCGAGACCTTCGACCTCACCGGCCCGCCTCCGGAGCCGACTGGGACGGCCTGATCGTTGCCGCCGCCCGCGTCACCCGGCTCACCTGGCACAAGACACCGCCACCGGCTTCTGGCACCGACCCAGGAGACTGCCTTCTATGCCTCTCAAATCAGCCTGTCCGCCACCGCCATCGGTGCCGCAATCCGCCAGCATTGGGGCATCGAAAACCACCCATGCCGTCCGCGACGTCAGCTTCTTCGAAGACCACAGCCGCATTCGCTCCAAACCAGGCCACTTCGCCCGCTTCCGCTCCTTCGCCCTCAACATCCTGCGCGCCAACGGCATCACCAACGTCAGCAGGGAACTCTACCTCAACGCCCTAAACCCAAATCACCCCATCGCATACCGCTCAGCGTGAACAGAACTGAACAACCCTGTAGGAACAGGCGCGGCGCGGTGTGCGGTATCAGCTCACTGAGGATGCTGTCGAGGCGGCGGATATGCACGACCTCTTTGCGCTCAAGGTGCCGGTCGGTAGTTTGATCGGCAAGTAATTTTAGATTGTCCCAATCCGGATCGAGAAGTGAACTGAGGACATGCCGCTCCGTGCCGCTCTTTATGACATTGAACTCGCCGGTTGTATCATCACTTCCCAGCGCGTAACTGAATGACCGCCACGCTGGATCGCCGTGCGAGAGCCTCGTCATTTGCATGAACTGCTCCTTGACAGGCTCGAAAGACAGGATCTCGCCGCTGTAGCCGGCTCTGCGCAGATGGTAGGCATAAGTACCGTTGTGGGCGCCGACATCGACAACGCAGTTCACCCGCAAGCGCCGCAACAGGCCGGACAGATATCCGACATCGGCCAGTTTTCGCAGTTGCGGGAACTCCGGAACGCGCACGCCGATCTTGAACAATGCCAGCGCGCAGTCTACTAAATACCTGTTTTTCATAGAAATTTCCTTGCCCCGCCGAGGCGCCATTTGGCCTCGGCAACAGCCGCCCGGCAACCCCAATACGGGGCATCCGCGGTCGAAAAATCGCTCGCTCGTACTTATCCTGCTGGGGAAATTTATAACAGAAGGATCATCGGCAACGCATCGCCGATGCCCCTCGGCCCGTTCGGCGGCGACGGCCGCGGACCGGTCACCGGCGAGGCCGCTCAGCAGCAAGTCCCGCGGATAACCGGCCTCGTCGCCCGGCAGCGCGCAGATGCGATGCAGAAGGTCCTCCAGGTGCCGGCGCAGCAGAGCGCGAGGGTCCTCGGTGTCGCGCATTCGTTGACGCCGCGTTTTTGCGCGCGGAACCGGGCAAAGAATGCTTCCACCTGCCGGAGCTGGGCGCACTTGCCGTCGAAGTCGGGATCGTCGATGTCGAGCTTGGGCGTTTCCGTCCGCCGGTAGGCCAGCACCTGCGGTCGCGGCTCGCGCGTTGCCTTGACCCGTGTCCTCGCACTCCCACTCGGTGCCGGAAAGATACGGCTCGCCGTTCGCAAGACGGGAGGACGCGCCGCTGGTCGGAACTTGGACACCACTCTTGAATGAGCGGCAGGCACAGCGACGCGCGCTCCGGCGAGGGTGGCCAGGGCGGCAAAAATGTTCGATACCTGACGACATCGATGCCGCGGGCGCCGCGGTACAACAAGGTTCGTTGTGCCTGCAAGGGTCTCCGGATAAACAATCTTAACCCGCGGGCGCTAACGAGGAGAGATTGCATGATCGGCGCTCCCGCAGCGCTTGGTGCGGCCCGATCCGCGCGAAAACTGCTGTCGGCGGCGCTCACTGCCACCGTTCTCGCCAGCAGCGGCCAGGCGTCCGGGCAGGACGAGGCATCCTCCGCCGGAGGAGATCAGGCCGACCTCGCCGCGGCGGCGCAGAACCCGGTCGCCGCCATGATCAGCCTGCCGTTCCAGAACAACACGTTCTTCCGCACCGGCCCTGACAACGACACCGCCAACGTTCTCAATATTCAGCCGGTGATTCCGTTCAGCCTCGGCGACTGGAACATCATCACGCGGACGATCATTCCGCTGATCTACCTGCCGAGCGTGACCGACTCGCTGCCCGAGCTGCCGAGCGCCGATACCACCGGCGACGACTTCGGCCTCGGCGATATCAACTTTACGGCCTATTTCTCGCCAGTCTCCACCGGCAGCTTCACCTGGGGCGTTGGCCCGTCGCTGACCTTGCGCACCGCCACCAGCGATCGCCTGGGGACGCAGAAGTGGAGCGCCGGGCCGGCGGCGGTCGGCCTGGTGACCATTCGTCCGTGGGTTGCCGGCGCCCTGGTGCGCCAGCTCTGGTCGTTCGCCGGCAAGGGCGACCGCAGCGACGTCAACCAGACGCTGGTTCAGCCGTTCGTCAACTACAACATGGCGGGCGGCTGGTACCTGGTGACCTCGCCGGTCATCACCGTCAACTGGGAGGCGGATAAGGATAATGCGGCGATGGTGCCCGTCGGCGGCGGGGTGGGCCGGGTGTTCACCGTCGGCAGTCAGCCCGTCAATGCGCAGGTGCAGGGCTTCTACAACGCCGTCCGCCCGGACTTCGCTCCGCAGGCCTCGCTGCGCCTGCAGCTCGCCTTGCTGTTCCCGAAGTAGGTCCGCCCATCCACGCGGGTCAACTTGCTAAAACTTAATGCCGCTTTGTAGCTCATTTAAAAGTTGCGTCGGAAACATCACTCGACAGTGAAGCTTGACTTTTTGTCTCTCCACTACGTTTTTAAATTTCTTATCGTGAGTCAAAAACACGTCCAGGCTATTTTCTTCCGCTGTCCATAGGTGAAGTGCGTCCGGGTAGTGGTTTTCTGAAATCCCATGACAAATATCTTTAAATACATGAGCATTTCTCAAACATTTTTCCTCATATTCTGTAAGACTATACCGAGAGTTTCTTCGCATGCCATCTATAAATTGTTCGATCCGGGATGGATTTGGCGAGAGGAAGAAGCATTTGCAATAGTCTATTACCGCCTGCTTGCTCATTACGGTATCGAGAGGCAGGCCCCACTTTGACCTTTCCAGCGGAGCAGCTGCCTCGCGAAATATACAACCATGAAAAATATCTACAGGAGAATGTCCACCAATTGTTTCTACTTGAAAGCCCTCGTTCTCCAATTCTACCGAAGAATATGCTATAATGTGCTCTTCGTAAATTAAACGAGCTATATTTGTGAGCGCAGATATTTCCTGTTGTTTCCAATCAGACCGGAGTGGGCGATCCGCTCTATGTGGTTTAAGGTATTGATAGCAGTGCCCTAAGATTTTTCCGTCGGCAAAGACGTAGCCGTCCTCAGCTACAACCGCATCCTGTCGCACAGAATGATCAAAAAATACCTTGAACATAGTTCTTCTCACAGCTATCCAGTGTATAGTTGGATAATTAACAATAGACATAGGTCCCGACGCAGAGCAGCGGCGAGCATACATATCCATGAAAATTATAATGCTTTGCTTGTGTCATAGCAACCACTGGATTTAGCCTGACGAGGTGATGGCTCTTGCCCGCTTGCCGGGCGGAGGGTAGTTTGCCCCGCCCCTCACCCACATCCCGGTCCTTCCCATGCGCCCTTCCGGCAGAGCCCCTGATCGCCTTCGTCCCGTCTCGCTGGAGCCGGGGGTCAGCAAGTATGCCGAGGGCTCGTGCCTCGCCAAGTTCGGCGATACCCACGTGCTGTGCACCGCCTCGGTGGCGCAGCGAGTGCCGGCGTGGCTGCGCGACAGCGGCCGCGGCTGGGTCACCGCCGAGTACGGCATGCTGCCGCGGGCGACCGCCGAGCGCACCGACCGCGAGGCGGCACGGGGCCGGCAGACCGGCCGCACCCAGGAGATCCAGCGGCTGATCGGCCGCTCGCTGCGTGCCGTCACCGACCTGCCGGCGCTGGCGGACATGCAGGTGCGCATCGACTGCGACGTCCTGCAGGCGGACGGCGGCACCCGCACCGCCGCCATCACCGGCGCGTTCGTCGCCCTGCACCTCGCCTGCCGGCGCCTCGTCGACCTCGGGCTGCTGGACGCGGTGCCGCTGACCGACCACGTCGCCGCCGTCTCCTGCGGCATCTGTGACGGCGTCTGCGTCCTCGACCTCGACTACCAGGAGGATTCCGCCGCCGAGGCCGATGCCAACTTCGTCCTCACCGGGCGCGGCGCCATCGTCGAGGTGCAGGGCACCGCCGAGCAGAAGCCGTTCTCGCAAGATCAGCTGCTGGAGCTGCTGACGCTCGCCCGCGGCGGCATCGACGAGCTGGTGGCGCTGCAGCGCCAGGCTCTCGGCCTCGCCTGAGGGCCGATGCCGATGCACCGCAAGTTCACCTCCGACCGGCTGGTCCTCGCCACCCACAACCCCGGCAAGGTCCGCGAGATAGGAGACCTTTTGCGGCCGTTCGCGGTCAGCGTCGTAGCGGCGGGCGAGCTGGGGCTGCCGGAACCGGAAGAGACCGGCGCGACCTTCGTCGCCAATGCCGAGCTGAAGGCGCTGGCCGCCGCCCGTGCGTCACGGCTGCCGGCGCTGGCAGACGACAGCGGTCTCGCGGTGGCGGCATTGGGCGGCGCCCCCGGCGTCGTCTCGGCACGCTGGGCCGGCCCGACCAAGGATTTCCGCATCGCCATGCGGCGGGTGGAGGAGGAACTGGCGGCCATCCCCGGTGCCGACGCCCGCGCCCATTTCGTCTGTGCCTTATCGCTTGCCTGGCCGGACGAGCACATCGAGACGTTCGAGGGGTTCGTCTACGGCCGGCTGGTGTTTCCGCCGCGTGGCGACCGCGGCTTCGGCTATGATCCGATCTTCCTTGCCGACGGCTACGACATCACCTTCGGCGAGATGCACCCGGCCGAAAAGCACAGGATCAGCCATCGTGCCGACGCCTTCCGCCAGCTCGTCGCTGCCTGCTTCGGCTGACCCGGCAACCCCGCCGGCGGGCGATCTCGCCGTCTATATCCACTGGCCGTTCTGCCGGTCGAAGTGCCCCTACTGCGACTTCAACAGCCACGTCCGCGAGCGCATCGCCGAGGACCGCTGGCTCTGCGCCTATCGCGCCCAGCTTCGCCGCCTCGCCGATGAGACCGCCGGCCGCACCGTCCACAGCATCTTCTTCGGCGGCGGCACGCCGTCGCTGATGCAGCCGGTGACCGCCGCGGCGATGCTGGAGGAGATCGCCGGCCTGTGGCCGGTGGCGGCCGACGTCGAGGTGACGCTGGAGGCCAACCCGTCCACTGCCGAGGCCGGCCGCTTTCGCGACTTCGCGGCCGCCGGCATCAACCGGCTGTCGATCGGCGTGCAGGCGCTCGACGAAGCGGCGCTGCGCCTGCTCGGCCGCGGCCATTCGGCATCGGAAGCGGTGGCGGCGGTGGCGCTGGCAGGCCGGATTTTTCCACGCTTCTCGTTCGACCTGATCTGGGGCCGGCCGGGCCAACAGCCGGCCGACTGGGGCCGCGAGCTGCGCCGGGCAACCGCGATGGCGGGAGACCACCTCTCCGTCTACCAGCTCACCATCGAGCCCGGCACCGCCTTCCGCCGCGACGGCGTTGCCGCCGCCGATGAGGAGGATGGTCTGGCGATGTGGCTGCTCACCCAGGAGATGCTGGCGGTGGCCGGCCTGCCCGCCTACGAGATCTCCAACCACGCGCGCGCCGGCGGCGAATGCCGGCACAACCTCGCCGTCTGGCAGGGCGGCTGCTACCTCGGCATCGGCCCCGGCGCCCACGGCCGGATCGCCGCCGGCGACAGCGTCATAGCCACCCGGGTGGGACGATCGCCGGAGAAGTGGCTGGCGGCGATCGAGGCGGGCGGCGACGGGCTGGCGGAACGCGAAGCGGTCGGCGACACCGAACGCCGCGAGGAGCTGCTGCTGATGGGCCTGCGACTGACCCGCGGTATCGAACGCGCCCGCTTCCGGGCGCTCGCCGGGCTCGAACCGGAGGCGGCGGTCGATCCCGAGGCGCTGTCGATGCTGATCGGCTTGGGCTTCCTCGAAAGCGATGCGGCGGGCCTGCGGGCGACGGCCGAAGGCCGGCTGCGGCTGAACGCGGTGCTCGCCCGGCTGCTTGCCTGAGAGAGGAGCGGCACGGGTGCCGGCCCTTATGCCCCCGCCGTTGCCCCCGCCGTCTCGCCGCTGCGCCAGCGGGCGAGGAAGGCGCGGGCCTGGATGGCGCCGTGTTCGATCAGCATGGCGAGAAAGGCCGGATCGCGGTCGAACTTCGACGCGTAGTCGAGGCGGGCGGCGACAGCGGGCGCCATGACGATCGGCTCGGGCAGCGCCACCGCCCGGCAGCGCTGCAGCTCCCGGGTGAGGGCACACGCCTCGAATTGCTGCGCCGCCCCCTCGCCGGCGGCCGCAAGGCTGACGCGGCTCTCGTTCAGCGCGCCCACCAGCCGGTTGATGAACCGGGCGTGGCTGAGCTCCTGCTCCAGCGACAGGTTGCCGGCAAGTTCGTTGCGGCGGTCGGCAATATCGCTGAGGTTGCGCGGCTCATCGGCGCGGGTGCGCGGGTTGATCCGGATCAGCCAGACCTCCTCGGGAGCGCCGACCGCTGGGCCCGGGTTGAACAGCTGGGTGATCGGTGGATTCTGCGAATAGAGGCCATCCCAGTAGACGCCGGCGTAGCGGCCCGACCCGATAGCCGTCGCCCGCGCGATCTCCGGCAGGGTGCCGGAGGCGACGACCGCATCGACGCTGAAATCCGGATCGGTGCCGCGGAAGGCAACGAAGTCGCCGGTGAGCACCTCGATCGAGCCGACGAACAGCTCGTGCCGGCTGCCGTCGCGCTCGACCAGCTGGGGGATGCGGGCAAAGTCCACGTGATGCTCCAGCATCGCCCGCAGCCCGGCGTGCGGATCGAGCCACGGCAGCCACGTCTCGCGGCCGAAGCGCGGCAGCGCGTTCACTACCCGGCTGCTGGCATAGGGACTGACGCCGGCTGCCACCGGCAGCCGCAGCGAGCGGACGTAGGCGGCATTGGCGATGCGGTCGGCGAGCAGTTGCGCCGCACCGCCCCGCGGAAAGCCCTCGCGCCAGAAGCGGTCGAGCGGATCGAGCGCCGCCTTGCCGCCGTCCACCAGGATGCCGTACCAGGCGAGCAGCGCGGCGATCGCGCCGCCCGACGTGCCGCTGAGGGCGACGATCTCGAAGTCGCCATGCACCAGCTGCTCGCGGATGATGGCGCCGAGCGCGCCGGTGGTGAATGCGGTGTGGGAGCCGCCGCCCTGGCAGCCGATGGCGATGCGCCGCATGTCGATCTCCTCCCTGCCCTGTCTGCCGCCTGTTTCCACGTGCTTCTGCCCGCGCCGCCGCCGATGCCGCGGCACCAACAAGCCGACCGAAACTGCGCAGGCGGCAGCGTGATATATCGTCCGCCGCGGGCCGAGCTCCTATATTGCCGCAATGGATGCAATAGCGGAAAAGGCCAACGACGGAAACCGCCGCATCGTCGTCGCCATGTCGGGCGGCGTCGACAGCTCAGTGACGGCGGCGCTGCTGGTCGAGGCCGGCTGGGAGGTGATCGGCATCACCCTGCAGCTCTATGACCACGGTAAGGCGACGGGCCGGCCGGGAAGCTGCTGCGCCGGCCAGGACATCCACGATGCCCGCCGGGTCGCCGACCGGCTCGGCATCCCGCATTATGTCCTCGACTACGAGGCACGCTTCCGCGAGCGGGTGATCGACGATTTCGCCGCCGCCTACATCGCCGGCGAGACGCCTATTCCCTGTGTGCGCTGCAATCAGCGGGTCAAGTTCGAGGATTTGCTGGAGACCGCCCGCTCCCTCGGCGCCGCTGCGCTCGCCACCGGCCACTACGTCGAGCGCCGCGAGGGCGCTTCGGGGCCGGCGCTCTTTAGGGGCGCCGATGCGGCGCGCGACCAGAGCTATTTCCTGTTCACCACCACCCGGAGCCAGCTCGCGTTTCTGCGCTTTCCGCTGGGGACGCTGGACAAGCAGGCGACGCGCGATATCGCCCGCCGCTTTGCCCTGCCGGTGGCCGAGAAGCGCGACAGCCAGGACATCTGCTTCGTTCCCCGCGGCGGCTATGCGGGCGTGGTGCGCCGCCTCCATCCGGAGGCGCAGCGGCAGGGCGAGATCGTCGACGAGGATGGCCGGGTGCTCGGCCGCCACGACGGCATCGCCTCTTTCACCATCGGCCAGCGGCGCGGCCTCGGCATCGCCGCCGCCGAGCCGCTGCGCGTCCTGCGGCTGGAGCCGGCAGCGGCGCGGGTGGTCGTCGGTCCGAAGGCGGCGCTGCTCGGCCGGTGCGTCCGCCTGCGCGAGGTGAACTGGCTGGGCGACGGCGAGCCGCCGCTGTCCGCCCTGCCGGTGATGGTGAAGCTGCGCTCGGCGATGGCGCCCGTCGCTGCGAGCCTCGACCTCTCCGGTGATGGAACGGCGGAGGTTATTCTCGAAACGCCCGAAGCGGGCCCGGCACCCGGCCAGGCCTGCGTCTTCTACCGGGGGGAGCGGGTGCTGGGCGGCGGCTGGATCACCCGCTGACTGCGGCTGCTGCCGGCAGCGGGGAGTCGGCGCCCTTTGCGCAATCGTCGCCGCCGGCGACCACCAGCCGGTCGATGTCCGGCTCGCTGAGGTCGGCCAGCGCCGCGATCGCCCGCCCCCAGTCGGCGACGTCCGTCCATTGGTGACGGCACAGCAGACCATGCAGCGCCTGCACGTCGGGGTCCGGCGAAGTCATCGTCTTGATCCGGCTCAGTGGGTCCTGATCCGGACATTACAAGAACATACAGTCTTATTCAAGGATTTTCAGCTGATTATAGGATCATTTACATATAATCCGGTGTCGATCAGGCGGCGCGGGACCTAGCCGAAGCCTGCAGCAGTTCCTCGGCGGCGGCCGCGTCGAGGGCCGGGGCGAACAGCCAGCCCTGGGCGAAGCCGCAGCCGTGCGCCCGCAGCCATTCGCGCTGCCCCGGCTCCTCGACGCCTTCGGCCACCACCGTCATCCGCAGGTTATCGGCCAGCATCAGCACGCTGCGGACGATAGCCGCGGCATTCTCGCCGCCGACCAGCTGCGAAATGAAGGAGCGGTCGATCTTCAGGGTATCGAAGCGGTAGGTGTGCAGCTGGCTCAGCGACGACTGGCCGGTGCCGAAGTCGTCGATGCAAAAGCGCACGCCCATGGCGTCCAGCGCCGCCAGGGTGTGGCGCGCGTCCACCGGGTTGGCCATGATCGCCGTCTCGGTGATCTCCAGCTTCAGGCGCTGCGGCGTTAGACCGTTCTCGGCGAGAATCTCGCCGATGCGCTGGGCGATGCGGTCGTCCTTGAGCTGCACGGGCGACAGGTTGACCGCGAGGAACAGCGAGCGCGGGCACGCCGCTCGCTGCAGCCAGCCGGCCATCTCGGCCGTCGCCTTGCGCAGCACCACCTCGCCGATACCCCGGATCATTCCGCTTTCTTCGGCGATCGGGATGAACTGGTCGGGGGTGATCATGCCACGCTCCGGGTGACGCCAGCGGACCAGCGCCTCGAAGCCGGCGACCTGGCCGTCGTTCAGCCCGATGATCGGCTGGTAGAGCACATGCAGGTGATCCGCCTCCAGTGCCGCTCGCAGCTCGTTCTCGACCCGCATGCGGTTCACCACGCTGGCGTGCATCGACGGCTCGAACAGGGCGGCAGGAACCCCGTGCGCCTTCGCCTGGTACATGGCGATATCGGCATTGCGCAGGAGTTCGCTGGCCCCGACCGTCTCGTCTTCCGATACCGCCGCGCCGATGCTCAGCGAAAGGAAGACGTCGCGGCCGTGCAGCACGAAGGGCCGGCGGCAGGCCTCCTCGAGGCGCTCGGCCAGACGCAGCGGCGTGCCTTCGCCATCTTCCACGAGCACGGCGAATTCGTCGCCGCCGAGGCGCGCCAATGTATCGGCGCGCCGCATGCACAGCGACAGCCGCTGCGCCAGCGCCACCAGCAGCTCGTCACCGACGGCGTGGCCGAGGCTGTCGTTGATCAGCTTGAAGCGATTGCAGTCGATCAGCAGCACCGCCACGCCCTGGCGCGGGTGGCGCGCCAGTGCCTGGACCAGCCGCTCCTCGAACGCCCGGCGGTTGGGCAGGCCGGTGAGGGCATCGTGCAGGGCGTCGTGGATCAGCTGCTCCTCGATGCGCTTGCGGTGGGTGATGTCAGACAGCATCCCCTCGAACCAGACCGGCTCGCCTTCCCGCCGCACCATGCGGGCATTCTGCGAGATCCAGATGATCCTGCCGTCCCGCCGGCGGACTTTGGAGACGAAGTCGCTGACGCGGCCGAATGCCTCCATGACATCGCGAAACTGCTGCCAGCGCCCATCATCGTGACGGCTGTGGTCGGTCGCCTCGGCGAGAAAAGCCTCGACCGACCCATAGCCGAAGATCGCCGCCATCGCCGGGTTGGCGCTAAGATAGCGGCCATCTTCGCCGATCTGGAAGATCCCCTCACCCGCGTTCTCGAAGATATCGCGCAAGCGCGCCTCGGCCTCGCGCAGCGCTGCCGTGCGCTCGATAACGGTCTGCTCGAGCGTGGCGTGCGCCTGCTGCAAGTCTTCATTGGTGACATCCAGGGCCCGGCCGGCTCGCCGCGCGGCCAGCGTTACGAGGACAAGCAATGTCAGCATGGCCAGCGACAGGCCCGCAACCGGCAAGGCGGCCGCCCGCAGCGCGTTCTGCGCCGGCAGCTCCGGCCGCCAGGTGATGAAGCCGATCGGCTCGCCGGAGACGGCGTCGGTCAGCGGCAGCGACTGCTGTCTTCCCTGCTCGCCGGTGCGCCCGGATGATCCGGTCAACGCCAGCGGCGTCAGCGCGAACTGCCCCTGCAAATCGACGAGACCGGCGCCTTCCAGGCGCTTCGCGAACAAAAGCACCGATGACCGCGCGCGGGCGGGAGTGCGGCTGAGGTCGATGTAGCGAAGCGGTCCCCCGGCCACATAATATACCGTATCGCAAAGGCGCAGGTAGCTGCCGATGGCAGGCAATTCGTCGTCGGCGAGGCGCACCTCGTTGGCAAAGCGGTGCAGCGCGGCATTGCTCACCGCTTCGGTGGCCAGTGCGGGGCAGCTGGGTGCATAGGCGTAGACGACCCGGTTGTCCGGCGACAGGACGATCCGGTCGAGCGAGCGCACCGGCTCTGTCGCCAGGGGGCCCAGATACTTCTCCGCCCACAATGGATCAAACTCCTCGTGGAGCGCCACCATCGCCTCGTCCCAGTTGGCGTAGTCGCCGACAGCGGTTGCCACGAGCCGTTCCAGACTGGCGAGGGCGGTCTGCACCGCAATGCGCGACGTGCTGATCGCCACCCGGTCGCTTTCCTGTGCGGCGGCGGCCATCAGCGCGGCGATGCCGCCGAACCCCAGCAGGAACAGCACAACGGTAAACCGGGTGATCCGTCGGGCGATAAAGCCGGCGGTATTCGGTTTTGGCCTTGCGGCGGTCTTCGACATTGCAATCCGCGTCTCCGGCGGCATGTCTGCGGCGGGACTGGCACATCCTGCCGGCAGTGGTCCCCGCTAGCCTAGGAAGACGGGATTAAAGGCGGCTTAAGCAGCCCCCTGTCGGATTAAGTAGTTGCGGAGGTCAGCTCCTCCGCCACCGCCTGCTGCAGCGCCTCGCGTGCCTGCTCCACCTGCTGCTGCTTCGCCCACATCAGCGCGTATGCACCGCTCCGCGCCAGCAGCTCGACGTGGCGGCCACGCTTGATGATGCAGGCGAGCCGCGCGGCCTGCTGTTGCGACTGATTACCGAATGACAATGTTGTGGACAATGCAAAGACAAAACAGCGAAAATAGGGGAGTAATTAGGAGTGCGGTAGTACTGACAATTCATATCGGCCAGCGTCAGATCCTCCGGATGTCGCATACCTATGATTTCCTACACTAATATAAAATGCTCGAACGCCTTTGTTTATAGGTAAGACGTACGCTAAATAAGATCCTCTATACATGGAATATATATCTTTAATATTATCGAATGATTCGTTATAAATCTTAATTGACGGTGCAAATCCGTCCGATCCGGAGAGGTTATTTAATAGGATATCGACCGATCCGGTGAAGTCATCTGGAATGCGAATTTTGTAGAAATCGACATCTTTGCTATCAGATATGTTTGCTATAGCTGATTTACCTACGTCCATCGCTGTTGCCGAACTAAAGATATTATTAGGCTCAGCTTCCTTTATTTGTGATCTTTCTGGAAGAATGAAGAAGCCAATCAGAAGCAGAACGATTAGCACCGCTGACGCGATGATCAAGCGCGGGCGGCGGCGAAGCGGCGTTATCAACGCGGGAAGAGTCTTAGAACGAGTGATCAAGCCACTGGCGGTCCGCTTGGCAGTATTATTGAGAAAAGAAGTGAAAGTCTCTAAATGACTTGGCGGGGGAATAGGCGGCGGCTCCCACTCGGGATTGGCTACAGACTCGCTCATGCCAGGGGTTCGTCCGAGCTCCACATGTGGGGCACCACCCGGCGGCACGCCTTTCGCGGCAGCGTCTTCGGGTGATGGGTTCAATGGCGCCGGCTCTGGAGGCCTGTCCCGCGTCCAACGGCGTCTTGGCAAGCGCAGATCACTGGCGGCCTTACGGACTGCTTCAGCGATCATGACGAAGGCCCTATCGGGATCACTGAAGGTCGTTACCGGCCTAGCATCCTCCGGCACCCCTTGCAGCCTGCCGAAAACTGCGCCCTCCCAATGGCAGGGCTTAAGAAAAACGGGGATAACCCGGGCCTGCCCCGCCGCGTGCCGCTCAACCGCACACTTCAGTTCGGTTTGCTGGCAGAAATCCGAGGCTAGGAAGTCTGCACTAATGAGGAGCAAGATGATTTCCGCTGCCTCAAGGCTTTCCCTTATACTATGTTCCCATTCAATTCCGGCGTCTATTTGACGATCACTCCAAACTTCGATGAGATGTTGGTTCTTGAGCGCGACGAGATGCCTTTCTAATTTTCTCCGCAATGCATTATCTGCATGCGAGTAGGAAATGAACACCCGGACCGGCGAAGTCTCGCTCATGTTGTCAATTTTGACCTACGGGACATGTTATTGCAACCGGTTGCTCCAAAGCGGTGGTCTATAACGACAATTGCACGGTCAGGATAACGCCCCTTGCCGGCATCAAGCTCGAGTTGTTCCTTACTCTGCCATCCCCTCCTCTTCCGCCACCGCCTGCTGCAGCGCCTCGCGTGCCTGCTCCACCTGCTGCTGCTTCGCCCACATCAGCGCGTATGCACCGCTCCGCGCCAGCAGCTCGACGTGGCGGCCACGCTCGATGATGCGGCCGGCCTCCAGCACGACGATCTGGTCGGCGTCCACCACCGTCGACAGCCGATGGGCGATGACCAGCGTCGTCCGCCCGGCCGAGACCTCGCGCAGGCTCGCCTGAATCTCCTTTTCCGTCTGGGTGTCGAGCGCGCTGGTCGCCTCATCGAACAGCAGAATGGTGGGAGCCTTGAGGATCGTCCGGGCGATGGCGACCCGCTGTTTCTCACCGCCGGAAAGCTTCAGGCCGCGCTCGCCGACCATGGTGCGATAGCCCTCCGGCAGCGCCAAAACGAAGTCGTGGATGCGGGCCAGCCGCGCCGCCTGCTCGACTTCGGCCGCCGTCGCCCCCGGCCGGCCATAGGCGATATTGTAGAAGATGGTGTCGTTGAACAGCACCGTATCCTGCGGACGATGCCGATGGCCGCGCGCAAGCTCGCCTGCGTCACCGCCCGCACATCCTGGCCGTCGATCGTCACGGCACCGCTGGTGACGTCGTAGAAGCGGTAGAGCAGGCGCGAGATCGTCGATTTTCCCGACCCGCTCGGACCGACGATTGCCAGCGTCGTCCCCGCCGGCACGGCGAAGGAAACGTCATGGAGCACCGTCCGCCGCGGATCATAGGCGAACGAGACGTCGTCGAAGACGATGCTGCCGCCGTTGGTGCGGAGCGGCTGCGCGTCCGCCGTATCGGCGACTTCCGTCCGCTCGTGCAGGAGCTGGAACATCTGTTCCATGTCGGTGAGCGAGGCGCGGATCTCGCGATAGACGAAGCCGAGGAAGTTGAGCGGCAGGTAGAGCTGGATCAGGTAGGAGTTGACCATGACGAAGTCGCCGACGGTCATGGCGCCGGCACCCACGTCGCGCGCCGCCATCAACATCAGCACCACCAGCCCGCCAGCGATGATCGCGCCCTGGCCGATGTTGAGCAGGCTGAGGCTGACCTTGCTGCGGACCGCGGCTTTCTCGTAGCGGTGCAGCGCCGAATCGAAGCGCCGGCCCTCGTGCGCCTCGTTGCCGAAATACTTCACCGTCTCGAAGTTGAGCAGGCTGTCGATCGCCTTGGTGTGCGCTTCCGAGTCCGTCTCGTTCATCGTCCGGCGGAACTTCGTCCGCCACTCTGTCACCACGACGGTGAAGACGACGTAGCCGCCGATGCAGACGAAGGTGATGAGCGCATACCAGATGCCGAACAGCGCCCACAGGATGCCGCAGACCAGCAGGACTTCCAGCAGCGTCGGCAGGATGTTGAACAGCATGAAGCTGAGCAGGAAGTCGATGCCCTTGGTGCCGCGCTCGATGGCGCGGCTGACGGCGCCGGTACGCCGGTCGAGGTGGAAGCGCAGCGACAGCGCGTGCAGGTGCTGGAAGGTGCGCAGGCCGACGGTGCGGATCGCCCGCTGCGCCACGCGCGCGAACACCGCATCGCGCAGCTCACCGAACCCTTGCGAGAGCATTCGGGCGACACCGTAGGCGATCACCATGAACACCGGCACGGCAGCGATCTTGCCGAACTGATCGGCGGCGAGCCCGTCCACGACATGCTTGTAGAGGATGGGAACGATGACGTTGAAGCTTTTCGCGGCGACCAGGAACACCACCGCGGCGATCACCCGCAGCCGCAAACCGCGTTCCCCCTTCGGCCAGAGGTAGGGCAGCAGAGTGCGTAGCGTCCTGAGGTCACCGGGCCGGTCGGTGGTTATAGACAAAGGCGGAAGTTGGCTCTTCATGAACCGGTCCCTACCCGTCTTCGCTCATCAGGGGAAAAGCTGCAAATGAACTTAGTAGAACCAGCATTCTATTGTGCTGCGTACTGACGTTCACGCCACCACATTGCCAATGCCCCCTGCAGTGGTTCGGTCATCCTTCGAAGATTTTCATTGGTAAAGTCGACGAACCTTGCCTTGAGAATTGACAGATCCTTGGCTGTGGGGTCGTCGATGGCGCTTTGTCCGAGAGGGATCGCGATAAGCCGCTTGTGTTCGTAGTCCGTCTTCGCAGATTTCCAAATCGTGAGGATTTCATCAGCCCGTTGAAGACTTTGAACGGATAGCAGCAATTGTGGTTTTCCACCGCGCAAAACATCTCTGCCGATACCCAGGGCTGTTCAATTCTCCCGGCATAAGGAATGTTCTCGTAAGACGAGTCTCCGTGCGGGATTGCCGATCCGAAAACGAGTCTACCTCTGCGACGAAAAGTCTGAATCTATGGCGGGCACCTTGGTGAGAGGGTGCCATGGCTCCGTTTTCCAACCTTCTGGCGGCCTTGGCCGACGTTCCCGATCCCCGGCGGGCGCAAGGCAAACGGTATCCGCTGCCGTATCTGCTGATGTTCACGGTGCTGGCGTTGTTGAGCGGGGCCAGGTCCTACCGTGGCGTCATCACCTTCCTGGAGCAGCGCCGGGAGCACCTCAATCACCACTTCGGGGTAGATCTGAAGCGGGCGCCGGTGGTGAACACGCTGCGGACGGTGCTGCAGTCGCTGCCGACCGAGGCCCTCGAAGGGGCGTTCCGGCGCCATGCCAAGACCCTGCTGCCGGCGGGCGGGGCGGGCAAACAGCCGGTTATCGCGCTCGATGGCAAGACCCTGCGCGGCAGCTTCGACCGCTTCAACGACCGCAAGGCGGCGCAGACCTTGACGGCATTCGCCTCGGCTTCGGCCATCGTCCTCGCGCACATCGAGATCGACGGCAAGTCGAACGAGATCCCCGCCGCCCAGCAGATCATCCGTGAGCTGGGACTGACCGGCGCCGTGTTCACCGCCGATGCCCTCCACTGTCAAAAAAACCTTTGAAACCGCGAGGGATACCGGAAACTTTCTGGTCGCCCAGGTCAAAGCCAACCAGCACACCCTGCACCGGACGATCAAAGCGGTCTGTGCCGCCGACCAGCGCATCGACAGCGCCCGCACCATCGAGCGCAACCGCCACGGTCGCCAGGAGCATCGGCTGGTCGAGACCTTCGACCTCACCGGCCGCCTCGGAGCCGACTGGGACGGCCTGATCGTTGCCGCCGCCCGCGTCACCCGGCTCACCTGGCACAAAGACACCGCCACCGGCTTCTGGCACCCGACCCAGGAGACTGCCTTCTATGCCTCTCAAATCAGCCTGTCCGCCACCGCCATCGGTGCCGCAATCCGCCAGCATTGGGGCATCGAAAACCGCAGCCACTACGTCCGCGACGTCAGCTTCTTCGAAGACCACAGCCGCATTCGCTCCAAACCAGGCCACTTCGCCCGCTTCCGCTCCTTCGCCCTCAACATCCTGCGCGCCAACGGCATCACCAACGTCAGCAGGGAACTCTACCTCAACGCCCTAAACCCAAATCACCCCATCGCATACCGCTCAGCGTGAACAGAACTGAACAACCCTGGCCGATACCAAGGATCCGCAAGCTGTTTTCGTTCAAGGCAGACCTAGTAATAGCAGTTTCCTCGATTAGTTCGCGAAATAAATTTAGCCGGTGTAGAGAAACAGAATGTTCGGATTCGGGAAAATCGTCGAGTTTGAGAGCGCCTGCACCTGCTGGTCCCAGCCTACCTGGTGTAACTGCAAGATTCCTACCGCGCTCACTTATAATCAGATTTCCTTCTACGCTAAATAATAACGTATCTACCCCAATATGGTCTGAAAGAGATGTATGCCCTAATGGTTCTAATGTTTGGTCTTTATGAACAAGGCATCGCAGCGAAGAATATTTCCCGCGTGCGGTAAAGTCCATTGTAAAGTTGGTTTTTATAGTATCAAAATATTTGACCGGCTGTAAGACAATGGTCATCCGTGAATCGTGTTTCTGTAAAGCTACTATACGAAGGTTTTCGTCATCGCGTGGTGGTCTCCGACCTATTTCTTTTAAAAATCTTCGGTACTCCTTTAGATTATGGCCAGTTAACTCCCCTATATGCCTTTTCAAGACAAATTTATTTTTAATTATTTGAAGTTCTGCATTATCTTCCTTTGAACAATGCGTCCAATCAGCAGCAACGATCATTGGAATTGGAACATCATCTTGCTTATTCGGCAGCGACATCCACGCAGATTCTTTTTTATAATAGTTAATAAGTGTATCTACTTTCTTGTTTAAGAAAATATGCTCATTTCTATCACGTCTTTGCTTAAATATTATACCAATTGTTTCAATCAAAGGTGTTATTGTGAATACATATGTTAAGAGTGTTTTTAAGAGGGCAGTGATAAGGGCTTTCTTCTGTTCCATTGCTATACCTGCCGTAATATGATCACGAGAGAAGAGGATTAGAAGCCTTAACCCTTAATTTACTCTACCAGGCGGAACAGCAGCAGCAGCGTGCGTTGCAGGAAGCTGTAGTTGTCGTCGGAGATCAGCCAGATCAGGGTCTCCCCGGCAGGGCCGCGGCGGGCGTCGATTCCTTCCATATTGTCGAGCTGCAGCGAGCCTTCCAGGCGGGCGATCTGCGTGCCGTCAAGGATCTCGCCCGGCTTGATCGATGTTGCCGGCAGCAGGCGCAGCCGGGCGCCGACCGGTGGAAACCGCCGCTCCAGCACGAGCAGCTCGCCCGACGGCAACTGGGTCGCGTCGGTGGGCACGAAGCCGCCGGACGTGGCCCAGACGAAGGGCTGCCAGCCGTCCTTGCCACCCCCGATCCATCCCCGGACGCCGCCCTCCACTTTCAATCCTTCGGTGATCGCCAGCAGCCGGCCATCGCGCAGGCGCACCAGCGTCTCCAGCCCGGAGTTGACCGGCGCCCGCTGCAGCCCGGGCGGCGGTGCCACCAGCGACGGCGCAGCCCCGCCCGGCGGGTAGCGGACGATGCGATGGTCGCCCTCGAAGCCGATGACGAGGGTGCCGTCGGTGTCCCGAACCAGCGATTCCGCATCGCTTTCGTGCTTGCCGAGTTCCGGCAGCGGCCAGCCGCGCCGCGACAGCAGCGGCACCAGCATCACCCCTTCCACGCCGGTCAGGCGCCCCTGCGGGTCGTAGACCATGCGGCCGTCCACCCGCCAGCCTTCGTCGGAAACCGTGGTGAAGCCGATGCCATCGGGAGCGACGCGCAGGGAAGAAAGACCACCGAAGCGGGATCGAAGAACTTCAGCGACACCCCGCCGCGCCACTAGCCGGCCGACCCGCGTGCGCTCGGGATCGGCCGTCGCATCGAACGGCAGCACGCGGGCGCGGACATCGATGGCATCGGCGTGGATCGGCGCCGCGGCGACGCATCCCCATGCGACCACGATGACAGCGGCGAGCAGCCGGATCGACATTCTGGAAGAGGCTCCCCCCTGGATCGGACGGCCCTGACTTTAGCAGATCCGGCCGTTGGAACAGTCGGCTGCGTTCGCCCCCTTTGCACCGGCCGCACCGATAACCACGTCGCCAGCAGATCCCCGCCGACGCGGGATGTTTGGGGAAGGGAGACGAAGAATGACGATGCAGCCGACCCGCCGCGAGTTGATGGCGACTCTCGCCGCCACCGCACCGCTGGCCACCGTGCTCGCCGACCCTGGCCTTGCCCACGCCGCAGCAGCGGGGCTCGAGGAGGTGAGCCTGACCACCGCCGGCGGGCGGCCGGTGAAGGCGGTGCTCGCCCTTCCCACGGCGCAGCAGGCCCCGTCGGTCATGCTGATCCACGAATGGTGGGGCCTGAACGATCAGATCAAGGCGGTCGCCGCCGAGTGCGCCAAGCAGGGCTTCGCGGCGCTTGCCATCGATCTCTACAACGGCGGCGTCAGCGCCGATCCTGCCGAGGCCAAGCAGCTGATGCAGGCGCTGCAGCCTGAGGCAGCGATCGACACACTGGTCTCATGGGTGCAGTGGCTGCGGACCCGGCCGAACGGCAGCGGCAAGGTCGGCGTGATCGGCTGGTGCCTCGGCGGCGGATGGTCGCTGAACACCTCCATCGCCACACCGGTGGACGCAACGGTGATCTACTACGGCCGCGTCGATCAGCCGGCCGACCGCTTGGCGCGGCTGCACGGCCCGGTGCTCGGCCACTTCGCCACCCGGGATGCCAACATCAACCGGCCGATGGTCGAGGCGTTCGAACAGGCGATGAAGGAGGCCGGCCGGACGCTCACCGTCTACTGGTACGATGCCGATCACGCCTTCGCCAATCCCAGCGGCGGCCGCTACGACCAGGCTGACGCCGCCCTCGCCTGGGAGCGCACCCTCGCCTTCCTGCGTGCCAGCCTCGGCTAGCGATCCGGCCCTTCATCAGCGCTGTCGTCTGCGAGACCGCGGCGGTGCCCTGGTTGTTCGCGTATCCGTTACCGGAGGTGGAAGCACCGTCCTCGCGATATCGTTATCGGTGAAGAAGCGCAACACGACGTTGCGCAATAACCACAGAGGGATGGCAGCTTCGTCCGCTGCCGGCGAGCCTGTTGACGAAACATCCATATTTTTTCTATGGGATTAGCCATAGGTGCAGGCGCGTCCGGCCCTTTCGGGTGAGTCAAGCGAGGCGCGCCGAGAAAGGAAGAGAGAGAGAAGATGAAAGCAAGAGCGATGGCGCTGGGGTGTGCCCTGGCGACCGCCGTGGCCTGCAACCCGGGCGGTGCGCATGCCTATGAGGCTGGCGACGTCCTTGTGCAGTTCCTCGTTGAAGGCTTCTATGCCGACGCCAGCGGAAGCATCGGCAACGCCGGCGGTACCAATTTCAACAGCGGCCCGGTTACCGCCAATCCAGCCCTGAACCTTACTTACTTTTTCACCGAGAATATCGCGGCGCAAACCGTTCTCGCGGTGCCATGGGCACGCGTTGACCTGCAAGCGGGCGGCAAGACGCAAAAGTTGACCGACCAATGGGTGCTGCCGCTGAGCCTGATCGGCCAATACCACTTCTTCAACAAGGAGATGGTATCCCCCTTCGTCGGTGCCGGCTTGACCTACGCCAAATTCTGGGAGGACCAGTCGCATATCGGTTCGCACGTTGAAGTGGACGATACCTGGGGTGGCCTGATCAATTTCGGCCTCAACGTCAAGATCCCGAATAGCCGCTGGGTTGCCGTTCTCGACGTCAAGAAATGGTGGCTGCATCCGACGAACACTCACATCGGCGGCAACCAAAACGACAACCTCACCGTCAACCCGTGGTTCTTCGGCGTTGGCATCGGCTACAATTTCGCCACGCCGCCGCTGTTTTAGCAACGCAAGCGGGCCCGGGTGGCCCGCATCCACGCCCGGTGTATGGGGCTAACGGGCGCGGCCGGCGATGCGGCCGGTGGGGCGGTTCGCCGTCACTGGCCGGAGCTTGGCATCCTCGTCAAACAGCTCGGCGAGGTTTTGCATCATCGTCCCGCCGAGTTCCTCGGCATCGACGAGGGTGACGGCGCGGCGATAGTAGCGGGTGACGTCGTGGCCGATGCCGATGGCGGTCAGTTCCACCGGCGAGCGCGCCTCGATCCAGCCGATGACATCGCGCAGGTGGCGCTCGAGGAAATTGCCGGGGTTGGCCGACAGCGTCGCGTCGTCCACCGGCGCGCCATCGGAGATCACCATCAGCACCCGGCGGTGCTCAGGTCGGCCGAGCAGCCGGTTGTGCGCCCACAGCAGCGCCTCACCGTCGATATTCTCCTTCAGCAGGCCTTCGCGCAGCATCAGCCCCAGGTTTCGGCGCGACCGCCGCCACGGCTGGTCGGCGGACTTGTAGATGATGTGACGCAGGTCGTTGAGCCGGCCGGGCGACCGCGGCCGGCCTTCCGTCACCCAGCGCTCGCGCGACTTGCCACCCTTCCACGCCCGGGTGGTGACGCCGAGGATCTCGACCTTGACGCCGCAGCGCTCCAGGGTCCGCGCCAGGATGTCGGCGCTCATCGCCGCCACCGAGATCGGCCGGCCGCGCATCGATCCGGAGTTGTCGAGCAGCAGGGTGACGACGGTGTCGCGGAAGTCCGTCTCCTTTTCCACCTTGAAGCTGAGCGGATGCACCGGGTCGACGACGACGCGGGCAAGCCGCCCGGCGTCGAGCAGGCCCTCGTCCAGATCGAACTGCCAGGCACGCGTCTGCTTCGCCAGCAGGCGCCGCTGCAGCCGGTTGGCCAGCCGTGCGACCACCCCTTCCAGCGTGCTGAGCTGCTGGTCGAGCTGATGCCGCAGGCGGGACAGCTCGTCGCCCTCGCACAGGCTGTCGGCGGTAACCACCTCGTCGAAGCTGGTGGTATAGGCGTGGTAGATGTTGCCGGGGGCGGACGGCATCTCCGGCCGACGGTTGCGCCGTCCGGAAGGCCCCGCCGGAGAGGCGCCGCCGTCCTCGGACGCGCCGTCGTCGCCCGCCGACTTCTCCGCCGCAGCCTGGCCTTCCTCCAACTGCGCGCCGCCAGCAGCGCTCAAGCCGGTATCGGCGCCGCTGTCGGAAGATTGCGTCTGCGTCTGTCGTCGCTTTGCTGCTCTTGCGAGTCCTCGTCGTTTTGTTCCTCGCTGTCCCGGTCGAGCGACGGGTCATCGTCATCGATCAGCCCCAGCGCGTGGATCATCTGCGCCGCCGCTTCTGCAAACGCCGCCTGGTCGCCAAGCGTCTCCGCCATCCGCTTCAGCGATGTCGTGCAATGTTCGGCCACGATCGGCCGCCAGGGATCGACCAGCGGCGCCGCCGTCGCCGGCGCACGCGTTCCCGTCAGCCTTTCCCGCACCAGCAACGCCATCGCTTCGGCGAGCAGCGCCTCATCCCGGCCCTCCACCTTGGCGTAGCCCTTGACTCGGCAGGTGTGTTCGACCATCGCCGAAAGGTTCTCGGCGACGCCCACCAGCCGCCGTGCACCGAGCGCCTGCACCCGCACCTGCTCGACGGCATCGAACACCGCGCGCGCCGGCTGCGTCAGCGGCGAGCGCTTCTTGTGCAAGGCATCGTCGTGATAGCGCAGCAGCAGCGCCAGCGCGTCGGCCGAGCCGCGCAGGCGGGCCACATCCTGGGCGCCGGCGCGCGCTGCCGGGCTCGGCAGCCGGACGCGGTTGCCGCGCACGTCGGCGTCATTGACGCCGTAGGTGATACCGACGTCACCGCGGCCGGCAACCGCCCGCAGCGCCGCCGCGGTCACCCGCTTCAGCAGCTGGCTGGCGTCTTCGCTGCGCTTGCTGGCCACGTCAGCGGACGACGGTGCGCAGCGCCGAGTCGGGCAGATCCTCGCCGAAGCAGCGCTGGTAGTATTCCGCCACCGTCGGGCGCTCGACCTCGTCGCACTTGTTGAGGAACGTCAGCCGGAAGGCAACGCCGATGTTGCCGAAGATCTGGGCGTTCTCCGCCCAGGTGATGACCGTACGCGGCGACATCACCGTCGAGATATCGCCGTTGACGAAGCCGGTGCGGGTCAGGGCGGCGAGCTCGACCATTGCCGACACCTTCTCGCGCGCGTCCTTGCCCTGATACTGCGGCGCCTTCGCCAGCACGATTTCCACCTCGTCGTCGTGCGGCAGATAGTTCAGGGTGGCGACGATGTTCCAGCGGTCCATCTGCCCCTGGTTGATCTGCTGGGTGCCGTGATAGAGGCCGGTGGTATCGCCGAGGCCAACGGTATTGGTGGTGGCGAACAGCCGGAACCACGGATGCGGCCGCAGCACCCGATTCTGGTCGAGCAGCGTCAGCTTGCCCTCCACCTCCAGCACCCGCTGGATGACGAACATCACGTCGGGACGGCCGGCGTCGTACTCGTCGAAGACCAGAGCGCTCGGCCGCTGCAGCGCCCACGGCAGGATGCCCTCGCGGAACTCCGTCACCTGCGCGCCTTCGCGAACGACGATGGCGTCCTTGCCGACGAGATCGATGCGGCTGATGTGGCTGTCGAGGTTGACGCGGATGCACGGCCAGTTCAGCCGCGCCGCCACCTGCTCGATATGCGTGGACTTGCCGGTGCCGTGGTAGCCCTGCACCAGGACGCGCCGGTTGTAGGCAAAGCCGGCGACGATGGCGAGCGTCGTATCATGGTCGAACCGGTAGGTCTCGTCGATCTCCGGCACGTGGTCGTCGGCGACACTGAACGCCGGTACCTCGAGGTCGCTGTCGATGCCGAATGTCTGGCGGATCGACACCTTGATGTCGGGCGCGTTGAGCACGCAACCTGAACCGTCCGGGGAGGCGTGATGCACCGTCATCGTCTATCCTTCGCGTGGTTGCACCGGTTCCGCTATACACCGCGACCGACGCGGCCGATGCCGATCTCCCTAAGAGAGATGGCGATGCGGATGCTCACGGGGCAAGGCTGTCCATCACCGTCCGATACGCCGCATTGATCTGCTTGAAGCGTTCCTCGGCCGCCTTGTCGCCGCCATTGGCGTCAGGGTGATGGCGTTTCACCAGTTCCTTGTAGCGCGACTTGACGTCGGCGACCGTCACCGGCGCTTGCAATTCCAGGACCAGCAGCGCCTTCTCCTCAGCCGTCGGCGCTCGCGGCGCGATGCCTTCCGGTGCTCCTCGAACAACCCGAACTCCAGCCACCCGGGCGGCGTGCCAGCCAGCGAAATCCCGGCGGCGCCGAGCGGCCAGGACGGCCGCTGCCAGACGGTATCGCGGGCGAGGTCGGCCTTGACCTCGTTGTCGGTCATGCCGTCGTAGTAGTTCCAGGCGGCATTGTACTCGCGGACGCCGTAGACAGAACCAGCGATACTCGGTCAACTGCGCGTCCGCGATCGCGGCGCCCGGTAGACGCCATCCTCGCTGCACCCCGGACGCTCGCAGCGCCGGACGATTCCGGCCGCCGGCGGGCGCCTGCCGGAAAGCTCGGGCCACAGCTGGGCGGAGGTGCGCATGCGGCTACTATGGATATTCCACCCTGGCGGCGCAAGGCAGGCCCGCGACACCCCGCCGATCAGCGCCCGCGCGTGGCGGCGATGCCCAGCAGCACGACGCCGGTCGAGATCAGCGCCAGCCCTGCCAGCTTGGCCGCGGTCAGCGGCTCGCCCAGCGCCACCGCCGCCGCCAGCACGCCCACCACCGGCACCCCCAGCGAGCCGACCGCCGTCGTCGTCGGCTGGAAGACACGGTTGACGGTTACGAACGCCGAGTAGCAGAAAGCCGAGGCGATGGGGCCGTTGTAGGCCAGCACTGCTGCCAGCGGCCATCCCCAGCTCACCCTGGGCCACGGCTCGATCCACAGCGCCAGCGGCAGCAGCACCGCGGCTCCCAGCAGCAGTTGCCACGGCATCAGCTGCAACGCCGACGCCCGCCAGCGGTAGCCGCGCACGTGCACGATGGTCAGCGCTCATGCAGGCGGCGCAGCAGCAGTTGCCATGCGCGACATCAGGCCAGGTTGCAATCCACCGCCAGCGGGTTAACAGCACGGCGACGCCGGCGAGCCCGCCGCCACCGCCAAAAGCCGCAAGCCGCCCAGGCGTTCGCCGAGGAATGCCGCCGACAGCGGTGCCACCCACAGCGGCGTGGTGTAGGCGAGGATCGCCGAACGGCCGCCGTCGACGTACAGCAACGCCACGTGGCTGAGCGCTCGCGGGCGCCGACCTGCACCACCCCACCGAAAGCACGATCGGCAGATCTGCGCGGCGGCGCACACAGCTCGCCGCGGCCAGCAGCAGCAGCACCAGCGTCAGCAGGCCGAGGATCGTCCGGGCAAGCGCAAACCATAGCGGCGGCAGGTAGTGCAGCCCGACCTTCATGATCGGCCAGCTGATCCCCCACAGCACGATGACGAGGCCGAGCAGCAGCGCTGCGCGGCCGGCGCTCACTTCCTCGGACATCGCCTCTTCCGTCGTTCGCGGTTTCCGACGGCGGGACTCTTGACCGCGCCTGCTGATCCTAGCACAAGCGACGGGGTTTGCCATTCTTATCTGCGAGGCCGCTGCCGATGACCGCCATCGCCGAGCGCATCCGCCACAAGCTGACCAGTGCGCTGACGCCGAGCCGTCTCGTGATCCTCGACGAGTCCCACCGCCACGCCGGCCACGCTGGCTCGCGCCCCGAGGGCGAGACCCACTTCCGCGTCGAGATCACCAGTGCCGCCTTCGCCGGCCTCTCGCGGGTCGCCCGCCAGCGGCTGGTCTACGACCTGCTCGCCGAGGAGCTGCGCGACCCCGTCCACGCCCTCAGCCTCGCCACAACGACGCTGGAGGAAGAGCGCGGTTCGTAACCCGCATCCCAACCCGTTGCTTCTTCTGCCGGCAGGGGCGGTATCACGAGGAAATCCGCCTTCCGCCGGCCGGGGCATGGCCGCAGTTCGCCTTCCGCCTCAAGGCGCGCCCACGACCCTGGTCGCCCAGGAACGCTACCCGCCAGAGCACCTCTTCCTCCTGTGACAGGACGCACCGAAGCCCCCCTCGCCCCGAGCCCGTAGCATGGGTTCTTGAGCGATAAAGGAGGCGGGTGCAAATGAAGCTCTTCCGCAACGGACCGGACGTTCCGTCAACCAATTCTCTACGAACGGCCCATGCCGACGTATTCACCAATATCGTTCGGGCGGCGATCGCCGAATATCTGTGGCCTTGTGCCATCGGCAAGGACACCGGCAGACGGTCGTCGCGGGACGGCTACGATCTGGAGCTCGACAGCATCACCATCGAGGTCAAATCATCCGCGTGCTTCGTTTCCGTAAAAACACTGACAAAGTCGAACAGCTACGATATCGCCGCCCGGTCCGGTATGTGGCCGCCGGACGGAACCCGGATCGCGCGTGCTGACGGCATCGCCCGGAGATGCGCCCACGTCTATGTCTTCGCCTTCCACCGGCAGACTGACCGGCAACTGGCGGATACGCTGGACGTAGCGCAATGGCGCTTCTACGTCGTTCGACCGGATGGCTCGATGCCAGTTTCCCCAACCAGAAGAAGATCGGTCGTGATCAGATCACAGCACTTTCCGCCTGTTCCGCATTGACCGGCTCAAAGAGGCGGTTCTTCGCGCCGGTGAGAAACGGGCCCTTGTCCCGGATGCGGCCGAATAGCCTGAACCCCTGAGAATTCGACGGGAGGCAGCAACTCGCCGACATGGCGCAAGAGGACTTGAACTCTGCAGGGGCGCGCGTCGCGGAGCTGCGGAAAGGGCGATTTACCGCAGAAGTGGCCGCGTCCTTGGCGGCGCGCCGCCCAGTGGTGCGCCAGGCCGCGTGAGGCCCGCGAGATAGCGGTTGTGAGGAAGCTTGCCGACGCACGATGCTGGCCGCTCGCCGGACATGGCGGTGAGCCGGCGGTCGTCGGCCGCGGACGCACGCGCCGGATGGCGGACGGGGGCGCATGCGCCAGATCGATCAGCGGCGGGCGTGGCGGGCCTCGACGAGGCAGGGTACGATGCCGCGCAGGGTGCGCACTTCCTGCTGGGTCAGCCCGGCGCGGCCGAACAGGCTGCGCAGGTTGCGCACCATGCTGGGGCGCTTCTCGACATTGCGCAAAAAGCCGCAGGCGTCGAGTTCGCCCTCGGAGGTGATCGTAGAGGCCGTGCAGCTCGGCCTGGCTGGCCGGCCGGGTCTTTCCTGGCATCACCAGCCGGGTCCGGCGGCGAGGCCCGGCGGCGGCAGCTCGATGCCACTCCCACCCCAGCAGCAGCACCGCCATGCCGAGGTTGAGCGAGCTGAACGCTGTTCAGCGGCGCCGTCACCACCGCCTGCGCCCGCGCGATATCGTCGCCGTCGAGGCCGCTCGCCTCGCGGCCGAACAGCAGCTCGGTCGCCCCCCGCCGCCGCCCGCGCGCAGCCCCTCGGCGGCAGCACGCGGCGTCAGCACCCGCTTGGTCATGTAGTGGCCGCTGCGCCAGCGTAGACCGCCGATAGGTCGGCGACGGCGGCGGCGGTCGTGCAGAGGCGGACCGCATCCAGCACCCGGGTCGGCCCCCGACGCGGCGGCCACCGCCCTGTCGTTGGGCCAGGCCGTCGCGCGGCCGCACCAGCCGCAGCCGGGTGAGCCCGCAGTTGAGCATGGCGCGCGCTGCCATGCCGATGTTCTCCGCAAGCTGCGGCTCGACCAGCACCACCACCGGCCCGCCGCCGCCGCCTTCGGCTGCATTCAGCCGGCTGCGATCCGTCCCCGCCACCGGGCCGGTCCAGGCGGGCAAGGCTTAGGCGCTGACGGCGACCTCGCCGTTCGTCACTTCTCCGCCGGCGACCGCACCGTCGCGGAACAGCTTGTAGACGATGCTGTCGCGCAACGCCCGGAACGACGCATCGATGATGTTGGTGGAGACGCCGACGGTCGACCAATGATCGGTATCCGAAGCGGATTCAATCATCACCCGGGTGACGGCGCGGCTGCCGTCGCCGGGCGTGAGGATGCGCACCTTGTAGTCGACCAGACGGACGCCCGCGAGCTGCGGATAGACTGGCAGCAGCACCTTGCGCAGCGCCGCGTCCAGCGCGTTCACCGGACCGTTGCCCTCCTCCACCGTCATGAACGGCCGGCCGGCCACCTCCAGCTTCACCGTCGCCTCGGAGAGGGTGACGAGATCGCCGCGGGCATTCCACCGCCGCTCGTCGATCACCCGGAAGGACGAGCAGCGGAAGTACTCCGGCAGCCCCTCCATCGCCTGGCGCGCCAGGATCTCGAAGCTGGCCTCGGCGCCGTCGTAGGCGTAGCCATCGAACTCGCGCGACTTCACCGTCTCCAGCAGGCGCGCCACCTTCGGATCGGTGGCGTCGATATCGAGGCCGATGTCGCGGAAGCGCGCGAGGATGTTGGAGCGGCCGGCCTGGTCGGAGATGACGATGCGGCGGTGATTGCCGATCAGCTCCGGCACCACGTGCTCGTAGCAGCGCGGATCCTTCTCCACCGCCGCCACGTGCAGGCCGCCCTTGTGGGCGAAGGCGCTCTCGCCGACGTAAGGGGCGTTGCGCACCGGCGCCCGGTTCAGCCGCTCGTCGAGCAGCCGCGAGACGTGGGTGAGCCGGGTCAGGTCGACCGAGGTCATCCCCAGCGAATGCCCCATCTTCAACGCCAGCGTCGGCGCAATGGCGATGAGGTCGGCGTTGCCGCAGCGCTCGCCGAGGCCGTTCAGCGTGCCCTGCACCTGGCGGGCGCCGGCGCGCACCGCCATCAGGCTGTTGGCGACGGCGTTGCCGGTATCGTTGTGGCAGTGGATGCCGAGGTGGTCGCCCGGCACCACCGCCGCCACCTGGCTCACGATGTCGAAGACCTCGTGCGGCAGGGCGCCGCCGTTGGTATCGCACAGCACGATCCAGCGGGCGCCGGCCGCGTAGGCGGCGCACACGCAGCGCAGCGCGTAACCGGGGTTGGCCTTGAAGCCGTCGAAGAAGTGCTCGGCATCGAACATCACCTCTGAGGTGCGGCTGGCGGCGAGCCGCACGCTGTCCTCGATCATCGCGATGTTCTCGTCGAGATCGATGCCGAGCGCGTCGGTCACCTGGTAGTCCCAGCTCTTGCCCACCATGCAGATCACCCCGGCGCGCGAGCCCAGCAGCGCGGCGAGGCCGGGATCGTTGGCGGCGCTGCGCCCGGAGCGCCGGGTCATGCCGAAGGCGGACAGCCGGGCGCGGTGCAGCTGCGGCGGATCGGCGAAGAAGGTGGTGTCGGTGGGATTGGCGCCGGGCCAGCCGCCCTCGATGTAGTCGATGCCGATGCCGTCGAGTGCGCGCGCGATGGCCGCCTTGTCGGCGACGCTGAAGTCCACACCTTGCGTCTGCGCGCCGTCGCGCAGCGTCGAATCGTAAAGGTATACGCGGTCACCGGACATCGGGTTAAGGCTTTCGTTGCGGTACGGAAGTGCCGCGAGAATGCCGAAAACCCCGCGCCGGCACAAGCTTTCGCCGCACGCGGGGGCTCAGCTCGTAGCGCAATGACGTTTGCCGCGGGCCATCGCAACAGGATGCGGATCCATCCCGACGTTACGACATTGCCCCGCACTTGCGCTACTATCGGCAAAATAAACCATCGGAGCAGCCATGAGACTGACCGCGATCATCCAGCGTGAGGGTTCCGGATACGTCTCCTTATGCCCGGAACTGGATATCGCTAGCCAGGGCGATACGGTCGAGCAGGCGCGCGAGAACCTGCAAGAAGCGCTGGGCCTGTTTTTCGAGTGCGCGTCGGCGGATGAGATTAAGGTCCGGCTCAAGCGGGAGCTATACGTCACCCAGGTCGACGTCGCCGTTGGCATTCCGCGCAGCGCCTTCGAGCCCTGATCCGAAGTAGAAATTCATGCCGCTCGCGTCAGGGCGGCGTTGCCATGCGATGCGAAGCGTCGATTCAAGCTTGAACTTGGCGCTACGATCCGCTCGGCAAGCGGGTTAGAACCGGCTTGAGCAGGGGTCGGAAGAGAGGCGAGAAGAGATGGGAAATGGCGGGCTGCACATTCCGGACGATGTGTTTACCGAGCCGGAGAACGTCGATGCCGATACGCTCGCCAATCTCGGGCCGCTGCGCCGTCTCGCCGGCGTCTGGGAAGGCAGGAAGGGCGTCGATGTCAACCCCAAGGCTCACGGGCCGGAGCAGCGGGACTTTTACGAGCGGATCGAGCTGCAGCCGATCGACCCGCAGACCAACGGGCCGCAGCTGTTCTATGGCCTGCGCTACCATACCCACATCAATACGCCGGAGGAGGAAAACACCTTCCACGACCAGATCGGCTACTGGCTGTGGGAGCCGGCGACCGGCCTCATCCTGCAGACGCTGACCATCCCGCGTGGCCAGGTCGCGATCGCCGCCGGCCACGCCGCTCCTGATGCGACAACGCTGGTGGTGACGGCGGAGCGCGGGCGCACCGACTACGGCATCTGCTCGACCACTTTCCTCGAGCTCGCCTTCCGCACCGACGCCTACCGCCTCGAGGTCACCTTCAATGCCGACGGCAGCTGGCGCTACGTCTCCGATACCACCCTGGTGGTGAAAGGCTACGCCGAGCCGTTCTCCCACCGCGACGAAAACCTGCTGACCAAGATCGGCGAGCCCAACCTGAACCCCTGGCAGCGGATGATCCGGGATGGAAAGCGGTAGCAACCATAAGCACGTAGGGTGTGCTGAGCGCAGCGAAGCGCACCATTTCCCCCCGCTATTGCAACGCCCGTGCATGGTGAACGGGATGGTGCGGTTCGCTTTGCTCACCGGCACCCTACAGCGTCGGGCAGGAAAAAGAGCGGCGACCGTTTCTCATGATGACGGAGCACAAGGTCAAAGTAGCCGGAGGCGTATTCCGACTACGCGAGCCGCCTCTGGCCACGCAACTATGACGCGAGTATTTATCGCGTGGACCTCTTGTGAATGCACTTTACCTGTGCAATGAATACAGGCGCCTTTCTGAACTAATTACGACGCGGGGAAAAAGAGGATGCGGCAGAGTTTGCCAGGCATTGCGCTATTGCTTGCCATTACTTCGTTCACCATCGCCAGCTGCCCGGCCTCCGCGGCGGAGAAGTCGGTCGCTCTGCAATCGAAGTTCGGCCGGGTCGTCGCCAACAGCATGAGCAAGCTCGATGCTCCGGCCAGTGTCGAAATGGTGCAGGAGGTGCGCGTCGATGAACTCAAGAGTACGGATCCGGAGTGGAACGACGCCACGCTCACGCTCTACGAGCAGAACCTGTCCTACCCGACGACCGGGACCTTCCGGTCCTATGGGGTGATTGCCACGAAGAGCGATGATGCCGCCTTTATCCAGCTCGATGGCAAGTGGGATGTGGTCGAGCGCGACAACAAGTTTGTCGAAGCTCCCTTCGCGGGCGAAGGAAAGCTTCTGGGGGGCACCGGCAGGTATGAGAAGATCAGCGGCCCGGTTACCATAAAGGGTCGCGTGCATCCTGAGGAGGGGGCCACGTACACGCTTCAGCTCACCATTCGCGACTGATGGCCGCGCGCAGGCTATTCGTCGCCGGAGGATAAGGACATGAAGTTCACGCACGGTCTCGCCGTCGCGGCCGCCCTAAGCGTGGCGGCAGCCACGCCAGCGCTGGCCTGGTACCCCTACGGCAGCGGCAGCAGCTCCTACGACCGCAGCTACCCCGGGGCCTACGGGCAAACGTACAGCGACAGCGGCGGCTGCAGTTACGGCGGCGGCAGCGCATCCTGTGACCGGTCCGCAACCGGGGCGTATGGCCGGACCTACAGCTCCAGCGGCAGCGCAACCTACGGCGCGGGGGTTGGTTCCTATTCGCGAACGGTTAGCACCCCTTATGGGGGCAGCTATTACGGCTCAGGCAGCTACTATCGACCGCGCTGGTAGGTCGGCTGCTGCTGGGGCACGCGCGAGGCTGGGTGACCAGCCGCCGCTCGGCCTTCAGGTCCGACATCTATATGACATTCACCCCGGCGCCGACACCCTAAGTCTGCTCATCAATGCGCGGAGGATGAGGCAACGTGAGGCGTGAGCGCGATTGCAAGGTCCGGAGAAAGCCTAATCGGCGCACTTACGAGGTGTCCGACGCGACGAAAACCTGCTGACCAGAATCGGCGAGCCCAACCTGAACCCCTGGCTGCGGATGATCCGGGAAGGAAAGCGGTAGAATGCATTCTCGCAACGCCGACCGTCGCCCACTCGACCTCTCTCGAAGCCGGCACAGATTTTACCGTCACTCCCCTGGAACGGCACCGCAGAATCGCACCTGGACAATATTACTACCAAAACCCTGGCTGCGGACCATCCGGTAAAGCGGGGGCAACTGGAACAGCAACAGAACCAAGCCGCGGCAGATCGCAACCGCGGACGCTCAGGCCACGCCAAATAGAGGCTATCCTCTGCAAAGAAAGATGGCTAAGATAGCGCGCCTTTCTTTGGACCAGTTTTCGAACCCCCCAGGCACAAGCGCATTGGGCTCCCGCTAGCATTCCTTACTTGTTATCTGTTATCGTGCAGGCAGCTGAAGACAGTATGGGGGAAAGATTCTTTAGACTCAATAAAAAATATCAAATGGTATTAGCGAACTATCGGAGAAAAAAGTCTTGCCTGGACGCTGGACATCCTCTCGTGTTCGAGCCGTTTCTGCAAACAGAAAATCAGTTAGTCCGATATATACACTTAATTGATCTACATCGTCAGGAGCAAAAAAGTTGACACTACTTAAGTGAAATGGCATTATGCAGGACGATACTACTTCAACACCATCTACTTTCCTGGCCCATTGTATAATATATTTGCTTTTGTCTTCAAAAGTCACGCCAAATCCATCAAACATCATACCAGGGCTGTTCAATTCTCCCGGCATAAGGAATGTTCTCGTAAGACGAGTCTCCGTGCGGGATTGCCGATCCGAAAACGAGTTCACCGCGACGAAAAGTCTGGATTCATGGCGGGCACCTTGGTGAGAGGGTGCTCATGGCTCCGTTTTCCAACCCCGGCGGCCTACGGACGTTCCCGATCCCCGGCGGGCGCAAGGCAAACGGTATCCGCTGCCGTATCTGCTGATGTTCACGGTGCTGGCGTTGTTGAGCGGGGCCAGGTCCTTACCGTGGCGTCATCACCTTCCTGAGCAGCGCCGGGAGCACCTCAATCACCACTTCGGGGTAGATCTGAAGCGGGCGCCGGTGGTGAACACGCTGCGGACGGTGCTGCAGTCGCCGCTGACCGAGGCCCTCGAAGGGGCGTTCCGCGCCATGCCAAGACCCTGCTGCTGGCGGGCGGGGCGGGCAAACAGCCGGTTATCGCGCTCGACGGCAAGACCCTGCGCGGCAGCTTCGACCGCTTCAACGACCGCAAAGGCGGCGAGACCTTGACGGCATTCGCCTCGGCTTCGGCCATCGTCCTCGCGCACATCGAGATCGACGGCAAGTCGAACGAGATCCCTGCCCGCCCAGCAGATCATCCGTGAGCTGGGACTGACCGGCGCCGTGTTCATCGCCGATGCCCTCCACTGTCAAAAAAACCTTTGAAACCGCGAGGGATACCGGAAACTTTCTGGTCGCCCAGGTCAAAGCCAACCAGCACACCCTGCACCGGACGATCAAAGCGGTCTGTGCCGCCGACCAGCGCATCGACAGCGCCTGCACCATCGAGCGCAACCGCCACGGTCGCCAGGAGCATCGGCTGGTCGAGACCTTCGACCTCACCGGCCGCCTCGAGCCGACTGGGACGGCCTGATCGCCGCCGCTGCCGCCTGCGTCACCCGGCTCACCTGGCACAAAGACACCGCCACCGGCTTCTGGCACCCGGACCCAGGAGACTGCCTTCTATGCCTCTCAAATCAGCCTGTCCGCCACCGCCATCGGTGCCAACCGCCAGCATTGGGGCATCGAAAACCGCAGCCACTACGTCCGCGACGTCAGCTTCTTCGAAGACCACAGCCGCATTCGCTCCAAACCAGGCCACTTCGCCCGCTTTCTGCTCTTCAGTTCTCAACATCCTGCGCGCCAACGGCATCACCAACGTCAGCAGGGAACTCTACCTCAACGCCCTAAACCCAAATCACCCCATCGCATACCGCTCAGCGTGAACAGAACTGAACAACCCTGAACATCATACGGTGAATAGGGTTGACAAAGTTACATGCAGAATTCACATATGACTTTGAGTATACATACTCATTTGGGCTATTAACAAACAGCGATACCATATGAGCATTTGCCTTTACCATCCCGTCTAAGACACGGCGAAGGGGCAAAAGTAACGAGGCATTACGACTATTTTCAAGATGCTTCCAGTTACGTTCTAGATTATCGCGCAACCTTGTATATGTTTTCGTGGCATCCATTATTCCTTCCTCAACGGTAGAAAGGTTCAGATCACGACTCCATGTATTAAAAATATCCATGCAATCACTTAAATCATATCTCCTATCACGTTTTCTAAGATGATCCCAGATACGCATGAAGCGTTCGGTTGGACATGCATTCCATGCATCTTTAGAATAACTTCCAAACAAACTCCAGGTTACTGCTAGATTTACCATGTCATGATCTACAATTTCGTGTCTATACAACATGGAATAGGCTAGATTGAGAGCTTCTGCATAAGGGTTGCTTTGCTTACTCAAACAGCTGATAAAGAATTGTGTCTCATCTGCCCCATATTGGTGATAAATATCTTGTAGTTGAACCATTAGCCCTGACATTTCAAATATTTGCCACGGTTGGAAACTAACACTGTTGCTAACCATTCGCGGATTGTACGTGAACTGGCGAATTCGTTTAATTGCTGTAGCCCCAATATGAATCAGAAAGCGTATAGCGTCTTCTCCATGCTCGCGCAATTCAGATGATTTTGGTATATCCTCATCTAGTAAGTTAAAATTTGGTAGAGATACTGGGGACCACAACTTTCCATCGCTTCTAGGCGGCAAATTCTTCAGTACGGTTTCACGTTCACATTCATCGAGTTTACACCACAAAGAAATAGGAAGCGGTAAGCAATTCGCTTCTGGCTTAAATAAATATGGCAATACCTGAAATATGTTAATAAATGCCTCTATGCGCGTCTTGAAGACTCGCGCACTGTAAGGTGTCAGAAGAAAATCATGAAAATGACGCACTTCGTGTGACACAACCGAAGCAAGCGCTAAGGCTTTAAACCGTATCTCTTCAGGGAAATTCGAAACATTTGGAGGATCAGAACTGGAAACAAAGAATTTATAGAAATTGAAAGCTCTCTCGCTACCTAGGCGGGTTGTAATGCCAATAAAAGAAGGGTCAAATCCGCCAAAATCGCGCTGCATACTATATTCTCAGGCTTGCGCCGAATCCTGCAAAAAGCGCCTTACGTCTTCTTCGCTAATTGGTACCTGACTCCTCAATTCCAGTGTCTTGAATGGGGTTTGTATGACGACTTTATTTTTCTTGGTATTGCTCCACCAATTAAAGATCATTTGCGCGACCTTAGCAGTAGTTAATGCAGCCTGAAATACAGTAATTACTGATGATACGGTTTCAAAATCGAAGCCAAGCCGCGTAGCATCTTTTTCCTCCTTCTTTTTATCACACGTTATCAGTTGCGGCATATTTCGTGCCTCTTCACTAAGTTTGTCGATGAACTCGTCATTTGCGATAAACTTTATCCGAAGTGGTGCGCTATTCACTTGTCCCTCCCAAGCAAATATATTGTACTCAATGAGCGGACCGCGGCGCCGCTCAGATACAAGTCTGATTAAACCTACGCGCAAAGAATATAGCGGATTTCTTCCGATTTGTCCTCACATTCCTAAACCTAACCTCAGCCAGACCGGTTCACGCCTCTGCAAAAGTGGCAAACGGTGCTGGCGACGGCATTGATCAGGCGGGCGGGTCGTACCCGATAGACCGCTGTACGAGTTCGCAATGGAGAATGTCGCCTGATCGCAAACGGCAAATGCTGAAGAACGCAGTGCCGAATCCCAAGTCAAGTTAGCCTCCATGCCGGTACTGCATCAAAAATTCAAACTGACGCAGTACCTTCATGCCCTTCGGCGTCTCCCAGGCGACAAGCAGTCGCAGCCTTGAGGCGGTAGCAGTGTGTTCGGCGGGGTCGCAGGCGGGCGGATGCAGTGTGTCGGTTGCGCGTCCCCAGGAGGGGGTATCCATCCGTCGGATAGGGCAGGTCGCCCGCATGGCGGGGAAAGAGGCGTCCAGGTGCAGATGCGGCTTCTGCCCACCAAACCCC
>JAXMDR010000006.1:0-96389 GCA_046348725.1 Rhodospirillales bacterium
CGCGACGAGCACCTGCGCAAGGAGGAGTTCCTGTGGGTCGAGAAGTATCCCGAGATAACCTTCCACGGCACCGGCGCCGAGCAGACCGGGCCGCATACCGGAAAGATAACGGGTGAGCTGACCATCCGCGGCGTCACCCGGCCGGTAACCCTCGACGTCACCTGGAACAAGAGCGGCGAGTACCTGATGGGCGACAAGCACTGGGCCGCGGGAATCTCGGCGCGGACGACGATCAAGCGCAGCGACTTCGGCATGACCTATGCGCTGCAAGGCGGCGCCGTCGGCGACGAGGTCGACATCATTCTGGAGTTCGAGGCCATCCGCCAGCCGTCGTGAAACCGACGACCGCCTCGCCAAATCCAAAGCTCAGGCAACGTCCCACGCTGCCCGTCCCGGCTTGCGGCGGCAGCGTTTACCATTCGTTGCACTTTTTGTGGTTTCTTCGATCAGCGGTTACGCCGACGGAGACTGCGAGGAGCGCCGAGGTGAAGAACGAGTACCTGGACTTAACGCGGCTGATCGAGCGGCTGCACCGGCGCTTCCTCGATCTGCTGCGGGCCGAGCTGAACCGGCTCGGCATCCGCGACATCAACAGCGTGCAAGCGCTGCTGCTGGCCAACATCGGCCGTGAGCAGATCGCCATCCGCGACCTCATCGAGCGCGGCTACTATCAGGGCTCCAACGTCTCCTACAACATCAAGAAGCTGGTCGAGATGGGCTACCTTGAGCAGGCCCGTTCGGCCCACGACCGCCGCTCGGTGAGCATCAGCCTGACCGAGCGGGCGCTGGCGGTGGTCGACGACATCCGCGACCTCGAGCAGCGGATCGCCAAGCAGATCGACGGCGCCGAGCAGGGCGGCATGGCGATCGAGGGCGTCTGTCAGGTGTTACGCGAGGTGGAGCGCACTTGGACCGACTACGTCCACTACGCCCGCGGCTGAGGCGGCGGGCTCGGCTGCCGCTCGCGGCCGGCACCCGGCCATTCGCCCAGCAGCGGCACCAGCTGCAGAATGTCGGTGAGCATCGGAGTGACGAAGACGCGAAAGCTGGTCGCCGCCAGGATCTGCACGCCGCGCAGCTCGCCCGGCTGATCGACCGTCTGCGAGAGCAGCAGCAAGCCGCCGCGCAGCCCGGCGTTGCGGCCGGCGGCGAGATCGCTTGCCCGGTCGCCGATGATCCACGACTCCTGCAGGGCAATCGGCAGCAGCCGGGCGGCGTGCAGCAGCATGCCGGGGTTGGGCTTGCGTGCCGGGTGATCCGGATGCTGCCACGGCGCCGCTGCTTCGCTGTGGTAGGGGCAGGCGATGACCGCGTCGATGACCGCGCCTTCGGCTGCCAGCAGCTCTTCCATGCGCTGCTGGACCGCCTGGAAGTCATCCCAGCCGAACAGCCGGCGGCCGATACCCGACTGGTTGGAGACGACGATGACGGGGATGCCGCCCCGATTGGCGGCGGCAATCAGCGCCGCCGCTCCGGCGATCAGCCGCACATCCTGCGGCCGCCGCAGATGCCCGATCTCCTCGACGATCGTCCCGTCCCGGTCGAGGAAGAGCGCCGGGCCGCCGGCAGCCGCATCGCTGTGCCTGAGCACCTGCACCCATAATCCGGCGGGCCCGACGACGCTATCGCTTGGCGGCGTCGGCATCAGCGTCGGGCGATTTCCACCCCGGCCGCCCTCGTCGGATCAGGCTTACCGACGCAGCGGCGATTCCTCGTAGAAGGAGTCGACATCGACCGGACGCGTCGGGGCGGCAATGAACGGGCTCTTGTAGCTCTGCAGGATCTTGATGTAGTTGGCGCGCTCGAAGGCGCTTGGATCTGCGACCTTCTTCTGGCTCATCGAGCCCTTCATCTGCTCCACCGACGAGTAACCGCGCTTTTCCATCCAGATGCGGGTGCCTTCCAGCAGCGTGCCAAGATGGCTGGCACCATTGCGTAGCAGCGCCGAGGTGCTCATTACCGCGTCCGCGCCAGCCATCAGATACTTCACTACCTCGACGCCGGTTTGGACGCCGCGGGTGGCGGCCAGGGAGGCCTTGATGCGGCCGTGCAGCACGGCGATCCACAGCAGCGGCAGGCGGATCTCGCTCGCCGTGCTCAGCTCCATGTCGGGCACCACCTCGAGCTCGTCAAGGTCGAAGTCCGGCTGATAAAAGCGGTTGAATAGCACCAAGCCGTCGGCGCCGGCTGCAACCAAGCTGTTCGCCATCTCTCCCATCGAGCTGAAGAACGGGCTGAGCTTGACGGCGATGGGCGCCTTGATCGACTTGCGCACCTCCTTGACCACATCGATGTAGCGCTGCTCGACCTCGCGGCCGGAGACGCTGATGTCGGCCGGGATGTAGTAGACGTTGAGCTCGATCGCCTTGGCGCCAGCCTCGATCATCTCGCGGGCATAGCTGGTCCAGCCGGACTTGGTGACGCCGTTGAGGCTGGCGATGATCGGCACCTCGCACGCCTGCGAGGCAGCGCGGATCAGCTCCAGGTAGGAGTCGGGACCGACCCGGTACTCCTGCACCGACGGGAAGTAGGTCAGCGATTCGGCGAAGGTCTCGGTGCCGGCCTCGGTGAGGTAGTCGAGGGCCTCGTTTTCGTAGCGGATCTGCTCCTCGAACAGCGAGAACATCACGATCGCCGAGGCGCCGGCGTCCTCCAGCCGGCGGATGCCGTCGAGGGTGCGCGACATCGGCGAGGCCGACGCCACGATCGGATGCTTGAGCTGAAGCCCGAGGTAGGTGGTTTTCATATCCATTGTCGTTCCCTCCCGTATTCGTCGTTCCGCAGCCGCGATCGCGGCTCCCGGGCGTACGCCGCCGGCAGCCGGCCGGAGATCCCCCTGAAGGTCCCGGCCGGCTGGTGGGCGTCGCGGCCGCTCAGGCGAGAGTTGCCATTTCCTCGTACAGCTTCCACTTCCGATCGACTGCCGCCTGCGCCATCTGCATCAGCCGGTCGGCCGACTTCGGATTGGTGATCTTCAGCATCCGGTAGCGCAGCTCGTTGTCGGCGTAGTCGCGCAGCTTCAGCGTCGGCCGCGGCGAGTCGAGCGTGAACGGGTTCTCGCCCCCCAGCCGCACTTCCGGGTTGTAGCGCATCAGCGGCCAGTAGCCGGAATGCACCGCCCGGCTCTGCTGATCGAGGCCGTTCTGCATGTTGATGCCGTGGGCGATGCAGTGGCTGTAGGCGAGAACCAGCGAGGGGCCGTCGTAGGCCTCCGCCTCACGGAAGGCCAGTAGCGTCTGCTGCGGATTGGCTCCCATGGCGACGCGGGCGACGTAGACATTGCCGTAGGAGATCGCCTGCAGGGCGATGTCCTTCTTGCCCACCGACTTGCCGGCGTTGGCGAACTTCGCCACCGCGCCGATCGGTGTCGACTTCGATGCCTGGCCGCCGGTGTTGGAGTAGACCTCGGTATCAAGCACCAGGATGTTGATGTTGCGCCCGCTGCCCAGCACATGATCGACGCCGGCGGAGCCGATGTCGTAGGCCCAGCCGTCGCCGCCGACGATCCACACTGCCCGCTTCACCAGGTGGTCGGCCACCGACAGCAGCTGCTTTGCCGTATCAGTCTTCTGCGCCGCGAGGATCCCCTTCAGCTCGGCAACCCGCACCCGCTGCCGCCGGATCTCCGATTCGGTGCGCTGCGAGGCATTGAGCAGCTCCTCAACCAGCTCTTCGCCAATCGACGACGCCATCTCGGCCAGCAGCTTGCGGGCAAGCTGCATGTGCCGATCGGCGGCCAGACGCATGCCGAGGCCGAACTCCGCATTGTCTTCGAACAGCGAGTTCGACCATGAGGGACCTCGGCCTTCGCTGTTCACCGTCCATGGGGTCGTCGGCAGGTTGCCGCCGTAGATGGACGAGCAGCCGGTGGCGTTGGAGACCATCATCCGGTCGCCGAACAACTGGCTGATCAGCTTGACGTAGGGTGTCTCGCCGCAGCCGGCGCAGGCGCCGGAGAACTCGAACAGCGGCTCAAGGAACTGGGTGCCGCGGATGGTCGAGAAATCCACATAGGAGCGGTCATTGACCGGCAGCGTTTCGAAGAAGGCGACGTTCTTCTTGGCGCTTTCCAGGAAGTCGTCCTTCCACGCCATGTTGATCGCCTTTTTCCCCGTCTCCTCCTTGCTCTTTGCCGGGCAGACCTCGACGCACAGGGTGCAGCCGGTGCAGTCCTCGGCATAGATCTGCAGAGTGTAGCGGGTGTCGGGGAAGCCGCGGGCGTCGATCTTCGCCGACTTGAAGCCCTCGGGCGCGCTCGCCAGCAGGCTATTGTCGTAGAGTTTGGAGCGGATCACGCCGTGCGGGCAAACGAAGCTGCAGTTGCCGCACTGGATGCAGATCTCGGGCTCCCAAACCGGCACGAACTGGGAGATGTTGCGCTTTTCCCACTTGGTGGTGCCGCTCGGGTAGGTGCCGTCCACCGGCAGGGCGCCGACCGGCAGATCATCGCCGCGCCCGGCCATCATCATCGCCGTCACCTTCTGCACGAATTCCGGCGCCTGCGGCGGTACCACCGCCAGCATGTCGATCGTGCTCGTCACCGTCTCCGGCACCTTGACCTCGTGCAGATTGGCGACGGTGTAGTCGACGGCCTCGAAGTTCTTGCGGACGACCTCCTCGCCCTTCTTGCCGTAGGTCTTGCGGATGGAATACTTGATCCGCTCGATCGCCGCGTCTTTCGGCATCACGCCCGAGATGGCGAAGAAGCAGGTCTGCATGATGGTGTTGGTGCGCGTCCCCATGCCGGACTCGCGCGCCACCTTCGCCGCATCGATGGCGTAGAACTTGATCTTCTTGTCGATGATCGTCTGCTGCACCGGTCGGGGCAGATGGTCCCACACCTCTTCAGCACCGTACGGGCTGTTCAGCAGCAGCGTCGCCCCTGACATCGCGTGCTCAAGAACGTCGGTCTTGTTGATGAAGTTGAACTGGTGGCAGCCGACGAAGTGCGCGGCGTGGATCAAATAAGCGGAGCGAATCGGGTTGGGGCCGAAGCGCACATGGCTGACCGTCTGCGAGCCTGACTTCTTCGAGTCGTAGACGAAGTAGCCTTGAGCATAGAACTCTGGGTTCTCGCCGATGATCTTGATGGTATTCTTATTGGCACCGACCGTACCGTCCGCTCCCAGGCCGTAGAACAGCGCGCGGAACACGTCATCGGCCTCGGTGGAGAACTCGTGGTCCCACTCCAGGCTGGTGGCGAAGACGTCGTCGATGATGCCGATGGTGAAGTGGTTCTTCGGTTTTTCCTTCTTCAGCTCATCGAATACCGCCTTGACCATGCCCGGCGAGAATTCCTTCGACGACAGGCCGTAGCGGCCGCCGATGATGCGCGGCATTGCCTTGGTCGGCATCGTGCCGTCGGCAGCGGCCTCGATGAAGGTGGTGACCACCGCCCGGTACATCGGCTCGCCGACGTTGCCCGGCTCCTTGGTGCGGTCGAGGACGGCGATGGCTTTGGTCGTCGCCGGCAGCGCCGCGAAAAAATGCGTCGGCGAGAACGGCAGGAACAGGTGCACCTGGACGACGCCGATCTTCTCGCCGCTCGCCTGCAGATGTTCGACCACCTCGCGCGTCGTATCGGCGCCCGAGCCCATGATCACGATCACCCGCTCGGCGTCGGGGGCACCGAAGTAGTCAAACAGGCGATAGTGACGGCCGGTGAGCTCGCCGAACTTCTTCATCGCCGCTTCGACCGTGCCGGGCACCCTTGCGTAGAACGGATTCACCGTCTCGCGCGACTGGAAGTAGACGTCGGGGTTCTGGGCGGTGCCGCGGATGAATGGATTATCGGGGTTGAGGCCGCGCCGGCGGTGGGCGATCACCAGATCCTCGTCGATCATCGCTCGGATCTGCTCATCTGAGAGCAGGGTCAGCTTGTTCACCTCGTGGGAGGTGCGGAAGCCGTCGAAGAAATGGATGAACGGGATGCGCGATTCCAGCGTCGCCGCCTGGGCGATCAGCGCCATGTCGTGGGCTTCCTGCACCGAGCTGGAGCAGAGCTGGGCGAAGCCGGTGGGCAGCACCGCCATCACGTCCTGGTGGTCGCCGAAGATCGACAGCCCCTGCGTCGCCAGCGCGCGGGCGGCAACGTGGATGACGCACGCCGTCAGCTCGCCCGCGATCTTGTACATGTTGGGGATCATCAGCATGAGCCCCTGCGACGCGGTAAAGGTGGTGGTGAGCGCGCCACCCTGCAGCGAGCCATGGACGGTGCCGGCAGCGCCGCCCTCGCTCTGCATCTCGACGACATCCGGAATGCCGCCCCAGATATTGGTCTTGCCCTCGCTCGCCCATTGGTCGGCAAGTTCCGCCATCGTCGAGGACGGCGTGATCGGATAGATCGCGCAGACCTCGTTGACGCGGAAGGCGACATAGGCGGCAGCTTCGTTGCCGTCGATGGTTGCGACGTTCAAATTATCGGCCATGGACTTCCTCCAGCTCCAATGCGCAGGCGCAGGCCACGCCGTAGGGCCACGGCGCCCGGCATCCTCGGCACGCGCTACGTCTCTTCACGTTGTCGGTCCGACCGTTGAACCCGACGGCCGGACGGTTCCCTCCCGGTCCTCAGCTCACCGGGCCCGGTTCCGGGATCATGGTGATGGCATGGCACGGGCACTGCTCGAAGCAGACCGCGCAGCCGGTGCACAGGTCGTAGTCGTACTGGTAGCGCTTGCCGACGCCGAGCTTGATGATCGCGTCTTCCGGACACGCGCCATAGCAGCCGTCACACTCGAAGCAGTTGCCGCACGACAGGCAGCGCTTGGCTTCAAAGCTCGCCTCGCTCTGGCTCAGGCCCTGCACCACCTCGGCAAAGCTGGTGCGCCGGTGATGCATCTCCACGTGCGCCTGCGGCCGCTGCTCGACATTCGTGTAGAACCACAGGTGCAGCTTGTCGAAATCGGCAAGTTCCTTCTTGCCGTGCTTGGCGTAGCCTTCGCCGCGCAGGTAGGCGTCGATGTTGCGCGCCGCCTTCTTGCCGTGGCCGACGCCGATGGTGACCGTCCGCTCCGACGGCACCATATCGCCGCCGGCGAACAGGCCCGTTGCCCCGGTCATCATCTGCTCGCTGACGATCACCGTGCCGTCGTCCTTGAACTTCACCCCCGGCACCTTGTGCAGGAAGGCGGTATCGGTGTCCTGGCCGAGGGCCAGGATCAGGTCGTTGGCCTCCAGCGTCTCCAGCTGGCCGGTGGGCCGCGGCCGCCCCTTGTCGTCGATCTCCATCACCTCGACGGTCACCACCGACTGGTCGATCGACTTGATGGTGCGCAGCCAGTGGATCTTGACGCCCTCTTCCAGCGCCTCGTCGGCTTCGAACTCGTGCGCCGGCATGTGCGCGCGGTCACGCCGGTAGATGATCATCGGCTCATGGCCGAGACGCATGGCGACGCGGGCGGCGTCCATCGCGGTGTTGCCGCCGCCGTAGATGGCGACCCTTCGGCCCATCTTCGGCGCGTTGCCCATCTCGACGTCCTTAAGGAAGCTCACCGCATCGAGGATCTTGCCGGCGTCGCGGGCGGGAATGTCGGTCTTCTTCGAGATGTGCGCGCCAACAGCGACGAATACCGCATCGAAGTTCCCTTGCTGCTTTTCGGCGAGCAGGTCCTCGACCTTATGATTGAGGACGATCTTTACCCCCATCCGCTCGATGCGGGCGATCTCGCCGTCGAGCACGTCGCGCGGCAGACGGTAGGAGGGGATGCCGAAGTGCATCATGCCGCCGGCGATCGGGCCGGCTTCGTGGATCTCCGCCGTGTGCCCCATCAGCGCCAGGTGATGGGCGCAGGACAGGCCGCTCGGACCGGCACCAACGATGAGAATGCGCTTGCCCGTCGGCTTCACCGGGATCGTCGGCGTCCACTGCTCTTCGAGGGCGAGATCGCCGAGGAAGCGCTCGACGGCATGGATGGAGATCGCACCATCCAGCTGGCGGCGGTTGCAGTTGCTCTCGCACGGATGGTAGCAGACCCGGCCGTGCACCGCGGGCATCGGGTTGTCCTTGACGATCGTCTCCCACGCCTCGCGAAAGCGTCCCGCGGTGACATGAGCCAGCCAGGTCTGGATATCCTCGCCGGCCGGGCAAGCGTTGTTGCACGGCGGCAGCATGTCCAGATAGATCGGCCGCTGGATGCGCGTGTGCGTCGTCGGCCGCTTGCTGCCCAGATCCGGCGGACGGGTCAGGTCGGCGGGTTGCTGACTCATCGAGAACTTCCTCCTTTTTCTTCGTCTCTTCAGCCTTGGTCGCGGCGATCTTCCGTCGCCTTGGTCGGCAGCGCGGCAAAGCACACGTCCAGACTGACGCCCCGGCCAGCGCCCGTGGCGCCGTCTGCCGGTGTTGTGGCGGAACCGGTGCCATTTTCAGCCGGTCAAACACATCGATAAACGAATACTATTTCCCCAAACATTGGAGGCCGTGCGCGCTGCCGATTTGTTATCGTTACTTTGGCACGCCCGGCGCGTTGTGCACCCGCGAAGCAAAAATCCCTTCGCGGACGAATGAAGCCCGTGAACAAGGACACCATAGCCCCGAATTTCGGGGCAAACAAGGCCGCACGCTTCGGGGCGGCGGTTGCGCCCGATGCATGGCAAACTTGCGAATGCTTCGCAAAATTAATAACTGGAACAGACGGATGTGCCGTCGCCGCCGCGCCGGCGCGACGAAAAGATGCCGGCGAGCCATCCCCGATGGCGCCAACGCAGTCAGCGAAGGACGGCAGAGCAGAGAGGGCGCAAGCCTGACCTTGCCGGCCTTCGCCGCTGCACGCGTCTCGGCAACCGTCGGCTATGGCGCATGCGGCCAGTGGTCCTGAAACGTTGGTCCTGAAACGTTCTGGCTGGACAACCATCGGCTCGATTCGACATTGTCCCGGCCGCGCTCGCGAATGGCCGGACCAACAAGGCCCTTTCCCAACTGACGAAGCCACGCCGGAATCCGGGGGAGCAGGCGGCGGTGGCAGGGGAACGAAGCGTTGATGCGAGGCATCTATCGCGATCGCCGCGACCGCCTGCGGGCGTCGCCCGACGTGTTTCCGTCGCTGCTGGCGGATTTCCTGGAAACCGACGTGCGTGACGATCCGGCTTGGTGCGAGGAGCTGTTGCGCGGCCTCGACGGCGCCAGCGTCGGACAGACGTTCGCCGCATCGGGCAGCCTCTACAAGCTGCGCGCCGGGCCGGACGGAGCGCAGCTCCGCAACGGCCGTGACGACCGGCGGGCGCCGCTGCGGCTCGCCGTTGCCGATCTGCGCCGGGCGCTCGCTGCGTGGCGCCGGGCCATCGGTTAAGCCCCGTCCCGGCACCCTCGGATCACACAGGTGATGAACCGCGGGCGCGCGCCCCCTGCCGGGCGCCGCCGCCGTCAGCAGAACGCCTGAATGCCAGTCTGCGCCCTTCCGAGGATCAGCGCGTGGATGTCGTGGGTGCCTTCGTAGGTGTTCACCGTCTCCAGGTTGAGGACGTGACGGATGACGTGAAACTCGTCCATGATGCCGTTGGCGCCGTGGATGTCGCGGGCGGCGCGGGCGATGTCCAGCGCCTTGCCGCTGGAGTTGCGCTTGATCAGCGAGATCAGCTCCGGCGGGCAGCGGCCCTCGTCCATCAGCCGGCCGGCACGCAGCGCCGCCTGCAGGCCGATGGCGATCTCGGTCTGCATATCGGCAAGCTTCTTCTGGACAAGCTGGGTGGCGGCGAGTGGGCGGCCGAACTGCACCCGGTCGAGCGCGTAGCTGCGGGCGGCGTGCCAGCAGAATTCGGCAGCGCCGAGCGCGCCCCAGGCGATGCCGAAGCGGGCCTTGTTGAGGCAGCCGAACGGGCCTTTCAATCCGGAGATTTCGGGAAAGATGCCGGCGTCCGGCACGAACACCCGGTCCATGACGATCTCGCCGGTGAGCGATGCACGCAGCGAGAACTTGCCTTCCGTCGTCGGCGTTGCAAGCCCTTCCATGCCGCGCTCCAGCAGAAAGCCGCGGATGTGCCCGTCGAGCGTCGCCCAGACGATCAGCACGTCGGCGATCGGCGCGTTGGTGATCCACATCTTGGTGCCGGTGAGCAGAAAGCCGCCGTCCACCTTCTCCGCCCGCGTCCGCATTCCGCCGGGGTCCGATCCGCAGTCCGGCTCGGTCATGCCGAAGCAGCCGACGGCCCCGCCCGCCGCTAGCCGCGGCAGCCAGCTTCGCCGCTGCTCTTCGCTGCCATAGGCCCAGATCGGATACATCACCAGGGAGGACTGCACGCTCATCGCCGACCGGTAGCCGGAATCGACCCGCTCGATCTCGCGGGCCACCAGTCCGTAGGCGACGTGCCCCAAGCCGGCGCCGCCGTACTCCTCCGGCAGGGTGCAGCCGAGCAGGCCCAGCGCCCCCATCTCGCCGAAGATCGCCCGATCGAAGGTCTCGTACCGGTGGGCATCGCGAATGCGCGGCATCAGCCGCTCCTCGGCATAGGCGCGGGCGCTGGCGCGGACCAGATGCTCCTCCTCGTTCAGCTGATCATCGAGGAAAAACGGATCGTCCCACTGGAAAGCCACCAAAGCGCCCGTCATCGCATCATCTCCTCGTCTATCGCCCGGCGTTCCTGCGGCGTCATGAGTTGTCATTGCGAGCGCAGCGAAGCAATCCAGCGGTCGCGGGGCTTCCCAGCACTGGATTGCCGCGCCCGCTCGCGCGGGCTCGCAATGACAGGGGATGGCCGGGCCCCTGTGTCTTGCTGGCAACGGTGTGTTCGGCTTGTGCGGGGGCGGGATCAGCGGGGATCGACAAGCCGCCCATGCCTCCCCTATCTGTGCAAACTGGGAATAAGTAGCATTTTTACCCCGCGCGCAGCGAACACCCATTCGCGGCCGGGGAGGCCACGAAGACCGAGAGAGTCATCGAGATGAACGCCTTTCGCACCCCGCGTCCTCACACCTTGTCCTCGACGCTGCCTGCCGACGAGCGGCGACCGCTGCCGTTGGAAGCAGAATTTGAGGGAGTCAGGCGGCCGGAGACCCACGCCGCCAGCCCCAGTGACCCGGACCGCTACCTCGATATCTTCTGCGCCGGCACCGACTGACGCCGGCACCGCCGCCGCGTGGGCAGGCTCATGCGGCGGCGAAGTGCATGCCGAGGCCTTGGCAGCATAGCTGGCGCCAGCCAGGCTGTAAACGCTGACGACGTGGGGAGCCGGCAACCCGTCCTGCGTAACCACGACCCGCGTCGTGCCGTCCTTCAGGTCGAGCAGCTCGATCCTGACACGGGTGTCGACCACCGCGTCGGAAGGCTTCTCGAAGACCAGGTGAACGCCAACCGATAGGACGGATCGACCTCGGAGTAGGCGCCGCGTTGACTGCGTCTTCGCTGCCGGCGGCGTTGCGGATGACGAGGCCGGGAACCGCCGGCGGACGTCCAGATCGCAGGAGATCAGCTGTGCTTTCTCCGTCTTTCCCCACCAGGTCATCATCTGCTGGGGATCGGTAAGGGCGCGGCCATCGTCGGCCGGGCCCGCCGGAACGAGGCGGGCGGCCCGAGAGTCGAAGGTCCGTGCAAAGGCATCGCCTGATTCATCTCGTTCATCTCTTCTTCTCTCCCTCAATCTGTATTGGGCATTGGGGCCACCGGCAGCGTCGGCGCCTCTACCATAACGCCCGCCGCCTGCGGGCAGGCAACCTCCTTTTTCCGACGCCGGCGAGGCCGAGATCCGCGCCGTTCAGCGCGCCCGGCCGAGCGCGGCGATCTCGTGCGCACGGCCGAAGCGGGCGAGTACCGGCGAACTCGATAGCGCGGTCGGCGATCTCGCTGGTGGCGATAAAGCTCGACCAGCAGCGCGCCCTCGCGATGCAGCATCGCGTCGGCCGCAGCATAAGCGCATTCGGCCAGCTGCGCGGGGCGGATGCGCCGCAACCTCGGCGAACACCGCGGCCTCCTGTCCGCCAGCGCTGCGCCATCAGGATGACGGCAGCGGCGGTGGAGCGCGAACGCCGGCGTGGCAGTGGATCAGCACGCGCGTGCCGCGGCTTCGTTGCGGACGCCAAGGGCGAGGATCGCCCGGAGTCCTCGCGTCTCGGTGCACTGTAGCCGCCGCCCACCTCGACGACGTCATCGAAGCGCCATAGCAATCTGCCGGTGCGCCTCCCAGTCGTCGAATTCATCCGGATCGGGCCAGATCGGATCTGGAGGATTGAGACGACGTGGGTGAAGCCCGCTCGGCATGGCCGCGCCAGCTCGGCGAGGCCGCAGATGGTGATGGGGTAGGGAAGCAGGGGTCTCGATCTCGGTAGCCCGCGCTGGGCCCTCGGCAAAACCTGGCGATCGGAAATCGTTAATATTAAGCTTGCCGGTTACAATATATTCTTTCTTAGCACCTTAGATCCTGATGCCGCAATCGCAGCAGATCAACCGGCGCCTCGCCGGTATTGCCGCGGATGGACCGCCGCCCCTGCCGTTACTGGGCGAGGCTCTTGCGCAGCAGCCGGCTGGACCTGGGCGGGCTGGCCTTGCCGCCGGTCGCCTTCATCACCTGGCCGACCAGCCAGCTCAGCACCTTCTCGTTGCCGCCGCGGAACTGCTCCACCTGGGTCGGATTGGCGGCGACCACCTTGGCTACCGCCGCCTCGATGGCACCCGTATCGGTGATCTGGCGCAGGCCCTTGGCCTCGATGATGGCGGCAGGATCCTCGCCGGTCTCGGCCATGATCTCGAAGACGTCCTTGGCGATGCGCCCGGAGATGGTGCCGTCGGCCATCAGGTCGAGCAGCTTGCCCAGCGCCGCCGCGGTGATCGGCGATTCGCCGATGCTGCGGCCCTGCTTGTTGAGCACGGCGAAGAGGTTGGTGATCACCCAGTTGGCCGCCTGCTTGCCGTCGCGGCCTTTCGCCACCTCCTCGAAGTACTCGGACGCCTCCTTCTCGGCGGTCAGCACCGCGGCGTCGTAAGCCGTCATGCCGTAGCTGTCGATGAAGCGCTGCTTGCGCTGGTCGGGCAGCTCGGGGAGGCTCGCGCGGATCTGTTCGACGAACGCCGGATCGAGGCGCAGCGGCAGCAGGTCCGGATCGGGGAAGTAGCGGTAGTCGTGGGCGAATTCCTTGGCGCGCATCGAGCGCGTCTCGCCGCGCCCGGAATCGAACAGCCGCGTCTCCTGGACGACGGTGCCGCCCTGCTCGTAGACCGCCACCTGGCGGGCCGCCTCGTGCTCGATCGCCTGCATGACGAAGCGGATGGAGTTGACGTTCTTCACCTCGGCGCGGGTGCGCAGCGCGTTCTCGCCGACCGGGCGGACCGAGACGTTGACGTCGCAGCGCATCGAGCCCTGCTCCATGTTGCCATCGCAGGTGCCGAGGTAGCGGACGATTGAGCGCAGCTTGCGCAGGTAGGCGCCGGCCTCCTCCGGGCTGCGCATGTCGGGCTTGGAGACGATCTCCATCAGCGCCACGCCGGCGCGGTTGAGATCGATCAGCGTCAGCCGTGGGTGCTGGTCGTGCAGCGACTTGCCGGCGTCCTGCTCGACATGCAGCCGCTCGATGCCGATGTCCTTGCTGCTGCCGTCGGCGAGCTCGACGGTGACGGTGCCCTCGCCGACCAGCGGGTGCTGATACTGCGAGATCTGGTAGCCGGGAGGCAGGTCGGCGTAGAAGTAGTTCTTCCGCTCGAACACGCTTTCGAGGTTGATCTTCGCGTTCAGCCCGATGCCGGTGCGCACCGCCTGCTCGATGCAGTAGTCGTTGAGCACCGGCAGCATGCCGGGGAAGGCGGCATCGACGAGGCTCACCTGGGTATTCGGCTCGGCGCCGAAGTCGGTGGCGGCACCGGAGAACAGCTTCGAGTGGGAGATGACCTGGGCATGCACCTCCAGCCCGATCACCACTTCCCAGTCGTTGCGATCGCCGTGGATCAGATAGGCCATGCGCGAAACTTCTTAATCCAGCCGTGGTTGCCAGAGGCAGTGCTTATAGCCGGGCGCGCCCTGAGGCGCACTAGCCATGTCATTGCCGCACCCGGGTGCTTCGGCCCCGCGGGCAGGGATTTGGTTGGCTGGGCGAGCCATGACCACCTCGCGTTGCCGGCGTCACCCACACTTGCGCCAAGGCGACGACGCCGCGGGCGAACGGAGCCATCCATCGCCATCGCGGCGGCAGTGGCATGCACGGGTGAGCGGACGACAAGACGAATGCGCATGATGCCAAGGCGATCTGCGCGGGCGATGCAGCGTGTGGGCCTGACCGAGGCGGCTAGAACTTGTAATCAACCATCACGCCGCCGAAGAATTGGTTCGGCGAGGACTGGCTCTGGCTTTCGGGCTCGCCCGCACCCAGCATCCGCTGGTAGCGCGCCTGCGTCTGGATGTTCCAGCTGTCGGTGATCGAATAGCCGAGCCCGAGGCCGATGCCCACGTCCTGGAATCCGGGCTCGCTCGGCCGCAGCGACGATGAGCGCTCTACTCCCAGCGCCGAGACGCTGGAGCTGTCCGGCGAGTAGGTGGAGAACAGGCGGGTGCTGAGCTGCCACGACGGCGCCAGTGCTGTCGAATAGTCCAGGCCGGGCTGCAGCAGCCAGCCGCTGGTCGAACCCCTGGAATCGGTGGCGGCCTGGAGATTGAAACCCAGGGAACTGGGCGGCAGCCCGCTCGCGTCGTCGTGGAACAGGTAGCCGATGAAACCGCCCACCTCGACCGGGTTGTTGAGGCTGTCGCGATTGGCGGAGATTTGCGGTACTTCCGGGTGTGGCGCGTTTGGACGGTAGTCGAAGGTCGGGCCGGCCTGCAGCGTCTTGCCGTCGAGAAGGTTGGAGCGCAGCTGAACACCGCGCTGGCCGGTCGCTGTGTCCGGCACCAGGGTCTGCCCAGGCGTGTTCGGCACTGTCCCCGCGGTACCGCTGCCCTGCGACGCTGCACCCATCGAAAGGGGCAGGCCGGTGTCAACCCTGGCCCCCTCGGCCCACGCCGCCGGGCTCGCCAGCACCACGGCCGCCACGGCGAGGACGCCGTAACGCAGCGGGGCGAAAATACTTGCAAGGTATGCGATACGCCCATCGACTGATTGGACAACAATTTAACCGGAAGAATCATGGTTGCGTATATAGACCGGAGGGCGCGGGAGGTCCACACCTTCTGCGATAGTTAGGAAGATTCCATGTGAGGGTTGCGCGAGAGCAACGCTGCCTCTTATCGCACCCCGCCCAGGCCCGAAGGGGTTATATTCGTGCCGCAGCACCGCCCCCATCCGGCGGGACATCGCCGTCTGCCGGCGATGGCTCAGCCGCTGCGGGAAACGCGCCATCCCCTGCCGCCGACGGCGCGACACAGCGATAGGTTGCGTACCGAATGTCCAGCGGTGCAAACTGATAAGCATCCTCCAGGCCCGCAAGCCGGGCGGTATCCGCGCAGATTGCTTCGGCCAGGGCCTCGACGCTGGCGCGCGAGTCCAGCACCGGGACATGCCGCACATAGAAGCGGTCCTCGCTGTAAGTGACCACACGCGGCCCGTGCACAGCCTCGGCACAGCCGGCGAGCGCGAGCGGGAGGAGCACAAGAGCGAGGGCGGGGGCGGCGGCACGCATGGCGGTAATCCTAGCAGGCTGCATCGGCGGACCGGAAGCGCTACATATGGCGCCATCCGGAGATGCCGGCAGCCGCCGAGAATTATCGGAAGGGAGAGAAGCGATGGGCAAGCGGATCCTGATGCTGGTCGGTGACTTTGCCGAGGACTATGAGACGATGGTGCCGTTTCAGGCCCTGCAGATGGTCGGCCATACCGTCCACGCCGTCTGCCCCGGCAAGCGCGCCGGCGAGAAGATCCGCACGGCGGTGCACGACTTCGAGGGCGACCAGACCTACAGCGAGAAGCCAGGCCACAACTTTCCGCTCAACGCCAGCTTCGATGAGGTGGACGAGGCGAGCTACGATGCCCTGCTGATCCCGGGCGGCCGTGCGCCCGAATACCTGCGGCTGAACGGCCGCGTGCTGGCGCTCGTCCGTCATTTCGCCTACGAGGGCAAACCGATCGCCGCCGTCTGCCACGGCGCGCAATTGCTGGCAGCGGCGGGCGTCATCAAGGGCCGGCGGATCTCCGCCTATCCGGCGTGCGCGCCCGAGGTCGAACTCGCCGGCGGCCAGTACTGCGAGATCGCCGTCGACGATGCCGTCACCGACGGCAACATCATCACCGCCCCGGCATGGCCGGCACACCCGAAGTGGCTGGCGCAGTTCCTCGGCGTGCTGGCGAGCGTCCGCAGCCGCGCCGCCTGAGGGCCGCCAGTCCATGCCGAAGCCCATCGCTGCGGCGGACGTGCCGGGCCTGCTGCACCCCGGCATGACCGTCTATGCGCCCGGACTGGCGGGGGAATCGCCGGTGCTGGTGGCGGCGTTGCGGGCGGCGGCGGCAGCCTGCGCCGGCGTCCGCTTCATCGGCGTCTGGCTGCCCGGCATCAACCGCGTCGATTATGCCGGCCTGCACCCGCAAGCGCGGGCGACGGCGTTCTTCGTCACCCGCGACATGGCGGCATCGTTCGCCGCCGGCCGGATCGACTTCCGGCCGCTGTCGTACTTCGAGACGTTCCGCTACCTGCGCGACCGGGCGACGATCGATCTGGCGATCCTGCACACGGCGCCGCCCGATGCGGCGGGGGAGCTGTCGCTGGGCGTCGCCAACGACTTCACCCCGGCGGTCCTCGCCAAGGCGCAGCGCAAGGTGGCGCTCGTCAACCCGCAGATGCCGAGCACGCGCGGCGCCGCCCGCATCCCGCTGACCGAGGTCGACTGGATCGTCGATGCCGATGCGCCGCTGCCGGACGACGGCGATGCCGACGATGCGGTGTTCGATGCCATCGGCCGGCAGGTGGCCGGGCTGATCGGCGACGGCGATACGCTGGAAGTGGGGGTCGGCCGGGTGCAGCGGGTGTTCGGCGCGCTTGCCGGCATGCGCGATCTGCGCATCCATTCCGGCGCCATCACCACGCCGCTGCTGCGGCTGGCGGCAGCTTCGGGGCTTGCCGAAGCGGCCGACGCGGTCACCGCCGGCGTGGCGCTGGGCAGCGCCGAGCTCTACCGCTTCGTTCGCGATGATCCGCGGGTGCGCTTCGCCCCGGTGGGGTGGACCCACGACATCGCCACTCTCGCGGCGATCCCCCGCTTCGTCGCGGTGAACTCGGTCATCGAGGTTGATCTGCTGGGGCAGGCCAACGCCGAAATGATCGGCGGCCGGCAGGTCGGCGCCTCCGGCGGCCTCGTCGATTTCATGCGCGGCGTCCGTGCCTCGGAGGGGGGCCGGGCGGTCGTCGCCCTGCCGGCCACGGCGAAAGGCGGCACCGTCACAAAGATCGTCGCGGCGCTGCCCGCCGATTGTGCCGTCGGCGTTGCCCGCGGCGATATGGACAAGGTGGTGACCGAGTACGGCGTCGCCGACCTGCGCCAGGCCGACGTGGACGCGCGCGCACAGGCGCTCATCGCCATCGCCGCGCCGGCCTTTCGCGATGACCTCGCGCGCGCCTGGGCGGAACGGCGCAAGCAGATGTGAGCGTAAAGGAGCGTCAGCCGGGTCAGTTGACCTTGCTGCGCAGCCGGCGGAGCAGGTCTTCCAGTTCGCCGCGGCCGCCGGCGGCGGCTGCCGAGGGTTGCGCAAGGAAGCCCTCCAGCGTCGCAATCGCTGTCTTCAGCTCGCCGAGCCGGCTCTGCAGCACCGCCGTCTCCCACCACAACTCGCCGCGATCGGGCGCGATCATCGTCATCGTGCGGAGCACGGCCAGTCCGCGCTCCAGGTCGTTGGCGGCGAGGGCGCGCAGCTTGATGTTGTTCTGCAGGCGGAGGAGCACGTCGCGGACGCCGACAGCGCCGTAGTGGTGCGGCTCGATCTCCTTGTCGGCGCCTTGGGTCTCCCTCAGCAGCCGGCGCAGGTCGGCGGCCGCCAGCGCCTGGCCGCCGCCGAAGACATCGAGGATGACCCGCTGGCCGCGGGCAGCCAGCCTGATGAGGAAGTGGGCAGGGAAGGCAAGGCCGGTGATATCGGCGCCGTAGGCGTGGCCGGCGTGGAGCCACAGGATGCCGAGTGCCACCGGCAATCCGCGCCGGCGGTCGAGCACGTGCATCAGGTTGGCGTTGCGCGGATCGTCGTAGTTCTCCACATCGCCGCGCAGCTCCCATTGCTCCGCCAGCAGCTCAACCAGCGCCTTGACCTGCAATTCGACGCTATGGGTCGCGAGGTGCCGGCGCGGGCCTGCTCGGCAAGTTCGGCAAGCTGCAACCGGTAGGGGTCCAATGGCTCACCCGGCCGGTCCACGGCCGCCAGCAGTAACGCCGCCTCGGCGATATCGATCTTGTCATCGCCGCGCCTGCCGATCTCACGCAGTGCTTCCAGCACTTCCACCCGATCCGACACGTCCGTGTTCTCCTTACGGAAGTCGCCGAGCATGTCCCACCTTCCGATCAGTTAAGCGAGTCCCACTTCGGTGCAAGCGGCGCCGGGCGTAGCGGTTCCGCGTCAGTGCCGTCCGGCGACGAAGCGCAAAGCGACACCGAGAGCGCCGGCCACCACCCGGCGCGGCGCCACCACCGGAGCCAGCACAGCGCCGTTCAGCCGGCCGCCGACGCACACCGTCTTGCGGCCGAGCGCCGCCAAGCCAGCCGCGGCGACATCGTCGGCGTCCGCTGCTCCGGGGATGCCAACGCCGCGCCAGCCGGCGCGGGGTCCGAAGTCGGTGCGGGTGGGGCCGGGGCAGAGCGCCACGACGTCGATCGGCTCGTCATGCAACTCCTCGGCCAGCGCCTCGGTGAACTGCAGGTCGAACGCCTTCGATGCGGCATAGGTCGCAAACATCGGCACCGGCGCGAATCCGGCGGCCGAGCCGACGATGATCAGCCCGGCCCGATGCCGGCTGGCGCGGGCTTGCGTCAGCATCTCCGGGAGCAGCCGGCGGGTGAGATCGACGACGGCGACGACGTTCAGCAGCACCGTCTGCTGCTCCACTTCGCCGGGGCTGTCGATGAAACGGCCGAAACGGCCGGTGCCGGCGTTGTTGACCAAAAGGTCGATGGCGAAGTCCCGGGCGCTTGCGACCAGCCGGTCGCGATCCGCCTCGCGGGTCAGATCGGCGGTCATCGTCTCGATACGCCGGCCATGGCGCGCCAGCTGCCGTGCCTGTTCATCCAGCCGCTCGGCATTGCGGCCGGTGAGCAGCAGGTCCGTTCTCGGCGGCAGCTGGCGGGCGAAGGCACCGCCGATGCCGCCGGTCGCTCCGGTGATCAGGGCACGTCGGTATGCCGGCATCAGAGCCTCCTCCTTATCAATTGCCTCCTGCGGGTGGCTGCGGCGAAGCCGGGCTGCCGGAGAGCCCTGCCGCCGCAAGGCTTGGCGGTCTCGCCCTGCCCATCGGATTAGCGCTCAGTATGACGGCATCGCCGCCATCTGTCACAGCCGCCTCTCTCATCCTGCCGGAAGCTGTGCCGCCGGCTGCTCTTGCCGGGAGCAGATCGTCGATTCGGGGCCGCTGCATTTCCGCATCGCCCGCATACGTAAAGATGCAGGCGCCGGAAGCGGCGAGGCGCTGCCCGGCGGAAGGGAGGAGGTGATGGCACGAGCGACGTGGTGCGACATCCTGCTGGCCGAGGCCGACCAGTTCGAGACGGTGGAAGGCAACGTCTATTTCCCGCCAAAAACGGTGAAGCGGCAATATCTGCGGCCGTCAGCGTATACCAGCCTCTGTCCATGGAAAGGCGTTGCCCATTACTACGACGTCGTGGTTGGCGATGCGGTGAATGCCAACGCCGCGTGGTACTACCCCGACCCGAAGCCCGCCGCCGCCAGGATCAAAGACCACGTCGGCTTCTGGAAAGGCGTCGCGGTAGAGGGCTGAGCCGGCCGCTCCTGCCTACTGCAGCACGCCCGCCTGCCGGTAGAAGCGCTCCGCCCCCGGGTGCAGTGGCACCGGCGAGCCCTGCGCCGCGCGGTCGAGGGCAATCCCGGCGGCGGCAGAGTGCGCCGCCGTCAGCCGAGGCAGGTTGTCGAAGAGCGCCTTGGTCATGGCAAAGACCGCATCGGCGGGCAGATCCTCGCGGGTCATCAGCAGGTTGCTGATGGCAGCGGTCAATACCTGACGCTCCTGGCCGCGGTAGGTCCTGGCGGGGATCGGCCTTGCCAGATAGGCCGGATCAATGATTTTGCCGACGACTTCCGGTGGGACGGGGATGAGGCTGATCGGCACCGAGGCCGCCAGATCGCGGATCGAGGCGACGCCGAGGCCGGCGGATTGCAGCGTCGCGTCGAGCTCCCCCGCCTTCATCAGTTCGACCGACTCATCGAAAGTCAGGTACTGCACCGACATCATGTCGTAGGAGAGACCGGCGGCCTGCAATACCCGGCGCGCATTGAGTTCCGTACCGGACCGCGGCGCGCCGACGGAGACACGCTTGCCCCTGAGATCGGCGAGAGTTTGGATGCCGGAGTTCTCAGTGGCGACGATCTGGATGTAGTTGGGATAGAGGGAGGCGATGGTGCGCAGCTTGTTGAGCTTGCCATCGAAGCCCATTCCCGGCTCGCCCCGCCAGGCGAGACCGACGGAATCGGCGAGCGCGAACGCGATCTCGCCCCTTCCCGCCTGCAGCAGGTTGAGGTTCTGGACCGAGCCCTGGGTTGCTTGCACCGCGACCTTGGCGCCCTGCAGAGCACCGCCGAAGATGGCGGCAAGCGCATTGCCGAGCGGATAGTAGACGCCGCTGGTGCTGCCGGTCAGGATGGTGATGGACTGGGCGGAGGGCTGCTCCTGCCGCTTGCGCCACTCGAGGAAGCGGGCGAACAAGGCTTCGCGATCCTGGGGGGCGACGCGGCGGTCTGCGCCGCTTTCCTTCATGAACGCCATGAACTCGTCGAACGAACTTTTCAGGCCGATCTGGTAGCCCGCCCCCGCGGTGGCGGTGCGCCGGTCGAGCCAATCCTGCGCCGGCTGGAATCGTGTCCACCCCGGCAGCTCGGCGGCGAGGTTCACCTCCCGCCACTTGGGATGGCGGGGCGGGTTCAGAAATTCGCCGATATTGTCGAAGAAGGCCCGGACAAAAGCCGCGACGCGCTGGTAGCGCTCGTTGTTCGGGTCCCAGTTGTAGACCGCCATTACCGAGCCAACGGCAACGGTGTCAAGCGAGCTGCCCTCGGCGATCAGTCCGGGATAGTCAGCGTGGCCCAATGACGACGGCAGGTAGGTCTGCAGCAGCTCGGCCGAGACGGGCACCGGCAGGAAATGCAGCCCCAGCTCCGGCTTGACGGTGTTGAACAGGTCGACCGGCTTGCCGGCGACATAGATCATCGCCGCGATCTCACCGTTCTTGAGCTTGTCGAGGGCGGTGATCTGGTCGAAGTGGGTCGTCTCCACCTGCAACCCTATGGCCCCGAACAGCGCCGATGCGGTCATCGCCGTGCCGCTGCCGGCGACATCGACGTTGACCTTCCTGCCGGCAAGATCGGCGAGCTGCCGGATATCCCGGCCGGCGACGATGTGAACTTCCTCGTTGTAGAGCTTGGTGATGTAGCGGATGCGCTGGGCGATGTTGGGATGCCGTTTTTCCTGGCGGCTGAAGCTCAGTACGTCCGACTGGACGATGGCGATGTCGATCCCCTTCAGATAGAGAAGATCGGTGATGTTCTGCTCCGAGCCCTTGCCGATGATCGGCAGGACGCGCAGTTCCCCCTCCTTGTCGAGAACCGCGGCGAGATCGTTGGCGATCCGGATGTAGGTGCCGTTGACGCCACCGGAGATGATGGCGACCGTGCCCTGGTTGACCTTGTTGCGGAGAGCGTCCGGGTTGCGCAGAAGCTCCGGCGTCTGGGCGCCCAGCTGTGCAACGTACCCGAACAGAAAAGCAAAGACACAAAGCAGCGATGCCAGACCACGCATTGCCTTTTTTCCGTTGTTGGCGCGTCATTATTACCTAACAGGGCCAAGTCACAACCGCCCTGACAGAGGACCCTTGCGGTAGTTTGATTTCTGTATTTTGGCATTCGTGCGGCGTGAATTAAGGGGCGCCGCGGCCAGCGTCCTCTAAAGCCGCATCAGCTCGGGGCGGGTGTTGGCGGGCGAGAGGCTGGATCGCCACGGCGGGCTCCGCCCGTCTCGCGCTGACGCCGTGGCGCCGCCGTAATCGCGAGCCGGAGGCGAAGCGATCCAGGCTTGCGGTGCTGCCAAGGGCGGCTGGCGGCCCCGCCCGGCGCGGCGTCCTTGCGTGCGCCATCTGCTGCAAGGGGAGCTGCATATCGTTGCGGACGGCAGCGCTATAATGTAGCAATGAGACATTATAGCGTGGGGCCTCGGAGCTCTCGATGATCGAGCAGGGACACGATCCGGCCTCCCCGGAGGCGGCGGCAACTGCCGCCGTCGCCTTGCAGGCCGCTCTCGCCCTTTGTCGCCAGCGCGGCACCCAGATGACGGTGCTGCGGCGGGCGATGCTGGAGGCGCTGTGGCAGGCGCACCGGCCGCTGGGCGCCTATGACTTGCTCTTCCGGCTGGAAGGGATCCTCGGCCGCAAGCTGACGCCGGCGTCGATCTACCGCGTGCTGGAGTTTCTCGTTGGCGAAGGGCTGGCCGCCCGCATCGAGAGCCGCAACGGCTATGTGCCGTGTGCCCATCCGGAGCGGGTCCACGGCTGCGTTTTCTTCGTCTGCGATAGGTGCACCCACTCGGTTGAGATCGAGGATCAGGCGCTCGAAGCGCTCATCGAACGCGATGCGCAGGGCCTCGGTTTCCAGATCTCCCGGCGCGTCATAGAGTTGCAAGGTATCTGCGCCCGCTGCCGGCAGGGTCCGCCGGATGCGTCGGTTGGTGACTGACGACTTGCAAACGACGAATAAGACGAGCTCTCGCGTGGAAGGCTTGGATATTGCCACTCCAGATCAGCGCTCCGGTTGCGGGGAGACGATGATGAGCCGCGCCCGGCCGTCCCCTTCTATCGGCGAGCACGGTTCCTTTTCATCGGAGCGGCAGGCCGTTCGCGCCCGGCCACCGATATCGCCCTTGCGCCTCGGTATTGCCGCCCGCATGGCTTGTGCGGCGGCCGTGGCCGGGTGTCTCTGGCTCGCCGTTCTTTGGGCGATATCGTGAAGAACGGCGCAATTCCGCCCTCGGCCCCCCCCTCTCCCCTGGTCCGCGTGAGCAACCTCGCGCTCGGCTACAACCGGCGTCCGGCTATCAATCACTTGAACGGGGCGTTCCTGGCCGGCTCGCTCACCGCGGTCATCGGTCCCAACGGCGCCGGCAAGTCAACGCTGCTGAAAGGCCTCATCGGTGACTTGCGGCCGCTGGAAGGCGATATCCAGATTGTCGGCCTCGGCCGCCGCGAGATCGCCTACCTGCCGCAGCAGCACGAGATCGATCTCGCCTTTCCGATTACCGTCCTCGACGTGCTGTGCCTGGGCTTATGGAGTGAGATCGGCCTTTTTGGCCCGGTCGGCCGCAGGTTGCTCGCGCGCGCCGGGGCGGCGCTGCTGACGGTGGGGCTCGACGGCTTCGCGCAGCGGGCGATCGGATCGCTTTCCGGGGGCCAGCTGCAGCGGGTGCTGTTCGCCCGCCTGCTGCTGCAGGATGCGCGGCTGATCCTGTTGGACGAGCCGTTCACGGCGATCGATGCGCGAACCACCACCGACCTTTTGCAGCTGATCCTGCACTGGCACCACCAGGGGCGCACGATCATCGCCGCCCTGCACGACCTCGGTCTCGTCCGCCAGCATTTTCCGGAGGCGCTGTTGCTTTCCCACCAGCCGATCGCTTGGGGTCCGACCAAGGACGTGCTGACGGCGGCAAATCTGGCCCGCGCCCGGGATCTTTGCCATGCCTGGGAGGAGGCGGCGAGCCCAGGCGTGAGGGCGTCTCGATGACGCTCGCCGATGCCCTGATCGGCCCGTTCCAGGAGTTCGCGTTCATGCGCCGGGCGCTGGTCGGCTGCTTGGCGCTGGCGCTGGGGGCAGCACCGGTGGGCGTGTTCCTGATGCTGCGCCGCATGAGCCTGCTGGGCGACGTGATGGCGCACGCCATCCTGCCGGGGGCGGCGATCGGCTTTCTCATCGCCGGGCTGTCGCTGCTGGCGATGACGGCGGGCGGCCTCGCCGCCGGCCTGATGGTGGCCTTGCTGGCCGGGCTCGTCTCGCGGGTCACGCCGCTGCGCGAAGACGCGAGCTTCGCCGCCTTCTACCTCGTCTCGCTCGCCGCCGGCGTCCTCATCGTCTCGGTGCGCGGCAGCAGCGTCGATCTGATGCACATCCTGTTCGGCACCGTCCTCGCCCTCGATGATGCGGCGCTTTACTTGGTGGCGTCGATTGCGACGGTCACCGTGCTAACCATCGCGGCGATCTATCGCGGCCTCGTCGCCGAATGCTTCGATCCCGGCTTCCTGCGCGCCGTCAGCCGCTCGGGACCGTTCATCCACCTGATCTTTCTCGCCCTGGTGGTGCTGAATCTGGTGGGCGGATTTCACGCGCTCGGCACGCTGATGGTCGTCGGCATCATCATGCTGCCGGCCGTCGCCGCCCGCTTCTGGGCCGGGGAGACGGGGAGCATGATCGGCGTCGCCTTTGTTATCGCGTTGGCCGCCAGCTACGGCGGGCTGCTGCTGTCCTACCACGCCAACCTTCCCTCCGGCCCGGCGATCATCCTGGTAGCAGGCGGGTTCTGCGCAATTTCCATGCTCGCCGGCAGCCGCGGCGGGGTGCTGTCGCGCCTCTGCCACCGCGGCTGCCGCGAAGCCTGACCCAGGGGCAATCAAAGGAGACGAAGCCATGGTCACGCGTCGCGTCTTTCTACAACTGGGCGCCGTTGTCGCCTTCTCGTTCGGCACCGCCGTTTTTGCGGCTCCCTGTTCGCACGCTGCCGATCCGCCGCTCCGGGCCGTCGCCAGCTTCAGCATTCTCGGCGACATGGTGAAGACCGTCGGCGGCGATCGCGTTGAGGTCACGACGCTGGTCGGTCCCGATGGCGATGCCCACGTATTCGAGCCGACGCCCGCCAACGCCAGGGCGATTGCCGGTGCCGACGTCGTCTTCATCAACGGCCTCGGGCTGGAGGGCTGGATGCCGCGGCTGATCCAGGCCTCCGGCTACAAGGGGCCCGTCGTGACGACCACCAAGGGCATCAAGCCGCTGACAATGGAGGACGAAGACGAAGGCCACGGCGGAGGTGGGCACGAGCACGGACAGTTGAAATCCCGCCAGGTCGATGATCCGCACGCCTGGCAGAGCCTTGCCAACGGCCGGATCTATGTGACTAACATTGCCGCCGGACTATCAGCCAAGGACCCTGCGGCGGCTGAGATGTACAAGGAAAATGCTCTGGCCTATGTTGCCCAGATGGATACACTAGATGCGGAGGTCAGGAGCAGGTTTGCGGCAATTCCAGCCGACCACCGCAAGATCGTCACCACACATGATGCGTTCCAGTACTTTGGCCAGGCGTACGGTGTCGAATTCATCGCTCCCGAGGGGGTGAGCACCGAGCAGGAAGCATCGGCAGAAGATGTGGCCACGCTGATCAGGCAGATTAGGAAAGACAAAATCAACGCGGTCTTCATGGAGAATATGTCAGATAACCGGCTTATCGCCCAGATCTCCAAGGAAACAGGCGCTAAAATCGGTGGCACCGTCTATTCGGACGCCCTCTCCCCTGCTGACGGCCCGGCGTCCACCTACCTCATGATGTTTCGCTACAACCTGCAGGAGTTTACCGGCGCGCTGGCCGGTTCGTAGAACATCAAAGGGAGCATACGACCGCTTCGCGCACGGCGGACGCATGCTCCTGCAGCCGAGCCTCACGCGGGCGTGATCAGCAGCTTTTGATCATCGATTGCCTTTTCCGCCGCTCAATGTCCTCCTATTCTAGAGACGCACTTCACATAGAAGGCAGCGCTTGCCGGAAGGATTCGGTATGAACCGCCTCATCAGTCGTCGAATGCTGCTCTCAACGGCCGCGCTGGGTAGCGCGGGTATTGGCTTCGGGCTCAGTGCCTCGAAGGCACAGGCGTTTTCACTGGAAGAGCCGTCGCGCCCGCTCGCCGAGCAATATCTCGCCGCCCGCTCAGTCTGCTCAGGGCGCGGCGATGCCTCGCACAGCCGGATGATTGCCGACCTGAGGGCGCAACTCGCCGGCGCGCACGTGCCGGCCGAGCAGCAGCAACAGATCATTTCCGGCGCCATCTGCCCGTTCTGCGGCTGTCCGCTCGGCTGAAACATACCCTCTCCGGCGCGCCGGAGAGGGGCCGCGCAAGCGCCGGGAGGGTGAGAGTGCATCAGCCCGGGGAGCAGCCGGTCGTTGCCATTTTGCTGGTGCGGCCGGGTCTAAGCTCGACCTTCCGCATTTTATGCGGCGTAGCAGGGCGTAGCAGAGAGTCTCGGTGAATCTTCGGAGGAGGCCGGCGGGGATTTCGACGGTTTCGGCGTCATTCCGAGACATTCATAAAATCCGGCGGGCAGCAGAGGACACGGCGGACGGTGGCGATCGGTCAGGTCGGGTTTGCCATACCAGCAGGCCGTGCGGGGACGGATGACGGCGCCCCGGGTTTCGACCAATCCGTGCATCCAGATCGACACCAGCGAGAACAGCCCGAGCAGCGCCGGGCCGGTCGCCGGATGATGAGGTTGACGCTGGCGATCATGACACAGGTCGCGGCGGTGGTGACGAGGGCCTCGAAGTCCTTGGCGAGGCGCCGGTTGCGGTTGAGCCAGGCGAAGGTGTGTTCGACCACTGGAGCGGCGGGGCGGCAGCACGAAGCCGGTGGCGGCATCGGAAGGCATGACGATCGCGACCGTCCATCTGCCGAGGGATCGGCGCTGCCGTGAGCTTCTCGCCGGGATAGCCGCCATCGGCGAAGAGCTGGCGGAGGCACCGATACGAGCCGGCGCAGCGAAGCGATGACGCCGACGGCGCCGAAGCTATCATAACTTACGAATAATCCGTCATACTTTACTGCTGCAATATTGCTGCAATCGCCCTAACTCGTTGAGTTCCGTCTCGCTCAGGAACCGTTGCGGCAGAGTAGGAAGACGGCCTGCTCGCCGAGCAGGTTGGCGAGGGTGAGGGTCGAGCCGAGGCGGCGCGGCGTGCCGGTCTGGTCGAGGAACAGGCCGCGCTCGATGCGCGCATCCAGCTCGCCGCACAGCGCCACGAAGTCGCGGATGGTGCACAGGTGGATGTTTGGGCTGTCGTACCATGCGAACGGCAGCGCATCGCTCACCGGCATTCGGCCGCGGGTCAACAGCCGCCAGCGCAGCCGCCAGTGGGCGAAGTTGGGCATCGAGACGATGGCGTGACCGCCGATACGCAGCAGCTGATTGAGTGTGTTGCGCGGGGCGCGCATCGCCTGCAGCGTCTGGCTGAGCACGACGTAGTCGAAGGCGCGGTCGGGGTAGTCGGCAAGGTCGGTATCGGCGTCGCCCTGGATCACCGACAGCCCGCTCGAAACGCAAGCGTTGACCCCGGCGCTCGAGAGCTCGATTCCCCGGCCCTCCACCTGCTTGAACTGCACCAGGTAGTCGAGCAGGGCGCCGTCGCCGCAGCCGACGTCGAGGACGCGCGAGCCGGGCTCGATCATGTCGGCGATCAGCTGCAGGTCGATGCGGATGGGCGCCGGCATCCTCATCGGCGGGACGGCTGCGATCCGTTGCACACCGGTAGCAGGCCGTGATGCTGCACCGCGCCGGCAAGGAAGCCGGCCAGCACCCGGTGGAAATCGGGCTCGTCCAAAAGGAAGGCGTCGTGGCCGGCGTTGGAGACGATCTCGGCGAAGCTGACGTTGGCAGCCACCGCGTTCAGCGCGTGGACGATGCGCCGGCTCTCGACGGTGGGATAGAGCCAGTCGGAGGTGAAGGAAAGGACGCAGAAGCGCACCGGCGTATTGCGAAAGGCATTGGCGAGAACACCGCCATGGCGCGCCGCCATATCGAAATAGTCCATCGCTCGGGTGATGAACAGATAGGAGTTGGCATCGAACCGCTCGACAAACGACTGGCCCTGATGCCGCAGGTAGCTCTCCACCTGGAATTCCGCATCGAAGCCGTACTTGATGTTTTCGCGGTCCTGCAGCCGGCGGCCGAACTTCTCGTGCAGCTTCGCTTCCGAAAGATAGGTGATGTGCGCCGCCATCCGCGCCACGGCGAGGCCGGCCACCGGCTTTTTGCCGAAGCGCCAGTACTCCCCCTCGTGCCAGTCGGGATCGGCCATGACCGCCTGACGGCCGACCTCGTGGAAGGCGATGTTCTGCGCCGAGTGGTAGGCGGCGGTAGCGATTGGCACCGCGTTGAGCACCCGCTCGGGATAGAGCGAGGCCCACTCCAGCGCCTGCATGCCGCCCATCGAGCCGCCGATCACCGCGAACAGCCGCTCGATGCCCAGGTGATCGAGGAGCATCGCCTGCGCTCGCACCATGTCGGCGATGGTGACGACGGGAAATGCCAGCCCCCATGGCTCGAGCGTCGCCGGGTTGATCTCGCTGGGGCCCGCCGAGCCCATGCAGCCGCCGAGGACGTTGGCACACAGGACGAACCAGCGGTCGGTATCGATCAGCTTGCCGGGTCCGACGATGCTGCGCCACCAGCCCGGCTTGCCGGTAACCGGATGGTGCTCGTCGGCGACAAACTGATCGCCGGTCAGCGCGTGGCAGATCAGCACTGCGTTGGAGCGGTCGGCGTTCAGCTCGCCGTAGGACCGCCAGGCGACCGGGAAGGCCGAAAGCTCGGTACCGGAGTCGAGCCGCAGCGGCCGCCCGATGCCGAGCGGCACGCGATGACCGGGCAGCACGAATGGCCGCCCATATCCGGGTTGCCGCAAACCGGCCTGGCTGATCATCGGCGCAGTGAAACGACCTCGACCCTGGAGCGAAGAGGCGGCTGCCGGGGAGGCAACGTTTTCTTTGCTTTCACCGAACCGTACCATTATGAGAGAGCCGGCGTCGATAGGGTCGGCGATTCACCGCAACCTGCGTCTCCGGAAGCCAGCATGAGCAGGGAACGAGCCCTCGGCGACGTCCGCGCCGATATCGACGCGATCGACGACGCCATCCACGATCTGTTGATCCGCCGCACCGAACTGGTAGAGGAAGTGCGCTCGATCAAGAGCGGCTGGCGGGTGAAGATTCAGCCCTCACGCGAGGCGGAAATCGTCTATCGCCTGCTGGATCGGCATCACGGGCCCTTCCCAAAGCGCGACCTGATCGCCATCTGGCGCATCCTGATCTGCGCGACGCTGTCGTTCGAGGGTCCGTTCTCGGTCGCCGTGTTCACGCCGGAGAGCGAGCAAGGGTACTGGGACGTCGCCCGGAGCCATTTCGGGCCATATACGCCGATGAGCCGGCACGGCTCGGCGCGTACGGTGATCGAGGCGGTGACGCGGCAGGACGCGACCGTCGGCGTGGTGCCAATGCCGCGCAGCGACGATGCCGATCCCTGGTGGCGGCATATCGCCGCCGATCGGCCGGATGCGCCAAAGGTCATCGCCTGGCTGCCGTTGCCGGCGCCGGCAATGCCCGCGGCCCGATCGTCGATGCCCTGGTGATTTGTCCGGTGACGGTCACTGCGACCGGGCGCGACCGCTCGTTCCTGCTCGTCGATACCCCCCGGCGTATCGCCCTGGTGGAGGTGACCAAGGCGCTGAAGGGAGCCGGCCTCGACTGCACCTTGCTGGCGCCGTGGAGCGATAAGGGAACACCGCCGGCGTGGCTCTACCTTGCCGAGGTCGATGGCTGGCTCGGCGCCGATGATCCGCGGCTGGAGCAGTTCCGGCAGGGGCTCGGCCAGCCGGTCGACCGGCTGCTGCTGCTGGGCGGCTACGCCCGGCCGCTCGCTGCCAAGATTCTCGATCAGTCCGCCCCGGCGGTCTTGCCCGCCCCGGCGGACGAGGATGCGACTGCCCGGATGATTCTGCTCGACCCCCCGCCCGGGGATCCTGGATATCGCCCTACGTCGGCGGCGAATCAAGCATTCCGGGCCTCAACCGCATCATCAAGCTCGCCTCTAACGAAAGCGCGCTGGGGCCCAGCCCGCGGGCGTTGGAAGCTTTCCGCGAGGCGGCGGCGTCGGCTGCACCGCTATCCCGACGGCGGCTGCGTCGCGCTGCGCCGGGCGCTCGGCGAGCGCTTCGATCTCGATCCCGCCCGCATCGTCTGCGGCGCCGGCCCGGACGAATTGCTCGGGTTGCTGGCTCGCGCCTATGCCGGGCCGGGCGATGAGACCCTCTACACCGAGCACGGCTTCCTCATCTATCCGATCGCCACCCGCGCCGCCGGCGCGCTGCCGCGGGCAGTACCGGAACGCGATCTGTGCACCGACGTCGATGCCCTGCTGGCGGCGGCCGGCCCCCCACCCGCATCGTCTTCCTCGCCAATCCGACCAACCCGACCGGCACCTACCTGCCGGCGGCGGAGATGCGCCGGCTACGCGAGGGCTTGCCGGCAGGCGTGCTGCTGGTGATCGACGCGGCCTACGCCGAGTATGTCGACGAAGAGGACTACGCCTGCGGGTTTGATCTCGTCGATGCCTACGGCTCGGTGGTCGTCACCCGCACCTTCTCGAAGATTTACGGACTGGGCGGAGCCCGCCTGGGCTGGGCCTACTGCCCGGAAGCCATCGCCGACGTGCTGAACCGGCTGCGCATGCCGTTCTACGTCGCAGCACCGGCGCAGGCGGCTGGGGTGGCGGCGCTGGCCGATGCCGCCTTCGTCGCGGCGGCGCAGCAGCACAACCGCACCTGGCGGGCGTGGAGCCGCGACGCCATCGCCGCCCTCGGCCTGACCGTCCCCGAGAGCCACGGCAACTTCCTGCTGGTCCGCTTCCCCGCCGCGCCTGGGAGAAACGCCGTCGCCGCCGATGCGTATCTCAAGTCCCGCGGCTACATCGCCCGGCGCGTTGCCTCCTACGGCCTGCCCGACCATCTGCGGGTGACCATCGGCTTGGAGGCGGAGATGCGCGGCTTCGTCGCAGCGCTCGCCGACTTCGTCGCCGGGGCGAGCGAAGCGGAGCAAGCCCGATGATCCCGGAAGCCGGAACCGCCGTCCGCTTCGAGCGGGTCGCGCTGATCGGCATCGGCCTGATCGGCTCGTCGCTGGCCCATGTCATCCGCCGCGACGGCATCGCCCCGCACATCGCCGTGTGCGCGCGGACCCACGCCACCCTCGATATCGCCCGTGCGTTGGGCATCGCCGACAGCACCACCACCGATCCGCGCGCCTGCGTCGAGGGCGCCGATCTCGTCGTGCTGTGCGCCCCGATCGGCGCCTACGCCGAGATCACCCGCGCCATGGCCCCTGGTCTGCGACCGGACGCCATCGTCACCGACGTGGGCTCGGCGAAGGTGTGCACGCTGACCGACATCGGCGGCAACCTGCCCGAGGGCGTCGCCTTCGTGCCCGGCCACCCGATCGCCGGTACCGAGTACTCCGGCCCTGAGTCCGGCTTCGCCGAGCTGTTCCAGGGCCGCTACTGCCTGCTGACGCCGCCGCCCGAAACCGATCCGGCCGCCGTCGCGCGGATTGCGGCGCTGTGGCGGGCCGCCGGCATGACGGTGGAGATGATGTCCGCCGCGCACCACGACCGGGTGCTGGCGATCACCTCGCACCTGCCGCACCTGATCGCCTACACCATCGTCGGCACCGCCACCGACCTCGCCGAAGAGGCCCGCTCGGAAGTGATCAAGTACTCGGCCGGCGGCTTTCGCGACTTCACCCGCATTGCCGCCTCCGACCCGGTGATGTGGCGCGACGTCTTCCTCAACAACCGCGAGGCGGTGCTGGAGATGCTGGCCCGCTTCACCGAGGATCTGACGGCGCTGCAGCGCGCCATCCGCTGGGGCGAGGGCGACGTGCTGGAGGACCGGTTCACCCGCACCCGCGCCATCCGCCGCGGCATCGTCGAGGCCAAGCAGGCCTGAAAGAGCAGGGCGGACGCAGCTGTCAGTCGCGCTCCTCGCCGAGTTGCATGATGCCGGCAGCCATGCCGAGCGAGCCGAAGGTGATGAACAGGCCGAAGAACAGCAGGACGAGGAACAGTTCGCGGTCGGGCGAGGCGAAGATCATCGTGCCGATGCCGCCCACGTCCTGCCACAACAGCAGCGAACCCAGCACCAAGCCGCCGGTGCAGCCGATGAGGCAGTGGCGAAGCAAAAAGCCAATGAAGCGGCGGTGGTGTGCGTGCATCGGGTTTCGTCCCGGCGATGGGGCGCCGGCTGCGCGGCCCATCCTTGCAAGAAAGCGCCTCACCGCCCTGATGTTCCCATCCCTTGCCCGCTTGCGCAGGCGCCTTCATGCCGCCGGTGCATCTTCCATCAGCGGCTCGATGCCGGCGTCGCCCAGCATCGCCACCACCGCCGTGGCTGCCGCATCGAGGGCGGCGCGATCGGTCGAGCGCACGACGAGGCTGACGCCGAAGCGGCCGGACCGGACGAAGGGATAGCTGCCGATCTCGGTCGCGGGGTGCTGCTGCTGGACGTCGGCGAGCGCATAGGCAATGCTGCTCTCGGTGGTGAAGGCCGAGATGGTTCGCGACAGGACCGGATCGCCGCCCTTCAGGCCGGCGACGAGACCGTCCACCATCGCCTGCAGGATGCGCGGCACTCCCGGCAGCACCCAGACATTGTCGAGGCGGAAGCCGGGAGCGGCGCTCACCGGATTGTCGATGAGCGCCGCGCCTTCCGGGATGTCCGCCATCTTCAGTCGCGCCGGGCTCAGCTCGGCGGCGGCGTAGTAACGGGTGAGCAGGTCGGTTGCGCGCGGATCGCGGATCACGGCGACGCCAAACGCCCGGGCGATCGCGGCCGAGGTGATGTCGTCGTGGGTTGGCCCGATGCCGCCGGTGGTGAAGACATGGTCGTAGACGGCGCGGCAGGCGTTGACGGCATCGACGATCGCCGCCTCGTCGTCGGCGACGACGCGCGCCTCCATCACCCGGACGCCGACCGCGTTCAGCGCCTTCGCCAGATAGGGGAGATTGGCGTCAGGCGTCCGGCCCGAGAGAATCTCGTTGCCGATGATGATGACGGCGGCGGTGACGGTCCGTTGCGGGGCCATGATGCGCAAGATCATAGCCGCGACCGGCGGCCGGGGAAACCCTTCCCGGCGACGCCGCTGCGGCGTCCCGTCCCCGGAGCACGGCAAGGGCCGGAGGAAGGAGCCCGCGTGGAACGCAGGCCTTCCTCCCATCCGCCCCTCGCTTCCCCCTTCAAAAGCCGGGGCGATCCGCTACGATGTCGGGGACGTGCCGCCGCGACTCCGGCCGCGGCGACGAGACCGCAACGAACAGGGGAAAGAACATCATGAAGGTCTCCAAGCTCCTGAAACTGCACGGCATGCTGGTGCTGACCGTGCATCCCGACTTCACCCTGGCGGAGGCGGCGCGGCGCTTCGCCCAATCCGTCGGCGGGCGACGCTTCTCGCTCGCGGTCGTCACCAACCACGACGACCAGCTTATGGGTGTGATCTCGCTCGGCGATGTCAGCCATGCCCTCGGCAGGTTCGAGGGTGACGCCGCCAAGATGCTGGTCAAGCAGGTGATGACGACCGACGTCTACTCCTGCAGCCTCGACGACGATCTGGAGGAGGTGCTGAAGGCGATGGCCGACAAGGGCATCCGCCATGCGCCGGTTGTCGAGGGCGGCAAGCTGGCCGGACTCGTGGCCCGGCGCGACGCGCTGGAATTCCTCTACCAGCAGGCCTCGCTCGACGCCGCCCACCTGACCGACTGGCTGTTCCGTTCCGACGCCCGCTATTGATGCGGCCGGCAAGATAGCGCCGCGGCCCATTTTTTTTCAGGCAGCGGCGGCGAAATCCCGGCCGCCATCCCAGTGGTGGAAGTTTGGGGGCCTGGGGCGTTTCTCACCGGGGCGGCGGAGTCGTATTGGTATTGGTGACAGACTCCAGCCCACTCGCGCCCGCCTATACCCGTGATCCGCCCGCCGCACCCTGACGCCCTGCGGCTCGCCGCCTTCTATGCGGCGTTCTTCGTCGTCATCGGCGTCATCCAGCCGTTCTGGCCGCTGTGGCTGGCGGCGCAGCAGCTTGACGCCACCGAGATCGGCGTCGTGCTGGCGGTCGGCGTCGGCGCCAAGATCATCGGCCTGCCGGTCGCGGCGCACATCGCCGACCGCAGCGGCGAACGGCGGCGGCCGATGCTGCTGCTGGCATGGCTGAGCGTCCTCAGCTTCGTGCTGTTCGCGCTGACGCGGACGTTCTGGCCGATCGTCCTCGCGAGCCTGCTGTTCTTCTCGCTGTGGCCGCCGGTGATGTCGCTCGGCGAAAGCGTAACGCTGATGGCGGCGCGCGCCGGCGGCTTCGAATACGGGCGCGTACGCCTGTGGGGCTCGCTCAGCTACATCGCGGTGGCGCTGGCGGCGGGCGCGATCCTGGTGCGGGTGCCGGCCGACGCCGTCTACGGGATGGTTCTGGCCGGCGTGGCGCTGACGGCGATCGTCTGCCTGGCAGTACCGGACCTGCGGGCGCGGCCGAGCCACATCCATCGCCTGCCGGTCGCGGCGTTGCTCCGGCAGCGCCGCATGGTGCTGCTGCTGACCGGCTGCGGGCTGGTCCAGGGCAGCCACGCCGTCTACTACGCCTTCGGGACCCTGCACTGGCAGGCGGCGGGCTATTCGGAAGCGCTCATCGGCGGCCTGTGGGCGCTGGGGGTGATCTGCGAGGTGGTGCTGTTCGCCTGCGGGGCGGCGGCGGTGCGCCGCTGCGGTGCGGTCGGGCTGATGGTGATCGCCGGTCTCGCCGCCACCGTGCGCTGGCTGGGCACGGGGCTGACGGAATGGTTGCCGGCGCTGCTGGTGCTGCAGGCGCTGCACGCCTTCAGCTTCGGTGCCGCGCATCTCGGCGCCATGCACTGGATCAGCCGCAACGTCGATCCCGCCCTGTCGGCGACGGCGCAGAGCCTCTATTCGACCGTCGTCTTCGGCCTGTTCCTCGGCGGCCTGCTCTACGCCGCGGGCCTGCTATACGCGGCCTTCCACGGCGCCGCCTTTCTGCCGATGGCCATCGCCGGCCTCGCCGGCACCCTGCTCACCCTGCCGCTGCGAAAGGAAGGCAGCCGCGCGCTTCCCCGCTCGCGGCAGAGGGAGGGGCCCGGCGCGTAAGCGCCGGGAGGGTGAGGGCCAATCGGTGAGAGCCATGCAACGGTAGGGTAGGGCCATCCCTGCGGCGGCGGGGTGAGGGCGCGCTGCCCCGTTCAGGCGGCGGAGCCGCCGCCAGATCCTCGCCGGCGCAGGCGCGCCCGATCAGAGCGATGGTCTCGGGAACGCCGTAAAGGGCGATGAACGAGCCCATGCGCGGCCCCTCCGACTGACCCAGCAGGATCTCGTAAAGAGCGCGGAACCACGCCTTCAGATCGGGGAAGCAGGGATGGCGCTTGCCGACCTCGTAGACCAGCGTCTGCAGCGCCTCGGCGTCGGCACCGGCGGGCACCGCTGCCAGTCCGGCGGCAAGATCGGCCAACGCTGCGCTTTCCTCCGCCGCCGGCCGCCGGTAGCGGAGCTGCGGCTTGACGAAGTCGCGGTAGTAGGCGATGGCGTGGTCGATCAGCCGGGCAACGATCGGCGCGCTGGCCGGCGTCACCTCCGGGCGGTAGCGCGAGACGAAGTGCCAGATGACGTCGGCGTTCTCGCTGTGGCAAACCCCGACCAGATTGAGCAGGGTGGAAAAGCCGATTTCCGCCCCGGCGGCCGGCGGCTGGCCTGCGTGGATGTGCCAGACGGGATTATCGAGCTGCACCGCCGCTTGCTGCTGCGGATAGCGGCGCAGCAGGTCGAGCCACTCGTCGGTGGTCTTGGGGATGATGCCGAAGAACAGCCGCTTGGCGGTCTTCGGCTTCTGATACATGAACAGTGCGAGGCTCTCCGCCGGGGCGTACGCCAGCCACTCCTCCACGGCGAGGCCGTTGCCCTTCGACTTGGAGATCTTCTCGCCGCGCTCGTCGAGGAACAGCTCGTAGATGAAGCTGTGCGGCGGCCGCCCGCCCACCTGCTGGCAGATGCGGCTCGACAGCCGCACGGAATCGATCAGGTCCTTGCCCGACATCTCGTAATCGACGCCGAGCGCCACCCAGCGCATCGCCCAGTCGGCCTTCCACTGCAGCTTGCAGCGGCCGCCGGTCACCTGCGTCTCGACGCGCGAGCCGTCCTCCTCCTCGTAGACGATGGTGCCGGCATCGGCATCGTGGTGGACGACCGGCGCCTGCAGCACCTTGCCGCTGCGCGCCGAGACCGGCAGGAACGGGCTGTAGGTGGCGCGCCGCTCCGGCCCCAGCGTCGGCAGGATGATCTGCCGGATCGCCTCGTAGTGCCGCAATAGCAGCAGCAGCGCCGCATCGAAGCGGCCGCTGCGATAGCACTCGGTGGCGCTGAGGAATTCGTAGTCGAAGCCGAAGTGGTCGAGAAACGCCTTCAGCCGGGCGTTGTTGTGCGCCCCGAAGCTGGGATGGGTGCCGAACGGATCGGGGATGTCGGTGAGTGGTTTGCCCAGGTGCTGGCGCAGCATCTCCTGCTGCGGCACATTGTCCGGCACCTTGCGCAGCCCGTCCATATCGTCCGAGAAGGCGAACAGCCGGGTCGGGATGTCGGACAGCAGGCGGAAGGCGCGGCGCACCATCGTCGTCCTCACCACCTCGCCGAAGGTGCCGATGTGCGGCAGCCCGGAGGGACCGTAGCCGGTCTCGAACAGCACATAACCCTTCTCCGGCGCGCCATCGCGAAAGCGCTCCAGCAGCGCTCTCGCCTCGACGAAGGGCCAGGCACGGCTCTGCTGTGCAAGGGCGCGCAGGCCGGGTCGGTCGGGGTCGTCTCGTTCATCGCGGCTACTCGAGGGTTGGGAAGGTCGAAGGAGATACGGCGGCAGATCACTTCCAGATCGGCCGGCCGGAGCCGGGCAGGCCGTAGGCATCCCACTTGCGGCTGACGAGATCGACGATATCGTCGGTCATGCGGATCTTGCGGCCCCATTCGCGCGTCGTCTCCGGCTCCCACTTGGAGGTGGCATCGATGCCGAGCTTGCTGCCGAGGCCGGAGACCGGCGAGGCGAAGTCCAGGTAGTCGATGGGCGTGTTCTCGATGACGGTGATGTCGCGCGCCGGATCGACGTTGGTGGACAGCGCCCAGATCACGTCCTTCCAGTCGCGGGCGCAGATATCGGCATCCACGACGATGACGAACTTGGTGTACATGAACTGGCGCAGGTAGGACCATACCGCCAGCATCACCCGCTTGGCGTGGCCGGGGTACGCCTTCTTCATCGCCACCACCGCCACCCGGTAGGAGCAGCCCTCCGGCGGCAGCCAGAAATCGACGATCTCGGGGAACTGCTGGCTGAGCAGCGGGACGAAGACGTCGTTCAGCGCCTCGCCGAGAACCGACGGCTCGTCCGGCGGCCGGCCGGTGAAGGTGGAGAGGTAGATCGGCTGGCGGCGCATGGTGATCGCCGTCACCCGGAACACCGGGAACGGCTCGACGGCGTTGTAGTAGCCGGTGTGATCGCCGTAGGGCCCCTCGTCGCCGTATTCGTCGAGCGAGACCAGCCCTTCCAGCACGATCTCCGCTTCCGCCGGCACCTGCAGCGGCACCGTCCTGCAGTCCACCAGCTCCACCTTGCTGCCGCGCAGCAGCCCGCGAACTGGTATTCCGACAGCGTATCCGGCACCGGCGTCACCGCCGCGAGGATGGTGCCGGGATCGGCGCCGATGACGGCGGCGGCCGGCAGCGGCTCGGCCCGGCTGTCCTTCCAGCGGGCGTGGTGCTGGGCACCGCCGCGGTGCTTCAGCCAGCGCATGTAGGTGCTGTCGCGGCCGGTGACCTGCATCCGGTAGATGCCGAGATTGGCGACGTCGCGCTTGTCGCCGCCGCCCTTGCCGGACGAGGGCCCTTGCGTGACCACCAGCGGCCAGGTGATCAGCGGCGCCGGCTCGCCCGGCCAGCACGACTGGATCGGCAGCAGGCCGAGGTCGATGTCCTCGCCGGTGAGCACGACTTCCTGGCACGGCGCCGAGCCTACCGTCTTCGGCCGCATCGCCATCACCGTGCGCAGCAGCGGCAGCATGTCGAGCGCCTCGCGCCAGCCACCGGGCGGCTCCGGCTGGCGCAGGAAGGCGAGCGTCTCGCCCACCTCGCGCAGTCCACCCGGCTCGCGGCCCATGCCCCAGGCCACCCGCTCGACGGTGCCGAACAGGTTGACCAGCACCGGCATGCCGTAACGCCTGCCGTCGGCGCGGACGACGTTCTCGAACAGCACGGCGGGGCCGCCCTCGGCGAGCAGCCGCGTCTGAATCTCGGTCATCTCCAGCACCGGCGAGACCGGCTCACGCACCCGCACCAGCCGCCCCTGCCGCTCGAGGCGGGCCATGAACTCTCGCAGGGAACGGTAGGACATCAGGCCAAACTCATCGCGGCAGGGCGCACCATCCCAGCCCAGCCGCATGGCCGCCGTCAAGGGCAAGCACGCCGGATCGCCCAACTCATCCGCAATGCATCCCGCCGTTGAACCGGCCGGCGAATCCCGCGACAGTGGCGCCCGGCAGCAGCGGGGAGGCAGCACGGTGGCGACATCCGGGAATGGCGGTGGCGATCGGGTTGCGGGCATGCCGCCGGTCGCCGGGATCATCGGCGGCAGCGGTCTCTACGAGATCGAGGGTTTGCAGGGTGCGCAGTGGACGGCGGTGGCGACGCCGTGGGGACGGCCGTCGGACGAGCTGCTGCAGGGCCGGCTCGACGGCCGCCGGTGCGTCTTCCTGCCGCGCCACGGCCGCGGCCACCGCATCCCCCCCAGCGCCCTCAACAGCCGGGCCAACATCGACGCCCTGAAGCGCGTGGGTTGCACCGAGGTGCTGTCGCTGTCCGCCTGTGGCTCGCTGCGCGAGGATCTGCCCCCCGGAACCTTCGTCATCGTCGATCAGTTCATCGACCGCACCTACGCCCGGGCCAAGAGCTTCTTCGGCGACGGGGTGGTGGCGCATGTCGGCCTCGCCCATCCGGTGTGCAACCGTCTCGGCGACGTGCTGGAGGAGGCCTGCCGCGACCTCGCCATCCCGGCGGTGCGCGGCGGCACCTACCTGGTGATGGAAGGGCCGCAGTTTTCGACCCTGGCGGAGAGCCGGCTCTACCGGTCGTGGGGCTGCGATGTCATCGGCATGACCAACATGCCGGAAGCGAAGCTCGCCCGCGAGGCCGAGATGTGCTGGGCGACCGTCGCCATGGTCACCGATTTCGACTGCTGGCATCCCGACCATGATGCCGTCTCGGTGGAAGCGATCATCCGCGTGCTGCTCGACAACGCCGAGAAGGCGCGCGCCCTGGTCAACGCCGTCGTCCCCCGCCTCGGCGCCCGCAGCGGTTCCTGTCCGCACGGCTGCCACGTCGCCCTCGACCAGGCGATCATCACCGCACCCGCCTTCCGCGACCCGGTGCTGATGGCCAAGCTCGACGTCGTAGCCGGCCGGGTGCTGGGCCGGTCGCCTCCGGATCGGGGTTAGCTCGCGACAGAAGGCGCCGGTGTCGAGACGGTGCGCAGCGTATTGGCGATGTCACGGCTGAGCTCGGCCAGCAGCGCGCTCATCGCCAGCGTGATCGAGCGGAAGTCGTCGGCGACATCCGGCGCCCGGTAGCTGGAGCGCTCGACGGCGACCAGGCGCTGGCCGCCCTCGCTGAACACGCTCCAGCGGGCGACCAGGTCGACGGCGCCGTCCGGCTGCCGCTCGAAGCGAACGATCTCGACCCGCAGCTCGTAGTCGACCGGCACCGCCGCGGAGACCGGCAGTTCGACCACCCGGTCGCTGGGAATCATCGTCGAGATGTTCTCGCTGAGCACCGACGAGATGGTATCCGACAGCGGGGCCGCCCAGACGTCGTTCTCCGCCAGATCCAGTTGCGTCGGACTGCTGCGGACGACGATCGAGCGCTGGCTGAGATACTGCGGCACCCGCACCGCGGCGACGGCGAAGATCGGACCGCCGGCGGCGGGGCCTCTTCTCGGCGTCACTTCACCGTCGATCTCCGACGTCGCGCTCAGCGTGTAGAACTCCAGCGGCGGCTGCTCCCCGAACAGGCCGCTGCAGCCGCCGAGCAGGACGGGCGCGAGCGCGAGCGCAGCGATCGTCCGCAAAAGGCGCGGTCGCGTCATCGGTTTCCTCCGGGGCCAGGCCGGCCGAATAGCAGCGAGTTGGGATTGCGCTGCAATTGATCGGTCAGATCGCGCATCGAGCGGGCGGCGGCGGCGGTCTCGCGCAGCGCGTTCACCACCTCGAAATTCACCGGGCCGCCGGGCTGGATGATCGTATTTGCCGTCCGCAGCGTCCGGTCGGCCTGGTTAAGAGCGCTGGTTGCTGCCTGCAGCATGGCGTTGGTGTCGCGGAAGGTCTGCTCGGAGCGGGCTTCGATGCCGTTCATCGTCTTCCCGACGCCGATCAGCGCCTGGTTGGCATTGCCTGACGTCGTCTCGATGCTGGCGATCAGCGGCGGGATGCGGCTGTCGAGGGTGCGCGCCACCTGCTGCAGGTCGGCCAGCGCCTTGCTGGCGTTGCCGATCGTCTGCGCCACTTGTGGATCATTGACCAGCCGGCTGGCGCCCTTCAGGACGTCGCGGGCATCACTCACCAGTTCGTCGAGCGGCAGCTGCGAGATCTTGCCGTAGACCTGCTGCAAGGTCGCCTGCACCTCCTGCAGCGTCGACGGCACCGTCGGGATCTCGACCCTGTCGGGAAACGAGTCCCTGAAGGTGGCGGGTGCGTCCGGAAGGAAATCCAGGGAAATGGTCGCCTGCCCGGTGACAAGACTGGGCAGCGCCAGCTGCGCCCGCAGTCCTTTGCCGACCAGCATGCGCAGTTGCTCTTCCCGCGCCCTGCGGATTTCCCGCCGCTCGGCCTTCTCGGCGACGATCTCGACATTGTTCCCGGTGAAATCGGCGAGCACCGGGATCTCCGTGGTCGGCGAGCCGTCCGGCTCGTAGCGGATAAAGACGTTGGTGACCTGGCCGACGCGGACGCCCCGGAAATTCACCGGCGAGCCGACACTGAGGCCGGTCACCGAGCCTTCGAAGAACATCACCACCGGGGTGCGCCGCTGAAACAGCTTGCCGCCGCCAAGGACGGCGAGCAGGCCAATGGTCAGCGCGATGGCACCGAGGACGAACGCCCCCACCAGTTTCGGATTTGCAGGCTTGCTCATAACGCCAGCACCTCAGGCCGCCGGCACGGCGCTTTCGCCGCGGGTCAGGAACTGCTTCACGGTGGGGTTCGTCGTCTCGGCCAGCAGGGTCTTGGGATCCCCGGAGGCGATCATAGTTCGGCTCTCCGCATCGAGGAACACCGAGTTGTTGCCGATGGTGAAGATGCTGGCAAGTTCATGCGTGACGACGACGATGGTCGCGCGCAGGCTGTCGCGCAGCTCGAGGATCAAATCGTCGAGCAGCCGCGAGCTGATCGGATCGAGGCCGGCCGACGGCTCGTCGAAGAACAGGATCTCGGGATCGAGCGCCATCGCCCGGGCGAGCCCTGCGCGCTTCTGCATGCCGCCGCTGATCTCCGAGGGGTAGTAGTCCTCGAAACCGGCCAGCCCGACCAGTGCCAGCTTGAGCGAGGCGACCTCGGCGATCATCGGCTCGCTGAGATCGGTATATTCCCGCAGCGGCAGGGCGATATTCTCGGCGAGGGTCATCGAGCTCCACAGCGCCCCCCGCTGGAACAGCATCCCGGTTCCCCGCAGGATGCGGCGCTGCTCCTCGATGGGTGAATCCCACAGGCTCTGGCCGTAGTAGCTGACCTTGCCCTTCGCCGGCGCCTTCAGCCCGATCAGGTGGCGCAGCAAGGTGCTCTTGCCGCAGCCGCTGCCGCCCATGATGATGAAGATGTCGCCGCTGTTGACGGTGAACGTCAGGTCGCGTTGCAGCACGAACGAGCCGAACGCCATGGTCAGGTTGTCAACGACGATGGGCGCATCCTGATCGACCACGGGCTGCCTCCTCAGATGCCGAGGATGTTGGTGATCACGGCGAACAGGCCGTCGGCGACGACGATCCAGACGATGGCGGTGACCACGGCTGCCGTCGCCGCGTCGCCCACCGCCGCGGCGCTGCGGCCGCTCTGTATGCCGCGCAGGCAGCCGCTGAACGCGATGATAATGCCGAAGATGACGCTCTTGGAGACGCCGAGAAGAAGGTCGTTCAGCCGCAGCCAGGCGATTGTCTGCGCCCAATACTGCTGCGGGGTAATGTCGAGCATGCCAACGCCGACCAGGAAGCCGCCGAAGATGCCGAGTATGTTGGCATAGACGCACAGCAGCGGCATCATCAGGATCAGCGCCACCATCCGCGGCAGCACCAGGAAGTCGACAGGATCGATGCCGAGCGTCTTCAGCGCGTCGATCTCTTCGTTGACCTGCATCGAGCCGAGCTGGGCGGCATAGGCGGCGCCGGTGCGGCCGGCCATGATGATGGCCGCCATCATCGCCCCCATCTCCCGGGTCATGCCGATCGCCACCAGGTTGGCGACGTAGATCTGCGCGCCGAACATCTGCAGCTGCACCGAGCCGACGAAGGCGAGGATGAGACCGACGAGGGTGCTGATCAGCGCGACGATCGGCAGCGCCTGTGCGCCGGCCTGCTGGATCAGCAGCAGTACGTCGCCACCCCTTAGCTGCGCGCGGCCACGCAATAGCCGCGCCATGCTCAGCGAGGCCTCGCCGATAAAGCTCACGGCGTTGGCGGTCGCAGCGACGACGGCCGACCAGCCGTTCCCCAGCCGCTCCAGGAACGGCGGGCGCGCGTCGGTTCGCCGGTCGCCGCGCTCAGGCACCGCGGCAGCCAGCGTTAACAGCCGGCGGACGCCTTCCGGCAGTCCCGCCGGGTCGATCTCCAACCCCTTCTCCTTCGCTGCGTCTCGCAGCCGCAGCAGGAAGGTGAGAAAGCCGCTATCCCAGCGACCGAGGCCGCTGCAATCGGCCGCGAGCCGCCGGACATTTGCGGCGGTGGCAACCGCTTCAATCACCGGGTCGACATCGGGGAGGCGCTGCCGGAGAACCCAGTCGCCGTTGAAGCGGGCGCAAAGCGTACCGTCTTCTGCCGGCTCGATCGTGACCGTCGGGGCGGCCCCAGCCTCATCCACGACGCTCAATCACCCCTCCTCATTGGCATGCCGCCGCAGGTTCCCTACCCGCCCCAGGCGGTTCGGTCAATCGTCGGCTGAAACGGCGGATGCCGACTGGCGGGCGTAGTTGCGGACGGGTATAGAGCGTACCGGGTGCAGCTCGCGGCTGGCGGAGCGGCGGCGCCGGGCCCTAACGATAGAAACGAACCGGTCTGGTGGACAGTCTCATCCTGCTTTTCAAGGCGGTGCTCGCCGGCTTTATCGTCGCCGTGCCGATCGGTGCGATCGGCGCCATGTGCCTGCGCCGGGCGCTGCAGGGACGCTGGCTCCTCGGCCTGACCACCGGCTTCGGCGCGGCGGTCGCCGACGCGCTGCTGGCGACGGCAGCAATGCTCGGGCTGACCCTGCTTACCCATTATCTGCTGGAGAACCAGAAGCCGGTCCTGCTGGTCGGCGGTGTTTTCCTGCTGTTCATCGGCGTCCGGATGATCCTCAAGCGACGGCCGAAGATCAAGGCGGAGGCGCCGTCGGTCGAACATGAATTGCGCCGCTGGCGGGCGTGGCTGGGGGCGCTCGGCACCGGCTTTGCGCTGACCATCATCAACCCTGCCACCCTGCTGGCGTTCGTCGGCGTGTTCGCCGGCCTCGGACTGTTCCCGCAGACGCCGAACTCGCTGCTTCAGGACTGGATTATCATCGTTGGCGTTTTCGGCGGCTCGATGCTGTGGTGGGTGACGCTGACCGCCACCGCGTTCCTCGTTCGCGTCCATCTGTCGTTTGAGTGGATCGTCGTCGTCAACGTCCTGCTCGGTCTGATGGTCCTGGGCTTCGGCGTTGCCAGCCTGCTCTCAGCCTTCGGCATCAAGCTGGGTCTGTAGTCCTGCCGGATCGCAGCGCTGTGGCTCGCCGGGATCAGCGGTTCAGAAGATCAAGGAGGGGATCGGTGGAAGGATCCGATCCGTCGAGTGGCCTGACCGGCCCGTCGAGGACGACGAGGGAGAAGCAGCCAGCCGGGTCATCGACGACCGGATGATGCGCGCATCCCGGGAACTTTACATCGAAGTCGCCGGGGCCGTATCGCTGGTCGCCATCGCTATAGCCGCCGTCGAGAACAAGGACGAATTCGTTGCCGACGTGGGTATGCGGCGTCACCGGACAGCCGGGCTGCAGCCGCATCAGCGACGCCCTGACGTGACCGCATGACAGCGGGATCTGTGCTTCCCTGAACATTCCGCCAGCACTACGCCAGTCCAGCTCACCTAAGTTCCGCCCGATGTAGCGACGCAGCGGCGCCGGCACCAGCCGGCGCGTCTCCTGATCAAAGCCGCGCACTGCGTCTTGAGAGGGCGTCGCCGCGTCTAGCCGGGCGAGCGTATCCTGCAGCAGCAGCTCGCCGACCGGTTCCTCCGGGACCGACAGCAGAAGTTCGCCGCCGACCTCCTCCAGCTTCGCGACCTCTTCCCGACAGGCGGGGCACCAGGCGACATGGGACGCAATGACCAGCGCCGCTCCCTCGGCCGCCGCGCCGCTGGCATAGTCAAGCAGAAGCTCCGGCGGCGGGTGGTGACAAGTCATACCTGACTCTCCGGCATCAGCGCCCGCAGCCGCACCAATGCCAACCTGATGCGTGACTTAACTGTTCCCAAGGGCAACCGCATCTCGTCGGCAATCGCCCGATGCGATTTCTCTTCGAAATAGGCCCGGCGCATGATCTCCAGCTGCTCCGCCGGCAGCGTCTTCAGAGCGAAGTGCAGGGCAGCGCCGGCTTGCACAGCGACAAGGCACTCATCCGCCGGTGCTTCGCGGCCGGCGACGTCCAACGCCTCGTCCAGCTCCACTGCCGGATAATCCTGGCGCCGGAACATATCGATGCGCTTGTTGCGGACGATGGTGAAGACCCAGGTCGAGACGGTGGCACGTGCGGAATCGAAGGTCCCGGCCTTGCTCCAAACCGCCAGCATCGTCTCCTGCACGAGTTCATCGGCGGCTGTTCCGTCGATGCCGCTGCGCAAACCGAAGCCCTTCAGGCGCGGGGCGAAGTGCCGGAACAGATCGGCGAAGGCGCCCCGATCGCGGTCAGCGGCGACGGCTTCGACGAGAAGACGGAGCTGGTCGTTGGTCACTGCCGACCCCGGATGTTCCTGTCCCTGGCACGCGGCCGATGCATGCGCGCCGCAATGGTGCCGACGTGAACCCGGCAAAAACCCTGCGGCTATCTCTATCGCTGCGCAATTGCCGGTGCAACCTTGGCCGCTTGTCGCCGGAAAAATTTGCCGCGAGCGGGTCCTTTTGGGTCATTCTCGCTATTTGCGGGAAAGCCCCCTCTCGCAACCCCGGCATCCGGCTGTCCTCGAAGCAGGCATTCCGCGAAGCAGGCAGTGCCTATCCGCGCTTCTCCCCGACCAGGTCGCGTAGCCGGTCGCAGGCACCGTTGGAGCGAGGCCGCCACAGCGCACGCTCCTGGGCCTCCAGCAGCCGCCCGCTCATCTCGCGCAGCGCCGCCGGGTTGTTCTCGTCGAGGAAACATCGGACCTTGTCGTCGGCCACATAGGCGTCATAGACGGCATCGAAGTGGTGATCGGCGACGCACTGCGCGGTGGCCGCAAAGGCAAACAGGTAATCGACGGTCGCCGCCATCTCGAAGCCGCCCTTGTAGCCGTGACGCATGGCGCCCTCGATCCATTTGGGGTTGACCACGCGGGCGCGGACGACGCGGCCGACCTCTTCAGCCAGGGTACGGATCACCGGGTTTTCCGGGCGCGAGTGGTCGCTGTGCCAGACCGCCGGCTGTTCGCCGGACAGCACCCGCACCGCCGCCGTCATCCCGCCCTCGAACTGGTAGTAGTCGTCGGAGTCGAGGATGTCGTGCTCGCGGTTGTCCTGGTTTTGCACCACCCCTTCGATGCCGGCGAGCCGCCGTTCGAAGACGCCGTGCGCGGACCGGCCGCCGAGGCCGGCGCCATAGGCATAGCCGCCCCAGGCGATATAGGCGCGGGCGAGGTCAGCGTCGGTCTGCCAGCCGCGCTCGTCGATCAGCGCCTGCAGACCGGCGCCGTAGGCACCGGGCTTCGAGCCGAACACGCGGCAGCCGGCGAGCGTGGCCGCCTCCGACGCACCGAGGCCGGCTTCGATCAGCGCCGTTTCATCCTCACGGATGCGGCCGATCAGCGGGTTGGCCGCCGCCGTCTCGGGCAGCGCGGCAACGGCGCGGGCAGCAGAATCGAACAGGTCGACGAGGTTGGGAAACGCATCGCGGAAGAACCCGGAGATGCGCAAGGTGACGTCGACGCGCGGCCGGTCGAGCACGCCCGCCGGCAGGATCTCGAAGCCAGTGACCCGGCGCGACGCTTCGTCCCAGGTGGGGCGGACGCCCATCAGCGCCAGCGCCTGGGCGATGTCGTCGCCGCCGGTGCGCATGTTGCTGGTGCCCCAGGCGGTGACCGCCAGCCGCTTCGGCCAATCGCCATGCTCCTGGGCGTGTCGCTGCACCAGCAGCGCCGCCGACTTCCACCCGAGCGTCCAGGCGGCGGGAGTGGGCAGGGTGCGCGTATCGACCGAATAGAAGTTGCGGCCGGTGGGCAGCACGTCGGGTCGCCCGCGGGTCGGCGCCCCTGACGGACCGGGGGTGACGAAGCGGCCATTTAGGCCCGCGAGCAGGCCGCGCATCTCCGCAGCACCGCTGCCGGCGACGGCCGGCCGCAGCCGGCCGTCGATCTCGTCCAGCACCGCCCGCGTCTGCGGCCAGTCGGGCGGGCACTGCTGCTGGCCGTCGATGAGAGCCGCGGCCAGCGCCTCCAACCGCTCCACCGTATCCCCGGTGGTTCGCCAAGGCTGCTCCGCCGCCAGCACCAGCGGCCGGGGCCCCTGCCAGCGCCCGGCGAGATCAGCGGCGAGCGGATCGAAGCCGAGCCGCAGATCGTCTGCCAGCGCGCGGATCAGCGAGGCATCGGCGGGCCGGCTGCCGCGCGGCGTTCGCGCCAGCGCCAGCAGCAGGTCCCGCGCCTGCGTCCCCTGCGGCGAGCTGCCGAAGACGTGCAAGCCGTCGCGGATCTGCATCTCCTTCAGCTCGCACAGATAGCGGTCGAGCTTCAGCAGCCCCTCCTCGACGCCGTCGCCGGCGACAATGCCGCAGTCGAGATCGATGCCGGCGACGCGGGCGAGCGACAGGATCTCGTCGGCGAGAACGCGCAGCCGCCGCGGATCGACCGCCGCGGCCTCGGCATACTCGTCCACCAGCCGCTCCAGCTCGCGCAGCGGTCCGTAGCTCTCGGCGCGGGTCAACGGCGGCGTCAGATGGTCGATGATGACCGCCTGGGCGCGTCGCTTCGCCTGTGTCCCCTCGCCGGGATCGTTGACGATGAACGGATAGAGGTGCGGCAGCGGCCCCAGCGCCGCCTCGGGAAAGCACCCGGCCGAGAGGGCCAGTGCTTTACCTGGCAGCCACTCCATGTTGCCGTGCTTGCCGAGATGGATCACCACGTGCGCCCGCAGGCCTTCGCGGATCCAGGCGTGGAAGGCGAGATAGCCGTGCGGCGGCGGCAGATCCGGATCGTGATAGCTGGCGGCGGGATCGATGTTGTAGCCGCGCGCCGGCTGCAGGCACACGGCGATGTTGCCGCAGCGGCAAGCAGCGATGGCGAAGCGGCCACAGTCGAGGTCGCCCGGCAGGAAGAACGGGTCCTGGTCGGGTGTGCCCCACCGCTTGCCGACCCGCTCCTGCGCCACGGCCGGCAGGCTGGCGAAGAACCAGCTGTAGTCGGAGCGGGCGAAAGTCTCCTCGATGCGCCGTTTCGGCAGCGCGCCGATATCGTTGGTCGGTCCCGCGCTGAGGCGCGCGATCAGGGCGTTGCCGTCCGCCGGAATGTCGGCGACACGGTAGCCGGCGTCGGCCAGTGCCCGCAGCACGGCGACGGCGCTCGCCGGCGTATCGAGGCCGACGCCATTGCCGATGCGGCCATCGCGGTTGGGGTAGTTGGCCAGCACCAGGGCGATCCGCCGCTCCGCCTTCGGCGTTCGCCGCAGCCGCACCCAGTTGGCCGCCAGTTGGGCTACGAAGGCGATGCGGTCCGCTTCCGGCTCGTAGGCGACGATGTCGGTTTCGGTCAGCGGATCGCGCCGCGCCACGCCCTTGAACGACACCGCCCGGCTGATGATCCGGCCGTCCACCTCCGGCAACGCCACATTCATCGCGATATCGCGGGCGGGCAGCCCCTGCGCGCCGTCCCGCCATGCGGCGGCGTCGGATCCGGCAAAGATGACCTGCAGCACCGGCGCGTCGCACCCGGCGAACGGCCCGGCGTCGGCGGCCGGCGCAGCCCCCGGCGTCGCCACCGCGAAGCCGGTGGCGTTGAGAATGACGTCGGGCGGTACCTGGGCCAGCAGGCGGGTCAGCGTCGCCGCTGACAGCGGCTCCTTCAGGCTGGTGACCCATACCGGCAGCGCGTTCAGTCCGGCTTCCGCCAGCGCCGCGATCAGCGCGTCGACGACCGCGAGGTTACCCGCCTGCACCAGCGCCCGATAGAAGACGAGGGCGGCAACCGGCGCGCCTTCGCGCCAGCCGGCGCGGAGCGCCGCCAGATCGGGGTTACTGGCGCCGGGAGCGTAAAGGCCGGCATGCAGCAGCGGCCGCGGCTCGCGCCACTCTGCCCGATGGCCGATAAGGGCGGCAGCGTAGCGGAGGAACTCCAGCGCATTGTCGAGCCCGCCTTCGGCGAGGTAACGCCACAGCCGGTGCTGGGCGTCCGCCGGCGCCGTCGAGAGCTGCGCCAGTTCGGCATCCGGCTGATCATCGCCTGGCAGCAGCGCCAGCGGCGTTCCCGCCTCGCGGCAGGCCGCCGTCACCTGCTCGGTCCCGTACGGCCAGTAGCCGCGCCCGCCCAGCAGCCGGACAACGACGAGCCTCGCTTTCGCCAGCGTCTTCTCGACGTAGAGGTCGATCGACAGCGGATGACCGAGCTGCAGCAGGCTCGCCAGCCGCAGGCTGGGGAAATCCGCTTCCCCCGCCAGCCGCGCCCGGGCGGCGGCGAGACAGGCAAGCTCGCTGTCCGCCGCCGACAGCACGACAATGTCGCCCGGACTCTGCTGCAGGTCAATGGCGGCAGCGCCGTCGGCGACGGCGCCGGGGCGGGTGGCGAGCAAATGCACCTTAGGCGGCCCCGGCTTCCCGCAGCGACGAGCGGATCGCCTGATCGTCGAGGCCGCGCTGGCCGATGACGACCAGCCGGCTGGCGCGCGGCTCGTCGTCCCGCCACGGGCGGTCGAAGTAGCGCTCGATGCGCCCGCCAACCAACTGCACCACGTGCCGCATCGCCTTGCCGGGAACGTTGAGGAAGCCTTTGACGCGCAGCACGTCGTGGCCCGCAACGATCGCGCGCAGGCGGCTTTCCAGCGCCGCCGGATCGCCGACGGGTCCCAGCTCGGCGACGAAGCTGACGAACTCGTCGTGGCCGTGGTCACCCTCCTCGGTGTCGTGGTCACCCTCCTCGGTGTCGTGGTGCGACCAGCGGGAATCGACCGACGCCTCCGCTGCGGCGTCGATGCCGAGCGCGACGCGCGGATCGAGGGCGCCCCGGACCGTCGTCACCACCTTGGTCTCGGGGCGCAGCCGACCCTCAACCTCGCTGCGCACGGCGGCAAGGGCGCCTTCATCCAGGCCGTCGGCCTTGTTCAGCACCACCATATCGGCGCACGCGAGTTGGTCGGCGAAAAGCTCCTGCAGCGGATTGTCGTGCACCAGCGCCGGATCGGCATCGGCTTCCGCCCGGACGGCAGCGGGGTCGGCGGCGAAGCGCCCGTCCGCCACCGCCGGTGCGTCGATCACCGCGATCACCCCGTCCACCGTCGTCCGCGCGATCACGTCCGGCCACTGGAACGCCTTGACCAGCGGCTTCGGCAGCGCCAGCCCGGACGTCTCGATGACGATGTGCTCGGGCGGCTGGTCGCGATCGAGCAGCTTCTGCATCGTCGGCAGGAAGGCATCGGCGACGGTGCAGCAGATGCAGCCGTTGGCGAGTTCGATCAGGTCGTCCTCGGCGCAGCCTTCGATACCACAGCCGAGCATCAGCTCGCGATCGACGCCGAGGTCGCCGAACTCGTTGATGACGATGGCGAGCCGCCGGCCGTTGGCATTGGCCAGCAGGTGGCGGATCAGCGAGGTCTTGCCGGCACCGAGGAAGCCGGTAACGATGGTCGCGGGAATTTTCACGGACGATGATCCCTTGCGGTGTCCTTGAGGATGAGGGGCAGCCCGGCGGCGAGAAAGACGACGCGGTCGGCCGTCGCCGCAACTGCCTGATTGAGCCGCCCGGCATGGTCGCGGAAGGCGCGGCCGAGCGGCGTCGCCGGAACGATGCCGAGTCCAACTTCGTTGCTGACGAAGACGATAGGGCCGGCAGCGGCGTTCAGCGCGTCCAGCAGGGCGGCGGTCGCCGCCTCAATGTTGCGGCCGGCGTCCATCAGGTTGCCGAGCCACAGGGTCAGGCAATCGACGAGGATCGGGCGTTGCGAACGGGCGTTGCGGGAAATTACCTGCGGCAACTCCAGCGGCTCTTCCACGGTCTCCCAGCCGGTGCCGCGACGGGCGCGGTGCAGACGGATCCTCTCTGCCATCTCGTCGTCGCCGGCCTCGGCGGTGGCGAGGTAGAGGCCGGGCCCGCGCTCGCCGATCAGCGCTTCGGCGTAGCCGCTTTTCCCTGAGCGGGCGCCGCCCAGCACCAGCGTGACGCCGGGCAGCGGGGCGGACGAACTGGGAGGCGCGGACGGCAAGGCTGGTGATCCTCCCTCCGAGGACGAAAGATGCCTATCGCGTCGGGGAGGTCTCCTGGCTCGGGGTCATCGGCCGCGGCGCCTTCCCGATGCTGATGCATCAGTGGCGTTCCCTCTACGGGACGGAAAGCCGCGGTCTCGCCGCTCACAGTTGCGGGGGCAGCGCCGGTCTTGCGGCTGGTGCCGCGCACCGGTCTTCCCTGTCTCGACACGCAGGGGCGAGCCTAGCACAGGGTCTTGCAGGGAATCCAGCAGGGCGGAGCGTTGATGCAGCGTACCCGCCAGCTGCCGCCTCTGCCCCGCAGCAAGCCGGCGTCGAGCCGGTCGAGGCAGGTGAGCGAAAGGTTGTCGACGACGATCGCCATCGCCACGGGTGCCGGCAGACCCAGGGCATGGGCGCAGGCGGCGCGGATGGTGCCGCCGTGGCTGAAGCAGGCGATATCGCGGTCGGCGAAGCGGGCCGAGATCCGGTCGATCGCCGCTCCGACACGCTCGATCTGCGCAGCGAAGCTCTCGCCGCCGGGAGGGGCGTTGCCGGTGGGATCCTCCCAGAAGGCGGCGAGGGCCTCCGGGTCGCGGGCCTGCAATTCCGCCCAGCCCGCGCCCTGCCAGGAGCCAAAACTCTGCTCGATGAAGGCGGGCTCGATGAGCGGCTCCGGCCAGCTCGGATTAACGGCGGCGACGGCAGCCAGCGTCTGCCGGGTCCTGACCAGCGGGCTGACGATGACGACGGCATCAGCGGGAACGACGGCTGCCAGCGATGCGACCGCGGCGGTATCGGAAGGATCACAGTCCACGTCGAGATGGCCGTTGATGCGGCCCTCGGCGCCGGGCACGCGCGCATGGCGGATCCACCACCAGCGCGTCTCGCTCATATCAGCATGGCGACGGCCGCCAGCGCTGCCGTCTCGGCCACCACCTGGATGGCGCCAAGGACATCGCCCGTCTGGCCGCCGAGGGCTCGTTGCGCTACGACGGTCGTCACCAGCGTCGCCAGCGTCACCGCCAGCCCGATGCCGAGACTGACCCAGAGACCGACAGCAAGCAGCGAGGCGATGAAAGCCAGGGTCGCCGCGGTGATCACCTGCGGCCAGCCGGGCGCACCAGCTCCCGCCGCCAGCCCATCCTCGCGCGCCGGCCGCTGCCAGCGCATTGCCACCGGCAGCATCGCCCGTGACGCTGCACCGGCAGCGACCAGCGCCCCGATCGCCATGTCGGGGGACGGCAGGCCGCTGAGAATTGAGGCGCGGATGCCGACGCCGAAGACCACGGCGAGGGTGCCGAAGGTGCCGATGCGGCTGTCCCGCATAACCTCCAGCCGCCGTTCCGGCGTGCCGAAGGTGCCGAGACCGTCGGCGAAGTCGGCAAGGCCGTCCTCGTGCAGGGCGCGGGTGAGAACGGCGGCGGTGGCGAGCCCGATCAGCGCGCAGGTGAGCGGATGCAGGCCCAGCTCGAAGGCGCCGAGCAGCACCAGCCCGGCGGCGAGGCCGATGCCGGCGCCGACCAGGGAGAAAAACGCGCTTGCCCGCCGCAGCACGTCGAAGCCGGCCGCCTCGGCGGCGTGCACCGGGTCATCGGCCCGCCCTGCGGTCGTTCCCGAAGGCACCGGCAGGCATGTCAGAAAGCTCACCGCGGAACACAGATCCTTCCAGGAGGCATAGATCGCTCCAGGAATGTCGACCACGTCGGGATGTTTGAAGGATGTCCCCAAGGCGTGTTTTCCGGTCGGCGATCGATTGCGCTAAGCAGGCTGGGTTATAGGAGAACCGGCAGCGAATGCAAACGGGGTCTGATATGAGCGTCTTGAGTTATCCGCAAACGCCTGCGTCGATCAGCCGCCTGTTGCAGGACCTGCCCCCGCCGGATGATGTGGCGCAGGCGCAGGCGCAGGAGCGGGAGCTTCGGCTCACCAAGCCGGCAGGCGCGCTCGGCCGGCTGGAAGAGCTGACCGGCTGGCTGGCGGCGTGGCAGGGGCGCTACCCGCCGGGATTGCAGCGCATGGCGGCTTGCGTCTTTGCCGGCAACCACGGGATCGTCGCGCAGGGCGTCTCCGCCTTTCCCGCGGCGGTAACGGCGCAGATGGTCGGCAACTTCCGCGCCGGCGGTGCGGCGGTCAGCCGGTTGTGCAAGGCGTTCGGCGTCGCGTTGCGCGCCGTGCCGCTGGCGCTCGATCGCCCGGCCTTCGATTTCACCCGCGGGCCTTCGCTCAGCGAGGCCGAGTTCGGCGAATCCTTCGCAGCAGGGCTGGCCGCCGCCGAGGAGGGGACGGACCTGCTCTGCCTCGGCGAGATGGGCATCGGCAACACCACCGCCGCGGCAGCGTTGGCGCATGCGCTGTTCGGCGGGCGCGCCAGCGCCTGGACCGGACCCGGCACCGGCGTCGAGGCGAGCGGCTGGCGGCGAAGCGGCAAGGTGGTGGCCGCGGGGCGCGCCTGCATCTGGCGGAGACGATGGATCCGCTGGACCTGCTGCGGCGGCTCGGCGGCCGCGAGCTGGCGGCAATCGCCGGTGCCGTCCTCGGCGCCCGGCGGCGCCGCATTCCGGTGCTGCTGGATGGCTTCGTCTGCACGGCTGCAGCGGCGGCGCTGGCGGCGGCGCAGCCCGGCGCGCTCGCTCACTGCCGCGTGGCGCACGTCTCCGCCGAGCCGGGCCACCGGTTGCTGCTGCGTCGCCTCGGCATCCGCCCGCTGCTCGATCTCGACATGCGGCTGGGCGAGGCGTCGGGAGCGGTGCTGGCGGTCTCGTTGCTGCAGGCGGCGCTGGCCTGCCATCTGGGCATGGCGACGTTCGAAGATGCCGGCGTCGCCGGGCACGGCCCCGATTAAAAGTCGACCCCCTCCCAAAGTTGGCCGCTTGCGGCACCTTGCGCCGCCACGCCATTATTTGCTCCATGCGCATTAACGGCATGTGGACTGATTTCACGCGGCGATGCTTCGCTCTCTTGCTGCTGGCCGCAGCGACACTCCTCACCCCCGGCTGCTCGACCAATCCCGCCACCGGCCAGTCGAGCTTTACCGCCTTCATGTCTCCGCAGGACGAGAAGCGCGTCGGCGCGGAGGAGCACCCCAAGCTGGTGGAGCAATTCGGCGGTACCTACGCCGACGCCAGCCTTGCGGCATACGTCAGCCGGGTCGGACAGGCGGTAGCAAAGCATGCAGAAATACAGGATGTCTCCTACACTTTTACCGTCCTCGACGATGACGACATCAATGCCTTCGCCTTGCCGGGCGGCTATGTCCACGTCACCCGCGGCCTGCTGACGCTGGCCAGCAACGAGGCGGAGCTGGCGGGGGTCCTCGGCCACGAGATCGGCCACGTCACCGCCCGGCACGCCGCCCAGCGCTACAGCAGCGCCACCGCCGCCAACCTCGGCATCGGCGTTCTCAGCATCCTCGGCGCGGTCGCCGGCCTGCCGTCGCAAATCACCCAGGCGGCCGGAAGCGGCCTGCAGACAGGGGCGGCCATGTATCTGCAGAAATACTCGCGCGACCAGGAGATGGAGGCGGACCGGCTCGGCATCCGCTACATGACCGCGGCCGGATACGATCCGGAGGCGATGGGCACATTCTTCCGCAAGCTGGACGTCTGGACGCGGCTGGAAGCGTCGATGACGGGAGATGGCGAAGCCGTAGACCGCTTCGATATCATGGCCTCGCATCCGCGCACCGGTGACCGCGTGCAGCAGGCAACGCAGGTGGCAGCGTTGGCGCGAAGGCCCGGCGAACATCTCGATCAAGATGCCTACCTGAAGGCGATAGACGGGGTGCTGTTCGGCGATTCGCCGGCTCAGGGGTTCCGGCGGGGCCGCGAGTTCATCCACCCGCAGCTGCGGATCGCCTTCACGGTGCCGCCCGGCTTCGTGCTGAAGAACACGGCACAGCAGGTGGTCGCCGTCGGACCCAACGGGGCCGTCGTGGTCTTCGATGCCGAGCGGCGGCAGCAGATCGCCCGCCAGGTTCCGGACATGGCGACGTATCTCACCCGGGCATGGGCCAGCAACGTGCCACTGGCGAGCGTCGGGGAGACGACCATCAACGGCGCCGAAGCCGCCAGCGGCGTCGCCCGGCTGCAAACCCGCGGCGGTGGCACCGTCATCGCCCGGCTGGTGGCCATCCGCGGCGGCCCGGACCGCATCTGGCGGTTTGCCTTCCTTGCCGCGCCTGCCGATGCACAACGGCTGCAGGGGGAATTCCAGCAGACCGCCATGAGCTTCCGGCTGCTGACCGCCGCGCAGGCGGCGGCCGTCAAACCGTGGCGCATCGACGTGGTGACGGTGCAGGCTGGCGATACGCCGGAGCGGCTGGCGGAGCGCATGGCAGTGGACTCCTACCGGCTCGAAACCTTCCGCGCCATCAACGGCCTCGATGCGAGTTCCCGGCTGACGCCTGGACAACAGGTGAAGATCGTCATCGGATGACAGGGATCAACGGCGAAACCAGCGAATCAAGTAAAGCAGGATCCAGATGGGGATGACGACGCTGGCCCCGATCACAATGTATTGCCACCCCCAATTGAGGATGCAGCGGACAAGCCGGGCGGCATCGCCGAGAGCGGAAGCGAACGCACCGGGCAGTTCCGACGGATGTATGCCGAGCGTCGTCAGGATAAGGCCAACCACCAGCGATAATATTAGCAGCGTCAGCGCAGTTTTGACGAAGTGTGCCATCTGCTTTCCTGATTGATGCAGCCACATTCTCGTGCGGTCAGCCATTACCGCCGCCAACCACCGGCATCAGCCAATCCTTTGGATGACTCAAGCGGGGCCGAAGTATCTACCGCAGCACCTGCCACCCCTAGTGCACATATCATCGCCCCTAATCCCTCGATGATTTTTTCTTGAAGAAAATTTGCAAATTTCGTATTGATTCGGTGGGAGAAGAGAACTACGTACCGAAATAAATCCAGCCGCCGCATCCATGTAACGAGCTATAAACCATGATTGATCAGAACGCCGAAAGCCACCCCGGCCAGAACGTCCGCCGGTTGGCCGCAGAAATTGTCGCCGCCTACGTCGGCGCCAACACAATCGCCGCCGGACAGCTGCCTGAACTCATCCGCTCCGTCGTCACGACGCTCAGCGGGCTGGAAGGCGGCGTCGAGGAACCCGTCGTCGAGCCACCGAAGCCGCCAGTATCGATCCGCCGGTCGGTCACGCCCGACTACTTGGTATGCCTTGAGGACGGCAAGAAACTGAAGATGCTGAAGCGGCATCTGCGCACCACCTACAATATGTCGCCCAAGGATTACCGCGAGAAGTGGGGGCTGCCGGCTGATTACCCGATGGTCGCGCCGAACTATGCGGCAAGACGCTCGGAGTTCGCGAAGAAGATCGGTCTTGGGCGAAAGGCCGCAGAGCCGAAGAAGCCCGCCAAGCGGACCCGCGCGGCTTGGGGGGCGCGCGCTTGAGGTTGCGCCCGCGAGCCATCAGCCTAGTTCTGCTGCTGGTATTCGCGGGCGTCATTACCGCCGGACCATCCCTCGCCAGCCCGTCTTCGATCGAACCCTTCTTCGGACACTTCGAGGGCAAGGCGATCGTTGAGGGCGACGATACCACAACGAGCCGCGACCTGGCGGTGACCATCCAGCCGGACGGCGAGCGCTTCCGTATCGACTGGACCACCGTCACCCGCCAGGCCGATGGCGATATCAAGCGCAAGGCCTACTCCATCGCCTTCGAGGCAACGAAACGACCGGGGATTTTCAGGTCGACCATGCGCGCCGACATGTTCGGCAATCTGGTGCCCCTGGATCCGTTGAAAGGCGATCCCTACGTCTGGTGCCGGGTTGCCGGACCGGTGCTGACGCTGTACTCGCTGCAGATCACCGACGACGGCGGCTACGACCTGCAGGTGTACGAGCGAACCCTCAAGGGCGACGACCGGATGTCGCTCCGCTTCACCCGGCTGCGTGAAGGCGAGCCGCCGAAGGAATTGCGGGCTACGCTGAAAAGAATGCCGGCACCGGCACCGGCACCGGAACAGCCGGCTCAATAGGACATCAGCATCGGCAGGGTCATCTGCGCCAGCATCTGCCTGGTCAGGCTGCGCTTTGCCGCCGCGCGGCCAAGCTGCTGTCCCGCTGCTCCCATCACCAGCAGGTCGGCACCATCGTCGGCGAGGTATGACAGCAACGTTTCCACTGGATGAATGCTCGATGCATTGAACAGCAAGCGGTCGGCGACGGCGGTAATGCCGTGCTCCGCCAGATGCTGTACCAGGGCATCCGGATTGGCCTGCTCGACGTCTTCGTCGTGGTGGGTGGGAGCGGCGGCCATCGCCAGCACCGTGACGTGCTCCGCCCGCGCCAGCAGCGGCAGCGCGTCGTGCACCGCCCGGGTCGCTTCGCGGCTGGCATTCCAGGCGATGACGGCACGGTGACCGATGACCTCGAAGTGGCCGCTGTGGGGGACGACCAGCACCGGCCGACCGGAGTGCAGAACGGTGTCCTCGATGAGCGTCGGCGGCACGCTGCCGTCGGCCGAACGGGTATCGAATTGGCCCAGCACCACCAAGTCGACTTCCCGGGTGCGAAAAACCACGGCGCGGCTCACCTGGGTATCGGTGGTGCCGATGTCGGCATGCCAGTCGACGACCTCGATGCCACGCGCCCCGGCATGAAGCCGGAACGCTGCCTCCGCCTTGCCCGCCGCCCGCTCGACGAAGACGTAGCGGTTCTGCGATGCGAGGCTCGGCACGTCGGGATCACACACGGCATAGAGCGCGGTCAACTTCGCCTCGAGGCGCTTGGCGAGGGCAATTGCCACGTCGGCCCTACTCGCCGAAGCCTCACTCTTGTCGAGGTGAACGAGCAGATGGCGGAAGGTCATGATCCGGCTCCCGGCGCGTCTTTTTTTCCCTATGATTCTGATACACTTTCGCGGTTGCCGCGAAAAGCGGAAACCGATGCCGGGCCAAGGGGCCGGCCGGCGCACGCAACGATAACGCAGGTTGCGCTTTGCCTTCCGGGCAGCGATGCACAGATCCGAGGTGACGCGGCAATGCCCGCGGGTATCGCAGATGCATCCTGAAGGGAGAGGACGAATGACCGTGACCGCCCGCCGCCCTGGCAGCGACAGGACCCGAGCCAAACGCCTCGCCGCAGCCGCCGTCGTGGCCGCAGCCGCTGGGGCTCTCTGGCCTCCCAGCCGGCGCCTGGGCGGCACCTTCGATGAGCCAGCCCGCCCCGCCTTTTCCGGCACCGACAGCCACGGGCGCCCGGTATCGCTCGCCGATTATCAGGGCTCGGTGGTGGTGCTGGAATGGACCAACCACGAGTGTCCGTTCGTCGGCCGCCAGTATCAGCACGGCAACATGCAGTCGCTGCAGAAGCAGGCGGCGGCAGATGGCGTCGTCTGGCTGACCATCGTCTCGTCGGCGCCCGGCGAGCAGGGATACGTGACCGGGGCGGAGGCGGACAAGCTCACCGTCCAGCGCGGCGCCGATCCGCGGGCTGTCATCCTCGATCCGTCGGGCGACATCGGCCACGCTTACGCGGCCAAGACCACGCCCCACATGTTCGTCGTCGATGCCACCGGCACCCTCGTCTATATGGGGGCGATCGACGATCAGCCGCGCATCGCCGGCAGCGATCCGGCCGAAGCGCACAATTACGTCAAGGACGCGCTGGGCTCGCTGGCCGCCGGCAAGCCTGTCGCAACGCCGGTTACCCAGGCCTACGGCTGCTCAATCAAGTACAAGAGCTGACCCCCAGCGCCGGGAGCTCCCAGGGTTACAGCCGCAAGTCGCGCGCCGTTTCTGGAACGCCGAGACCATGGAACGCGCGGCATGCGGCAGCAACATATCGATGGCACTCTGCAGCCGGCTCGCCCGCATCTCCCAGGTGAGCCCGATCGAGGCCCGGCAGCCGCGGCCAGCCGGGTTGAAATCCCAGCTGATGAAGAAGTTGCGCTGTAACTCGTCGGTCGAGGTAATCTCGATGCGCACCGGCCGGAACAGCATGGTCTTGGTCTGGAACTTTTCGTGAACCGGCCCCAGCCCGACCGTCTGCTCGGTCCAGTAGACGCTCGCCTCCCGCTCGATCACCGCGCCTCGCGCCATAGCGGCAGGAACTCGGGATAGCTCTCGACATCCGCCACCAGATCGAAGATCCGGTCGGGCGGCGCCGGAATGATCCGGCTATCCGCTGTGCAGCGTCATCGGCGCGTCCCTCGCGTCTACGCCGGCGGCGACCGGCGCCCTCTTTTCCCGTCAGCCCGCAGCCGCCCCCGGTGTCCGCGACACCTCTCGTGAAGGGCCTATTCGGCAGCCCGGCCCACGGTATCCGTCTGCACCGGCGCCGTCGCAGCCGGCGGCGGGCGCCAACTGCGGCACCGGCTTGCGGGCGGCCCTGGTCTCGTCGAGGCGGCGGCGCGGTGAGCGCGGTGCCTCTGGAAGGAGCGCGGCATCGCCGTTGCAGGCCCGCGCTGCCAGCCCTTTCATCGTTGCGACGAACCGGTCGAGCGTCCGCTTGCTCTCCGTCTCGGTGGGCTCCACCAGCATCGCACCGTGCACGACCAGCGGGAAGTACACGGTCATCGGGTGGAAGCCCTCGTCGATCAGCGCTTTGGCGTAGTCGAGGGTACTCACCCCGGTACCCGCGAGGAAGCGGTCGTCGAACAGCGCTTCGTGCATGCAAGGTCCATCGAACGGCGCCGACAGCGTGTCTTTCAGCTCCGCCAGCAGGTAGTTGGCGTTGAGCACCGCATCGCCGACGCCTGCCGCAGGCCATCAGCCCCCATGCTCATCATATAGGCAAGGGCGCGGACGAACATGCCGAACTGGCCGTGAAATCCCTTCACCCGTCCCACCGGCTTGCCCGCCGCGTGCATGCCGTGCTCGACCAGCCGGAAGCCGCCGTCCTCCTCGACCACGAACGCGAACGGCGCGAACGGGGCGAGCGCCGCCGACAACGCCACCGGGCCGGAGCCGGGGCCGCCGCCGCCGTGCGGCGTCGAGAAGGTCTTGTGCAGGTTGAGATGCATGCAATCGATGCCGAGGTCGCCCGGGCGGACGCGGCCATTGATGGCGTTGAAATTGGCGCCGTCGCAGTAGAAAGGCGCCCGCGGCGTGCGCCGCCTCGGCCATCTCACGGATGTCGTTCTCGAACAACCCGCAGGTGTTGGGGTTGGTGACCATGACCGCGGCGACGTCCGGTCCCAGCGCCGCGCAGGCAAGCGAGATCGACCCGCCCGCGATCGTCGGCTGCGATGGCCTCCACCGCGTAGCCGCAGGCGGCGGCGGTTGCCGGATTGGTGCCGTGGGCCGATTCCGGGACCAGCACGGCGGCGCGGATCGCCGCGATCCTCGAGGGCAGCGCGAATGGTCATCAGGCCGACCAACTCACCGTGGGCACCGGCGGCAGGCGACATGGCCACCGCGGCAGTCCGGTCAGCGTCGTCAGCCAGTGGGTCAGCACGTGCATCAGCCGCAACGCGCCCTGCACCGTGGAGACCGGCTGCAGCGGATGCAGATCGCCGAGGCCGGGCAGGCGCGCCACCTTCTCGTTCGGCCGGGGATTGTGCTTCATCGTGCACGAACCGAGGGGGAACAGGCCGGGTCGATCGAGTAGTTCTGCTGGCTGAGCCGCAGGTAGTGGCGGACCACCTCGGGCTCGCTGAGACCCGGCAGGCCGATCGGCCCTTGCGGGGCAGTCCGGGGCGAAGGTCTGCACCCGGTCTGCAGCGGCGCCGGCAGGTCGATCGCCGTCTTCTCCGGCGAGCCCTGCTCGAGATCAGCCCGGTTTCCTCCAGCATCAGGCCGCGGTGGCCGCTGATCGTCTTCACCGGTTCGGTCATCCCACCCCCTCGGCCAGCACCTCGGTCAGCGCCATCGCCAGCGCTTCGATATCGGCATCGGTGGTCAGCTCGGTCGCCGCCACCAGCAGCGGCCGCGCCTCCGCCCAGGCCGGCAGCAGCCGCGATGCCGGGATGCCCCCCAAAATACCGCGCTCCACCAGCGCTTCGACCACCGCGTCGGCCGGCCGCGGCAAACGCAGGGTGAACTCGTTGAAAAAGGTCTTGTTCAACACCTCGACGCCGGGCAGGGCGGCCAGCCGGTCGGCAAGCGCGCAGGCACCCGCGTGGTTGACGGCAGCAAGGCGGGTGAAGCCGGCTTCGCCCAGCATGGTCAGATGGATGGTGAAGGCCAGCGCACACAGCCCGGAGTTGGTGCAGATGTTGCTCGTCGCCTTTTCCCGCCGGATGTGCTGCTCGCGGGTGGAAAGGGTCAGCACGAAGCCGCGCCGGCCGTCCTGATCGACGGTCTCGCCGACGAGGCGGCCCGGCATCTGCCGGATGAAGCGCTCGCGCGTCGCCAGCAACCCGACCGTGGGTCCGCCGAACGACAGGGCGTTGCCGAGGGACTGACCCTCGCCGCAGACGATATCCGCGCCCATCTCGCCCGGCGAGGTGATCGCTCCCAGCGATACCACCTCTACCGGCCACCGCCACCACCAGCAGCGCCCCTTTCGCCCGGCAGGCGGCGGCGAGCGGCCGGTAGTCGTGGACGCGGCCGAAGACGTCCGGGTTCTGCACGATGATGCAGGCGGTATCGCCGTCCAGCCGCTCCTCCAGGTGCTCGCGTTCCCATCCCATGACGGTGGCAACGGCGTCGCATCGAAGGCGAGGAAGCGGGCATAGGTCTCGGCGGTGGCCCGCCAGTGCGGATGCAGGCCTCCCGACAGCAGCACCCGCTTGCGCCGGGTCAGCCGGCAGGCCATCGACATCGCTTCGGCGCAGGCGGTCGCGCCGTCGTACATCGACGCGTTGGCGACCTCCATCCCAGTGATCAGCGCCACCTGCGTCTGGAATTCGAACAGGTACTGCAGGGTGCCCTGGGCGATCTCCGGCTGATAGGGCGTACGCGGTGAGGAACTCGCCGCGCTGGATCAGGTGGTCGACCGACGCCGGAATGTGGTGGCGGTAGGCACCGCCGCCGAGAAAAGCTCGGCATCGACGCGGGCGACGTATTCTCCGCGGCGAATGCCTGGAAGAGCGCGCTCGACGGCGATCTCGTCCGCATGCAGCGGCAGGTCAAGTGGCCGGGCCAGCAGCGCGTCCGCCGGCACGTCGCAGAACAGATCCTCGACCGTCCCGACGCCGATTGCCGCCAGCATCTCCCGGCAGTCGTCGTCGGTCAGCGGCAGATAGCGCATCAACTCAGGCTCCGCAGCATCTCTTTATACGTCAGCTCATCCATCAATGACTTAAGTTCGCTTTCATCGGTCAATCGGATCTTCATGAACCAGCCGCCGTCCATCGGCTCGGCATTGACCAGCTCGGGCTCTTCGACGAGCCCGTCGTTGACCGCGGTGACCTCGCCCGAGACCAGGGCGTAAACCTCGCTTGCCGCCTTCACCGATTCGACGACGGCCGCCGGGTCGCCCTTGCTCACGGCGGTGCCCACCGCTGGCAACTCGACGAAGACGACGTCACCCAGTTGCTTCTGGGCGTAGTCGGTGATGCCAACGGTGCCGATGCCATCCTCGACGCAGATCCATTCGTGCTCCTGGGTGAAGCGGGTGGCGGACATGGACGCGGCTCTCCTGGTTTTACTTGACGTAGCGATGCGGAACGAAGGGCAGCGGCACCACCTCGCCGTCCAGCGCCTTGCCGCGCACCAGCAGCGAGACGGCGGTACCCGGCGCCGCCGCTGCGGCAGTGACATAGCCCATGGCCACCGGCGCCGCCAGCGGCGGCGACGTGGCCGCCGCTGGTGACGGTGCCGAGCGGCGCGCCGTCACGATCGTGGATCAGGGTGCCGGCGCAGCGCCGGCATCCTGCCAGCAAGCCGGATGCCAACACGCTTGCGGTCGGCACCGGCAAACAGCTGCCGCAGAATGATCTCGTCGCCGGGAAAGCCGCCTTCCGCGTCGCCGCTTAGCAATGGTCCAGCCGAGCGCCGCCTCGACGGTGTCGTCGTCTCGTCGATGTCATTGCCCCACAGGCAAAGCCCGGCCTCAAGGCGCAGCGTATCGCGCGCCCCCAGCCCGGCCGGCGCCACCTCCGGCTCTGCAAGCAGCATCGTGCCAACTCGGGGCCTCTTCGGCCGGGCAGCTTATCTCGAAGCCGTCCTCGCCGGTATAGCCGCTGCGGTGACGGTGCAGCGGATATCGCCGACGCGCAGCGTCTCGCTGCTCATGAACAACATCAGCTTGGCGGCGGGGACCAGACGGGCAAGCACCGCTGCGGCGGCCGGCCCCTGCAGTGCCAGCAGCGCCTGATCATCCAGCAGCCGTACCTCGTGGCCCGGCAGATTCTTCTGCAGGTGGGCGACGTCGACGGCCTTGCGCGACGCGTTGACCACCAGCATCAGGTGAGTTCCGGCCGGCGTCGGCATCAGGTCGTCAATGATGCCGCCGGCCTCATTGGTCAGCAGCGTATACTTGACCTTGCCGGCGGCGAGGCCGGTGACATCGGCGACCACCAGCTTCTCCAGGGCCGCGCCGTCGCCGTCGATGCGCACCTGCCCCATGTGGGAGACGTCGAACAGCACCGCCTGGGCGCGGGCCTGCAGATGCTCGGCGAGGATGCCGAGCGGATAGTGCAGCGGCATCTCGTAGCCGGCGAACGGGACCATCCGGGCGCCAAGCGATACATGCAGGTCATAGAGCGGCGTCCGCTTCGTCTCGCCTCCGGCCGTTTCCCCGCTCATCGTCCAAGTCCCTGCCAGCGCTGATTGTAGGCGAGCTCCTCGGCGCTGAGCTGAAAGCCCACCAGAACCTCGTATTCGTATTCCGCTGCCTTGAATGGCAGCGGAATCTCGATACTGATCGACGGATCGTCATCGCGCACCACCACCCGGCCGCGATTGGGCGCGAACTGCGTCTGTGCCGCGAATTCTTCCTTCATCAGGATTGTCTCATCGCGAACAACGCTGACGAAGTAGGTGAAGTCGATCTTCGGATCGCGGTTGGCGGCCCCGCGGGTGAAGACGAACACCGGCGCCAGCTGCACGTTGACCCGCCTGCCTCCATCCTTGGCGTCCGGAAACTCGCAGGACGAAATGATGTCGCCGATGTTGCCCTGGAAGTCGATGTCGAGAATGTCCCGGCCGGGGCCCGGCTGAAAGCGGGTCAGCGCCCCCGCTTCGGTCAGCACCGCGACGCGGGGACAGACCTTCATCTGCTTGTTGTCGGACGAGCAGCCGAACAGCATCAGGCCCGCAAGCCCCAGCGCAGCTGCGTCCCGCCAGCGATGCATCACGACCAGTCGCTCGCTCACAGCGTTGTGTGGGTGCCGTCGCAAAACGGCGGCTCCTTGCTATGCTTACAGCCGCACATCCACAGCGTCTCGGATTTCTCGGCGGTGAAAATGACCGGCGCCAGCCCGGTGCCCCGGTGGCTGCCGTCGCAAAGAGGTTGCGTCGCGCTGCGTCCGCACGCACACCATGCGTATTTCTTGCCCGCTTCGGCCTCGAGCGGAAATGGCGACTTTTGCGCGATGACAACCTGCGGCATGGAGTAACCTTTCGAAGCTCCGCGGCGGCGCAGCGGCGGAGGGAGACTATCGTTGCCCCGGCACCCGTGACAAGATGCCGCCATGGCCGTTTACACCGAAATCGCCGATGAAGAAGTCCAGGCGTTCGCCCTGGGCTACGATATCGGCCGCGTCATCGCCTGCAAGGGCATCGCCGAGGGTATCGAGAATTCCAATTTCCTGCTGGTCACCGAACAGGGCCCGTTCATCCTCACGCTGTACGAACGGCGGGTGAAGCGGGACGACCTGCCGTTCTTCATCGCCCTGATGGAGCATCTGGCGGCGCGCGGCATACCCTGCCCGGTGCCGGTGCGCGGACGTGACGGACGGGCACTGCGCATCCTCGCCGGCCGGTGCGCCGCCGTCGTCACTTTCCTGCGGGGAATGTGGCCGAAGCGGCCGCAGCCCGGCCACTGCCAGGCTCTCGGCGAAGCGCTGGCCCGGCTGCACGTCGCCGGTGCCGACTTCCCGATGCGCCGGCGCAACGATCTCTCGGTCGAAGGCTGGCGGCCGCTCTACGAAGCCGCGGCACACCGGCCGGGCGCGGTCGCTCCGGACCTCGCCGCCGAGCTGACGGGCGAGCTGGCGGTGCTGGAGCGGCGCTGGCCGCAGGCGCTGCCGCAGGGCGTCATCCACGCCGACCTCTTTCCGGACAACGTCTTCTTCGAGGGCGACCGGCTTTCCGGGCTAATTGACTTCTACTTCGCCTGCAACGACTTCCTCGCCTATGACCTTGCCGTATGCATCAACGCCTGGTGCTTCGAAGGCGACGGCAGCTTCAACATCACCAAGGCGCGCCGCCTGGTCTCCGGCTACACCGGGGTGCGGCCGCTCTCAACTGAGGAGCTGGTATCGCTGCCTCTGCTGTCCCGCGGCGCCGCCATGCGCTTTCTGCTCACCCGCCTCTACGACTGGCTGAATACCCCGAAAGAGGCGCTGGTAACGCCGAAGAACCCCATGGAATACCTCCAAAAACTGCGCTTTCATCGGGGTGCGCGTGGGCTCGGCGCCTATGGTCTGGATGCCCTCGATGCCGCCTGACGAGGGGGCGCGCGAGCGCACGGAAGCATCCGCGCAGATGGTCGTCGAGCTGTTCACCGACGGCGCCTGCCTCGGCAATCCGGGCCCCGGCGGCTGGGGAGTGATCCTGCGCTGGCGCGGCCACGAGAAGGAACTTTCCGGCGGCGAGCCGCTGACCACCAACAACCGGATGGAGCTGACCGCGGCGATCGAGGGGCTGGCGGCGCTCAAGCGACCGAGCACGGTGCGGCTGCACACCGATTCGACCTACGTGCGCGACGGCATCACCCGCTGGATCGCCGGCTGGAAGCGCAACGGCTGGCGCACCGCCGATCGCAAGCCGGTGAAGAACGCCGACCTCTGGCAGCGGCTGGACGAGCTGCGGGCTCCCCACCAGGTCGACTGGCTATGGGTCCGTGGCCATGCCGGTCATCCGGAGAACGAACGCGCCGATGCGCTCGCGTCCGCCGCCGCGCGCGAGGCGCGTGGCGGCCCGGGCAAACAGCCCGAGTGCCTCTGATTTTCATCACGCCCGCCGCCCGTAAAGTCATCCAGATCACATACCGACCGTGTGCAAAAGGCCACACTCCTTGTGGGGTGAGGCACGGGGCGCCTCCGGTCCAACCGACATCGCAAGGACGATCGGAGGGTGCGGCGGGCGCAGCCGTCTGCACGGGGGACGTTACGATGGAACCGCTGGCCTTGGCGCCGGAGACGGCGCGGGTGCTGCACGATGCAGCGGTGGGCGCGTCACAATTGCTGCAGGCCTTTCTGCTTGGGGTGATGATCAAGGCGACACCCGGGCCGATCTTCGCGGAAAGCTTGCGACGGGGGATCATCGGCGGCTTCCGTCCCGCCCTTGCCGTGCAACTCGGCTCGCTGCTGGGGACCGCCTTCTGGGCCGGTTGGGCCGGCGTGGCCGATGACCTGCTGCTGCAAACGCCTTTATCCAAGCAACTCCTCAGCCTCGCCGCCGCGGCGGTCCTGGCGATGCTGGGCTGGCAGTCGGTCCGGCGGGCGCGGCGTGGGCCAACAACCTCGGGCCGGACGAGCGGCTCGGCGGCGTGGCTGGCCGGAGCGGCGCTATCGCTATGCAATCCCTGGGCTGTCGCCTCATCTGCCGTGGTAAGCGTCGCCGCCGACGGCAATAAAGGTGATCAGGCGCCGTCTTCCCTGACGATCATCGTGAGCTATCTGGCCGGGACACTGCTGTGGTGCGTTGTCATTGCTGCAGCCATCGCGCTGCTGCGGACCCGCCTGACGCCCCGCTTCTGTGTGGTCCTCGACGCAATCTGCGGTAGCGTCATGCTGACCATCGCAGTCGGGATCGTCTGGGAGACGCTGCCGTCACCGGTGTGAGGAGGATGAAGCCGGCCAGCGATGACGCCCTGCAGATGTGCGATGGATGACGGCGGAAATTGTCGGTGGTTGTCCGCGGCGGGATTTGCGTAGAATGGCGGCCGGGTCTCCCGGTGCTCAAAGCGGGAATTGAGGAAAAGAAGATGAGCGATTTCGTATGGACCGAGGCGATGAGTGTCGGCGTTCCGGCGCTCGATGCCGACCACCGGTGCCTCGTTCGCATCATCAATCTGCTGAACGAGGCGCAAGGCAACGATACCGGTCGGGTGATCGATATCGTCATGGATACCCTTGCCGCCTATGCCCGCTTTCATTTTGCGCGGGAAGAACAGGTCATGAGCGCCTGTGGCTTTCCGGCGCTTTCTGTTCATACCCTTGAGCACGAGGGCTTCTGCCGCACCATTGCGGCATTGGCAAAGGAGCAGGCCGGGCCGGCGGCGGCGGCAGAACTGCTCGACTACCTGAAGGGCTGGCTGCTGCATCACATCCTGATCCAGGACATGGCCTACCGGCCCTACATCGCCGAATCATCCGACCTCAGCGCGCTAGCCGCCGTGGTCTCGCAAGGGCTGCCGCCGATCGACCTCGACCGCTTGGTCGTCGCGCGGTCATAGCCGCGCTGAAGAGGCCGGATTCTCCTGAACGCCGGCCGGCGGGCGCGCCAAAGACGAGGCGCGCCCCGGTTGCAGAGCCGTCAGATCTGCGAGAGCAGCGTTTCGGCGCTGGTCTTGTCGAAGCCTGACGCATCGATGTTCAGCACCTTGACGACGCCGTCATCGACCAGCATGGAGAACCGCTGGTTGCGCAGGCCGAGGCCCTTTCCGGCGAGATCGAGTTCGAGTCCGGCCGCCTTGGTGAAGGCCGCATCGCCGTCGGCCACCAGCGCCACCTTGTCGCCACAGGCCTGATCCTTGCCCCAAGCATTCATGACGAACACGTCGTTGACCGAGGTGCAGATGATCGCATCGACGCCCTTGGCCTTGAGCGCCTCGGCGTTCTGCACGAATCCCGGCAAGTGCTTCGCCGAGCAGGTGGGGGTGAACGCACCCGGCACGCCGAACAGCGCCACCTTCTTTCCCTTGAACAGATCGTCGGTCGTCACCGCCTCGGGGCCGTCCGCCCCCCACCGCATCATCTTGACCGACGGAATCTTGTCACCGACAGCGATCGTCATAGCCGCCCCCTCCTCCTCTGTGTGGGATCTTCCCGACCGCACCCGGTCGCGAGTCTGCCCGACAAATAAGCTTGCGCGCCGGTTTTTTCAAAGCCGAGATCCGCCGACGCCCCCCTCAGCGGGCGGCGGCGTTCACGCTCGCCCCGGCGCGATCGAGCGCGCTCAGCGCTGCCGCCTCGGTCAGAAGCTCCGGCAGCGCCTCGCCGGTCGTCAGCGCCGGGCCGTATACCGCGTCGAACGGAATGCCATACCGGCCGAAGCCGGCGAGGTAGTGGACGATGGCCTCGTCGGGCTGCGTCCAGTCGCCGCGCATGGCAACGACGCCGCTCTGCGAAAGCCGCGGCAGAACCGGGTGGCGGCCCAGCACGAATCGCTCGTTGACCTTGCAGGTGAGACACCAGTCGGCGGTGACGTTGACCCAGATGACCTTGCCGTCGGCCACGAGTTCGGCAATGCGCTCCGGCTCGAACGGCTGCCAGAGGCCGGCTGCGGCGTCCTCCCCCGCTGCCGGCGCCGGCGTTCTTAGGCCGGGGTTGGCAGCGACCATGAAGGCGCCGACAGCGAGCAGGCTGCCCGCTACCAGCGTCAGCGGGCGCAGGCGTTCCGGCAGCCGGTGGCGGACGGCGAGGAGCAGCACCACCGCGGCGGCGATGGCGGCGACAGCTCCCGCCCCCGTCGGGCCGACCGATCCCGCCAGCACCCACGAAAGCCAGGCGGCGGTGCCGGCCAGCGCCAGCCCGAGAATACGCCGCAGCGTCCGCATCCAGGGGCCGGGCTTCGGCAGCCGGATGGCGAGGCCGGGAAAGGCGGCGACGCCGAGGTAGGGTAGGGCTAGGCCGAGCGCTACGGCGGCGAACACCAGCACGATCTCGATCGGGCCGCGGGACAGCGCAAAGCCGATGGCGGTGCCGAGAAACGGCGCCGAGCACGGCGTCGCCAGCAGCGTCGCCAGGGCGCCGGTGAGGAAATGTCCGGCCTGCCCGCGCACCTCCACAGCGCGCTCGGAGGCGGCGGCGAAGGCGCGCGGCAGCGGCAGCTCGAACAGCCCCCACAGATTGCAGGCGAACAGCGTCACCACCAGGATCATCCCGGTCAGGAACCACGGCTGCTGGAATTGCAGCCCCCAGCCGACCGCGGCGCCGGTGGCCTTGAGCGCAATCAGCGCCGCCGCCAGCACCATGAACGAGGACAGGATGCCGAGCGCGGTGGCGACGAAGCCGGCGCGCACGGAACGGCGGTCGCCGCCGCCATGGCCGATCACCGCCAGCAGCTTCATCGACAGCACCGGCAGCACGCAGGGCATCAGGTTGAGGATCAGGCCGCCGAGCAGCGCCAGTGCCAGGATCACGCCGATGCCCGGCGATGCCGCGGCCGCGGGCCGGTGCCGCGGCCAGCGTCGTCGCTTTCTCGACGGCGCGATCGCCATCGACGACCGTCACCGTCGCCGGCATGCCCGCGAGCGGTGCGGCGAGGCCCTCGGTGTTGCCGATATCGAGGCGCAGCACCGCCGACAGGCGACCGCCGGCGAACGTCGCCTGCGGCGCTCCGAATACCAGCGGCGACGGCGCTTCGGCGAAGACGTCCGGCGCCGTGAGCGGCTCGTCGGCGCTGATCGCAACGGCGAGGACCGGGCCGGCGGCGCCGGTTTCCACCGACACGCGGTCGACCCGCAGCCGGTGCGCGGCGCCATCGCCCGGCACCTGCGCTGCCGCCTGGGCGATGTCGTGAGCGAACGGGCTCGGCAGCGATGGTCCCGCCGGGAGATCGAGCGCCAGCGCGGCCACGTAGGGCACGCAGATGTCGGCGCACGTCAGGTAGTCCACGGTCGCGCGCAGGCGAAGCGCCTCGCCCGGCTGTAGCAATGATGCTTCCGCCGGCAGCGTCACCCGGTCGGAATAGCCGATCGTCTGCAGATCGAGCACCGTGAAGCGGTGCGGCGCCGGCCAGCGCAGCACCGCAGCGCCGAGGTTATCCGACCGCGACCAGTCCACCTGCGGCGGGTAGCCGGCATCGCCCGGCGATCGCCAGTAGATGTGCCACCCCGGCTTCATCCGGAATTCGATGCCAACCGGGACCTCGGCGGCGGAGCCGACGCCGGTGACCGCGGCGACCAGCCGCACCGCGCCATGCTCGGTTTCGGCCCACGCCGAGGCGGCGGGGAGGCTGGCCGTCGCCGGGTCGCCCGGTGCCGCGATGAGCAAGGCAGCGAGGAGGATGAAGATATGCCGCCTGAACGTCATTCAGCGAGAGCCCTTTGTCGTCGCAGTGCCACAGTCGAACACCGCTGCGTCATTGTATCGATGCCCCCGGCTGTGACGTTCATTTGGACACGGCGGGTCATCCCCGGCAAGTCATGGTGCATCACAGACTGTTGAGGGATCCGGGCGACAGTCCCGACGTTTCGGCGGGGTGCGCGGAGCGCAGATGGACAACAGCGTTGCCGGCTGTGCTAAACTCTGGCCGATATCGACGCCCTTACGGGAGTGTCCATTGGGACGTGCGCAGGAATTTGACAGCTTCTTGGCCGGCCAGTTGCTGATCGCGATGCCTGGCATGCGCGATCCGCGTTTTGCACGGACGGTGGTCTACATGTGCGCCCACAGCGCCGAAGGCGCCATGGGTCTGGTGATCAACCGTGTACTCGAGTCGCTGACCTTCACCGACTTGCTGGAGCAGCTTGGCATCGAGGGCACGGCCGCGCAGGCGTCGTCGGCCGTTCACTTCGGCGGCCCGGTCGAGACCGGGCGCGGCTTCGTCCTGCACTCCCCCGACTACCGGCAGGATGGTACCCTGAGCGTGGCCAATGATGTCTCGCTGACGGCGACCGTGGATATCTTGCGGGCGATCGCCGCCGGCGAGGGACCGCGCCGTCATCTGCTGGCGCTGGGCTACGCCGGTTGGGGCCCGGGCCAGCTCGACGGCGAAATTCGTGCCAACGGCTGGCTGCACGTTGCGGCGGACGAGGAGCTGGTCTTCGACGCTGCCCTGGATTCCAAATGGGATCGGGCAGTTGCCAAGATCGGCATCGATCCGCGTATGCTTTCGGATGCTGCCGGCCACGCGTGAGCTGCCGTCATCGGGCCACGTCCCGCCCCGGCCGAATGGATGTATCCACAGATTGTGGGCATAACTCTGTGGATGACGCCGCCCGGACGGGCGCAAGCGCCGCCTTCCTCAGTCCTTTTTCAGGATCGCCTCGCCGGCAGTCATGACCTTCGCATCGCCGTCGTTCCCGGTTCCGAAGTCATCGCCAAACTGGCAGGCTGGTGCTCGACGTGACGGATCGCCCCCCGCGGCGAGGGGTTGCTGCCCGCGCAACGCTGGACATCCCCGGCACGACGGCTTAGGTGCTTGTAGCCAAGCAAATCAGCAGGTACGCCTTGCCGGTCGAACCCTTGATCCTGGCCTTGCCGAAGGGCCGCATCCTGAAGGAACTGTCGCCGCTGCTGCGCGCCGCCGGCATCGAGCCGGAGGCGGCATTCGACGATGATGATGCACGGCAGTTGCGTTTCTCCACCAACATCCCCGGCCTCGATCTGATCCGCGTCCGCTCCTTCGACGTGGCGACCTTCGTCGCCTTCGGAGCGGCGCATCTGGGTGTTGCCGGCAACGATGTGCTGATGGAGTTCGATTATCCGGAGATCTACGCCCCGCTCGATCTCGGCATCGGCTATTGCCGGCTCTCCGTCTGCGAGCCGGCCGACCTGTCGGCGGAGGATGACCCCCGGTCGTGGAGCCACGTTCGGGTCGCCACCAAATACCCACGCCTCGCCGCGCGGCACTTCGCCGGCCGCGGCGTCCAGGCGGAGTGCATCGTGCTGAACGGTGCGATCGAGCTGGCGCCGGTGCTCGGCCTCAGCCAGCGCATCGTCGATCTCGTTTCCAGCGGCGCGACGCTGCGGGCCAACGGCCTCGTCGAGATTGAAAGGATTGCCGAGATCACCTCGCGACTTGCCGTCAACCGGACGGCCTGGAAGACGCGGCCGCGGCAGATCGGCGCCTTGCTGGACCGCTTCCGCGAGGTGGTGCATGCCGACGCGGCTTGATGTCCGCGACCCCGGCTTCGAACGCGCCTTCGCCGCACTGCTGGCCGCTCGCCGCGAGGCCGCCGACGACGTCGAGCTGACGGTAGCCGCAATCCTCGACGACGTCCGTCAGCGCGGGGATGCGGCGGTGCTCGACTATACCCGCCGCTTCGATGACCCCGATATCGACGAGGACCGGCTGGAGGTCGGCAAGGCGGAGATCGCGGCAGCCTGGGCGGAATGCCAGCCATCGACGCTCGCCGCCCTCGACCTCGCCGCAGCGCGCATCCGCGCCTTCCACGAGCATCAGCGCCCACCGGACCTCGACATGGTGGATGGCCACGGGGTGCGGCTGGGCTGGCGCTGGACGCCGATCGAAGCCATCGGCCTCTACGTCCCAGGCGGCACCGCGGCATATCCCTCGTCGGTGCTGATGAACGCGCTGCCGGCGAAGGTTGCCGGCTGCCAGCGGCTGGCGATGACGGTGCCGGCCCCCGGCGGCCACATCAACCCGCTCGTCCTGGCGGCGGCCCGTATTGCCCAGGTGGACGAGGTGTGGCGCATCGGCGGCGCCCAGGCGATCGGTGCGCTCGCCTACGGCACCCAGAGCATCGCCCCGGTCGACAAGATCGTCGGTCCCGGCAATGCCTATGTCGCGGCGGCGAAGCGGCGGGTGTTCGGGCGCGTCGGCATCGACATGGTGGCAGGGCCGTCGGAGGTGCTGATCGTCGGCGATGCCGACAACGACCCGCAATGGATCGCTCTCGACCTGCTGGCGCAGGCAGAGCACGACGCCGCGGCCCAATCGATCCTCATCACCCCCTCCTCCGGCTTTGCCGATGCGGTGGCGGACGCGGTGGATTCACAGCTGCGTTTGCTACCGCGGCGCGACATCGCCGATGCCAGCTGGCAGGCGAACGGCTGCATCATCGTCATCGACACTTTCGACCAGGCGCCGGCGCTGATCGACCGCATCGCCCCCGAGCACCTTCAGCTTGCGATCGAGCATCCCGACGTGCTGCTGTCGCAGGTGCGCAACGCCGGCTCCATCTTTCTCGGCCGGTTCACGCCGGAGGCATTGGGGGATTACGTGGCAGGGCCGAACCACGTGCTACCGACGGCGCGCAGTGCCCGGTTCTCGTCCGGCCTCGGCGTCCTCGACTTCATGAAGCGATCGACCTTTCTCGGTTGCGATGCCGGGGCGCTGGCGCGGCTGGGTCCGCCCGCGGTGACCCTGGCGGACGCGGAGGGCCTGCAGGCGCACGCCCGCTCAGTGTCGATCCGGCTGCACCCCAAGTCCGGCAGATGAGCGACGCAACGCCCCTGGCGATGCGTTCTCGCGGCTCAGCAGCGCCGGCTCGACAGTCCGGACGCCGTAGCAGCTGTTCTTCTGCGATCCCCGCCTACGGGCATGGTTGAGCAGCCGCCGCGGGCGCCGGACTGTCCCGAACAGGCGCCGCCGGCCGGCAAGACCTCCCCTTCCGACCGCATCGTCCAGCTGCTGCTGGACGAATCGCGTCGCGTACGGCTCAGCCCGGACGTCGAGCACGAGCGTCGCGTTGCGCTTTACGACCTGCTCGACGAAAACCGCTTCGCGGTGAAAGGCCCGTTCCACGGCCCTTACGTGGTGCACCTCGCCACCGAGGGCGACCGCCTCACCTTCGTCGTGTGCAACGAAATGGATCTGCAACTAACCCGCTTCTCGCTGCCCCTCGGTCTGCTGCGTTCCGTCATCAAGGACTACTTCCTCATATGCGAAAGCTACTTCAACGCGATAAAGACGATGACACCGAACAAGATCGAGGCGATCGACATGGGTCGGCGCGGTCTGCATAACGATGGTGCCCAGCTCCTGCGGGAGCGACTCGCCGACAAGGTGGAAATCGACAAGGATACAGCCCGCCGTCTGTTCACGCTGATCTGCGTGTTGCAGATAAGGCGGTGATGATCAGGAGCGTCCCTCCATGGTACTTGGGCGGCGTGCCGCCGATGCCCCACGCGCGGGCCGGACGAACCCGGGCCTCCGAGCGCGCGCGGCCGCCGGCCTGTAGCCACGCCGTTGGCCAGCCGCTCCACCGCTGTGCTGTTCGCCTGTACGTTCAACGCGGTGCGCTCGCCGATGGCCGAGGGAATCCTGCGGCATCTGCTGGGCCACCGCATCTTCGTCGACTCCGCTGGGGTCCGCCCGGGCGATCCGGACCCGTTCGCTTTCCAGGTCATGGACGAGATCGGCATCGATATTGCTGATCACCAGCCGAAAGCGTTCGACGACCTGGAGGACGAGTCCTTCGACGAGGTGATCTCGCTGTCGCCGGAAGCACAACACCGGGCGGTTGACATGACACGGGCCATGGCGTGCGACGTGGTGTTCTGGAACACCTTCGATCCAACGATTGTCGAAGGCAGCCGGGAGGTGCGGCTGGATGCCTACCGCCATGTCCGCGACCAGCTGATGAAGCGGATCAAGGATCACTTCGGCATCACCCCGATGGCCGACCTGTAAGACGCCCTATGCTTGATGCAAGCTATTGCTACGCGCCATATTTCGGGATCGTAACGCCACCGCGGGGAGCCGGTCGCGGTTGATGCGGGGGAGCGGTAGCGCCAGCCGCCGATGGTGGAGATGGGAGGATGATAATGAGCGAGCCGGCCGGCCAGGAAGTGCCGGACAGTCATGAAAAGCCGAAGGCGGACTGGCGCAAGGCCAAGCTGCCCACTCTCGCGCCGGCGTCGACGGCGGAGGAGGCACTGGTCGAGATCGTGCTCGGCGGTGTTGAACACCTGCGCGGCAACGAGCGCTGCGTCCTGGAGCGCTCGCACGAGGAAGGCATCCACCAGATGCGCGTGGCGGTGCGCCGGCTGCGGTCGGCCCTCGCCCTCTTCGAGCGATTTATCCCCGACGAGCAGCGGATCTATCTGACCGGGGAGCTGAAGTGGCTGATCGGCGAACTCGGCCCGGCGCGGGACTGGGACGTCTTCTGCGGCGAGGTGATGGCGCCGGTGATCGGGCAGATCGCCGACGAAGCCCGCCTGGCCGAACTTTCCGAGCATGTCGAGCGCCATCGCGACGGCGCTTACGGTCGGGCACAGGAGGCGGTTGGCGCGCAGCGCTACATCGGCCTTGTGCTGCTGCTGAGCTCGTGGGCAGAGGGACGCGGCTGGCGCGAAGGCTCCCCCGACCGGGCGGCGGCGATCGCTGTCAAGGCCACCGACGTGGCCCACGAACTGCTGCATAACATCTATGAGGGGCTGCTGGAGGCTGGCAGCGGCTTCGAAGACCTGGACGCCGAGCACCGGCACAAGGTTCGCATCCAGCTCAAAAGCTGCGCTACGCCACCGAATTCTTCTCGACGCTCTACCCGAAACGGCGGGTCACCCCCTACCTGGAGGCGATGAAATCGCTCCAGGACCAGCTCGGCGCCAGCAACGACGTAGAGGTCGCTCGCAAGCTGCTGCAGCGGGTAGTGAAGAAATCCCGCGGCAAGGAGCGGGCCCGCCTCGCCTATGCCGCCGGCATGGTCGTCGGCTGGCACAGCCACATCGGCGGCGGCCGCGAGGAGCAGCAGGTCGAGGCCTGGCGCCGGCTGGCTGCCCGGCCGCCCTACTGGGAGCCGGCGACCGCGGCTGCCAAAGCCGCAGCGAGCGACAGCGCCGCCGGCGAGGCGGCGTCACCAGCAGCAGCGGCACCGCCGCCCGCGGACCCGCCGGAAAAGCCCTCCGCGCCAGCGGGCCGCTCGCCGCAGCCGCGCCGCCGCACCGTCCGTCCCCGTCCCGGCTGAGGGTTGCGCCCACAGCCCGCTATCCATCGAGACAGAGGGCGAGGGTCGATCGCCATTCCGGTACGCCGACACCGAAGACTTGCCGTACCTTGCCGGTGTCCATGGCCGAGAATGCCGGACGCGCTGCCGGCGTCGGGAACTCGGCAGAGGTAGTCGGCCGCAGCCGTGGCGTCGCGCGTCCGAGCGCGGTGTGTTGGGCGAAGACGGCGGCGGCGAACCCATAGCGCGAGCACCAGCCCTCGCCGCACAGATGGAAAGTGCCGCCGCTCTCGCGCAAGGCCCCGCTACCGCCCCTCGCCCACCTCGCCGCCAGAATCTGTGCGGTCGCATCGGCCAACGAAGCCGCCCAGGTCGGGCAGCTCTGCTCGTCATCGACGATCGCCAGTTCGTCGCCCTTCACCTCGAGCCGCAGCAGGGCGGCAAGGAAGGTGCGGCCGCGACGGCTGTAGACCCAGCTCGTGCGCAAGATCAGATGCGGGCAGCCGGCGGCGCGGATGGCGTCCTCTCCCGCCAGCTTGCTGCGGCCGTAGGTGCCGAGCGGCTCCGGCGGATCGTCCTCGCGGAACGGCCTGACCGTGCCGCCCGGTTCTCGATGCACCGTCGCGCCGAAGACGTAGTCGGTGGAATAGTGCACGATCGCCGCCCCCAGCCGCTTGCCCTCCTCGGCCAGCACGCCGGGCGCGGTGGCGTTGACCGCCATGGCCAGATCAGCCTCCTCTTCCGCCTTGTCGACGGCGTTATAGGCGGCGGCATTGACGATGAGCGACGGCGCATGTGCGCGCACGGCGCCCGCGAGCGCCGCGGCATCGGCGAGGTCGGCGTCGGCGCGGGTCAGCGGCACCACCGGCGCCAGCGTCGCCAGCGTCCGCCGCAGCTCGCGGCCGGTCTGGCCGCCGGCACCCACCAGCAGAATCGGCCTCCGCTGCGCTATTGCCGGCATCAGCATTCCCCCGCTGGAAAGGCTCCTCGCGCGGGACGGACCCACCCGAGGCCCGCACGCGGTTCATTCATGGCTCTGCTCCTGGCTGTTCCGCGTTCCCCCGGACGCCGCTTTCGTTGTTGCAGGGCATTGATGATAACCGGTGTTTGCAGGCTGTCGATGATCCCGTTAGCCTTTCGCCATGGATCGAGACAACACCGTCATTGGTAATCCGGACCCGGGGCGCACCGCATCTGCCGGCGGGGCCGCCACCGGACAGCCGCCGCGCGTCTGGCTGGTGGTCGGCGACAAGCTGGGCGACAACGCCCAGGTGGAAATCGTCGCCGATGTGCTGGGCTGGCCGGTCGAGCGCAAGGTGATGCGCTTCCTGCCCCAGTACCAGACCGGCAAGCCGCCGTTCAAGCCGTCGCTCTATCACATCGATGCGGCCGCCTCGGCAGCCCTGGAGCCGCCCTGGCCGGATTTGGTGCTGACGGTGGGCCGGCGGCCGTCGATGGCGGCGATGTGGATCAAGCTGCAAGCGGCGGGCCGCACCAAGGTCGTCATTGTCGGCCGGCCGCGGCGCATGCTGCGCGACTTCGACCTGGTGCTGGCGACGCCGCAATACCGGCTGCCGGACCGCGGCAACGTGCTGCGCCTCGACCTGCCGCTGATGCGCATCGATGCGGCGAAGATCGAGGCGGCAGCCGGCGCCTGGCAGGAGCGGCTGGGCGGGATGGCGAGGCCGCTGACGGCGGTGCTGGTGGGCGGCCCCACCAAGCCGTTCATCTTCGATGACGGTGTCGCCCGCGCGTTCCTGTCGTCGTTGGACGAGACGACGCGCGGCCAGGGCAGCCTGTTCATCACCACCAGCCGGCGCACGCCGCCGGGCGTGGTGGCGGCGCTGGAGGCCGACCTGCCCGCCGGCAGCCGGCTGTTCCGCTGGAGCGCCGAGGCGACCGACAACCCCTACCAGGCGCTGCTGGGGCTGGCCGACCGCTTCGTCGTCACCGGCGACAGCGTCTCGATGCTGGTCGAGGTGGCGCGCACCGGCAAGCCGCTCGCCATCTTCGCCCTTCCCACCGAGGGCGGAGTCTGGCCGGGGCTGAAGAAGAAGCTGGCGGAGGTCTTCCAGCCCCCTGCCGGCGGCGGCAACGCAGGCCCGCTGGCGCGATTCGGCGACCTGCTCTACGATGCCGGGCTGATCGGCTACTCGCGGGAGTTCGAAGCGGTGCACCGGGCGCTGTTCGACGGCGGCTTCGCCGTCCCGCTCGGCCGCCCGTTCGCAGCTGCACAGGGCCGAGCCCCGGATGATTTGCCACAGGTGGCGGCCCGAATTCGCCAGCTTTTCACCCTCGGGTGAGGTCGCCTTGCCGCTTGCTGCGGCTTCTGCTAAATCTTTGGTCGTGCAGTTGCAGCAAACAGTGGAACTCCGCTCGTGAAACCGACCGTATTCATCCAGACCAACCACAAGCAGATCGTCGGCGCCCTGGTCGCCGAGTACTCGCTGCGGCGTAACTCGAAGACCCCGGACGCCTTCGACGTCCGCATCATGCACACCCGCGACGTTCCGTTTCTTTGGGAGCGGGAGGGCCAGGAGTATCTGCGCGACGGGGTGCTGCGGCGGTGGCACATGGAGGACCTGCAGTCGTTCACGCCGACGCGGTTCATGCCGCCACAGCTGATGGGATACCAGGGCAAGGCAGTCGTCATCGATCCCGATGTCTTTGCCGTCGGCGACGTCTGCGAACTACTCAACCGCGACATGGCCGGCACGGCGATCATGGCGCGGCCGCGCTCCGGCTATAAGGAAAAGAAGGGAGTGATGGCCACCAGCGTCATGCTGCTGGATTGTGCCAAGCTTCCCCACTGGAACGTCGAACGCGACTTCGCCGCGCTGTTCGAGCGGACCCGCGATTATGCCAAGTGGATTGGTCTGCTGTACGAGCCGCGCGAGAGCATCGGCATTCTCGAGAACGAGTGGAACGATCTCGACAAGCTGACGCCGGCGACGAAGATGGTCCACATGACCAAGCGCCGGACGCAGCCGTGGAAGACCGGGCTGCCGGTGGACTTCATGCCGCCGGAGAAGCCGTCGGGCTTCGTCGTGCTGGGATGGATCAACCAGGTCCGCCGCCGGGTGTTCGGCGACTACGCTTTCCTCGGCAACTATGGCCCGCATCCCGATCCCAACCAGGAGCGCCTGTTCTTCGGCCTGCTGCGGGAGTGCGTTGAAAAGGGTCTTGTGAGCGAGAAGCTGCTGCGCGAGGAGATGCAGCAGAACCACGTCCGCCACGATGCGTTCGAGGTGCTGGAAAGAACCGTCCCCCTCGCTGCCTGACCGGGCAGCGGCGCCGGCACTCAGCGAGCCGGCCGGCAGCGCTCGCATCACACGCGGGCACCCGGGCGGCTGGCCCTCCCGCCGGGAAGCCGCGACGCAAGCCGGGTCGCGAGCCGCCCGGCGGCGCCGGAGCGGCTTCGCCGGCCCGCTTTCGATATCGCGCGAACTCGCGGGCTCCGGCGGTCATCGCCCCAACAGCACCCTCGGCACGCGGGCGCACGTACCGCCAATCGGCGCCCCGGCGCGAGTGGACGATTTGGACCGGAGAGGGCGATGCAATAAAACCTAATATTCTGCATAAAAACCTATAGTGCAGCGCTTTCCATTGCCGTCTGCCTGTTGAACCCTCCCGAATCTGGTAGTTATGGGGGTTTTAATTTACCCATTTGTGAAACCCGGCTGAAAATGGTATGGTTGGTGCTGGTGGTACGGCTGACGGCCCGCCCCCTCCAACGGAGTTCCTGGATGTTCGCATCGGCGCTGTGGGAAACTGCATCGCAATCGCTGACATCGTGCTGTCGCAACGAGACAGAGGCGGAGCTTGCAGCCAGCGCCTCGCTGCCGTTTCCGGCCGGGAGCGCCGGTGCGATCGACCAGGTTGTCGGCGCCGTCGCCATCATCCGCGGCACCGGGGCCATAGAGGCGGCGGCGCCGGGAATCACCCTCGCCGACGGCGATTTTCTCCAGGCAGCCGGCAGCAGCGTTGTCGTCGCGCTCGCCGACGGGCGGCGTATTGCCGTTCAGGAACGCGGGCAGCTGATCGTCCATGCGCCTGAGGCCGGCGATGCCGTGGCGGTGGAGGCGGCAGGGGGCCGCTTCGTCGTCCTCGCCGGCAGAGCGCTGGACGGTCGCCCCGACCTGCTGATCATCACCCCCGCCGCCCGCATCCATCCCGGATCAGCCGCCATCGCCTTCCGGCACGCCGCAGCCGACGGTTTGCAGGTGATGCTCGCCGAGGACGCGACGGCAGACGGGGTTGTGGTGGAGAACGGCTTCGGCCGCGCCGTCATCCGCAAAGGCGACGAGGTCGTTTCCGTCGGCGGGTCGGACCAGCCGCCGGTCCTCGACCATGATCCTTCGCTCGCCGTCGCGGATGCGGGATTGCCGCCCGAGGCCACGTCCGGGTTGACGCTGGAAGAAGGCGTGGACATTTCGCCGGGCGGGGATATGGCCGCCTTCCCCGGCGATCCTGTCGTTTCCCACGCCGAGGCCGACCTGTTCGATCTGGAGCCGCAGACGCTGGCGCTGCCTGATCCGGTATACGGCGCGGTGCTGACGCGCGACAGTTCCTGGGCCACCGCGCCGCGCACCATGACCCAGTTGCTGCTGCAGGGCGGCAGCTCACAGCAGCCGCAGGCGGTCGAAAGCGCTCCGACAGGCCGGCAGCTGCGCGGCTGGGAGCCCCTTGGGTTGACCTGGGATATCCTCGGGGGCGATGCGGAAGTGACCCCGGCGGCGTTGGACGTCGGGCCGCGGCGGCTGGGGCGGGTGATCACACCCACCGAAGCCGGCTCGATGGCCCGGCTGGTTTCCTCGACCCACGGCGTCGGTGCGATCGACGACTTTTTCGGCCTTGCCCCCGATACGGTCCGCGGCTCGCTGACGGGGGTCGTGGCGACGAGCACCAGCGCCATCCGCTCAAGCCAGGTGCGCCTCACCGCCGGCAGCACGCTTTCGTTCGACTGGTTCTTCGATGCTGCCAACCAGTCGCCGCGCCGCGACACCGCGCTTTTCGTCGTCGACGACAAGGTCTTCAAGCTGGCGGATTCGGCCGATGTCGGAGCCCACGGCGCGTCGGGATGGCGCACCTTCGTCTGGCACGTCGACAAAACCGGCGTCTACAGCCTGGGTTTTGCGACCATCAACGACCACACGGTTGACGATGCGTCCCGGCTTTACGTGGACAACGTCAGGCGCGACCGGTCATTCGGCAACGATTATGGTCTCGCCGATTCCGGCGACGGCTGGGAGGTCCTCGTTCGGAAGCCGACGCTGCAGGACGATACCCTAAGCGTCGGCGAGGACGGCCTCGGCACGACCAACGCACTCGCCAACGACGCCGACTGGGATCCGTTCGACCCGATGATCCTCACCGGCGTCAACCGGGAAGGCACGGTCGGCTTGCCGGGCTATGTGCCCGAGGGGGTGGTCAGCTTCGATGCCCGTGGCCGCTTCGACTACCTCGCCGTGGGTCAGACCGCCACCACCAGCTTCCGTTACGAAGCCGACGCCGGCAACGGAGCAACTGCCACCGCCGTCGTGCAGGTGACGATCGTCGGTGCCAACGATGCGCCAGTGGCGCGTCCCGACGCGCCGGTGGTCGCCGCCGATGCCTCGCGCGCAACCTTCGACGTACTCGCCAACGACGATGACGTCGACTCCGACGACGACCGCACCTCCCTGCGCGTCGTCGCCGCCGAGGCTGCCTCGGGCGCGCCGGTGGACCTTACCGGCCGGCCGGGAGAGGGCATCGTTTACCATCCTGATGGCCGCTTCGTCGCGCTCGCCGAAGGCGAAACCGCGACCGACGTCATCACCTACACCGTCGAGGACCAGCACGGGGCCCGCACCGACGGCCAGGCGCGCCTCACCGTCGTCGGCCGCAACGATGCGCCGGTTGCCGCCGCCGACCGCCACGAGGGAAGCGAGGATGCGGCGGTCGTCCTCGCCGTGCTCGCCAACGACCGCGATCCCGATGGCAGCGACCGCCTGCACGTGGTCGCCGTCGACGGAAGGCCGCTGGCCGAGGGCGGCAGCGTCGCCCTCACCTCTGGTGCAGTGGTGTCGCTTACGATCGACGGGGCGTTGACGTACGACCCGGCCGCCAGCTTCACCGGACTGGCCGATGGCGCGAACGCAACCGATACGTTCCGCTATCAGATCAGCGACGACCACGGCGGCTTCGCCGAAGCGCTGGCGACGGTGCGCATCGAAGGACGCAACGACGCGCCGGTTGCCATCGCCGATGCTGTCGCGCTGAACGCCGGCGCGACCCTGGACATCGCTGTTCTCGCCAACGACGATGATCCGGACGGCGACGACGGGCCTTTGAGCCTGCGCATCGTCGCCGCGCAGGCAATCTCCAGCGCCGACGTGCGCTTCACCGGCCAGCCAGGCGAAGGTGTGGTCTACGACAGCGGCGAGCGCTTCCGCGCCCTGGGGGCGGAGGAGACCGCCGCCGACATCGTCACCTACACCATCGCCGACCGCCACGGCGCCCGCTCCACCGCCACCGTCGCGGTGACCGTAGGTGGCGTCAACGACATTCCGACAGCAACGGCCGACATCGCCGTCACCACCGAGGATACCGCGGTTGCCATCGCCGCCGCTGCCAATGACAGCGATCCGGACGCCCACGACCGGCTGACGATCGTCGCCATCGACGATGAGGCGATCGCGCCGGGCGGGCAGGTGGTCCTGGCGTCCGGCGCGATCGTCGCGCTGGATGCCGCCGGTGCCCTCTCCTGGGTCCCAGCCGGCCGCTTCGATGGCCTTGCCGAAGGCGAGACGGCAACCGATCACTTCCGCTACCGGATCGCCGATGGCCACGGCGGCTTCGCCGAGGCCGACGTGACGATGCGGATCGACGGCCGCAACGACGCGCCGATCGCCCGGCCGGACAGCGCCGCCGCCGGCGAGGACGCCATCATCGCCCGGGACGCGACGGTCATCGACGTGCTGGCCAACGACGACGACGTGGATAGCGACGATAACGGCTCGAGCCTGCGGGTTGTCGGCGCGTCTGCCGCCTCAGGGGCCGTGGTCGAGATTGCCGAGGATGGCCGCCACCTGCGCTACGCCGCCCAGGGCGCGTGGGAGCGCCTCGGTGCCGGCGAGACGGCGACCGATACCATCACCTATACCATCGCCGATCGGCACGGCGTGCGCTCCGTAGGAACCGTGGCGGTCACCAGACCGGCGCCAACGACGGCCCGCTCGCCGTTGCCGATACCCTGATGATCGATGCCAGCTCGGTGTTGCGGCTGCCCGGCCCGTCCATCCTCGCCGACGACCGCGACCCGGACAGCCACGATACCCGTACGATCATCGCCGTCGACGGGGCTACGCCAGCGTCGGCCGGACGATTGCGATGGCGTCGGGCGCGCTGCTGAGCGTCGCCGCCGACGGCCAGCTGGTCTACGACCCCAATGGCCGCTTCACCGGCCTCGCCGTGTTCGAGCGGGCGACCGACAGCTTCACCTACACCATCGCCGATGGCTCCGGCGCAACTTCCTCAGCCGCCACCGTCACCATCCAGGTCCAGGGTGTGAACGACGCCCCGGTGGCTTCCGCCGATATGGCGAGATCACCGATGGACGCCGCCGTTCGCATCCCGGTTCTGAACAACGATGCCGATCCCGACGCCGGCAACAACCTGCGGGTCCTGGAAATCGACAGTACCGGCAGCCTTGGCAGCGTGCGCATCAATGCCGACGGCACGCTGACCTGGAGCCCCGGCAGCGCGTTCGAAAACCTGGCGGACGGACAGCAGGCGACCGATACCTTCCGCTACGTCCTCGACGACTTCGTCGGCGGGCGCAGCACCGGCGTCGTCACCGTCACCGTCGTCGGCCGGGCCGGCGCGGCGATCTCGTCGCTGGGGGAGATCGTGCAGTCCTTCGAGGTGCCGTCGCCGCTGGGGGCAACGAATTACATCGGCTCGGTGGTGGAGACCGGTGCAGTCCCGAGCCCGGTGTCGTCCCTCTTTCGCCCGACCCATCAATCGGCCATGGCGGTGCTGACTGCCGAAGGCAACCTGGCGCTGGAGATCGAGCGGCATCTCTCGCTCGGCGTCGGTTCCGGCGGGCGGCTGCTCGTCCACCTGCCGGACGATCCGGTCAACCATACCTCGCCCGTCAATGGCTCGGCGATGCGGACGGCGCTGAGCCTCAGCGCCGCCACGTCATCGATGGCCGCACCACCCTTTCCTTCGACTGGAACTTCGTCTCCGGCGAAACGGGGGCGCTCTCCCCCCACAACGACTACGCCGTGTTCACCATTACCGACGGCACGGTCGCGCGGGTGTTCACCCTGGCCGATGCCCGGAGCACCACCGGCGCCTCCGATGGCTGGCGCACCTCGGTCTTCGACGTCGGCTCGGCGTTTGCGCTCCCTCGCGACGGCAGCCTGTCGCTGACGGTCGGCTTCGCCGTCCTCAACGATGCGTCACCGGAGCGCCCCTCCTTCCTGCTGGTCGACAACCTGCGCCTCAACCGGGCGCTGGGGTCGAGCTACGAGGCGCTGCACAGCGCCGCGGACGGCAGCCTGACCACCTTCCGCGAACGCCCCACCGCCGGCGATGACACCTTCAGCTCAACTGCCGCGGTCCCCCTGAGCGAGGACCGAGGCGGCGCTGGCGCCGGCGGCCCTGCTCGCCAACGACCGCGCCTCCGCTGGCGCTGCTGCCGGCAGCCTGCGGCTGACGGCGGTTGAGACGACGGAACCCTGGCAGCTGTCTCACTCGCCGGCGGATCTATCGTCTGGGATTCGCGCGGCCGCCTCGACTTCCTGGCCGAAGGCGAGACCGGCACCGATACCTTCGGCTATCTGGTCAGCGATGCCAACGGCGGCTCGGATGCGGGTCGGGTGACGGTGACCCTCACCGGCGTCAACGACGCCTCTCTCGCGGCTGCCGACAACGCGGCTGCCGCCGAAGATGGCGCAGCCATCACAATCGATGTGCTGGCCAACGACGACGACGTCGATTCCGACGACGATCGCTCCAGCCTGTGCGTGATCGCCGCCTCGGCTGTCTCCGGAGCGATGGTCACCGCCGCCGGCATCGCCGGCGCTGGGCTTGTCTATGAGCCGGTCCACAACCCTGTTGAATCGAGGAATCGGTTGTGATTCAAGGGGTCTCCGTGAAGGAGGCTGAGCATGTGGAACCCCGAGAGTCGCGCCCGTCATTGTCGAGTCGGCCTGCGCTACCCGAGCGACCTGAGCGATGCGGAATGGGCGGTCATCGCCCTGCAGATCCCGCCGGGGCGACGGGGGACGGCGGCGCAGCGTCGATCTGCGCGCCGTGCTCAACGGCATGCTCTACGTCCTGGAAACCGGTTGCCAGTGGCGACACCTGCCGGAGACCTGCCGCCGCGCAGCACGTGCCACAGCTATCTGCAGCTGTGGGCCTGGGACGGAACCCTGGAGCGCATCCATCACGAGCTCTATCGAGCGTCCGCGAGCAAGCAGGCCGGGAAGCCAGCCCGACCGCCGCCGCCGTCATCGACAGCCGTGACGTCCGCGCGGCGGAAAAGGGGGCCCACATCGGACCCGGTCGGCTACGATGCAGGCAAGAAGATCAAAGGCGTCAAGTACCATATCCTCGTCGGACATCGAAGGCCGAGCGTGGCGGTTCGTCATGCCGGTATCCAGGACCGCGACGGGGCCGCCCTGGTGCTCTTCGACAAGAAGACCAGGGCGCCTTCCCCGTTCATCCGCGTCATCTTCGCCGACGGCGGCTACCAGGGCCCTGTTGCGGCGACCGCGGTGGCCAAAACCGGCGACTGGCAGCTCAGCATCGTCAAACGCTCCGATCAGGCCAAGGGCTTCATCGTGCTGCCAAAACGCTGGCTGGTCGAGCGTACGCTCGCATGGCTGACCCGCTGCCGGCGCCTCGTCCGCCACTACGAACTCTCCTCCACACTTCCGCCGCCTTCATCCGTCTCGCCATGATCCGACTCATGCTGCGCAGGCTGACCCGGCAATAATCTTTCAAGACGGACTCTATGATCCGCAGACTGTCGCCGCCTTCCAGGCGCTGGCCGACGGGGAGACGATGGTGGATCAGGTGACCTACACCATCGCCGATCGCCACGGAGCCCAGGCGTCGAGCACCGTGCAGGTCACCGTCAGCGGGCGCAACGACGCGCCGATGGCGGCCGCCGACGCGGCCGCCGGCAACGAGGATGCGCCCCTTACAATTGCCGCGCTCGCCAACGACCGTGATCCGGACCTTGCCGACCGCCTCGGCGTCGTCGCCGTCGATGGCCACGCGGTGGCGCCGGGCGGCCAGGTGACTCTGAACTCCGGCGCCGTCGTTTCCGTTGCCGGCGACGGCAGCCTGCTGTGGGATCCGCGCGACGCCTTCGCCTCGCTTTCTTCCCGGCAGACCGGCAGCGATGCCTTCACCTATACGGTCGGCGACGGACACGGCGGAGCCAGCACCGCCCGCATCGAGGTCAGCGTCGCCGGCCGGAACGACGCACCTTCGGTTGGCGCCGACGCGGTCTCGGCCACCGCTGGCACGCGGCTGACGATGGCCGCAACGACGCTGCTCGCCAACGACCACGACATCGATGCCGGCGACAGCCTGCATCTGGTCAGTGTTGACGGCAGCGGTGCCACTGGCACGGTCTCCCTGGACGGCGCCGGGATCACCTGGGATGCGGCCGACCACTACCGCGGGCTCGGCGAGGGAGAGACCGCCGCCGACACCTTCGTCTACCGGGTCGTCGACAACGACGGCGCGGTCAGCAGCGGCACCGGCACCGTCACCGTACACGGCGTCAACGACGCGCCGGTCGCCGTCAACGATACGGGCGTCACCGACGAGGACACGGCGGTGACCCTGCGCGTGCTCGGCAACGATAGCGACCCCGATGTCCACGACCAGCTTTCGCTGCTGTCGGTCGATACGGCCGGCACGCAAGGGCAGGTGACCATCAACGGCGATGGATCGCTCACTTACGATCCCGCCGGCCGGTTCGATGCGCTGAACGCCGGCGATACCGCCACCGATACGTTCCATTACACCGTCTCGGACGACCACGGCGGCAGCAGCGAGGCGAGCGCAAGCATCACCATCACCGGCCGATCCGACACCGAGCGCCTGGTCGACAGCTTCGAGACGGCGTTCTCCGCGAGCAACCGCACCGGTGCCGCCGTTACGGTCGTCGACCAGCATGTGGAGACGGACGGCGCCCACGGCCTTTACAAACCCACCGACGGCGCCAAGTTCGCCCGCCTGGAGGCAACCGGCACAACGGCCGCCCAGACCGAAACGTTTCTCGGCCAGCCCGCAGGCGCCTTGCCGAAGGACAGCGACGGCACTTTCCCGGCGCAGGGATCGGCCGCCAAGCTGACGGTCGCCGTACAGGCCGGCGACATGGTGTCGTTCGACTGGATGTTCGATGCCCGCGACTTTGTCAGCCACCCTGCCGACGGCAAGGCGGATAATGACTTCGCCGTGTTCTCGGTGACCGGCGACGGAACGCCGCAGCTCTATCTGCTCTCCGACGTGCGCCATACCGGCGACCAGGGCGCCAGCGGCTGGCGCACCTCGGTCTTCACCACCAGCCACTCCGGCTCGCTGACCATCGGCTTCGCCTGCATCAACGACCGGATCGCCGGCTCACCGGTCACCGAGAACTCGGTGCTGCTGGTCGATAACCTCCGCCTCAACCGGGCGTTCGGCCCCGGCTATCAGGTGGTCGATACCCAGGGCGACGGCCATTTCGAGACGCTCATGCACACCTGAGCGCGGCGCGGGCGGCAATCGCCTGTGCCACCTTCGATGCAGGCCTGCGGCCAAGCGCGGCGCAGCTACGCAGGGCCGTATCGCAGAGAGCGGCGAGATCGACACCGGTCTCGATATCCAGCGCGTCGAATAGCGCCACGATATCCTCGGTTGCGACATTGCCGGACGCACCGGGGGCGTAGGGACAGCCGCCGAGACCGGCGACCGCCGCATCGAACACCCTGACCCCCGCCTGCAGCGCGGCGTAGACGTTGAGCAGGGCGCGCCCCCAGGTGTCGTGAAGTGCCCGGCGAGGGCGGTGACCGGCACGTGCCCTGCCACCGCCGCCAGCATCGCCGTCGTTGAGGCGGGCGTACCGACACCGATGGTATCTCCCAGCGAAATCTCGACGCATCCCATCTCGTGCAGGGCGCGGGCGATCGCGGCAACCGCAGACGGCGCCACCGCCCCCTCGTAAGGGCAGCCAAGAGCGCAGGAGACATAGCCGCGCACCGCCACGCCGTGCCACTTCGCAGCATTCAGCACCTGCCGGAAGCGCTCCAGGCTGCCGGCAATGGAGCAATTGATGTTGTGGCGCGAGAACGTCTCGGAGGCAGCGGTAAACACCGCGACGTCGCGCGCCCCTGCCGCAAGGGCCGCCTCAAAGCCCTGAATGTTCGGCACCAGAACCGGATAGTGCACACCGGCGCGCCGCTCGATCCCCTGCATCACCGCCGCATGGTCGGCCATCTGCGGCACCCGTTTCGGCGAGACGAAGGCGGTGGCTTCGATGGTGGTCAGTCCCGCCGCGGCCAGGCGGCGGATCAGGTCCAGCTTCATCGCCGTCGCCACTGGCTGCGGCTCGTTCTGCAGCCCGTCGCGCGGGCCGACCTCGACGATGCGGACGGACCGGGGAAGGGCGGTCATGGCTGCGGCTCCAGCTCGACCAGCTCCGCGCCCTCCGCCACCTGCTCGCCGACGGCGAAGTGGAAGTGCTTGAGCCGGCCGGCGGCAGGCGCCGCGATGGTGTGCTCCATTTTCATCGCCTCCAGGATCAGCAGCGGCTCGCCCTTCTCGACGGCACTGCCGGGCGCCGCCAGCAGGGCGACGATCTTTCCGGGCATCGGCGCGCTCAGGGCGCCGGCGGTGGCACTCCCTGCTCCCGGCGGCGCCAGCGGGTCGATCGCCGCCAGCACGTAGTCTTGGCCCCCAGAGAACACGAACCGCTTGCGGTCTGCGGCGATGACCGTCGCCGACAGCCGCCGGCCGGCCAGTTCGGCGCGAACAAGCCCATCGGCCGCCAGTTCGCCATTGGCGGGGAAGGACGTGCCGTCGAGCTCAAGAATGAAGCCGCTGCCAGCATAGGTGGCGGCCACGGCGCGCTCCTGCCCATCGGCGCGATAGAGGAGCGTGCGGGCCAGCCTGCCGCCCAGGCGCCAGCCGTCGCACGCCTGCCACGGCGACCACCTGTCGGGGTGCTGCTCCCCCCGGTGGCGCTCCACTTCCGCCTCGCGCAGCAGGTCGGCCAGCGCAGCCAGCAGGAAGGCCACGTCCGGTACCGGCACCGCCTGCGGAAATATAACCTCCTGCTCCCGGTCGATCAGGCCGGTATCGAGCGCGGCTGCGGCGAATGAGGGCGATGCGACCAGCCGCGACAGGAAGCCGACGTTGCTGGCAACGCCCACGATCCGGCACTGCCCAAGCGCCTGCAGCAGGCGGCGGCGGGCGCGCTCGCGATCCTCGTCCCAGACCACTAGCTTGGCGATCAGCGGATCATAGTCCGGGCCGATCGCATCGCCCTGCTCGACGCCGGCATCCATCCGGACGTTCCGCGAAGCCGCCGGCATCGACAGGTGCACGAGCCGGCCGGTCGAGGGCAGGAAGCCACGCGCCGGATCCTCGGCGTAGATGCGGGCCTCGATTGCGTGCCCGCAGACCGAGAGCTGCTCCTGCGACAGCGGCAGCGGCTCGCCGGCGGCGATGCGGAGCTGCCACTCCACCAGGTCCAGTCCGGTGATCATCTCGGTGACGGGATGCTCCACCTGCAGCCGCGTGTTCATCTCCATGAAGTGGAAGGCACCGTCGGCGGAGACGATGAATTCGACGGTCCCCGCCCCGACATAGCCGACGGCGCGGGCGGCCGCGCAGGCGGCGTCCCCCATCGCCGCGCGCCGCTCGGCGGTCATCCCCGGTGCCGGCGCCTCCTCCAGCACCTTCTGGTAGCGGCGCTGCACCGAGCAGTCGCGTTCGAACAGGTGCACGACCTGGCCGAAGGTGTCGGCAAACACCTGCACCTCGATATGCCGCGGCCGGGCGACGTACTTTTCGATCAGGATGCGAGCATCGCCGAAGCTGGCCGCTGCCTCGCGCCGGCACGACGCCAGCGCCGCCGCAAAGGCGCCCTCGGCGTCGACGACGCGCATGCCCTTGCCACCACCGCCGGCACTGGCCTTGATGATCACCGGCCAGCCGATCTCCCGCGCCCGCTGCTGCAGCACGTCCGTATCCTGATCATCGCCGTGGTAGCCGGGGAGCAACGGAACGCCGGCGTCCTGCATCAGCTGCTTGGCGGCGGACTTCGAGCCCATGGCGCGGATCGCGTTGGCCGGCGGTCCGACAAAGACGAGGCCAGCGTCGGCGCACGCCTCGGCAAACGCCGCGTTCTCGGCGAGAAAGCCGTAGCCGGGGTGAACCGCCTGCGCATCGGTCGCTTGCGCCGCTGCAAGGATGGCGTCGATGCGCAGGTAGCTGTCGCGCGGCGGCGGCGCACCGATGCAGACCGCCTCGCCGGCGATGCGGACGTGCCGTGCCCGGGAGTCGGCTTCTGAATAGACGGCGATGGTGAAGATGCCGAGCCGCCGGCACGTGCCGATGATCCGGCAGGCGATTTCGCCGCGATTGGCTATCAGCACCCGGTCGAACATAGCCCCGTCAATCCTCCGGCCTGACCGCCAGCAGCCACGGTCAAGAGCTTCCGATCCACGCCGGCGGCCGCTTCTCCAAGAAGGCCCCAAGCCCTTCCGCCGCCTCCGCCGTCAGCCGCAACCGGGCGATGCGCTCCGCCGTGGCCAGTGCCAGCGCTTCCGACAGCGGCTGGCCGGCGATTTCGCGCAGCAATTCCTTGCTCGCCTGCTGTGCCTTCGGACCACCCGCCAGCAGCGCCGCCACGATCTTCGCGACCGCTGCATCGAGCTGCTCCGGCTCCACCACCTCATGCACCAGGCCGATCTCGCGGGCGCGCGCCGCCGGAATGCGCTCGGCGGTCAGGAAGTAGCGCCGCGCCTGCCGCTCGCCGATCGCCGCCACCACATGCGGCCCGATGGTCGCCGGGATCAGGCCGAGGCGAACTTCAGGGGTGGCGAACACCGCGCGCGACGAGGCAATGGCGATATCGCACGCCGCGACAAGACCCAGGCCGCCGCCGATGGCGGCGCCATGGACGCGCGCCACCGTCGGCTTCGACAGCAGCGCCAGCGTCCGCAGCATCTGCGCCAGCGCCATCGCATCGCGCCGGTTCCCCGCCTCGGTGAAGGTAGTGGCGCGGCGCATCCAGTTCACATCGGCCCCGGCCGAGAAGCTTTCGCCGCGTCCGGCAAGCACGACGGCGCGGATCCCCGCATCGTCGTCGAGAACGCGCAGGACGGTCCGTCAACTCGGCGATCAGCGTCGCGTCGAAGGCGTTGTGCAGGTCAGGCCGGTTCATCCACAGTGTGGCGACGCCGGCTTGCCGTTCTACCTCCACTGTCCGCTGCACGTCGCCTCCTTTGCCACCGCCTCACATCCGGAAGACGCCGAAGTCCGTCACCTCGATCGGCGCATTGAGCGCCGCGGAAATCCCCAGCGCCAGCACCCGCCGCGTCTCACGCGGGTCGATGATGCCATCATCCCACAGCCGGGCGGTGGCGTAGTAGGGGTGGCCTTGCGTCTCGTACTGCGTCCTTATCGGCGCGGTGAACGCCTCTTCCTCCGCCGCCGACCACGCCCCGCCATGCGCCTCGATGCCGTCGCGGCGCACCCGCGCCAGCACCCGCGCCGCCTGCTCGCCGCCCATCACCGAGATGCGCGCGTTCGGCCACATCCACAGGAAGCGGGGGCTATAGGCGCGGCCGCACATGCCGTAATTGCCGGCTCCGAACGAGCCGCCGATCAGCACGGTGAACTTCGGCACCCGGGCACAGGCGACCGCCGTCACCATCTTCGCCCCGTCCCTGGCGATCCCCTGGTTCTCATATTTGCGGCCGACCATGAAGCCGGTGATGTTCTGCAGGAAGACCAATGGGATGCTGCGCTGGGCGCAGAGCTGGACGAAGTGCGCCCCCTTCTGCGCCGATTCCGCGAACAGGATGCCGTTGTTGGCAACGATGCCCACCGGATAGCCGTGGATGTGGGCGAAGCCGGTGACCAGCGTGGTGCCGTAGCGCGCCTTGAACTCGTCGAGCCGGCTTGCGTCGGCGATGCGGGCGATGACCTCGCGCACGTCCCACGGCCGGCGGGTATCGGCGGGGACGACGCCGAGGATCTCCTCGGGATCGTAGCGGGGTTCCTCCGGCGCCACCGCCTTCAGCGGCATCGGCTTCCGCAGACCCAGACTGCCGACGATGCGGCGGGCCAGATGCAGCGCGTGGCCGTCGTCCTCTGCGAAGTGGTCGGCGACGCCGGACAGCCGGGTGTGCACGTCGGCGCCGCCCAACTCCTCGGCGCTGACTTCCTCGCCGGTCGCCGCCTTCACCAGCGGCGGGCCGCCAAGGAAGATGGTGCCCTGCTCGCGAACGATGATCGTCTCGTCGGACATCGCCGGGACGTAGGCGCCGCCGGCGGTGCACGATCCCATCACCACCGCGATCTGCGGGATACCCTTCGCCGACATCGTCGCCTGATTGTAGAAGATGCGCCCGAAGTGATCGCGATCGGGAAAAACCTCGTCCTGCATCGGCAGGAAGGCGCCGCCGGAATCGACCAGGTAGACGCAGGGCAGTCGGTTGGCCTCGGCGATCTCCTGCGCCCGCAGGTGCTTCTTGACGGTCAGCGGATAGTAGGTGCCGCCCTTCACCGTCGCGTCGTTGGCGATGATCATGCATTCCTGGCCGGCGATACGGCCGATGCCGGTGACCATGCTGGCGGACGGCACGTCGCCGCCGTACATCCCGTGGCCGCCAGCGGCGAGAGCTCGAGGAACGGCGTGCCGGGATCAAGCAGGGCAGCGATGCGATCGCGCGGCAGCAGCTTGCCGCGGTCGATGTGCCGCTGCCGCGCCTCCGCCGATCCGCCCTGCGCCACCTGCGCCAGCTTCTTCCGCAGGTCATCGACCTGCGCCCGCATCGCCGCGGCGTTGCTGCGAAACGCGTCGCTGCGAACGTCGAGGTTCGAGCTCAGCACCGCCATCAGAGGGTCTCGGCGAACAGCTCGCGGCCGATCAGTATGCGCCGGATTTCCGAGGTGCCGGCGCCGATCTCGTAGAGCTTGGCGTCGCGCCACAGCCGGCCGGCGGCGTAGTCGTTGATGTAGCCGTTGCCGCCAAGCGCCTGGATGGTCTCCCCGGCCATCCAGGTCGCCTTCCTCGGCGGCGTAGAGAATGGCGCCGGCGGCGTCCTTGCGCGTCGTCTCGCCGCGGTCGCACGCCGCGGCGACGGCGACGTAGCTGCGGCAGACGTTCCAGCTCGGTATACATGTCCGCGAGCTTCCGCATCAGCTGGTACCGCCGATCGGCTGGCCGAACTGCCGCCGCTCGTGGACGTAAGGGACGGCGATGTCGAGACAGGCGGCCATGATGCCGAGCGGGCTCCCGCCAGCACCACGCGCTCGTAGTCGAGGCCGGACATCAGTACGCGCACGCCGCCGCCGATGCGGCCCAGCACATTCTCGGCCGGCACCCGGCAGTCGCGGAACACCAGCTCGCAGGTGTTCGAGCCGCGCATGCCGAGCTTGTCCAGCTTCTGGGCGGTGGAAAAGCCGGGGAAGCCCTTCTCGACGATGAAGGCGGTAATGCCTTGGGCGCCGGCCGCCGCGTCCGTTTTGGCGTAGACCACCAGCACATCGGCGTCTGGGCCGTTGGTGATCCACATCTTGGTGCCGTCGAGGATCCACCCATCGCCCCGACGCTCCGCCTTCAGCCGCATCGAGACGACATCGGAGCCGGAGCCGGCCTCGCTCATCGCCAGCGCGCCGACGTGCTCTCCCGCGATGTAGCTTTCGGCAGGTAGCGCCGCTTCTGCGCCGCATCGCCGTTGCGGTGGATCTGGTTGACGCAGAGGTTGGAATGGGCGCCGTACGACAGGGCGACCGAGGCGGACGCGCGGCTGAGCTCCTCCATGGCGACGACGTGCGCCAGGTAACCGAGGCCGGCGCCGCCGTAGTCCTCGGCAACGGTGATGCCGAGCAAGCCGAGATCGCCGAGCTTGCGCCACAGGCCGGCGGGAAAGGCGTTCTCCTGGTCGATCGCCGCTGCCAGCGGCGCGATCTCGCGGACGGCGAAGGGCGCGGACCGACCTGCGCAGCAGTGCCGCGGCCTCGCCGAGATCGAAGGCAAGCCTTCAACGGCCATCTGGTCCCTCCCTGTCGGCTATGGAGCTTCTTGGCGGCGCTTGGCTCGATACGAACGGACGTTCGTTTTATGCCGCTCCCGTTCTTCAAGCAAGTCACGATTTCACCCCAACGCCGCCGCCGGCGTGCCCACCTTGCTTTTCCCTCTTGCTGTCACCCCTTGCCGGCAATACGGTCGTTCGTATATTGGGGTGGCATTCGCGCCCGCTTGGGCGCAATTGTCCGACGACGGGGCCCGGGGAAGACCGGGCCAGGGAAGACGGGCCAGGGAATGACGCGGACCGCCGGCTCCGACGGCGCCAGGACCCTCGATGCGATCCGCGTCGCCGGTCTTCAGCTCATCTTCGAGCACGGCTATGAGGCGATGAGCCTGCGCCGCCTGGCGGCAGCGGTCGGCATCCAGCCAGGCTCGCTTTACAACCACATCAGCACCAAGCAGCAGTTGCTGTTCGATCTGATCGAGACGCACATGCACGCCCTGCTGCAGGCGCTGGAGATGGCGCTCGCCGGCATCGACGCACCGGCGGACCGGCTGCGGGCGTTCGTCGCCTTCCATCTCATCTACCACCTCGCGCGCAAACGGGAAGTGTTCATCAGCTATTCGGAACTGCGCAGCCTGGAGCCGGCGAACTACCGGGCCATCGTCGCCCTGCGACGGCTCTACGAGCGGGAGGTCGAGGGGATCATCGAGCGCGGCATCGCCAGCGGGGCTTTTCTCGTCGGCGACCCGCAAGTCGCCGCCTTCGGCATCCTCGCCATGCTCACCGGCGTCTGCACCTGGTTCAGGCCGGGCGGCCGTCTGACGACGGACCAGCTCATCAGGATCTACACCGAGATGGTCATGGGCGGGGTGATGCGGCCAGCAGCGCCGCGAGAGGCCGGCAGACCGGATCTGGGCCCGCCGTTCTAACCTTTGACGAAGTACGCCACCGTCAGCACCGTGCCGACCGCGGTAACGATCAGGCGCGCGCGCGCGGCCGGCAGGACGTTGCCGAGCTTGCCGCCGGCGAAGCCGCCGACGACGCCGCCCGCCATCATTACCAGCGCATGCGGCCAGCTGACCGCGCCGGCGATGAGGAAGACGACGATGGCAATCCCGTTGCACAGGGAGGTGAACAGGTTCTTCAGCGCGTTCATCGAGCGGATATCGGTCAGGCCCAGCAAGGTCAGCCCAGCCAGCGTGACCATGCCCATGCCGGCGCCGAAGAAGCCGCCGTAAATGCCGATCAGCGCCTGGAAGATATGGCCGAAGATGCGCACGCCGAGACGCTCGTGGTGCAGATCGGCGGCCTTCATCATCCGCACCACCCAGGGGCCGGCGGCAAACAGCACCGTTGCGATCAGCAGCAGCCAGGGCACGCAGGCGCGGAAGCGCTCATCCCCCAGCCACAGCACCAGCCAGGCGCCGAGGGCGCCGCCGAGCAGACCGAGGATCAGGAACGAGATCAGCAGGTGGCGCGAGCCGGCGAGGTAACGCCGCATGGCAAGGAAGGCGACGAAGCTGGACGGCGCCAGGGCGACGGTGTTCGAGGCGTTAGCCGAGACCGCCCCAAGGCCCGCCGCCATCATCGCCGGGAAGGTGAAGAAGGTGGCGCCGCCGGCGATGGCGTTGATGGCGCCACCGAGAAAGCCGGCACCGACGAGCAGCACCGCGCTCTGCAGATCGATCATTCCGGCGCCAGTCCCGCTGTTACGCGACGGAAGAGAAGTCGTCTGCCACTGGTAATCCGCCGTCGGGATCGCTGCAAGCGCGATTGGCTACCGCTTGCACAAGGCTGCGGATGCCGGCCCGGATCCGGTCGCTGCCGAGGTGGGCGAACACCGCCAGGAACTGCGCCATCTCATGGTAGCCGGGCCGGCTGGTCGCCGCGGCGAGAGGCGGTTGCGGCGCCGCAAGCGGCGTCTCGCTGAAGAACCAGTCGATCTCGACGCCGAGCACCGTGGCCAGCCGGAGGAGATGCAGCGGCGTCACCCGGCTCTGCCCGGACTCGAGACGGGCGACCGTGCCGCGGCGCAGGCCGCAGACGACGTCGAGCAGTTCCGATTCCAGACCAAGGGCGCTGCGCCCGGCCGCGAGGCGGGCGCGGACACGCCGGGCGATCATGTCGTCTGCCGGCGGCGACAGATGCAAGCGCGAATCGTCGGGCACGGGCGGCCTCTTGCAAATATGGTCAGATTGCGGCGAAGGATAAGCACCCGCCGGCGGCTTCCGCTGTGACGGCGCGCGTTGCACGCCACTTTTTTTGTCAGCAAATATTCGAAAATGCGGGGAAGAGGGCTTTGGCCGCCGGCTAACCGGCGTCCCCCAGCAGGCCGGTGATGACGAAGGAACTTGAACGGCGCCGTGCTGCAGCGGATCGATCTTCGCGGCGGTTATCAGAAGCGGCGGGTGAGCCCGCCTGCAACCGGGAGTATGCGCACGACGTGTAGCACGGATTGTACGACGCTGCTTCTCGCGCTGCAGTCAGTGTGGACGAGGGCTGGCGATACAAGCTCGTCCACCGCTTCCTGC
>JAXMDR010000007.1:0-75698 GCA_046348725.1 Rhodospirillales bacterium
CGGCGTGTGCTGCTCTCAGCCAGGCGGCCGGCGAGGGTGCTTCGACAGGCGGTCGGCCAGCCGGGTAGGCTCCGGCAGGCGCCGCCTGTTTGTGCACTGCAAAACAAGGGCCACCGCTGTCGCGAGGCGGACGCGATGGCCGGCGGAGATGAACAGCGGCCGCACCAAAGTCTTCGTACGCAGGCAAGCGCCGATGATTTCATCCCCATCCAGCAGCGGAGTCCACCTGCCGGCTTCGGCGGGTGGATCCGCGTGAGTGCCGCACAGGCGCGACTTGGCCGCCCCGACGGAGGGTAAATCGAGGGCAAGGCCCAGATGGCTGGCGACGCCGCAGCGCCGCGGATGGGCGATTCCCTGACCGTCGCACATCAGCACGTCCGGGCGCACCGGCAGCGCCTCGATGGCGGCGATCGCCGCCGGTGCCTCGCGGAAGGTGAGCAGGCCGGGGACGTAGGGGAAGGCGGCCGGGATCTGCACGACCGATTCGGCCAGCACCGCTAGTGTCGCCAGATCCAGCAGCACGGCGGCGGCGCGGGCGATGCCGCCGCGCCCGCGAACCCCATAGGCGACATCGATGCCGCAGACGGTGCGCAGCGGACCGAAGCGGTCGGCCCGTTCGACCGACGCCGCCGCCTGCCGCTGCACCGCCACCGCCTCCTTCGGCGTCAGGTCCCAGCGGCGCCAGGCGGCCGCGGCAGCGTCGGGGGGTGGCGCCGGCGGCATCGCCGCGACGGATCCCTTCAGCCTTCGAGGAAGCGGCTGATCAGCCAGCCGTCCTGGGTGTAGTCGAGCTGGGCGACGTAGGTGGACGTCTTGTTGAACACCGGACCGCAGTAGAGATCGGCGACGTCGGCGCTGGGCTTGGTCTTCGCGGTGTAGCTGCAGGTGACCCGGGCTTCGAAGCTGCAGGCGTAGCCGGTCGGCTCGGTGGCGTGGCAGGCGGTCTTCTTGAAGGCGACGAGGCGATAGTCGCGGCGGATGTCGAGCAGGCGGACGGAGCAGCCGACGGCTGATTCCAGGCTGCATCCCGGCTCGACGAATTCGCCCTGAATGGCGACGAAGTCGTAGAGGAAGTCGAGATAGGCGTGCCGCAGCTCCTTCTCCGTTGGCTCGGCCAGACCGGCGCCGCTGCCGGCGGCGAATGCCGGAAGCGGCAGCAGCAGCGCGGTGACCAGCGCCGTGCCCATCCGCCGCAGGCGGTAGCGGCGGGACAGCACCGCCGCCCGCGTCAGCGGCGCAGCAGGTCGGGTGTCAGCAGCCAGACGAGGAACCATGCGCCGCTCACCGGCCGGCGGGCGAGGCAGGCGAGCGTGCCGGGGATGAACTCGAACACCTGCGGCTGCTCCTTGCCCAGCAGCAGCCGGGACGCCAGCCGACCCATGAACGGCTGGTGGCCGACGATCAGCGTGTCCTCCCGCCACTCGAGGATCTCCTCGGCCAGCGGCACCGGCGTATCGGCCGGCAGCAGACCCTTCGGTCGCCCTTCCACCTTGACGCTGGGGCCGAGCGAAGGCGCCAGGAGGGCAGCGCTGTCGGCCGCCCGCAGCTTGCCGGAATGGATCACCCGCCCCGCCCCGACCCGCGCGTCGGCGAGGAAGGCGGCCAGCAGGGCGACGTCCTCACGGCCACGCGGCGTTAGAGGCCGCGCGGGGTCCTCCGCATCCGGAACCGCCTCGCCATGCTGCATCAGATACAGCCGTATGCCCATTTGCTAACTTCCGTCTCGCTGGGACCGGCAGCCCACGTCAGTGGCTGCGCAGCACCGCATTCTCGAAGGCGTCGACCGCGGCGACCATGGCTTCCGCGGCCCGCACGTCACGTTCGGCCTGGGTGCGAACGCCGAGGGTCTTGGACAGCATCAGCGCATCGTGCGCGCGCTTCAGCCGTGCCTCGGCGTCGTCCCGGCTGATCTTCGCCACCGGCAGCGCCTCCTCGGCGAGGATGGTGCAGCGCTCCGGCGTCACCTCGGCGAAGCCGCCCTCGACGAAGTACTGGTCGAGGATCTTCAGCGTCTTGTCGCGCACCTGGATGGTGCCGGGCCGCAGCGTCGACAGCAGCGGCGCATGCCCGGGCAACACGCCGAAATCACCGGCCGCACCGGGGACGATCACCAGCTCGGCCTCCTGTGCCAGCATCGGCTTTTCCGGCGTGACGATCTCAAACTGAAAGGTATCGGCCATTCTTGGTTGTACCCTCGACTACCGATCGTTCTAAACCCGGACGGAGCGCAATCCCTCCCCGCTCCCACCGCTCGCCGGACGGCCGTGAGGCCCGTCGGCGAGGGCGTAAAAGGGGGCGCTGCGACCGGAACGAGACGTCAGGCGGCGTCCTCCGCCATCTTCTTCGCCTTCTCCACCGCCTCTTCGATGGTGCCGACCATATAGAAGGCCGCCTCCGGCAGGTGGTCGTAGTCACCGGCGACGATGCCCTTGAAGCCCTTGATGGTGTCCTCGAGGCTGACGAAGACGCCGGGCGTGCCGGTGAACACCTCGGCGACATGGAACGGCTGCGACAGGAAGCGCTGGATCTTGCGGGCCCGCGCCACCGTCAGCTTGTCTTCTTCCGAAAGCTCGTCCATGCCGAGAATGGCGATGATGTCCTGCAGCGACTTGTAGGTCTGCAGGATGCGCTGCACTTCGCGGGCCACCTTGTAGTGCTGCTCGCCGACGACGCGCGGGTCGAGCACCCGCGAGGTCGAATCGAGCGGGTCCACCGCCGGATAGATGCCGAGCTCGGCGATCTGGCGGGAGAGCACCGTCGTCGCGTCCAGGTGGGCGAAGGAGGTGGCCGGCGCCGGGTCGGTAAGGTCGTCGGCCGGCACGTAGATCGCCTGCACCGAGGTGATCGAGCCCTTCTTGGTGGAGGTGATCCGCTCCTGCAGCGCGCCCATGTCGGTCGCCAGCGTCGGCTGGTAGCCGACGGCCGAGGGAATGCGGCCCAGCAGCGCCGAGACTTCCGAGCCGGCCTGGGTGAAGCGGAAGATGTTGTCGACGAAGAACAGCACGTCCTGACCTTCCTCGTCGCGGAAGTACTCGGCGACGGTCAGCCCGGTCAGGCCGACACGGGCGCGCGCGCCGGGCGGCTCATTCATCTGGCCATAGACCAACGCCGCCTTCGAGCCCTTGCCGTCCACCTGGATGACGCCCGATTCCATCATCTCGTGGTAGAGGTCGTTGCCCTCGCGGGTCCGCTCGCCGACACCGGCGAACACCGAGTAGCCGCCGTGCGCCTTGGCGATGTTGTTGATCAGCTCCATGATGATGACGGTCTTGCCGACGCCGGCGCCGCCAAACAGGCCGACCTTGCCGCCCTTGGCGTACGGCTCGATCAGGTCGATGACCTTGATGCCGGTGATCAGGATCTCCGCTTCGGTGGACTGGTCGAGGAAGCTGGGGGCCGGGCGGTGGATCGGAAACCTGGTGGCGGTGACGATCGGCCCGCGCTCGTCCACCGGCTCGCCGATGACGTTCATGATCCGGCCCAGCGTCTCCGGTCCGACCGGAATCGAGATCGGCGCGCCGGTGTCGGTCACCGTCTGGCCGCGCACCAGCCCGTCGGTGGTGTCCATCGCCACCGTACGGACGACGCCCTCGCCCAGCTCCTGCGCCACCTCGAGGATCAGGTTGCGGCCCTCGATGTTCACGTGCAGCGCATTCAGGATGTTCGGCAGCTCACTCTCGTCGAAACGAACGTCGACGACCGCGCCCATCACCTGGGAGATGGTGCCTACGGCGTTGTTGCTATTCATTCCCTCAGCTCCTTCAAGAATCCCGGCTCCGGTCTTTTGCCTGCGGCTTACACCGCCTCGGCGCCGGAGATAATCTCGATCAGTTCCTTGGTGATGGCCGCTTGACGGCTGCGGTTGTAGGTCAGCGTCAGCCGTCCGATCATGTCGCCGGCGTTGCGCGTGGCGTTGTCCATGGCCGTCATCCGCGCTCCCTGCTCGGAAGCGTAGCTCTCCAGCAGGGCGCGGAAGACCTGCATCGACAGGTTGGCGGGCAGCAGGTCGTTGAGCAGGGCGTCGTCGTCAGGCTCCATCTCGTAGATGCCGCCCTGCTCCGGTGTCGTCGCCGCCGCCGGAGCAAGCTCATCGGCCGGGAACGGGATCACCTGCTTGGCCGTCACCACCTGGCTGATCGCCGACTTGAAGGTGTTGAACAGCAGCGTACAGACGTCGAACTCTCCCGCCTCGAACATGGTCCGCAACCGTCGGGACAGCTCGCGCGCCGGCTCGAACTGCGCCCCGTTGCGGGTCACGTTCTCCAGGGTATCGATGATCAGCCGGCCGTGGTCGCGACGGAGCGCGTCGCGACCCTTGCGGCCGACGAGCAGCAGCCTGACCTCCTTGCCTTCGCGCTGAAGGGTGGAGATCTTCCGCCGCGCCTCTCGGGCGATGTTGGCGTTGAAGCCGCCGGCGAGGCCGCGGTCGCTGGTTACCACCACCAGCAGGTGCTTCTGCTCGACGCCGCGGCCGGCGAGCAGAACGGGCGCATTGTCGCGGGAGGCCATGCCGGCGAGCAGCCCCCCCAGCATACGCTCCATACTCTCGGCATAGGGGCGGCCCTGCTCCGCCGCCACTTGCGCCCGCTTCAGCTTCGCCGCCGCAACCATCTTCATGGCCGACGTGATTTTTTGCGTCGATTTGACGCTGGTGATGCGAACGCGCAGGTCTTTCAGGCTAGGCATGACAAGATTGTCCCGTTGGCGGTGTTGCTGTCGATGCCGTCGCCGTTACGAGAACGACTTGCCGAAACGGTCGAGGAACGCCTTCAGCTTCTCCTCGATCGCCGGCGTCAGGTCCTTCTGCGTCCGGATCTCCTCCAGAATATCGCCGCCGTTGGCGCGGATGCTGACAAGCAGCGCCTCCTCGAAGCGGTTGACGTCGTCGATCGGCACCGCATCCAGGTAGCCGCGGGTGCCGGCGTAGATCGCCACCACCTGCTCTTCCACCGGATAGGGCGTGAACTGCGGCTGCTTCAGCAGCTGCGTCAGCCGCGAGCCGCGGCCCAGCAGCTTCTGCGTCGAGGCGTCCAGATCCGAGGCGAACTGGGCGAACGCCGCCATCTCGCGATACTGCGCCAGCTCCAGCTTGATGGTGCCTGCCACCTTCTTCATCGCCTTGATCTGCGCCGCGGAGCCGACGCGGCTGACCGACAGGCCGACGTTCACCGCCGGACGGATGCCCTTGTAGAACAGCTCGGTCTCCAGGAAGATCTGGCCGTCGGTGATGGAGATGACGTTGGTCGGAATATAGGCGGAGACGTCGCCGGCCTGCGTTTCGATCACCGGCAGCGCCGTGAGCGAACCCGAGCCATTGGCCTTGTTCAGCTTCGCTGCCCGCTCCAGCAGCCGTGAATGCAGATAGAAGACGTCGCCGGGATAGGCTTCGCGGCCCGGCGGCCGGCGCAGCAGCAGCGACATCTGCCGGTAGGCCACCGCCTGCTTCGACAGGTCGTCGAAGAAGATGACCGCGTGCATGCCGTTGTCGCGGAAGTACTCGCCGATGGCGCAGCCGACGTAAGGCGCCAGATACTGCAGCGGCGCCGCCTCGGAAGCGGTGGCGGCGACGACGCAGGTGTAGGAGAGGGCGTCGTTGTCCTCCAGCACCTTGACGATCTGGGCGACGGAGGAGCGCTTCTGGCCGACGGCGACATAGACGCAGTAGAGCTTGCCGTGCTCGTCGGTCGCCTGCTCGTTGATCCGCTTCTGGTTCAGGATCGTATCGATGATGATCGCCGTCTTGCCGGTCTGCCGGTCGCCGATGATCAGCTCGCGCTGACCGCGGCCCACCGGGATCAGGCTGTCGATCGCCTTGATGCCGGTCTGCATCGGCTCGTGCACCGACTGCCGCGGGATGATGCCGGGCGCCTTGACGTCGACGACGCGCCGCTCGGCGGCGTCGATCGGCCCCTTGCCGTCGATCGCCTCGCCGACGGCGTTGAGCACGCGGCCGAGCAGGCCCTTGCCGACCGGGGTATCGACGATGGCGCCGGTGCGCTTGACGGTATCGCCTTCGCGGATGTTGCGGTCGTCGCCGAACAGCACGACGCCGACGTTGTCCTCTTCCAGGTTCAGCGCCATTCCCTTGGTGCCGTCCGGGAACTCCACCATCTCGCCGGCCTGCACCTTGTCGAGGCCATAGACGCGGGCAATGCCGTCGCCCACCGACAGCACGGTGCCGACCTCGGCGACTTCGGCCTCGGTGCCGAAAGAGGCGATCTGTTGCTTGAGTATGGCGGAAATTTCCGCCGCCCGGATTTCCATTACCCGATCCCCTTGATTGCAAAGCTCAGTCGGAGCAGTTTTGTTTTCAGCGAGCTGTCGATCATGCGCGAACCCAGCTTGACCACGAGGCCGCCGAGCAAGCTCGGATCGGTCTGCGTCGACAGCACCACCTGGGAGCCGACCACGTTCTTCAATGCCGCTCCAATCGCCGCCAGCTGAGCTTCAGTCAGCGGCTGCGCCGAGATGACGTCGGCACTGGCCTCGCCGCGCGAGCGCTCCAGCCGGTGCTTGAAGGCGGCGATGATATCGGGCAGCGCGAACAGGCGCCGGTTGTGAGCGACCAGCCCAACGAACCGGCGGGTCAGCGCTGATGCGCCTTGCGCCTCGAGAATCGCGTCGATCGCCTTGCGCTGTTCATCGCGCGAGATCACCGGCGAGCGGATCACCCTTTCCAGGTCCTTGGAATCGCGGATGAGACCGGCCAGCGCCTGCAGCTCGCCGTTCACCTGGTCGAGCGCTTTATCGGCCTCGGCCAGATCGAACAGCGCACCGGCATAGCGTTGGGCGAGGCCTGTGGAGCCTTGCGTTGCGGATGTCACCGGAAAAGCGCCCTCATTGTTGTTGGTTATCGGGTCCTGCGACTGACGTTTCGGCCCCAGGTTTTCCCAAGCCCGCGGATAAGAGTACATGAGGACAGCGATGTCGGCAGAGGCCCCGCCCGCGCGGCAGCTTTCTGTAACACGTTCGTTTTCGCCTTGCAACATGGCTGGGACCGCTGCAGCGAAGGCGAAATTTGTTATATGACAGCGGGTTGCCGCGAGAGAGGCGGCTTCGCGGGGGCGACGGAAGCGAGAATCCGCGTCCGCCTGCCGGAACCGACGGTGCCAGGCGAAACGCTGCGGTTGCCCTGGGGCGCGCCAGGCGAGAGCAGTGCTTGCAGCTGCTTCGGCGGTGCGTCCGGCGCCAATTTTCTATCCGGGGGAGCTCCCACGAGCCTTGCCGACGCGGGAGGTGAACCGCCCCCTTTCGCAGGAACAGGTGACAGCCAAGCGGCATAAGCGGAACCGCGGCGACCGACGCACGTTAAGCGTGCTATCGCATCGAACCCTTCGTCGCTGTCACGATTCCGGGCGGCGCTCACGAAGCGGAATGAGGGAGATAACGATGAACAGGCGCATGCTAATCAAGGCGGCAGTGCTCGTCACCGCCATTGCGGCTCTGCCCTTCGCCGGCTCCTCTACGGCCCTGGCCAAGTCAGGAAAGGAGTTGCGGGCGAACGCCGAGGCGACCCTCACCAGGCTCTATAATCAGGACGCCGCAGCCCGCAGCCTCAGCCGCAGGGCGAAAGGCATCCTGGTGTTTCCCGAGATCACCAAGGGCGGGGTCGGCATCGGCGGCTCCTACGGCGAAGGCGTCCTGTTCGTCGGCGGCAACCCTGCCGGCTATTACAGCGTCGGCTCCGGCTCGCTGGGCCTGACGCTGGGCGCCCAGTCGTTCTCGCAGGTGATCATGTTCATGACCCCGGAAGCGCTGAAGTCGTTCCGCGCCAGCAAGGGCTGGGAAGCCGGAGTTGACGGCTCGGTGGTAGCCATCGATGAAGGCAAGGCCGCTTTTCTACACCACCTTGTCGGAGTCAGGCCAGCCCGTCGATCCGGTGGTCAGCTTCACCTTTGTGGCAAGGGCTGATGTTCGACGCCTCCTTCAAAGGGTGCGAAGTACACCCCCGATCAAGCGCTAACCCGCGCGCCGGGGCGACGGACCTTCCCGAGTCCCTCGCCTCTCGCCGACCAGTCGTTCCCGCCGGCGCGTCAGGCGATCGCCGTCAACGTCTTGTCGAATTAGTCGTCGATCGCCTGCGCCAATTCCGCCATGTGCTCGGCGAAAGAGTGGTCAGCGCCGCTGATCACCTTGTACTCGATGGTAACGTTCCGCTGATGCGCCAGCTTCTTGGCCAGCTTCTCCGCCGCCTCGGGGGGCACCACGTCGTCGCGGCTGCCATGGACCATCAACCCCGACGCCGGACACGGGGCGAGGAACGAGAAATCAAGCTGCCGGCCGGGGGTGCGACGGAGATGAAGCCGTCGATTTCCGGCCGCCGCATCAACGGCTACGCCGCCGATCCACGCCCCGAACGAATAGCCGCCGATCCAGCATCCCGACGCATTGGGGTTGACCGTCTGCATCCAGTCGAGGGCGGAGGCGGCATCGCTGAGTTCGCCCGGACCGCTGTCGAAGCGGCCCTGTGACCGGCCGACGCCGCGGAAATTGAAGCGCAGGACCGAGAAGCCGCGCTTCTGGAACGCCTGGAACAGCGCGAAAACCACCCGGTTGTTCATCGTTCCGCCGTGCAGCGGATGCGGATGCAGCGTCAACGCGATCGGCGCGCCGGGTCTTTTCGAGTGATGGTAGCGCCCTTCGAGGCGCCCTTCCGTCCCGTTGAAGATTACTTCCGGCATTCTGCCCACATCGTGACCCTGCACGATCCCCATCCCGATTGTTCCAGTCGGGTAGCTGGCGAAGCAATATCCGCGCCCTCCTGGAAATTCTTGATCGCGTTAGTCGGCATCTTATATACCTGGAGGCGACGGAGGGCGGGTACTGGACCCGCTGATCGCCCGGGCGGGCGAGGACCCAGAAAATATCGAACGAGCCATGCTTTTCAAGAGGCTTCAAGAGGATATAGACGCCTTCAAGGCCCGGGACCCGGCCGCGCGGTCCCGCGTGGAGATCCTGCTCTGCTATCCGGGCCTGCATGCCCTGCTGTTCTGGCGGGTGAGCAGTGCGTTATGGCGCCGCCGGTTTTTCCTCCTCGCGCGCATGGTCTCGCAGCTGGCACGGCTGCTGACCGCGGTCGAGATTCATCCCGGCGCGCGGATCGGCCGGCGCTTCGTCGTCGATCATGGCACTGGCGTCGTGATCGGCGAGACGGCCGAGATCGGCGACGACGTCACCCTCTACCGAAGATGAGCGCTCGGCGGCATCGCGCCCTCGGTGGACTCGCACACCCAGGTCAACGTCAAACGGCACCCGACGCTGCAAACGGGCGTGATCGTCGGCTCCGGCGCCCAGATCCTCCGGGCCGATCATCGTCGGCGAAGGCGCGCGTCGGCGCCAGTTCCGTGGTCACCCGCGACGTCGGCCCTGGCGTCGCCGCGGTCGGCATCGGCGCACGCCGTAGCGGCCGCAACGGCGGAGCCAGCGAGCGCTTCTCCGCCTGGCACGCCCGCCGGCGGCTGTCCGGACCCCATCCTCGCCACCATCGAGGCGCTGCGCGGGCAGGTCGCGTACTGGCCGACCGGGTCGAGCTTCTGCAGGCTGAAGTGCAAATGCTGCGCGAGGGAGCGGCGCCGATCGACGGCACCGCCGCTCTTCCCGCGGATGAGGCGTCCATCGCCGGGCCGTCGGCGGCAATGATCGCGGCCGAACGGCCGCAACATTGATCATCGGTGACAGCGGAGGAAGGCGGCGTGAAACTGAGCACCAAGGGTCGCTACGCAGTGATGGCGATGGCAGATCTCGCCCACCACAGCAACGGCAGGCCGGTTGCGCTGGCCGAGGTTGCCGACCGGCAGGAGATCTCGCTGTCTTATCTCGAACAGCTGTTCGGCCGGCTGCGCCGCGGCGGGCTGGTGAGCAGCGTGCGCGGGCCGGGCGGCGGCTATATGCTGGCGCGCAGCGCCGGCGAGATGCGCATCGCCGACATCATCCTGGCGGTGGATGAGCCGATCAAGGCCACCCGCTGTACCCCCGGGTCGCCGACCGGCTGCCACTCCCACAAGGGCCGCTGCCTGACCCACGACCTGTGGGAGGAGCTCGGCAACCAGATCTACCTCTACTTGAGTTCGGTGACGCTGGCGGACGTCTGCGAGCGCCGCATCCTCGGCAGCAGCCGGATGTTCTTCGGCGCTGGCCGTGACAACCGCCCGGCGGTGGCGGCGGCGGCAAGCTGAGCCGGCGAGATCACACGAAGGCAACGAAGCGTCGGACCCGTGAGCACCCGCATCATCTCGACCACAACGCGACGACACCGCTGCGCCCGGAGGCGGCGGCGGCGATCGGCGAGGCGATGCACATCTGCGGCAACCCGTCGTCGGTGCACGCCGCCGGCGGCAGGCGCGCCCGCGGCATCATCGAGGACGCCCGCGAAGAGGATTGCGGCGCTGGCCGGAGCAACGCCCGCCGAGGTAGTCTTCACCAGCGGTGGCACCGAGCGAATGCGCTGGCGCTGCGCAGCTGGCCCGCGGCAGCTGCTGGTATCAACGATAGAGCATGCGTCAATCACCATCCACATGGCCGGCCTCGCCGCGGCGATCCCGGTCGATCGTGACGGCATGTTCGTCTCGATGCGCTGGACGCCCTGCTGGCAGCCGCGGGCGAGCCGGCGCTGGTCTCGGTGATGGCCGCCAACAACGAGACCAGGGTGATCCAGCCGATCGCCGAGGTTGCCGCCGCTCTGCCGCCGGCACGGTACCCTGCTGCACTGCGATGGGTGCAGGCGGCGAGCCGCATACCCTCGACCGCCGAGGGCTGGGCGCCCAGCTGCTGTCGCTGTCGGCGCACAAGCTCGGAGGCCCTGCCGGCGTCGGCGCGCTGATCGTCGATGCCTCGCTTCCCCTGCAGCCGCTGCTGCGCGGCGGCGGACAGGAAGCGCGGCCGCGCGCCGGCACCGAGAACCTGCTCGGCATCGCCGGCTTCGGCATGGCGGCGGCGCGGGCATCGACGCTGCCGATGCCGCCCGGCTGACCTTGCTGCGCGACCGGCTGGGCCAGCGGCGCGCGGTGTGCCGTGGCACAGGTGTTCAGGGCGACCGCGCCGCGGCTGCCGCGCCGCGTGCATCGCCATGCCGGGCGTTGCTGCCGAGACGCACGGTGATCACCTTCGATCTCGCCGGCATCGCCGTCAGCGCCGGCGCCGCCTGTTCGTCGGGCCGCGTTGCCCGCAGCAATGTGCTGTCGGCGATGGGCGTTGGCGACGATCTTGCGCAGTGCTCTGCGTGTAAACCTGGGATGGACCACCGGCAGGGAGCGGACGTGGAGCAGTTTTGGAAGTCTGGACCAGCATTTACGCCCGGATGGCGGATCGCGGTCCGGCCCGGGCTGCGGGCGGGACAACGACAGCCATCTTCGGAGCCGTGTCGGAAAGGTGACAAGATGAACGATTTCGCCGGTTTCGCGACGAAGCAGACCCGCGGGGTCAATGCCTCGGCGCCGATCTACCTGGACTACCAGGCGACAACACCCACCGATCCCCGGGTGGTCGAGGCGATGCTGCCCTATTTCACCGAAAAGTTCGGCAATCCGCACTCGCGCAACCATGCCTTCGGCTGGGACGCCGAGGAGGCGGTCGAACGGGCGCGCGCCCAGGTGGCGCACATCATCGGCGCCAACGAGAAGGAGATCATCTTCACCTCCGGCGCTACCGAGTCCAACAACCTCGCGATCAAGGGCGTCGCCCGCTTCTACCGGGACAGGAAACGGCACGTCATCACCTGCGTTACCGAGCACAAGTGCGTCCTCGACAGCTGCCGGCACCTGGAGCTGGAAGGCTTTCGCGTGACCTACCTGCCGGTGCGGAAGAACGGCCTCATCGACCTCGAGCTGCTGCGCGCCGCCATCGCCGATGATACTGCGCTGGTCTCGGTGATGGCGGTCAACAACGAGATCGGCGTGATCCAGCCGCTGGCTGAGATCGGCCGCATCTGCCGCGAGAAGAGGGTGTTCTTCCACACCGATGCGGCGCAGGCGGTGGGCAAGGTGCCGCTCGACGTGGAGGCAATGCAGATCGACCTGATGAGCGTCTCCGGCCACAAGATCTACGGACCGAAGGGGATCGGCACGCTCTATGTGCGCCGCCGGCCGCGGGTGCGGCTGGAGGCAATCATCAGCGGCGGCGGTCAGGAGCGCGGCATGCGTTCGGGCACCCTGCCGACGCCGCTGTGCGTCGGCCTTGGCGAGGCGTGCCGCATCGCCGAAGCGGAGATGGGCGCCGAAGCCGAACGACTGCACGCGCTGCGCTCCCGCTTTCTCGACAAGATCACGACGGAGCTGCCGGAGGTCTTCCTCAACGGCGACCTCCAGCAGCGCATTCCCGGCAACCTCAACCTCAGCTTCGCGTATGTCGAGGGTGAGGGGCTGATGATGGGGATCAAGGATCTGGCGGTGTCGTCAGGCTCGGCCTGCACCTCGGCATCGCTGGAGCCGTCCTACGTGCTGCGAGCGCTGGGCGTCGAGGAGGAGCTGGCGCACACCAGCCTGCGCATCGGCATGGGCCGCTTCACCACCGAGGCGGAGGTGGACTATGCCGTCGAGCGCATCGTCCGGGAAGTCCGCCGGCTGCGCGGGATGAGCCCGCTGTGGGAAATGGCGCAGCAGGGTATCGACATTAAATCAATCAAATGGGCGGAGCACTAATACCGCCTGCCGCGCAGGTAGTGCCTGGGCGGTCAGCCGTGCAAGAAGGAGAGGAAGAGGATGGCGTACAGCAGCAAGGTCATCGACCACTACGAGAATCCGCGGAACGTCGGCGCTTTCGACAACCGGGATGAGGGCGTCGGGACCGGCCTGGTGGGCGCGCCGGCGTGCGGTGACGTGATGAAGCTGCAGATCAAGGTGAGCCCCGAGGGAATCATCGAGGATGCCAAGTTCAAGACCTTCGGCTGCGGCTCGGCCATCGCCTCATCGTCGCTGGTGACGGAATGGGTGAAGGGCAAGTCGCTGGACGAGGCGCAGAGCATCAAGAACACCCAGATCGCCCAGCATCTGGCGCTGCCGCCGGTCAAGATCCACTGCTCGGTCCTCGCCGAGGATGCCATCAAGGCGGCGATCAGCGACTACCGGCAAAAGGCCGCGAGCCGCACCGAGGATCAGAGAAAAGCCGAGAAGGTCGCCTGAAGGCGGCCACGGCGCACGGAAGAGAAGGACAGAAGGACCGATCATGCCGGCAGCACGCCCGCAACCCCTCACCGTCACTCCTGCCGCCATCGAGCGCGTCAAGGCGCTGCTTGCCGGCCGCGACAAGCCCTCGGCCGGCGTCCGCATCGGCATCCGCGCCCGCGGCTGCTCCGGCATGTCGTACACGCTCGAATACGCCGACGAACGGACGCCGTTCGACGAGGTGATGGAAACGCAGGGCGTTACCATCCTCATCGATCCGAAGGCGACGATGTTCATCCTCGGCACCGAGATGGATTTCGTCGAGGACAAGCTGGAAAGCGGCTTCGTCTTCCGCAATCCGAACGAGAAGGGACGCTGCGGCTGCGGCGGTCCTTCCACGTCTGAGTGACACGAACAGACATCAGAGCGAGGCCGGGCTACGGCCGGAGGTGGAACGAAGCGATGGATGGCGTTAAACGCGGGGAAAATTTGGCGGTAAGGCGCGCACCGGCGGCAAACCCAGGCATCGATACCGTCGCTGCCTGCTGGTCATGCCACGGGCCGGTGGACACGGCGGAGCTGTTCTGCGGCACCTGCGCGGCCGTGCAACCCCCCGGACGCGCCGACCACTTCACCCGCCTCGGGCTTGGCTCGGCGTTCGATGTGGATCCCGCGCTTCTCGACCGCCATTACTTCGACCGGCAGCGTCAGCTGCATCCGGACCGTTTCGCCACCCGCACCCCGCGCGAGCGGGCGCTGTCGCAGAGCCAGGCGACGGCCGTCAACGAAGCCTACGAGACGCTGAAGGACCCGCTGCGGCGGGCCGACTACCTGCTGCGGCAGAGCGATAGCGGCGCGACGCCACAGGCGTGCCATATGATCAACGACATGGCGCTGCTGACCGAGGCCATGGAGATGCGCGAGGCGCTGGCGGAGGCGGCGGACACCGACGCGGTGACGGCGCTGGCGGAGCGCACCGCCGACGACATCGCTCGCTGCATTGCCGAGCTGTCCCGCGCCTTCGCCAACGAGGACTTCGAGACCGCCGCGCGGCAGACGACGCGGCTGAAGTACCTGCGCAAGCTCGCCGACGACTGCCGCATCCGCCGCCTGCAACTCGCGCGCCCCTAAAGCCATGCCCCAGCTGCTGCAAATCCACGAGCCCGGGGCGACGCCGGCGCCGGGCGAAAAGGACGCCCCCGTCGCCGTCGGCATCGATCTCGGCACCACCAATTCCGTCGTCGCCATCGGCGAGGACGCAGGTCCGCAGGTGCTGCGGGACGAAAACGGCATCGGCCTCGTCCCGTCGGTCGTCGCTTATGCCGCCGACGGCTCGGCGATCGTCGGCGAGCTGGCGCGGCGGCTGATCCTCGATCGCCCGGAAGCGGTGGTGAGCTCGGTGAAGCGGCTGATGGGGCGCGGCATCGCCGATGTGAAGGCGCTGGCCGGCACCCTGCCCTACCAGCTCGCATCCGCAGTCAGCGACACCGAACCCGGCGAAGGCACCCGGATGGTCCGCGTCGTCATCGGCGGCCACACCCTGAGCCCGGTCGAGATCTCCGCCGAAATTCTGCGGGCGCTGAAGGAGCGGGCCGAGATGCAGCTCGAACGGACGGTCGATCGCGCCGTGGTCACCGTCCCCGCCTACTTCGACGACGCCGCCCGCACCGCCACCCGCGATGCCGCCCGGCTGGCCGGCCTGGAGGTGTTGCGGCTGGTGAACGAGCCGACGGCGGCAGCGCTCGCCTACGGCCTCGACGAAGGCGCGGAGGGCGTCTACGCCGTCTACGACCTCGGCGGCGGCACCTTCGACGTCTCGCTGCTGAACATGCAGAAGGGCGTTTTCCAGGTGCTGGCGACCGGCGGCGACGCGGCGCTGGGCGGCGACGACTTCGACCATGCGGTGGCGGAGCACTTTCTCGCCGAGCGCCGGCAGCGGCTCGGCGACGAGACGCTGGAGGTTGCCGACGTCAAGCTGGCGCTGATGACCGGGCGAATCGCCAAGGAATGCCTCAGCACCCAGCGCTGGGGCGAGTGGTCGCTGCGCATCGGCGAACGGCCCAGCCTGCACCGCCTCGATCGCGACACGCTGGAGGCGATGCTGGCACCGCTGGTCGAGCGCACCATCGATATCTGCGCGCATGTGCTCGAGGATGCCGGCGTCGATCCGGCGGACGTGCGCGGCGTGGTGCTGGTCGGCGGCTCGACCCGGGTGCCGCTGGTGCGAAAGCGGGTCGGCGAGATGTTCGGCCGCGAGCCGCTCGCCGATATCGACCCGGACGAGGTGGTGGCGGCCGGTGCCGCGATGCAGGCCCGTGCGCTGACCCGCGGCGCGGAGGCGCTGTTGATCGACGTCACCCCGCTGTCCCTCGGCATCGAAACCATGGGCGGCATCGTCGAGAAGGTGATCCCGCGCAATACTCCCATTCCCGTCGCCAAGGCCCAGGAGTTCACGACGTACCAGGACGGGCAGCAGGCGATGGCGATCCACGTCGTGCAGGGCGAGCGCGAGCTGGTGGACCAGTGCCGATCGCTCGCCCGCTTCGAATTGCGCGACATCCCGCCGATGACCGCCGGAGCTGCCCGCATCCAGGTGACCTTCGCGGTGGACGCCGACGGCCTGCTCACCGTCTCCGCCCGCGAAGCTACGACCGGCAGCGAGCAGAAGGTGGCGGTGAAGCCTTCCTACGGACTTAGCGAAGACGAGATGGCGCAGATGCTGTATGATGCACTGCAGCACGGCGCCGAGGACATGCGCCTGCGCGTGCTGGCGGAATCGCGGGTCGAAGCAAAGCGGGTGCTCACCGCCCTGGCGGCGGCGCTCGCCACCGACGGCGGCCTGCTGACGGAAGAGGAGCGAGGGGCCATCGACGCCCAGGGGGCGGCCGTGGAAAGGGCGATCGAAGGTGAGGATCGCGACGCCATCACCGCCGCCGTGGAAAAACTGGAAGCGCTGTCCCGGCCCTTCGCCGAGCGGCGGATGGACCGGGGAATTCGCGCCGCGCTGAGCGGTCGCGAGCTGAAGGATTTCGAGTCGGCAAGCCGCGAATAAAAAGCAACGGCACGCCGTGAGGGTCGTGAGGGTATAAGAAAATGCCGAAAATGACGTTCGTTTCGGCGGACGGGAAAGTGCGCACCGAGGTGGAGGCACCGCTCGGTCTGTCCGTGCTGGAAATCGCACATCGCAACGATATCGACCTGGAAGGCGCCTGCGAAGGCTCGCTGGCGTGCTCGACCTGCCACGTCATCGTCGATCCCGCTTGGTTCGATCAGCTGGACGAACCGAGCGAAGAGGAGGAGGACATGCTCGATCTCGCTTTCGGGCTGACCCATACCTCGCGGCTGGGCTGCCAGATCAAGATGACTGAAGAGCTGGACGGGCTGACGGTGACGTTGCCGTCGGCCACCCGCAACATGATGGTCGACCGCTGAGACCGGCGGTTCCGGGCGACGGCAAGGGGATGAGGGGAGCAACGATGCGACTGCGCTGGAGTGACGTGCACGACATCGCCATCGCGCTGGAGGAAACGCATCCCGACGCCGACGTGGTCAACCTGCGCTTCACCGACTTATGGAAGTGGGTGCAGGAACTCCCCGACTTCGACGACGACCCGATGCGCTCGAACGAGAAGGTCCTCGAGTCCATCCAGATGGCCTGGCTCGACGAACGGACGTAACCCGAAACATTTCCTCTCCCCTCACGGAGAGGGTCGCGAGGCGAGACAATCTTTGCGCCCCGCCCTCACCCCAGCCCTCTTCGAGAGGGTGAGCGAGAAGGAGCAGGAGGCACCGGCTCAGCGGCCGGCGGCTTCTGCGGCGGGCTTGGCGGGTCCGTGGGTGAGCAGGCTGTTGGCGTTGACGTTGCCGCAGTAGACGAAGGCCTCCCGGCCGAAATCGTAGATCCAGGTATCGGCGTTGCTGCGGCAGTAGGCGGCCATTTCAGCGGGGCGCTTGATGCCGTCGAAGTCCTGCCCAAGCAGGCGCTGGAAGCCACCCAGCACCGAACCCAGGACGCCGCGCTTGCGCTCCGGCGGCGCAGGGGCGGCCGGAACCACTTCCACCACCTGCTGACGCGCCTCGGCGCGGGCCCGGATGGCGGCATCGAGCTGGCCCAGCAGCGGCTCGGTGATTCGGCCATCTACCGGAAGCTTTGCATTTTTCTGAAATTCGCGCACCGCCGCCTCCGTCCGCATGCCGCTGCGACCATCGATGCTGACGATGTAGCCGAGCGTCGCCAGCCGCTGCTGGACGTTGGCGATCAGCGCCTTCTGCGCCTGTACCGGCCGCGGCACCGGGACGACCAGCGCCACCTGCGGCGGGCGCGGCACGCCCGGTGGAATGATCTGCTGTTGTCCGGCTCACCGCGACCCGCGGCGGCCTCTGACTCCGCCGGATCGGCCCCTGTCCGCTCATCCTGCCATGCCCAGAGAGCGTCTTCCGCCGGTGGCCGCTGCGACAGCTCGGCGAAGTCCTGCGGAGGAGGGGCGGTAACGCCGCTTCCGCCCGGATCGAGGACGACGTAGGCCGGTACCGGCAGATCGGCCGCCGGCACCGGTTCAGCGGGGGCTTCCGGCTGATCCCCACTCACGCCATCGCCGCCGGTCGCCGGCAACGGCGCCGACGGCGGCACGGCGCCGCCAGCGATCCGGATGCGCGGCTCATGACCGGTGACACCGTCAGAACCGCCCAGCCAGAGACTGCCAACCAGCACGACGAGACCGATGAGGAGAATGAGCGCGACGCCGGAGCGCCACATGATCGCCACCCAAGACCAGTTCTTGCATCCCCCGCGGGCCGTCAGGATCGCGATACCATGAGGATTGTCAAACGGCTAACTGAGGGCAGAACCATCCTGGCAACAGGTTGCGCCGTTTTTACCGCAGTCGCAACGCCGCATCTGGGCCATAAAATGGCCGCCCGATCAGCGGTCGCGGCCGGCACCGCGGTTAAGCTTACCCGGACGGCGCCTCGAGCAGGTCGCCCACCTTCTTATCCAGCGGCGAAATCTTCCAGATGGGAACACGAAAGGCCATCGCCGAGGCCGCCGCCGGCAGTCCGGCCGGCACCTTGCCATCGACGAAGCGCAGCCACTGCTCGCCGTTCTGCTCGGTGGTCTCGAAGGCGATAACCGCGCCATCCGTCCGGGTGATCGTCACTCTCAGGGTCTTGTCGGCAGGAAACGGCTGCGCCGCCAGCGGCGCCAAGTCCTCAAGCTGCAGATCGGCGACCGCCTCGATTACCTCGTTCACGGCGTCAGGGCGCTTCAGCTTGCCTTTGCCGCCGGCTGGCAACTCGACCACCCGGAAATCCCCCGCTTCGCCCTCGCGCACAAGCGTCAGGGTGGCCTTGTCGGGATGGACGATGCGGATTTGCCGCACATCCGCCGCCGGCACATCGATCAGCTTGTGGTCCACCCACGTACCGGGCTTGGCATCCGCGTCGACGGTGCCCCGCGCCAGCCACGCCTGCGCGTCGCCCGGTACCCGCACGTAAATATTGCGCTCGCCACCGACGCCGCTGCCCGACTTGCCGACGATCAGATCGGCGACCGCCTCGCCGGCACTGTTGCGCAGGATCACCTCCTTCGCCGTCGACCCCGCCGCGTCGGTATCCTCCACCGACAGGCGGCCCCAGCGGTCGGCGCGGGCGGTCTTCGCTTCGGCCTTTTCCAGCTGGACGAGCGCCCGCGCCGTCTCCCGCACCTTGTCGGCGCGGACGGGATAGTCGGCGTATTCCGCCAACGCCCAGCCGCCGTCGGCCCGGCGGATGGTCAGCGTCTTGCCTCCCTCGCGCACGACGACGGCAGCCACATCGCCGAGGCGATCGGACAGGCCCGGCAGCATCGGCCCCGCCGCCGCGACCGTGCTGTGCGGCCGGCTGCCGCCGATGCTGGCGACGATTGCAGCCGCGGTGACCAGCACCGTGACCAGCCCCAGAACCAGAAAGGATCGAATTCGCATCGCCGCCCTGCCCGCTCAGCCGTGCTGCGACTGTCGCTTCGCCCGCGACCGCCGCATCCGGCCGGCCAGGGCGACGATGCCGCCGATGCCGCACAGCACGATCGGCACCGCGGCAATGTTGATGAACTTCACCCGCTGCTGCAGCCGGTCGATATCGCTCTGCAGCGCGTGCTGGACGTTGCGCAGGTCACGCCGGACGGTCAGCATCTCACCGCGGAAACGCTCGATTGCCGCCTTGTCGTCGGCGCTGAGCATCAGCTCGCCGGTGGGACCCTCGCCGCGCTGCTGGACGCCTTGCAACTGCTGCTCCAGTTCCTTCAGCCGCTGCTGCAGCTCCTGCTCCTTGCTGCGATACTGCGCCTCGGCGTCCCGCCGCAACTCCTCGACCAGGGTGAACGGCCGGTAGGAAGTGCCCCGCCCGCGCAGGCCGACCAGCGCATCGGCGTCAGCGAGGTTCTCCAGCGCATTGATGACGAAGTCGCCGTTGCTGGCGGTCGGCACTTCGACCCGCTGGCCGAAGAAGTCGGAGGTCTGCAGCCAGAAGCGGTCGTAGAGCATGTCGGCATCGCCGACGACGATCAGCTGGATCGGCCTTGCCTCCCCGCCCGCCTCGGTCTCGGAGAACGCCGCCGGGGCGTTGCCGCTGACGCGTGCCGCGAGGGTCATCGGCTGGCCGCTCGGCTGGAAGGCGCGCAGCAGGCCGGCGATGTCCGGCACCAGCCGCAGCTTGTCGAGGTCTACGGCCATCGACCGCGGCCCGGTCGAGAACAGCGGCGTTACCTTGATCCCGGTATCCGGAACCGGCTGCAGGATGCCGCTGGTGGCGACGTTCAGCCGCTCGATGTTGGCCATCACCGGATCGCCGGTATCGAAGTTGTCGTGGCCGAGGCTCATCCAGGCGATGTAGGAGCCGACGCCGCCGCGCTCGCCGGTCGAGACCCGGCGGGCAGCGTCGATGTCGCCCGCCACCTTGCCGGGCACCAGCTCGATGCCCCAGGTCCGCAGCAGCTTCGCCTTGTCCTCGGCCGCCGCCGCCGTTGCTTCCTCGTCCCCGCTGCGAAAGGCCTGCGCGCTTTCGACGAAGGGATCGACGAATACCAGCGCCCGGCCGCCGTCGTGGACGAAGCGGTCGACGACGCGCAGCGCATTGGGGCTCAGCCGCGCCAGATCGGTGATCATCAGCGTCTTCACTGAAGGCGGGATGACCGCCGCGTCGGCATCGATGGTCTCGACGGTGAAGAACTCGCGGACTTGATCGAGGACGCGCATCGGCGGCGGCGAGCCGGGGCCGCCCATGGCCCCCATCGGATCGCTCGGCAGCGAATCGATCAGGCCGAGCGACGGCCGGTCGGGAACCGCGAGCCCGTAGACCAGCTTGGTCAGGTCGTATTCCAGAAACGGCTCACGTTCGATATTGAAGAACGGGATGACCGCCCGCCCGTCGATGGAATTGCTGCCGGCAAGGCCGAAGTAGCCCACCTCGCCGGCCTGGTTCATCGGCACCCCTTGCAGCCCGTCGGCGACGGCGCGGTCTTCGGCATCCGAGTAGGGTTCCGGCTCAAGCAGCTCCAGGGTCAGCCTGCCGCCGGAGAGCGAGGCGTAGCGTTCCAGCAGCTCGCGTACCCGCATGTAGTAGGCCCGGTAGGCGGGAGCGACTTCGCCCAGGCGTTGCGAGAAGTAGAGACGCAGCTGGATCGGCTCCTCCAGCGACGTCATCAGCTGCCGCGTACCCTCGGAGAGGGTATAGAGGCGCCCCTGCGTCAGATCGACCTGGGCGCCGCGGAACACCGTGCTCGCCAGCACATTGACCGCCACGAACAGCACCGCCGCCAGCACCAGCCCGGCGATTGCAAGCCGCGAGCCTTCGAATTTCTGCAGCCACCGCATCCGTCCGCCCTCCTCAAGCCGCCCGTTCGGCGTCGAGGACGACCACCGTCGCAAAGAGCCAGAAGGCGATCATCGAGCAGAAGAAGACGATGTCGCGACCGTCGATGACACCCTTGGTGATCGCGCCGAAGCGCGACAGGAAGCTGAAGCCGGCGACGGTCTCGGCAACCCCGCTGGGGAACAGCGCGCGCACGCCATCCTGCACCAGATCGACGCCCGCCATGCACAGCAGGAACGACACCGCCGCGGCGAGGATGAAGGCGACGACCTGGTTGCGGGTGATTGCCGACAGGCAGGAACCGACGGCGAGGAAGGCTCCCGCCATCAGCAGGCTGCCGAGGTAGCCGGCGAGGATGACGCCATTGTCCGGCTCTCCCAGGATGTTGACGGTGATCCACAGCGGGAAGGTGAGCGCCAGGGCGACGGCGACGAAAACCCAGGCGGCGAGAAACTTGCCCAGCACCGCCGCCGTGGTCGACAGCGGCATCGTCATCAGCAGCTCGATGGTGCCGCTCTTGCGCTCCTCCGCCCACAACCGCATGGCGACGGCCGGAATTAGGAACAGGTAGAGCCACGGGTGGAACGAGAAGAAGGGTTCCAGGCTCGCCTGCTGCCGCTCGAAGAAGCCGCCGACGTAGAACGTCAGGGCACTCGCCATGGCGAGGAAGATGACGATGAACACGTAGGCCACCGGCGTCGAGAAATAGCCGGCCAGCTCGCGCTTGGCGATGGCGAGCACCTCACGCAGCATGATTGATCTCGCTCCTGGTCGTCAGCAGCCGGAAGACGTCGTCGAGACGCCCCCGCTCGCCGCGCAACGCCTCGATGGCGATGCCGGCGGCTTTCAGGCGGTGCGCCACCTCGACAGCGGTGCGGGGCCGCTGCCGGCAGCGAGCAGGCGCAGCATCGCCAGGTCCGGCGCCGCCTCGGCCACCTGCAAGTCGTGGTCCGGCGCCAGGTCGGCAAGCGCGGCGCGCCCGCGGCGGCATCGGCGACGGCGACGACGACCACCACCGAATCGTGCTCGGGCAGGCGGCGCAGCAGCGCCTCGGCGGTGCCGTCGGCGACCAGCCGGCCCTCGGCGATGATCACCGCCCGGCTGCACACCGCCTCCACCTCCTCGAGGATGTGGGTCGAGATGATGATCGCCTTGTCCGCCGCCATGCGGCTGATCAGGGTGCGCACCTGGTGCTTCTGGTTGGGATCGAGACCGTCGGTCGGCTCGTCGAGGACGAACGGGTGGATCGTGGAGCAATGCCTGGGCGAGGCCGACCCGTCGCTTGAAGCCCTTCGACAGGGTATCGATCGGCCGATCGAGAGCGTCCTCCAGCGATACCATCTCGGCTACCCGGTCGATCCGCCGCCGCCGCTCGGCGCCGTCGAAGCCGCGAACCTCGGCGACGAAGGCGAGGAACCGGCGCGCGGTCATATCGCCGTAGAGGGGGGCGCCTTCCGGCAGGTAGCCGATGCGCCGCTTCGCCTCGATCGGCTTCCGCGCCAGATCGAAACCGCAAACCTCCACCCGGCCGGCACTCGGCTCCAGGTAGCCCGCAATCATCCGCATCGTCGTGGTCTTGCCGGCACCGTTCGGGCCGAGAAACCCCAGCACTTCGCCGGCATTGACCTCAAGGGAGATCCCATCTACCGCAGTGAGCGGGCCGAACGTCCTGGTGAGGCGGTCGAGAACGATCATCGCAACCGAGTATCCGTTTATCCCCTCGGCGCCCGGGCCCCCCGAAGGCGCGCGGGCGGCACGTTAGCCAACTTTCGCAGGAAGGCAAGCCTCGCGGCGGCCGCCGGTTTTCGCTCACGGCGATTTTAAGTGCGGCTGCTTCCGTCTTTCGGGTGGTTCCGAGCAGAAAATCGGCCGGGAATTCGGCGTCTGGAGCCGCGGCGGGCGGCAGCTTGCCCGCGATCACCCTGTTCACCGATCACCATCGACGGCATACTTCCGTGCACGCCAATCAATAGCACTCTGCAGCACTCTGCGCAGGTGAGGCCAAACTTGATGGAACGCCAAGTAAGCAAGACGACGGCCCCTGCCGCCGCGGACATGGCCGGCAAGACCATCGCGGTGGCGGAAACCCGTGAGCTGGACGTCCTGGCGCGGCTTTTCGAGCAGCGCGGCGCGAAGGTGATCCGCTGTCCGCTGGTCGCTATCCTTGATGCCCCCGATCGAGCGTCGGTCGAGGCGTGGCTGGACCGGTTCGTAGTGGGAGCATGCGACGATCTGGTCCTGTTCACCGGGGAGGGGTTAAGACGCCTCCTCCGGTTCAGCGAGCGTCAGAACATGCGGGATGCCTTCGTTGAGGCTCTGCGTCGTGTCCGGAAGATTACCCGAGGGCCAAAGCCGGTGCGCGCCCTAAGGGAGATCGGTCTCGCCCCTGACATACAGGCAGTGGAGCCGACGACTGAGGGGGTCATTGCCGCCCTGTCCGAGATCGATCTGTCCAGACGGACGGTCGGCGTCCAGCTTTATGGCGGTGAGTCAAATCCGCCGTTCATGGAATTCCTGGCGAGGGCGGGCGCAGAAGTCGATGCGGTGGCGCCGTACGTTTATGCATCCAACATCGACGACGAGCGCGTCGCCGGCCTGATCGAGCGTATTGCCGCCGGGACGGTTGACGTCATCGCCTTCACCAGCGCCTCGCAGGTCCGTCGTCTGTGGGATGTTGCGCGCAAACGCGGGTCAGAGGATCCGCTGCGGGCAGGTCTGGCCACGGCGGTCGTCGCCGCTGTCGGTCCGGTAACAGCGACCGAAGCAACGCGCTTCGGCATGAATCCCGCAGTCATGCCGGCGCGCGTGCACTCCATGAAGCCGCTGGTCAACGAGATCGCCGCAGCGCTGCAGGCGTAGCTCGGCGGGCACGAATACCGGATCGCCACCGACGCCGATGCCGCTCCTGCCCCGCCTATGCCGTCTTTGGCGGGATCGAGTAGGTGCCGGTGGCGTGTGCCACCTGTTCCGGATGGCCGTCCGAGTGCAAGCGCACTTCCATCACCGCCAGTCGCTTGCCGAGGCGCAGCATCGCCCCCTCCGCCAGCAGGTCGACCGGATGCGCCCCATGCAGGAAGTTGATGTTGAAGCTGGTCGTCACCGCCAGCTTGACCACGCCGATCGCCGAAAGCACCACCGCATACATGCAGGCGTCGGCGAGCGCCATGATCGATGGGCCGGAAACAACCCCGCCCGGACGCAGCGAGCTTGTCCGAAACGGCAACCGCAAGGTCGCGCGGCCGTGACCGATCGCGACGGTCCGCATGCCGATATCATAGGCCCAGGGCAGATCCTCGCGGATGACCGCATCGAAATCCGCCACCTCGATTTTCGGTTTTGACACCCGCGCTCCCTCCGCTGCCGGTCTCGTTCGCAACAAGCCGCGAGCCGGCTCGTGGTAAGACCTGATCGTTCGCACCCGACTTTGCGCGCGATCGAGCCCGGCGTCCACGCTGCAACGCGCCTTGACGCCGGCGGGCCGGGATTTAACGGAATTTAGCCCGCCTGTGCCGTCGCCGGCTGGTCCGCGCCGGGCTCGGGGCTGACCGGCGCCGCCTCGGGCGGGGTCTCCGCCGGCGCCGGCAAGGTGATGCGGATGGGATAGCCCTGCCGGTCGGCGAGCGCCTGCTCGATGGCCGGCCAGTCCAGCCGGGTGGCCGCATCGCCGGCGCGGGCCAGGATCCGGTCGGCCTGCTCCGCCAGCGGAATGGGCTCAGGCGGTGCCGGCGACTTGCTGGTCTCCTCCATGGTATCGACCTGACTGGTCGATGGCTGCACCTCGATAAAGAGCTCACCGTCCCGCCAGCCGAGCTTCACCGGCTGGTTGACCACCGTCACCTGGGTGCCGATCGCCACGTGATTGAACAGGTATTCGATGTCCTCGGGATACATGCGGATGCAGCCGCGGCTGGTACGCCGGCCGATTCCCCACGGCGTGTTGGTTCCGTGGATGAGGTAGCTCGGCCAGCCGAGATACATCGCATAGTCGCCGAGCGGGTTGTCCTCGCCGGGCGGCACGACGCGCGGCAGTTCGGGATGGTCCCTGATCTCCGAGGGCGTCAGGTACCACGACGGATGGTCCTTCTTGCGCACGATCTTGGTGGTGCCGACCGGCGTCAGGTAGCCGTCGCGGCCGACGCCAAGCGGGTAGGAGAAGGTGCCGTCCTCGCTGTCGTAGTAGTAGAGCCGCAGCTCGGCGGTATTGATCACGATACCCTTGCGCGGCCCGTCCGGCAGGATGTGCATGGTCGGCAGCAGCAGCTTCACGCCGCGCGACGGCACCCACGGATCGATGCCGGGATTGGCCACCATCAGCTCGATCAGGCCGAGTTCATCGGCCCGGGCAATATCGAGCATGTCCTCGTCGGTGCTCCAGGTCGTGTACTCGTGCATCTCGCCGATGATATCGCCGGTCCTCGCTGCCGCGGCGGCGGTGGCCAGGACCATCACCAGCAGCGCAGAGAAGGCCATTTGGGCGATCGTCGCCGCGAGAAAACCGGCCCGCTGCCGGAGCAGCAGCATTTTCGGCGTCGGCATGAAGGGACGTGGTCTCCAATCGATCGTTCGTAACAGAACCGTCAGTTTACCTTGGTGTGGACCTCGGCGATCACCTGCACCGCACCCGGGACCGGCGCCGGCGTATTGATCAGGGGCTGCAATTCCGCGGCCAGTACCTTCAGCACCTGCGTCGGCAAGGCGCTGGTGAACTTATAGCGCCGGGCCGTCTCGCCGGGAACATGCGCCGTCAGCACGCCGAAAAATCGGTCGCCGATGTAGAAAGCGAAAGCGGCGGCGCGCCCGACCTCCTTCTCCCGCAGCGGATTGTTGCCGAACGTCTCGTCGCCGGTGCCGGTCTTGCCGCCCACCACCAGCCGGGCACCGGACGCATCGACGAAGGCGCCCGACGCCCGCTTCGCCGTGCCGTTGGCAACCACATCGGCGAGGGCGCGGCGCAGCACCACCGCCACCTCGGCCGGGAACAGCCGCTCGCCTTCCTCGGCAGGACGGATGAAGTGCGTCTCGTAGGGGGTGCCCTCGGCCAGATCGACCGACTCGATCCGCGCCGTCGGCTGGCGGACGCCGTTGTTCAGAATGATGCCGACCAGCTCGGCCAGCGCCGCCGGGCGGTCGGCCGAGCTGCCGATCGCCGTGGCGTAGGACGGCACCAGGCTGGCGAACGGATAGCCGACGCGGGCCCAGGCATGGTGCAGCTCGCGGAAGGCCTCGCTCTCGACCATGATGCGGATGCGGTTGTCGGCGGCCCCCTTGCGCTTCGACTTGAACAGCCAGGCGTAGACTTCCTGCCGCTGCTCGATGCTGGCGGACATCACCTCGCTGCGCGTTGCCGACGGATGGCGCTGCAGGTAATTGACCAGCCACAGCTCCAGCGGGTGCACCTTGGCGATGTAGCCGCGGTCGTGGAGATTGAATTTGTCGGGGCCGTAGGAATTGTAGAGCTTCAGCAGGTCGCCGTCGTCAAGGTCGGTGGCGCCGGGAAAGCGCTTCTTCATGAAGGCTTTGAACTCGGGGAAGTCGGCTTGCGGGCGCACCGAGCGGAAGACGGTGGCGATGCGGTGCGGGGTCGGCCGCGACCGGGACGCGGCCAGCGCCAGCGTCTCGTCGGGACTGCGGTCGCGGTAGCGCTTGTAGAAGCGGTCGAGGAAGACCCGCCCCTCCATGTCGGCGAAGCGCTCCAGGTAGTCGCGGCGGGCCGGATGGTCGCGGTCCGACAGAATCTCCTTCACCGGCTCCGGCCGCTCCGCTTGGTAGTAGCGGATGATGTCGCGCATCATCCGGATGAACACGAGGTTGACCGAGTTGCGGAAGGCCTCGGTCACCGGCATCATCCGGCCCTTGGCCTTGCGATCGAAATTGGCGAAGACGTGCATGCCGCGACCGGTGAAGAACGCCTCGCCGGTGCTGGACGAATATTTGCGCTGCATCGCCGCATCGATCATCGATTGCAGTTGCCGGTCCGGCGCGGTGATCAGCCACGTCGCCGCCCACTTGGTCAGCGCATCCTGCGCCTCGTTCGCCACCTGCTGCAACTCGGCCTTCGAGAGCTCGGCGTAACGATCGTGCAGGTCGGCGATGATCTCCAGGTAGGTAACGGTGGTGCGCAGCTTGGCGGTGGATCCGAGATCAAACTTGCCGCCCTCGTTAAGGTCGAGCGGCCGGTCGAGGTTGTCCGCCTGCACCCGCAGGTAGTTCAACCCGGCAGCCCGCTCGTAAAGGGTAAAGCTATAGTTCACGCCCGGTGCATCGTTCTTGCCCAGCAGCCGTTCGCCGACCAGGCCAAGCCGGGCGGCCTCGGCGCTGTCGCCGAGGGTGCGCAGCTTGGCAACGACGCGGCGCTGCGTCGCTGCATCCAGCGAGGCGCGCGCCTGCAGATCGAGGCGGTCCAGCTCATAGAACTGCGGCACCCGCAGCAATGACAGCAATTGCGCCCGCATGGCGTTGGTCGCCTTGCGGTCGATGAACGAGATTTCCACCGGCGGCGGCGGCTCCTGGCGAAAACGCAAGGGTGCAGCCATCGCCAGATCACGCAGCTCTTCGGAGATGAGGCCGTCGGCCGCCATCAGGCGGAGGTAGGTATCGGCCAGGGCGTTCAGGTCGTCGTGGCCCTGCAGCAGGTAGTAGGAGGGCCGGCGCTGCGCCAGCAGCAAGCTCAGCACCTGCTTATAGACAGCCGCTGCCCGCGCCCGCTCCGCCTGGTCGCGGTGCGGCCCGTTCATCAACCGCACCGCCTCATCGAAATCGGTGCCGAACCACGCATTCAGCCCGTCACCGAGGCCGATGACTTCGCCGAAGCCCGGCCGGGCCGACAGCGGCGTCGAGTTGATGTAGTCGACGACGATACGCTGCCGCGCCAGCGTGGTGTCCGTCCCCTCCTGATAGGCACGGACGCTGGCGGTGGCAATCTGCCGCAGCTTGTCCGAGATCCCGGAGGTGCGGCCCTCCGAAGAGTGCCGATACTTCTCCAGCTGTGTCGCGAGGGTCGAGCCGCCGAAACGCTTGCTACCGGATTCGAAATGGCCGGCCACGACGTTAGCGGCGGCGGCGGCGAAGCGGTCCCATTCCACCGCGGGATTGCGGGTGGGAAAGCGATCGTCCAGCAACTCGCGGTTCTCGACGAACAACAGGGTATCGACGATCAGCCGCGGAAGCGAATCGAAGCTCTCGAATACCCGTTCCGGATGCCGGGAAAGGTAGAGCGTCTCGCCGTAGCGGTCGCTCAGCGTCAGGCCGGTGCGCGCCTTCTCCCGGAAGACGGCGAAGCCGCCGTAATCCATGAACGAGACCAGTTGCGGCGACATTTGCGCCTGCCGGGTAACGACGAAGCCCTGATCTTCCAGCGAGCGGATGAAGCCCGGCATCCGCGCGTAACCGACGCGCTCGTCGTAAGGACCGCCCTGCGGAAACCGCGCCTCAAGATTTGGCCCCGGCTGTACCGAGTAGGCGAATCCGCTGGCGATCTTCGCGAACAGCCGGGATTGGAGTGGCGAGGCCTGCAGCTCTATGGAGGCGCCCCAGGCGACGACACCCCCGATCCCTGCCATCAGCAGGACGACGACGATCCGATCCCAAGTCAGCCGACGACGGCTCCTGTCTTCACGCATGTGACGTTGACCGTGGAGCGATCTGTTAAGATTTTAATGTAATGAAACGCGGTGCGAAGTCATCGGAGCTGGACGTCAATTCAACGAGACAACTTCAATCACATTGTACGGCGGCGGCCGACTCGCGCAAAGGTCGAAAGAAGGGCCTCTGCCGGTGCTGCGCCATATGTGATAAAAATGCGACGCACCCTGAACCATGCAACAACCCCGGTTGCAGGTTGGGCGCGGTGGATTACCCGCGAGCGGCGAGCCCGCTGAAGGCTGCCATCGCCCTCGCCCTTGCCGCTTTATGCTCGATCAAGGGCGTCGGATAGTCCGTGCCAAGACGAACGCCGGCCGCTGCCAGCTCCGCGGGCGTCGCCTGCCAGGGCTGATGGATCAGGCGGGCGGGAAGGCGCGCCAGTTCCGGCACCCAGCGGCGGACGTAATCCCCTTTCGAATCAAATTTCTCGCCCTGCAGTACCGGGTTGAAGATGCGGAAGTAGGGCGCGGCATCGATGCCGCAGCCGGCGACCCACTGCCAGCCGCCGGCATTGTTGCCGAGGTCGGCATCCACCAGCGTATCCCAGAACCACGCCTCGCCCTGCTGCCAGGGAATCAGCAGGTGCTTGACCAGGAACGAGGCGACGAGCAGCCGCACCCGGTTGTGCATCCAGCCGGTTCGCCAGAGCTGGCGCATGCCAGCATCGACGATGGGATAGCCGGTCAGGCCACGTTGCCAGGCGCGCAGCGCCGCTGCGTCATCCGACCACGGAAACGCGGCAAACCGCGGCTGCAGGGGTGCGTCGGCGATCTGCGGATTGGCCGCCGTCAGATGGGCGCAGAACTCCCGCCAGCCGATCTCCTGCAGCCAGCGCCTGCCGCCGGCGGCGCGGCGGGAGTCGGCCTCGATGCGGGCGGCGACGGCGTGCCAGACCTGCCGCGGCGAGAGCTCGCCGAAATGCAGGTGCGGCGACAGCATCGAGGTTGCCGACGGCTCGGGGCGGTCGCGGCGGAGGTGGTATTCGCCAATCTCCTCCTCGACGAAGGCGACGAGCCGCGCATGCGCCGAAGCCTCCCCCGGCGTCCAGGTCTCGCGCAGCCCGCCCGCCCAGTTGGGCTTGCCCGGCTGCAATGCCCAGTCTGCCAGCGAATCGCCCGCCAGCCCCTTCCCGCCGCCGCCGGCCGCAACGCCACGGGGGCGGGCAGCGGCCGCGGCGGGGGCGGCGCCGTGAGGCAGGCGCGCCAGAACGGGGTGAACACCTTCAGCGGCTGGCCGTCGCGACTGCGGATGCTGCCGGGCTCGAACATCGTCGTTCCCGGCAGGTCGCGAAAGGCGACGCCGTCCTCGGCGAGGATCGTCCGCAGCCGGGTATCGGCATTGCGCCAGTGCGGCTCGACGTGACGGGTCACCAGCACCTCGGCGGCGTCCACCGAGCGGACCAGCGCCACAACGGTTGCAACCGCCTCGCCGCGGCGAAGCACCAGCGGCGAGCCCAGCCGGCCGAGGCCGGCCGCGAGCGCCGCGAGGCTGGCGTGCAGCCACCAGCGGCTGGCGCCGCCCATCCGCCAGGCTCCCGGCGATACGTCGTCGAGGATATAAAGAGGCAATACCGGCCGGCCGCCCTCGGCAGCGGCGGCAAGGGCGGCGTGGTCGGCAAGGCGCAAATCCTGGCGGAACCAGACGATAGCGGGACCGTCGGTCATCCCATCTCCCGTGGCCAGTGGCAGCGGCGTGGCGAAGGGAATGCGACGCTCGACAAAAGGCCCCGCGCCGGCCCTTCAGCCCACGCTGGCATAAACGACCGGCATCGCCCGGGGTTTCCCGGCGTTCCCGCCGGAGATGCCGATCATGGATTTAAGCCGGGACCGGCCCTGCCCCTCGCGCTTTTCCTTTCCGCTTCGTCTCGACCACCGCCATGCGGTCCGTCCGCCACGTGGCCGACACTTCGGCTGAAAAGTGATCGGCGACACTGACGGTGTTCCCTGTCCGTGGCAGGAATGGCCCCGGTCCGCCTGGAATTGGAGCAGGCGCGAGAGGACAGGCAGATGACGAATACGCCCAGCTGGTACGGCTCGATCGGTGTGATGAACGCCTCCCATCTGCATCACCGGCGGCGACAGGGTCTGCGCCGCCATGCAGTGCGGGCTTTCGCCGCGGCCTGCCGGTATATCGGCATGTGGCGCCTGCGGGCGGGCGGCGGACGGCGGCGGGCGGGAGGAATGCTCCCGGCCGGTGGACGCCGGGCGGGCCGTCAGCCGATGGACATCCGCAGTAGGTAAGTACCGATCTGCGCCGCCGACGGTGCCTTGGGCTTTTTTGCTTGCTGGCTGGTCGGCTGACCCTCCAGCGCGTCCCGCACCAGAAAGTGGTTCTCGACGTTGGCGAGCTTCACTTTGAAAATTCCCTCCGCGCACTTTAGCTGCGGGTAGTAGGCCGGATCGACCAGGGTCTCCTTGCGCGCCACCCGCGCCAGGAACGGCTGCGGATCAGCCTGCTCGACGTCCTGGGACGCGACCAGGGTCCAGTCGCTGCGCCCGGCGTGATTCTCCGCATTGAGGGCGGCGACAGCGCCCGCTGCATCGCCGTCGCTCAGCCCCAGCTTGTAGAGATGCCGGGTGAGGCCGACATCGGAGGCCCACTTTTGCTGGCTATCGCTCTTCGCCACGAACAGCGTCGGCATCTTCCTCGCTTCTCCCGGTTATCCTTCCGCCGCGAGCATAGGCAACACCCGCTGCGTTGTCCCGCCCCCGCCGGCGGCGTTGCCCGCGGCCACCGGTGGCGGTAGGCTTTATCGCCCCCGCGGAGAAGAAAAAATATGACGGCGCACTCCCCCCGCAATCCTCAGTACCGCGCCTTCGTCGAAAACTATGTGGCAGCGCAGCGCTATCTCACCTTGCTCGGCGTCGAGCTGGCGCGCGTCGAGCCGGGCATGGCCGAGTATCGGGTGCCGTACCAGGCCGACGTCGGCCAGCAGGATGGCTTCTTCCACGGCGGCGTCGTCGGCGGCATCGCCGAGGGGGTCATGGGCGCAGCGGCGGCGACCCTGGTCGAACCGGGCGCCAACGTGGTGGGGGCGGAATATAAGGTGAATCTGCTGGCGCCGGGCCAAGGCGCGGCGCTGCTGGCGCGGGGGACGGTGGTGAAGGCCGGCCGGCGGCTGATCGTCTGCCGCGCCGATGTCCTTGCCATCAGCGAGGACGGACGGCAGACGCTGTGCGCGATCGCACAGGGAGCGATGGCAGTTATCGATCCACCGCGCGCCTGACCGCTCCCTCCCGTTTCGTTTCCGGCCCACGAACGCCCCGGATGTGCGGCTACAGCGTGTCCGTAACCAGCGGCGGCGCCAACAGCCGCACCTCGTGGGCACCTTCGCCGAACCGCGCGAACGACTGGTGCCAGGACATCCCCGGCCATCGATACTCGACCTCGCCGCGGGCCGGCCGATAGATGGCGGTATAGAGCGTGCCGAAGCCGCGGCCGTAGGCCGTAGCATAGAGCGGCGGCCGCAGGAACAGCGCGGCGAAGGCTTCGGCGGTGGAGGGATTCGCCAGGTGCTCCGCGAGGAAGCGCTCGCGTTCCAGGGTGGCGGTGGCGCGGGCGTGATGATGCCACTCGACGTCCCCTGGTGGTTGGTGGCGATGGGCTTGTGCTGCACCACCGGCGGCCGGTCGGGTGCGAGCTCGGCGGTGAAGAAAACGCCCGCGCCATCCAGCACGGTGACATTGTAGGACATGTGCGTGGGGATGCGCTGCAGCGCCGCCGCCGCCTCTCCGGCACTACCGCAGGTCTCCAGCAGGTAGCGCAGCACGATCGGGATGCCGAAGCCGTCCCCCACCACCTGGCGGCCGCCGAAGGTCAGGCTGACCGTGAGGCCATCCTCATTGATGCCGTCGAGACACCCCCACAGGCAGTCGCTCATGGCGATGACCCGGCGGCCGTTCCACCGGGTCTTGAGGATCAGCGCGTCGCACAGATAAGGGCTGTAGTCATAATTGCGGATGAGCACCGGCTCGCCGTCCGTCCATGCCGCCTGCGAGCAGCCGGAAAGGAACGGCGGCGGCCGATAGAGCGAGAGGAAGCGCGCCGCCAGGTCCGAGCCGCCGGCAAGCGCGCACAGGCGCTCGTAGGTGGGCACGATCTCCGGCATATGCAGGCGCAGCATCGCGAGCGCCCGGGCGTAGGTGGGCCGGCTGGCGATGCCCTGCGACAGGAACCAGCCGCGATAGGCAGGCCACAGGCGATGGAACAAGGTCGCCCAGGTGTCCACCGGGCAGGTCTTCCGCGTGGGCTTCGAAGACGAGCTTCATGCGCCTCAGAGGATCTTGAAGGCTCCCGCAACCGGCGTTGTTGCGGCGGCGGGCTGGATGTCCGCCAGCGGGATGGCGGCGTAGTTGGCGCGGATGCCGTCGATCCACCGGTGCGCCCGCTCGTTGAGTAAAGTCCCGGGTCATCAGCCGGCCGCGGGTAATCAGGATGCCGAGGTCGGCGCCCTCGTAGCGGTAATCGCCGGGACCGCTGATGCGCAGGAACAGGGCCTCGCGCTCGCTGGCAATTGCCCGCCGGTGGTAGTCGAAGCGGGCATAGGAGATCGAGCCGTCGTCGTTGAGATGCCAGATGCCGCTCTGCGGCGCGTGCGTCAGGAAATCGACAGACGGCTCGGTGTGTTTGATGACCATCTGGCTCCAGCTGTCGATGTTCTCCGGGTCGGCCCAGCGCTCGTTGAGCTCGTGGATGTCCAGATCGAAGTCGATGCCGGAGAACTCCAGCAGGTGGAACAGAAACAGCGGTGCGTCGGCATGAGCGAAGGCGGCATGGTTGGTCATTGAGCTGGCGCCGGTGATGCGCGGATTGAGCTCGCCCAGGTACACCTCGCCATCGTCGAGATCGACCAGGAAATCCAGTTCGAAGTAGCCGCGATAGCCCTCCTTGCGCAGCTGCTCGCCGAAGCGGAAGGTCAGGTCGCGGGCGTGGTCGCGGATCGCATCGGTGAACGCGGTCGCGAAGATTTCGTTCCCGCACCAGCCGCCGCGATAGGGCGTGAGCTCCTTGAAGCCCACCAGCTCGGTCATCAGCGGGCCGACGATGGTCCCGTTGCGAGTAGCGCAGGCCTCGATCGCTGAGCCGCGGCAGCGAATCCGCTTCATGATCTTGACCTCGCCGGCGCCGGTGATCTCCTGTGCGTACTTGTTCCAGTCCGCCTCGGACGAGATGAAGAAGGTAGTATGGCCGGAATCGCCGAAGGCGGTCTGCACCACCAGGTCGGGGCCGAAGTGCCCGGCCAGTTTACGCAGCTCCTCATAGCTGCCGACGGCGGCAAGGACGTTGGGGACGCTCTTCACCCCGGCGGCGTCACCGATCCGTACGGTGTTGACCTTGTTGTCCACGAAAGTGCGCAGCCTGGCGCGCGGAAACCAGACTTCGAGGCTGGCCTCCCGGCAGAGATCCTCAGTCTCCTCATCGAACATCAGGAACACCGCCTTCGCCTGCGGTCCGTGCAAGCGGATGTAGTCCAGCACCTCCTTGTGCTGCAGCAGGTAGTTGTTGATGTCCTCGATACAGCCGAACTCCGGGTGCGGTGCCTCGCCGGGGACGAAGGTGTTCGGATGGCGTCCGTCAAAACAGTCGATGTAATTGATGAACTTGAAATTCCTGCACCATTCATCCATCCCCAGCAGGTTGAAGTTGGTGGCGCTGATAAAAAAGATCGGGGTGTCGTTGCGATGGAAATAGCGCCGGATATCCGAGATCCCGTTCAGGCACTTCCGTCCCCTGTTCATCCGCGGGTGCTTTCCTTTGGTTGCGGGAGCCGGCTTCAAGCGAGAGTTTCGCCGACCGCGGCCGGTAAAGGTGCGGGCTCCGCCGCTTCTGCCGGGCCGCCCGGCGCCCGGACGGAACGCCGCGCCGGAATGGTAAGCGGCCCGAGGCTGTCGAGGTAGCCGGCATCGAAGCCCTGCGGCTGGTAGACCGGGAAATCGGCGCGGCGGTCGCGGAAGCTCTTCAGCGTCTGCCCCAACCCGAGGAGACCCACGTGCCGTTCGCGGCGCACCCGGTCGAGATCGATCTCGATCGGGATCACCTCCTCCTCGCTGCCCGCCGCATAGACGACGTGCCCCGAGGGATCGACGATCGTCGAGCGGCCGATGCCGCCGTCGCCGACGCCATTGATGTCGAAGACGTAGCACTGGTTCATCGCCGCGTTGGCGCGCACGATCGCGAGCTCGACGTCGCGGTCGATGGTATCGGTGAGCGACGGGTGCAAGATCACCTCGGCGCCCATCGCCACCAGCGTGCGGGAGGTTTCCGGGAACCACATATCGTAGCAGATCGACAGGCCGAAGCGGCCGACCGCCGGCACGTCGAAGACCAGCGGCTCGCGCCCGGCGGCGATGTTCGCCTCGTAGGGTTCGAACGGAAACATCTTGCGATAGCGGCCGACCACCTCGCCACCGGGATTGATCACCGTCGCGGTATTGAAGATCCGGCCTTCCACCACTTCGAACATCGAGCCGGGAATAAGCCAGATGTCGTGCTGTCGGGCGAGCTCGCAGAAGCTGAGCTCCGAAGGGCTCGGCAGCGCCTCGGCAAAGCGAAGGAGCGGGCCGTGGGCGCAGAGCTCGCTGAACACCACCATCTGCACCCACGGGAAGCGGCGCATCACCACGGCAAGCCGGCCCGCCATCCGGGGAACGTTGCTCGCTTCCGCCGATATCCGCATCTGAATTCCGGCGATGGCAAAGGGGACCATGCAGCGACTCCCGGCTCTCGTTGCTTGCGTTGTTCAGGTTATCGCAGGCGCCGCCGCTCAGGCCAGGACCGGCACCGCCACAGCGGCAACCGCCTCGTCGAGCAGGCCGAGGCCTTCCTCGAAGACGTCCTCCGGAATGGTGAGCGGTGCCATGATGCGGACGACGTTGCCGTGGACGCCGCAGGAGAGCAGCAGCAGGCCCCGCCGCGCCGCCTCGGCGACGACCGCCTTCGCGATATCCGGCGCCGGCTTGCGGCGGACGGCGGCGTCGAAGAACTCGATCGCGACCATCATGCCAAGGCCGCGCACATCGCCGATCGCCGGATAGCGTTTCGCCAGCGCCCGCAGGCGCCCCTGCATGCGCTCGCCGAGCCGCGTGCTCCGCTCCAGCAGGTCCTCGCCGTCGATCACATCGAGCACCGCGAGGGCGGCGGCGCAGGCGATCGGGCTGCCGGCATAGGTGCCGCCCAGTCCGCCCGGGGCGACCGCATCCATGACGTCGGCGCGGCCGACGATGGCGGAGATCGGAAAACCGCCGCCCAGCCCCTTCGCCAGGGTGATGATGTCGGGGACGACGCCGCAATGCTCGACCGCGAACATTTTGCCGGTCCGGCCGATGCCCGTCTGGATCTCGTCGGCGATCAGCAGCATGCCGTGCCGGTCGCACAGAGCGCGGAGCTTCGGCAGGAAGTCGGCGGGCGCCGGATAGTAGCCGCCCTCCCCCTGCACCGGCTCGACAACGATCGCCGCCACCCGCGCCGGCTCGATGTCGTTCTTGAACAGCCCCTCGATGCCGGCCATCGCGTCATCGACGCTGATGCCGTGCAGCGGGCACGGGAACGGCGCGTGATAGACCTCGCCGGGAAATGGCCCGAAGCCCGCCTTGTAGGGATCCACCTTGCCGGTGAGCGCCAGCGTCATCATCGTCCGGCCGTGGAAGGCGCCGGTAAAGGCGATGATGCCAGGGCGCCGGGTGGCCGCCCGGGCGATCTTCACGGCGTTCTCGATCGCTTCGGCGCCGGTGGACATGAAGAAGGTCTTTTTTAGCGCGTCGCCGGGGGCGAGCGCGTTCAGCCGCTCGGCCAGCGCGACGTAGGGCTCGTAGGCAACCACCTGGAAGCAGGTATGGGTGACCTGCTCCAGCTGCTGCGCCACCGCCGCGATCACCCGCGGGTGACGATGACCGGTGTTGACCACGGCGATACCGGCGCAGAAGTCGATATAGCGGCGGCCCTCGATGTCCCACAGCTCGGCATTCGCCGCCCGCCCCACGACGATCTGGTGGGACTGCGAGACCCCTTGCGGAACTGCTGCCCGCCGGCGCGCAAGGAGATCAGCGTTGGTGGTTGTCGGGGTTTCCATGGTCATGCTCTGTTCCAAGATCAGGAAATTCGAAAGAAACTGCCGGACCGATCCGATCCGGTACGCGAAGCCGGCGCCGCCGGGGTAACGGGCGGCCGATCGTCAACCCTCGAACGCACGCTTGCGCCAGAAGGGCCGCCGCCGGCCGCCGCCCGCATTGGTGCCGCGCAGCCGCTCTGTCCGCCGCCGCTGCCATTCGAGGACCAGCAGCAGCAGGGTCGCGACGACGACCAGCACCGTCGCCGCCGCGGCGATGGTCGGGCTGATGTTGTCGCGGATGCCGCTGAACATCTTGCGCGGCAGCGTCTGCTGCTCGGGACTGGCGAGAAAGAGGGTGATGACCACCTCGTCGAACGAGGTGGCGAAGGCGAACAGCGCGCCGGAAACGACGCCGGGACCGACGATCGGCAGCGTCACCTTGAAGAAGGCCCGCACCGGATCGACGCCGAGGCTGGCCGCCGCCCGCACCAGGTTGTAGTCGAAGCCCTGCAGGGTGGCGGTGACGGTGGTGATGACGAAGGGAACGCCCAGCATAGCATGGGCGAGCACCAGCCCTACGTAGCTGCCGGAAAGACCCAGCGGCGCAAAGAACAGGTAGATGGCAACGCCGGAGATCACCACCGGCACCACCATCGGCGAGATCAGCACGCTCACCAGCAGCGCCTTGCCGGGAAAGCTCGCCCGCGTCAGGCCGATGGAGGCGAGGGTGCCCAGGACGACGGCGAGCAGCGTCGCCAGCGGCGAGATGATCAGGCTGTTCTTCAGCGCCGACGTCCAGGTGGCGGAGCCGAAGAATTCCTCGTACCAGCGCAGCGAGAAGCCTGACATCGGGTAGAGCAGGAATGAACCGGCGTTGAACGACAGCGGCATGATCACCAGCACCGGGACGATCAGGAACAGCAGGATCAGGCCGCAAAGGATCCGCAGCGCGTAGTACCAGACGCGTTCGGCTGGCGACGCATAGGGTTGCAGCATGCGAAGGGCTCCTCGTTGGCCGCCTAGCGCGGGGCGATCTGGCGGGCGCGCGCCGGCCCGAAGTAGCGGGCATAGAAGGCGTAGAGAACCAGCGTTGCCACCAGCAGCACCGCCGACAAGGCCGCCGCCATGCCCCAGTTGATCGTCTCGTTGGTGTAGAAGGCGACGAAGTAGCTGGTCATCTGCTCCCTCGGGCTGCCGAGCAGCGCCGGGGTGATGTAGTAGCCCATGGACAGGATGAAGACGAGCAGCCCGCCGGCGCCGACACCCGGCAGCGTCTGCGGGAAATAGACCTTCCAGAAGCTCTTGAACGGCGGGCAGCCGAGCGAGATCGCCGCGCGCATGTACGACGGCGGCACGCTCTTCATCACCGCATAAAGCGGCAGGACGACGAACGGCAGCAGGATGTGCACCATCGCAATGTAGACGCCGAAGCGATTGAAGACGAGCTGCAGCGGATCGCTGATAAGACCCAGCGCCATCAGCGCCTTGTTGATCGGCCCCTCTTTTTGCAGCAGCACGATCCAGGCGGCGACGCGCACCAGGATGCTCGTCCAGAACGGCAGCAGCACCAGCACCATCAGCAGGTTGCTGGTGCCGGTCGAGACCTGTGACAGCAGGTAGGCGAGCGGATACCCCAGCAACAGGCACCACGCGGTGACGATGACGCTCATCCAGAACGTTCGCACCAGGATGTCGACGTAGATCGCCTGGTCGTCCGGTGCCCTGACGATGCCGCCGTCGTCGCCTGCCCGCAGGTCGAGAGCGGAGAGAAGGTAGAAGGGCGTGATCGTTGCACTGTTGCGGGCAACAATTCGCCAGATGCCGGTGTCTTCCCAGCGGGGCTCGGCTGCGAGGATCGCCGCTTTCGCCGGCTCGCCGGGCTGCCACTCGAGCTTGCGGGCGGTATTGATCAGCAGCGAGCGAAAGCCTGACATCTCCATATTCAGCCGCTTGGCGGCGCCCGCCAGGGCTGGCGAGCGCCGGTCGGCGGACAGGTCGGCGGCAAAGGCCTCGAACACCGCATCACCCGGCAGGTCCTTGCCATCCCAGCTGCGCAACGCCTCGGTCGTGCGCGGCAGCGCCTCGACCACCTCCGGATTGGCGATGCTGCGGTAGAGAAGGGAGCCGATCGGCCAGACGAAGGTCAGCAGCAGGAAGGCCGCGAGCGGCGCGATCAGCGCCAGGTACTTGAGCTTGGTGCGCCGCTCGGCGCGCCGAAGCCGGCGCTTCAGCGACGTTCCGCCGCTCACCTCGATGGCAAGGCTCACGTCCGCGTCCTCCCTGTCGCGATCATGCCGGAACGGCGTCCCCGCCTCGCTGCTTGCTACTTTGCCGCCCAGGCGTTGAAGCGCTGCTCGAGCTCCTCGCCGTGCTCGACCCAGAACTGGGTATCGCTGGCGAGCGCGCCCTTCAGGTTTGCCGGTGCCGTCGGCAGCTCGACGGCTCGCTTCGGATCAATCCCTTCGACCGCCTTCAGGTTGGTGGGCCCATAGGTGATCTGCGAGGAGTAGACCTGCTGCGGACCGGGCCGGCTGGCGAAGGCGATGAACTTGTAGGCATCCGCCAGCTTCGGTGTTCCAGTCGGGATCGCCCAGTGATCGGCATCGTAGATGGAGCCGTCCCAGACGATCTTCAGGTTCTTGCCTTCGCCTTGCGCGGTGGCGATGCGGCCGTTATAGGCGGAGCTCATCACCAGATCACCGGCGGCCAGCATCTGCGGCGGCTGTGCCCCCGCTTCCCACCACTGGATATTTGCCTTGATCTCGTCGAGCTTCTTGAATGCCCGCTCGGCGCCCTCCTTGGTGGCGAGGACCTTATAGACCTCGGCCGGCGGGACGCCGTCGGCGAGCAGCGCGATCTCCAGCGTAAACTTCGCACCCTTGCGCAGCCCGCGCTTGCCGGGGAACTTCTTGACGTCCCAGAAATCCTGCCACGAGGCGGGTGGCGTCTTCAGCTTGTCGCCGTCGTAGGCCAGCACCGTCGACCAGACGAAGGTGCCGACGCCGCAGTCGCTCACCGCTTTCGGCAGGAAATCCTTCTTGTCGCCGATCTTCGTATAGTCCAGCTGCTGGTAGATGCCTTCCTCGCAGCCCCGGAAGAGTTCCGCCGATTCCACCTCGACCACGTCCCACGTAACATTATGAGCCTCGACCATCGCCTTGATCTTGGCCTGCTCACCGTTGTACTCGCCGGCGATCACCTTGATCCCGCTCTCCTGGGTGAAGGGCTCGTAGTAGGCCTTCTGCTGCGCCTTCTGCACGGCGCCGCCAAACGAGATCACCGTCAGCTCGTCGGCAAGCACGGCGGAAGCGAACAGTGGCGTCGTGGTCAGGGCAATTGCCAGAGCCAGGATGGTACGGAGAGGTTGCATGGGAGGACGCTTTCTCAATTACGTTGAATAAGGCTCAGGGCCCGAGGAGACGGCTATTGCCGCCGCAACGAGGCTGTCGCGCTCAGCCTGCCCCTGGTGCGAATGCGCGAACATGGTCGGCCGCCACGCCGATGGTCATCCTGTCTCCGGGCTTGAGCTTGCCGTGAACCTCGGAGATCGGGATCTTCGCCATGAAGTTGGCATTGTTGGCCACCTGCATGCGGATGCGCACGTGGTCTCCCAGGTAGATCAGCTCTTCGATGGCCGCGGAGAAACGGTTTTCCAAGCCTGTCGAGGTGCCGTTCAGATGCACCCGCTCCGGGCGGATCGATAGCGTCGCCTGGCTGCCCGGCGCCCCGACGTCGCCCACCCTCGCTTCGATGCAGCTGCCGTCCTCGAGGCGGACATGGCAGCGGCCCTCGCCGGTCTGCTCGACATGCCCGGCGAGCGCGTTGTTCTCGCCGATGAAGCTGGCGACGAAGGCGTTCGCCGGCTCCTCGTAGAGCTTCGCCGGCGCGTCGCACTGCTGGATGACGCCGTGGTTGAACACGGCGATCCGGTCGGACATGGTGAGCGCTTCGCCCTGGTCGTGGGTGACGTAGACGATGGTCACGCCCAGCCGCTCATGGATGTGCCTGATCTCGAGCTGCATGTGCTCGCGCAGCTGCTTGTCGAGCGCGCCGAGGGGCTCGTCCATCAGCACCAGCGACGGCTCGAAGACGAGGGCGCGCGCCAGCGCGATGCGCTGCTGCTGGCCGCCGGAGAGCTGCTGCGGATAGCGCCCGCCGAAGGCGTCCATCCGTACCATGGCCAGTGCCGCAGTGACCTTCTCCTCGATCTGCGGCCGCGACAGCTTGCGGGCGATCAAGGGGAACCGCAGGTTGTCGGCAACCGTCATGTGTGGGAACAGCGCATAGTTCTGGAACACCATGCCGATGTTGCGCTGATGCGGCGGCACCCGGTTGATGACCTTGCCGTCCAGCAGGATTTCGCCCGCTGTCGGCGTCTCGAAGCCGGCCAGCATCATCAGGCAGGTCGTCTTGCCCGATCCCGACGGTCCCAGCAGGGTAAGGAATTCGCCACGTTCAACGTCGATCGTCATATCCCGGACGATCAGCGTTACTCCGTCATAGGTCTTCTGCACACCACGAAAGCTGATCAGCGGTTCTGAACCATCCCGCATCGGCTCCTCCCATACGCGTCCCTCGGCGCACCGCCTCCTGGCACTGCGCCTCCGATCGCCGCGGCGGCTTCTGGCTGCCCTCGTTCCGGCCCGGTTTTGTGCCTTCGGCCGGCAGACCCTGCTTTTTTTATCCACGAGCAGCGGCAACGTGGCGCGCATACTAACAGGGCTTTGGCTTGGAACATAGACCCAATTATGAAATATTGAGGGAGCCATTGGTGAATTCTTGTGCGCTGAATATGCCTCGTCATCGGTGAGGTATGCTTGGAACGCGGTGCTGAGATGCATAAACCGGTGGCGGGGAGGGAGCGGGCGATGCTGGCCATGATCGCCGCGCTGGTTCAGGCTGGCCCGGATTGGAGCAGAGAGGATGAAGGGTGCGCTGGTCGGCGACCTGATCTTGGAAATGATGGAGCTGCGCCGGGATGGCGAGGCGCCGCTGCACCGCCAGATCTACGCTGCGCTTCGCCAGTCGATCTTGCAGAACCGGATTCCCATCGGCACCAAGCTTCCGGCCAGCCGCGATCTCGCCGGCATCCTCGGCGTCGGCCGCAATACCGTGCTGCGCGCCTACGAACAGCTGGTCATGGAGGGGTACGTCCAGGGCCAGACCGGCGCCGGCACCTTCGTCGCCGATACCTCGCCGGACGCATCGCCGATCGGCCGCCAGCGCGCCCTTTCACACGGCATTCCCCGCGGGCCGCTGCTGTCGGCGCGCGGCGGCCAGATCGCCCGCCATCGCGACAGCGGCCGCATCCAGAGCGGGGCGTTCGTACCCGGCATTCCCGATGTCGAGCTGTTCCCGCACCAGACGTGGCGGCGGCTGGTCGGCAAATACCTGCGCCGCGAGCATGCCGCGCTGCTGCAGTATGCGGTGGGCGGCCATCCCCGTCTCACCGATACCCTTGCCGCCTACCTGCGGGCGACCCGCTATATCGATTGCGATCCGAGCCAGATCCTGATCCTCAACGGCTCGCACGAGGCGCTCGACCTGTGCGCCCGCATGCTGGCCGATCCAGGGGATGGCGTTCTGATGGAAGACCCCGGCTACTGGGAGCGCGCAACGTCTTCCGGGCGGCCGGCCTGCAGCTGCACCCTGTGCCGGTCGATGAGGAGGGCATGGCGCCGGGCAGAGCCGACTGGGCCCGTGCCCCCCGCCTCTGCTTCCTGTCACCGTCCAACCAGTACCCCACCGGCGCCGTCCTCAGCCTGCCGCGGCGCCGCGCCATCCTTGAGGAGGCGGCGCGCTGCGGTGCCTGGATCATCGAGGACGACTATGACAACGAGCTGCGCTACCACAAGCATCCGCTGGCGCCGCTGTTCGGCTTGTCGACCGCGAACCGCGTGATCTACCTCGGCACCTTCACCAAAGTGATGTTCCCCGGCCTGCGGCTCGCCTACCTGGTCATCCCGCCGGACCTGGTCGACCCCCTGTCGGCCGGCCTTGCCGAACTTTACCGCGCCGGCCGACTAGCCGAGCAGTCGGCGCTGGCGGACTTCATCGCCGACGGCCATCTCGGCGCCCACATCCGCAGAATGCGGGAGGTCTATATGGAGCGGCAGGCCGCCCTGCGCAGCGCCATCGACGACCTGCTCGGCGACCAGGTGACAGCTTCCGGTGGTCGGGCGGGAATACACCTTCTCTATTACTTCAACGGGTTGGGCGAGGACGCTGCCGTCGCCGCCGATGCCCTTGCGGAGGGGATCGTCGCCCGGCCGCTGTCGCATTACTACCTGGAAGGGCGCACCGGCGCCGCGGTCTGATGTTGGGCTACGCCGGCGTTCCCGTGGCAGGCATTCGCCCGGCGGCAGAGCGGCTGGCGAGCGTCATCGAGCGGCAGAGTGGATTTCGCGGCCGTATTGCTTCACGCGGCAACTGAGCGGACGGCAAAATGACAGCGCATTGCTCTAACGAAATTATCCTGCCGCCCTAAACCTGCGGCGAGCCGCCCATCAGCCAGATTTTTTGTGTGGGAATGTTGTTCAGCAGCACAAATAGTGGTTTTCTGAATGTCCGGCCCGGACAGGAACATGTGGGCCCTGCTCCGTACTGCCGGTTGCGAAAAGTGGGACGTCTGCGATGCCGATCATTCACTGGACGCCGGACTTCAGCGTCGGCGTCAAATCTCTCGACACCGATCACAAGATACTGATCAGCCTGATCAACCAACTGGACGACGCGATTCGGGGGGGTGAGCCGGGGCAAACGATCGCGAGCGTGCTGGATGCACTGCTCGATTATACCGACTATCACTTCGCCCGAGAAGAAGCCTTGATGGCCGCGTGCGACTATCCCGACCTCGAAGCGCATCTGCGCACCCACAATACCTTGCGGGCGCAGGTGCACGACATTCGCGTCCGCTATCGGCGAAATGCCGAATCGATCCACGGCCGGGAGGTTCTGGCGTTCCTCAAGAACTGGCTGACCGCCCACATCATCGGGCGCGACAAGCTTTATACTTCCTGCATGCAGGGCGCCGCCCAGAAGGTGCAGGAAGCCGATCGGGCATTCGGAGCGGTCTACGAGCCGCCGCTGAGCGCCGCCGCCGGCCGCTGACCGTCTGCCGTTCCGTTGCGAATGCGGCGTGGCGGTGTCAAACGCCGCCGCTGCCCGCCCGCACCGTCCCCACAGCCCGCAGACCCCTGCCAAGGCCAGGCATCACGGACGTGAGTTGCGATGTCAGCCGCGGCCGCAGATGAACGTGATCTGCGGCCGCGATGGCCGTTCCGGCGTACAGAACGCGGCTCAGAAGGTGATCCCGATCTCCCCACCAAAGACGACGGCGGTATCGGCGCTGCTGACGCCGGCCGGATCGAACACCAGCTGCAAGTCCGGCCGGACGTAGAACCACGGCGTCAGCTGCGCGGTGTAGTTCATTTCCAGGATCTTCTCGGAGCCGCCGGGATTGATGTCCTTCGACAGCTTGCCGTAGAAGAAGCCGAGCGCCGTCGCGTCCTCGTCGCGGCTGGGGACAAGGCCCTTGTAGACAAGACCGCCGCCGAAGAACACCGGCAACTCGTTAACCGATTCCCGCGGCAGGAATGTCGCCACCGCCCACGGGGTGAGCCCCTGGTCGGCCGTGTCCGGCTCGCGGTAGACCATCTGCTGGGCCGAGACGTAAAAGCCGGCGCTGCCGTCCTGATGACCCTCGCCATCAACCCTCTCGTGATGGCCGCTCTGGCCGAAGATGCCGAGCTTGACCATGCCGGCCATGCCCTCCGGCACCGTCTGCTCTTCGCCCTCTTCCGCCTCCTTCAGCTGATTCCAGCCGTAGCTCACTTCGCCGACCGCGAAGACATGGTCCTCCAGATCGAGGCTCATTCTCGTGCCGTTGCGGTGATCGTCCACCGTTTTCTCGTCGGCGTTGTAGACACCGACGGCAAAGCGCAAGTCGTCGACCAACTCGTAGGCGCCGACGGCGCCCCACTGCGCGAACGGGGCGGTGGTAAAGCCGGCGTTACCGCCCGGCACGTTGGCGGGAGTGCCATTGATGCCGCCGTTGACGTAGTACGTGTAGATGTCGGAAGCGAGGAAGTCCTCCTCGGTGGTCAACCGGCCGATCTTGAAGGACAGCTTGTCGTCGAGAAGCCGCTGCTGAAGGTAAAGCTGCGACAGCCGCGCTTCCTGTCCGCTGAAAATTTCCTGAACTGCGAAAAGATTGCCGACCTTGCGATCGGACAGGTTGTGACCTGAGGACCACGCACCGCTGGCGTAAAAGCTGAGACCGGTGGCGCCGACCAGCTTCTCGAGATCGAATTCGAGGCCAAAGTCCATGCGCCCGGCGTAGTCCCAGCCATCGCCGCTGCCGGCGTTGCCGTTGCGGACCGCCATGATGTCGGTGGTTTAGCCGCCTTCGAACTTGACGCCGGCTTCCTCCAGGCTGGTGCGGTAGCCGCCCCAGTCGCCCATGGCGTGTTCCCCCTCGAGCCATTCACTTACCGACTGCTGCGCCATCGCCGGGCTCGCCACGCCGGCCAGCATCAGGACGCCGGCGCCGATGGCCGTTGTCGAAACCTTCATTGTTGCTGTGCTCCCTTCATCTTCTTCCACATCCGCGTCCGCACGCGAACAGACGCTTGTTTCTCTGGGAAGCCTCTCCCACTGGGGTGGCGTGCTGCGCCATCTGATACGTTATAACGTTGCTAAGCTGCTAAAGAGGCCACTCATAATTTGCATAATGTTATAACGTTGCAAATATCACACCTCAAACCGATTCGACCCGCTCTCCGTCCCGTTGCCGACCGAAGCCCGCCGCCTCCTTGCATCTTGCAACGGCTTCCGCCTGGTCTTGGCGGCCGGGCCACCTCGCATCACGGAGGCGCGCGAACAGAATTGCAAATGATGCGCATCCCTGTTGCACAGGCAACAGGGATTTCCCTGGCAAATGCAATGCGCTGGTCGATCCGAAAAAAATGGTTGCGGTATTGCAACGGTCGTGGCGCACGCGCGTCTGTCGTTGAGGCTAGCGGCAGTGGAGCGTCGATGAGATGTTTTCGCCGGGCCCGGCGTCCCGGCTGGCCGTAAACGCGCCCATTCGGGGCCGGGACGATGGGCTTCCGGAACCCCAACAGGGCGGTGTCGCCGCCTCAGAAACGACACTATAATCGCTGCAAAAATCCTAAGCTGTAAATGACATCGGATCGCCGTCTGGCCAGCGGACCGTCAAAGGTCCGCACGGCGCAGAAAAGGGCGCAGAAAAGAAGGACCAACTCGTCGGTGCCTGAGACCATTGCCCTGGTCGACGATGACCGCAACATCCTCGCCTCTGTTTCCATGGCCCTGGAGTCGGAGGGCTTCCGCGTGCTGGCCTATGCCGACGGCGCCGAAGCCCTGACCGGCCTCGCGCGGCACCCGGTGGACCTTGCCATCCTCGACATCAAGATGCCGCGCATGGACGGTCTGGAGCTTCTCGGCCGCCTGCGGCAGAGCAGCGATATGCCGGTGATCTTCCTCACCTCCAAGGACGACGAACTGGACGAAATGCTCGGCCTGCGCATGGGAGCGGACGACTACATCACCAAGCCGTTCTCGCAGCGGCTGCTGATCGAACGCATCCGCGCCGTCCTGCGCCGCCGGGTGCCGAGCGTCCCCACCGAGGGGGAGCCGGATGTCATGCGCCGCGGCGATCTCGTGCTCGATGAGACGCGACACCTTTGCACTTGGCGGAATAGCGAGGTAAACCTGACGGTCACCGAGTTCCTGCTGGTGCAGGCATTGGCGCGGCGCCCGGGTCACGTCAAGAGCCGGGATCAGCTTATCGATGCCGCCTACGGCGAGCACATCTATGTCGACGACCGTACCATCGACAGCCACATCAAGCGGCTCCGCAAGAAGTTCAAGGACGTCGACCCCGACTTCGCCCACATCGAAACGCTCTATGGCGTCGGCTACCGCTACCGCGCCACCTGAGAAGATGCAGCCTCCGGCGCGCCCGCCACGGCGCCGCCGCTTCGGTATCTCGCCGATCACCCTTCGTATCCTTGCGGTCAACCTGCTGGCGCTCGGCTTTCTGTTTGCCGGCATGCTCTACCTTGATGAGTACCGCCGGGGTCTGATCGCCGCCGAATTGGCGACGATGCGCAGCGAGGCCAACCTGTTCGCTGCCGCCGTCGGCGAGAGCGCCACCTTCGCCGATCCGACCAAGGGGGAAGGCCTGATAACCCTGATGGCACAGCAGATGGTGCGCCGGATGGTGGAAACATCGCGCCTGCGCGCCCGCCTGTTCGACGAGAATGGCCTGCTCGTCGCCGACAGCCTCCTGCTCGGCGGCCCTGGCGGTACCGTCCAGATCGAGGAGCTGCCGGCACCACGCACTGAGAGCCAGCGCCTCACCGCCCTGCTCGGCGCCTACGACCGCGTTCTTGAGCGGTTGTGGAGCCGCGAGGACCTGCCCACGTACACCGAAAACCCGGTGCAGAAGGCGCGCGACTATCCGGAAGCGATGCTGGCCCTGGCCGGCGAAACGGCAACGACCGTGCGCTCCGACCCCAGCGGCGGCATGGTGCTCAGTGTCGCCGTGCCGGTGCAGCGCTACAAGCAGGTCCTGGCGGCGCTGATGATCACGCGCGGGTCCGCCGACATCGATGCTGCGATCCTTCAGGTGCGTCTCGACGTCCTGAAATGGTTCCTCGCGGCGCTGCTGGTGACGGTGCTGATGTCGATCTACCTTGCCGGTAGTATCGCCCGGCCGATCCGCCTGCTCGCCGATGCCGCCCAGCGGGTGCGCCGTGACCGGCACCGGCGCTATACGATTCCCGACTTCGGCCGCCGCGCCGACGAGATCGGCCAGCTTGCCGGAGCGCTGCGGGAGATGACGCAGGCCTTGTGGCTGCGCATCGACGCCAACGAGCGGTTTGCCGCCGACGTCGCCCACGAGCTGAAGAATCCGCTCAGCTCGCTGCGCAGCGCCGTCGAGACGGCGGCCCGGGTGAGGGACGTGGAACGCCGGCAAAAGCTGATGAACATCATCCTCGACGATGTGGGCCGCCTCGACCGGCTGATCAGCGACATCTCCGATGCGTCGCGACTGGACGCGGAGCTGTCGCGCGAGAATTCGGCTCCGGTCGATATCCGGCAGATGCTGATCACCCTCGCCGAGGTAACGGAAGTGACCGCGCAGCAGCGCCAGATCCGCATCGTCCTCGACGGCGATAGCCGCCGGCCGCTGATGGTCAACGGCGTCGAGAGCCGGCTTGTGCAGGTATTCCGGAACCTGCTCGCCAACGCCTTATCGTTCAGTCCTGCCGGCGGGGTCATTACGCTGCGGGCGCGGCGCAACGCTTCCTCGGTGATTGCCGAGGTCCTCGATCAGGGGCCGGGGATCCCGGAGGGACGCGAACACGATATCTTCCAGCGCTTTTATTCCGAGCGGCCACAGGACGAGAAGTTCGGCCAGCATTCCGGGCTGGGTCTCAGCATCTCCAAGCAGATCGTCGAGGCCCACGGCGGCACCATCGCCGCGCGCAACCGCCGGGACTCGGACGGGCGGGTCAGCGGTGCCCTCTTCACGGTAAGCCTGCCCTTGGAATAGCCGGCGCCAGCCGCAGCCAGCCGCTGGGCCCGCGTCCCTGCGGACGATGCGGGCGCGTGACAGCCGCGATTGACAGAGCGCGGCTCGCGCAGCAGGCTCTGGTGCATGACTTGCCTGCGCGGCACCTGTATTGCGATCGACGGCTGGGGGGTGCTGTTGCGCGGTCCTTCGGGTGCCGGCAAGTCGGATTTGGCGCTGCGGCTGATCGTGGCGGGGGGCCGTCTCGTCGCCGACGACTACACCTGCGTCACCCGCGACGGCGCGATGCTCATCGCCACGTCGCCGGAGCGCCTGTCCGGCTTGTTGGAAGTGCGCGGCATCGGCATCATCCGCATCGAAGCGGAGCCGCAGGCGCCGCTCGTCGCCCTTGTCGATCTGGTGCCGCGCACGGGGATAGATCGGATGCCGGACAATGCGGAGGAGGACGTGCTGGGGATCGCCTTGCCGCACTTCCAGTTGGACGCCTTCGAAAGCTCGGCGGCAGCCAAGGTCCGCCTCGTCGCCGGCATTGCCCGCGGCACGACGGTCCGCTGCCAATGAGCGATCCGATCGCTGCCGCCCCTGCCGCAGCCCTCGCGGCTTCCGCCGGGTATGACCCGCAGGGAGGCCGCGCGTCCCATCACATCCTGCTGATCACCGGCATGTCCGGCGCCGGCAAGACGACGGCGCTGAAGGCGCTCGAGGACCTCGGCTTCGAGTGCATCGATCATCTGCCGCTGCGGCTGCTGTCCCGCCTGCTGCCTACGGAGCAGGACGATTCGCCGCTGCCGCCCCAGCGCCTCGCCGTCGGCGTCGACGTCCGCACCCGTGATTTCGCCGTCGAGACCTGCCTTGCCATCGTCGACCGGCTGCGCCTCGATCCCTCCATCGCCGTCCAGCTGGTATTCCTTTACTGCGACGAGGAAGAACTGCGCCGCCGCTATACGGCGACCCGCCACCGTCATCCGCTGTCCGGGCAGATGCCGCTGATCGAGGGGATCGCTCGCGAACGGCAAATGCTGTCGCCCTTGCGCAGTCGCGCCGATCTCACTATCGACACCAGCGCCGTCAACCCTGGGCATTTAAAGCGCATGCTACAAGGCCACCTGGGGTTGACGGAACAGAGCGGACTGCTGATTCAGGTCACATCGTTCTCCTTCCGTTCCGGACTGCCGCGCGATGCCGACCTTGTTTTTGACGTGCGTTTCCTCGCCAATCCGTACTATCAAGCGGAATTGAGAGGGTTGACGGGCCGGGACGCCGCCGTGCAGCAGTTCATCCGGGGAGACGGAGTCTGGGGCTCTTTCTTCGACTCGCTCACCCGCCTGCTGCAACCGCTGCTGCCCCGCTACGTCGCCGAAGGGAAAAGCTACCTGACCATCGCCATAGGCTGCACCGGCGGCCGGCATCGATCTGTGTTCGTTACGGAAGAGCTCGCATCATGGCTGATTGGCCAGGGACAACGTGTGCAGGTGCTCCATCGGGATCTGGAGCGGTCGGGAGGGCGTGTCGCCCGCCCCGAAGCGAAAGCGCCGTAACGCAATGATCGGTCTCGTCATCGTAACCCATGGCCGCCTCGGCGAGGAGTTGATCAACGCCCTCGAGCACGTCGTCGGGCCGCAAGTCAACATCACCGCTGTCTGCATCGGCCCGGATGACGACATGGAGCAGCGGCGCACGCAGATTCTCGACAGTGTCGCCGGTGTCGAGGAAGGCAACGGCGTCGTCCTGCTCACCGACATGTTCGGCGGCACGCCATCGAACCTCGCCATCTCGATCATGGATCGAGCCAACGTTGAAGTGATCGCCGGCGTCAACCTGCCCATGCTGATCAAGCTGGCCAGCGTCCGCCAGACAGAATCACTGGAGGAAGCGGCGCAAAGCGCCCAGGAAGCCGGCCGCAAGTATATCAACATCGCCTCGCGACTGCTGACCCAGGAGGAGACGTGAGCCCAGTATGGTCGATTATAGTCGTGACGGCGACATCCTGAGATGTACCGCGGTGATCGCTAACCGGCGCGGTCTGCACGCGCGCGCTGCCGCAAAGTTTGTGAAGCTGGCATCCGGTTTCGACGCCGAAATTACCGTCTCCAAGCGCGGCACGACGGTCTCCGGCCGTTCAATACTCGGCCTGATGATGCTTGGCGCGGGACCGGGGACGGAGATCGAGATCGCAGCGACCGGCCGCGAGGCAGAAGAAGCGATCAACGTTCTCGGCAGTATTATCGAAGCGAGGTTTGACGAAGAAGACTGAAAGCCGTGAAGCGGACGCCGCTGCAAGCCGGCGCGGCGTCCGGCAATGACAACGAAACGTCGCCTGGGAAGGAAATGGCCGAAAAGGTCGCGAGCGAGCGTGTCGTCGAGGGCCTCGGCGTCTCGCCCGGTATTGGAATCGGCGTGGCCTACGTCTGCGAGAGCGGCAGCCCGCGGATTCCCGAATACCGCATCCGTCCGGCCGATGTCGAGGCGGAACAACGTCGTCTGCGCGAAGCGGTGCTGCGGGCGCGCCGGCAGCTTAACCGGCTGCGCGCAAAGACGCGCGAGCGCGTCGTCGCCCGGGACTGGGCGGCGGACGAGGTCATCTACCTGCTCGACGCCTACATGATGATGCTCAAGGACTCGCGGCTGCTGCGCGGTGCCTATGCGCGTATCGGCGACGAGCGCATCAACGCCGAGGCGGCGGTGCAGTCGGAGGTTATCGCCATCTGCGACGGCTTCCGGACAATGCAGGACGCCTACCTCTCCGCCCGGGTCGAGGACATCCGCGAGGTCGGCAACCGCCTGATCGCGCAGCTGACCCGCGAGCCCGGCAAGCCGCTGTTTTCGATCCCGCACGGCAGCATCATCATCGCCGAAGAACTGACGCCGGCGGAGACCGCGCAGCTCGATCCCGAGCATGTGGTCGGCATCGCCGCGCAGATGGGCGGCCCGCAAGGACATACCGCGATCCTCGCCCGCGCCCTGGGTGTGCCGGCCGTTCTCGGCGCAGCCGGCCTGCTGGAGGTGGTGCGCTCCGGCGATCCGATCCTGGTCGACGGCGACCATGGCCAGATCGTTGTCCATCCCACGCCGATGGCGATGCAGGAATTCCGGCGCCGCCGTGGCGAACGGCTCGAGGAAGACCGCGCTCTGCGCCAACTTGCCGGCCAGCCGGCGGTGACCCGCGATGGCGTGCCGATTAGTCTGCAGGCAAACGTCGAGCTGCCGCTGGAAATGGAGCACGTCGTCGACGCCGGCGCCGCCGGGATCGGCCTGCTGCGCACCGAGTTCATGTTCATGAACCGGCCGATGCCACCCACCGAGGAGGAGCAGTACGCGGCGCTGCGCGGCCTGATGGAGCGCGCCGGCGGCCAGTGCGTCACGGTGCGCACCCTCGACCTCGGCGGCGACAAGGGGGCGATCCCGTTCTTCGGCCAGTTCGGCGACAGCGCCACCTCACCGCTCGGCATCCGCGGCATCCGGCTTTCCCTCGCCCGCGCCGAGCTGCTGGAAATCCAGTTCCGCGCCATCCTGCGTGCCGGCGCGCACGGCCCGGTCCGCATCCTGCTGCCGATGGTCACCGCCGTTGCCGAGGTGCGTGCCGCCCGCGACGTACTGAGCCGCGCCGCCCGCCGGCTCTACCGGCGCGGCATCGACATGCCGACGCCGCTGCCGCCGCTGGGCACGATGATCGAGGTGCCCGGCGCCGCCCTGACCGCCGATGCGCTGGCGCTGGTCTCGGATTTCTTCGCCATCGGCTCCAACGACCTGACCATGTATACGCTCGCCATCGACCGCAGCGACGAGCGGGTGGCACACCTTTACAACCCGCTGCATCCCGGCGTGCTGCGGATGATCCAGTTTGCCGCCGCGGCGGCGATGCGGGCGCGCATTCCGGTGTGCGTCTGCGGCGAGATCGCTGGCGACCCGCGGTTCACGCCGCTGCTGCTGGGGCTGGGCTTCCGCGAGCTGTCGATGACCGCCACCAACATCCCCCGGGTCAAGCGCCGCATCCTCGGCCTCGACCTGCTGGCGGCGCAGCGCCGCACCCAGCTGATCATGGACGAAACCGACCCGCTGCGCATCCAGGTGCTGCTCGACGACTTCAACGCCGCCATCTCCTGATCGCCGGACCGGTTGCGCGGATCCCGGCGCTTCGCCAGGTCATTCGGCGGCGGTGCGGCTGGGCGGGCGCTGCTGCCAGTAGCGGGGAATCTGCCGGCGGTAGCGGCGGGCGACGAGATTGGCGATCAGCCCGGTCCAGCCGGTCTGGTGCGCGGCGCCGAGACCCTGGCCGGTATCGGCGTGGAAATACTCGTAGAACAGCAGCAGATCCTGCCATTGCCGATCGGCGCCGAACAGCGGCTGACCCTGCAGCGCCGGCACCCTGCCCTGCCCGTCCCGCCGGTAGATATCGACGAGACGGTCGGCGATCAGCATGGCGATCTCGCGCAAGGTGAGCTCGCGGCCGCCAAGGCAGGGAACAGCGATGCGGAAGTTGTCGCCAAGGAAGCGATGGAACTTCTCGATCGCCTGGATCAGGGTGAAGTTCACCGGCATCCAGATCGGCCCGCGCCAGTTGGAATTGCCGCCGAACAGCGGCGAGTTCGATTCTCCCGGCACGTATTCGATCATCGCTTCGCCGATGCCGGGCAGCACGCCGACATCGCGGTGCGCAGCGTGCACCCGGCTGACGCTGCGGATGCCGTAGGGTGAGAGGAACTCGTCCTCGCTCAGCAGGTGCTGCAGGATGCGCGGCAACATGGTGTGATCGACGAGGGCAAGCAGATGCTCGCCCCGCTCGTTCTCCCAGTCGGGGCACAGGCATACGCTGTTGCCGCGGAACATCCCGCCCTTGTGCTGGCGCAGCCGCTCGCGGAAGCGCGGCACATTGGCGAGCAGCCGGGCGTCGATCACTTCCGTGGCGAACAGCGGAATGAGGCCGACCATCGAGTAGACGTCGATGCGGTGATAGCCGCCGTCGGGAGTGCAGATCAGGTCCTTGAAGAACCCGGCGTCCTCGTCCCACAGCGAGACGCCGCCGTCGCCGTGGCCGCCGATGGCGTTGGCGATGGCGAGGAACTGCTCGTAGGTCTGCAGCGCGATGTTCTCGTAGTCGGGATCGGTGATCGCCAGCTCAAGCGCCATCACCGTCATGTTCAGCGCGAACATGGCGACCCAGCCGGTAGCGTCGGCCTGCTTGAGGCTGTAGCCCGGCGGCAGCGGCTGCGAGCGGTCGACGACGGAAATGTTGTCGAGGCCGAGGAAGCCGCCCTCGAAGACGTTGTGGCCGTCGGCGTCCTTGCGGTTGATCCACCAGGCGTAGTTCAGCAGCAGCTTGTGGAACACCCGCTGCAGAAAGCCGCGGTCGCCCTTCCCCCGCTGCACCCGTTCGGCGCGGAACACCTTGAGTGCTCCCAGCGCGTGCACCGGCGGGTTGACGTCGCTGAAGTTCCATTCGTAGGCGGGGATCTGGCCGTTAGGATGCAGGTAGCGGTCGCACAGCATCAGCTCGATCTGCTCTTTGGCGAAGTCCACATCGACCAGCGCCAGCGCGCCGCAGTGAAACGCCAGGTCCCAGGCGGCGAACCAGGGATATTCCCAGCTGTCGGGCATGGAGATGACGTCGCCCGCCTTCAGGTGTTTCCACTGCCGGTTGCGACCGAAGCGTCGGCTCGCCGGCGGCGCCACGCAGTCGCCCTTCAGCCACCGCTCGACGTCGTAGTGGAAGAACTGCTTGCACCAGATCATCCCGGCGAGCGCCTGGCGCATGATGCGATGATCCTCCGGGCTCGCCTCCGGCAGCAATTCGTCGAAAAAGACGTTGGCCTCGCCCTGCCGGGTGGCGAACACCACCTCGGTGCGGGCGAACGGATCGGCCACTGGCTGCGCCGACAGAAGCAGATCGAGGCGCACGTGCTGTCCCGGTGGAATGCTGAACCGGTGCCAGGCGGCGACCTTGGTTCCGGCCTGCTGCGGGTTCACCGCGCCGCTCTCGCCGTTGACGACGCAGCGATGGATGCTGTCCTTGACGAACGGCGACGGGTTGGCGATCCCCCACAGCCGCTCGTTGTTGGTGTCGTTCTCGGTGAACAGCAGGCCGGCGCGTTGGCGGCCGTAGAGGTGGTAGACGCCCAGCTCCGGATGCTCGGCCCTCACCGCCCAGGTGCCCGGCGCGGGCGCGTCGGCCGCGGCGAGCCGCGGCTTTGCCGCCCCCTCGCTCCACGACCAGGTATTGCGGAACCACAAGGTGGGCAGCAGATGCAGATCGGCGGCATCCGGTCCGCGGTTATGGGCGATGACGCGCAGGTGGATCTCTTCCGGCCCGGCCTTGCTATAGATCATCTCGACGTCGAAATACCGGCCGCCGTCGAGCACCCCGGCGTCGATCAGGTTGAACGGCGGGGCATGGCGGTCTCGCTGCGCATTCTCCGCCACCAGCCGCTCGTAAGGGTAGGCCGCCTGCGGATACTTGTAGCGGTAGCGGAGCCAGCTATGGCTGGGGGTGGCGTCGACGTAGAAGTAGTGCTCCTTGACGTCTTCGCCGCGGTTGCCCTGCGGGCCGGTCAGTCCGAAGGCGCGTTCCTTGAGGAACGGATCGTGGCCGTTCCACAGCGCCAGCGAAAGGCACAGGAACTGGTTTTCGTCGGAGATGCCGCCGAGCCCGTCCTCGCTCCAGCGGTAGGCGCGCGACCGGGAGTGATCGTGCGGCAGGAAGTCCCACGCATCGCCATCGGGACTGTAATCCTCGCGCACCGTCCCCCACGCCCGTTCAGACAGATAGGGTCCCCACAGGCGCCAGTTCTCGCGGCCGGCCCGCTGGTTCTCGAGCCGCTGACGTTCCGCATTGAGGGTCCGGCCATCGCTCATCGCTCGCTTCTCCTCGCTCAGACGGCAAGCGGCATCCGCCGCATCGTGACCATGGCACCGCCGGACTCCGGGCGGCTGCACCGTCGCCTACAGCATCATCGCCCCGCGATCCCCGCCGCCGGAAATATGGAGGAGCGATGATGATGATAGCGAACGGGTATCAGACAACCGCAGTGCTGAGGCGTTGGGTATATGGGTATGAAGTCGATAACCGCTCGGCATTTCCCGAGCGCGGCAGACCCGCGGCACAATCTGATGGATGAAGGAGCAGCAGAGGTGGAGGGAGCCATGGCGGAGGCACCACCCGGCATCGGCGCGGCGATGCACCGGCACTGGCCGGAATACGCAATGGAAGCTGCAGGACTCGGCCTGTTCATGGTTTCGGCAGGACTGGTGACGACGCTGCTGGAGCATCCCGGCTCCATCGTCCACCAAACCATCCCGGACGCCGGCCTGCGACGGCTGCTTATCGGCATCGCCATGGGTCTGACCGCCATCGCCCTGATCTATTCGCCCTGGGGCAAGCAGTCGGGCGCCCACCTCAACCCGGCGGTGACCCTGACCTTTTTGCGCCTCGGCAAGGTCCGGAAGATCGATGCCGCGTTTTATATCCTTGCCCAGTTCGTCGGCGGTGCGGCGGGTGTGCTGGTGGTCTGGGGATTCCTCGGCGATGCCTTTGCGCTGCCGCCGGTTGACTTCGTCAATACCCGGCCCGGTCCCGCGGGCGCGGTCGCAGCCTTCCTGACCGAGACGGCGATGGCGTTCGGCATCATGCTGATGGTGCTGAGCTTGCTGGCGCGGGAACGGCTGATGCCGTTCATCGGCCTGTTCGCCGGCTTCGTTGTCGCCACCTACATCGCCGTGCTGGCGCCGCTGTCGGGCATGAGCATCAATCCGGCGCGCAGCTTTGCCTCGGCATTGCCGGCGCTGCTCTGGCAGCATCTGTGGATCTACTTTACCGCCCCGGTGATCGGCATGCAGCTGGCGGTGGAAGCGCTGCGTCTCGCCGGCGTCAGCCGGCGGGTGTTCTGCGCCAAGCTCAACCACCACCCCGCCTATCGCTGCATTCACTGCGGCTACACGCCGGATGCGGCCCCGGCGGCGGTGCCGGCAAATTCCCCTGTCGAGACCCTGGCGGCGGCGCTGCCGGGCCAAGAGCGGAGATGACAAGCATGAGCGAGCTTTATGACGCGATCGTCGTCGGCTCCGGCGCCGGCGGTGCTGCGGTCAGCTACAAGCTGGTGAACCAGGGCAGACGCGTGCTGCTGCTGGAGAAAGGTCCGGTGCTGCCGCGCGACCGCTCGACCCTCGATGTGAACGATGTGTTCCGCGAGGGCCGCTTCAAGAACCGCGAGCCGTGGACCGACAGCCGCGGCGAGGTGTTCGTTCCCGGCGAGTTCTACAATCTCGGCGGCAAGACCAAATGGTACGGCGCCGCCCTGCTGCGCTTCTCCCCGCACGAGTTCGAGCCGGACGAGGCGCACCAGTGCCTCGGCTGGCCGATCGGCCATGGCGAGCTTGCTCCCTACTATGACGAGGCGGAACGGCTGCTCGGCATCAACCGCTTCGCCAACGAGCCCGGGCTGCAGGCGCTGCTGGACCGCATCATCGCCGGCGATCCGGGATGGCGGCCGGAGCCGCTGCCGCTGGGGCTGAAGCGCGAAATCCTCGCCGATGAGCAGGAGGCCAGGCACTTCGACGGCTACGCCTCGGTCTGCGGTTACAAATCGGACGCGGAATGGAACCTGCTCCAGCCGATCCGGCAGGCGCCCGGCTTCACCTTGCTGACGGAAAAGCCGGTCGCCGCGTTGATGCACGACGCCGCCGACCCGGCGGTGATCACCGGCGTCATCTGCACCGACGGCAGCCGCTACCGCGGCAACGCGGTGGTGCTGGCGGCCGGCGCGATGAGCTCCCCGCGCATCCTGCAGGACCATCTGGCGGCGACCGGGCTCGACCGCGCGCTGCCGTCGGCCGGCGCCGTCGGCGCCAACTTCAAGTTCCACATCAACAGCGCCATCCTCGGATTTTCCCGGTTCCGCGACAGCGACGTGCTGCGCAAGACGGCGATCCTGTTCAATGCCGCCTTCCCGCACTCGACGGTGCAGTGCCTCGGCTGGCTCGACGGCGAGATCCTCGCAACGCAACTGCCGGCAGCGGTGCCGGCGTTCCTCTCCCGCGCCCTCGGCGAGCGCGCCATCGGCTTCTTCGCCACCACCGAGGACGGATCGGCGGCCGCCAACCGCATCGTCTCCGGCGGCGCGGACGGCACGCCGATGATGGACTACGACCTGCGCCGCCTGCGGCCGGCAGCGGCTGAGCATCGCCGGCTGGTTCGCGCCTTCATCGCCCGGCTGGCCCGCGCCGGCCTGCTCGGCGTCGACCGCCACACCGGCATGGCGGGCACCGCCCATGCGCTCGGCAGCCTCGTTGCCGGCACCGATCCCGCCGCCTCGGTAGTCGATGCCGACGGCAAGGTGCACGGCATGGCGGGGCTCTACGTCGGCGACGGCAGCATCCTGCCGCGCTCCAGCCGGGTCAATCCGGCGCTGACCATCTATGCCTGGGGACTGCGCCTCGGCGAGCATCTCGCCGTTCGCACGACGGCAGCCGCCGCGCCCGCCGCCGTCGATGTGCAGGCCGCCAACATCGCCGGCTGAGGCCTTGCACAGAACTCGGCGCTGGCAGCCGCTCGTGCCCGCAGAGCGGGCGGTGTCGCTGCCGTCAGCTACGTCGGCGTTCGGTGGGCGGAGCGGATGGCGCTGTGGTCGCGCCGCCTCCGCTGCTCAGCCCTTCTCCTCCGCCCGCTTTACGCCCTCGCGGATCAGCTGGAAGGCTTCATCGGGTTCGCCCCAGCGCTTCACCTTGACCCACTTGCCGGTTTCCAGGTCCTTGTAGTGTGCAAAGAAATGCGCGAACTGCTCGCGCATGATCACCGGCAGCTCGCGGTAGGAGGCGATGTCGGCGTAATAGGGATGCAGCGCGTCGACGGGCACGCACAGCACCTTCTCGTCGGTGCCGGCCTCGTCTTCCATGATCAGCACGCCGATCGGCCGCGAGCGGATGACGACGCCCGGCGTTACCGCCACCTGGCCGATCACCGCCGCGTCCACCGGATCGCCGTCCTCGGACAGGGTGTGCGGGATGAACCCGTAATTGAACGGGTAATACATGGCGGTATGCAGGAACCGGTCGACGAAGATGGCGCCGGATGCCTTGTCCAGCTCATACTTCACCGGATTGCCGCCCATCGGGATCTCGATGATGACGTTGACGTCGTAGGGAGGATTCTTGCCAACCGGCACCTTCTTCAAATCCATGTGCGCATCCGTTCGTCGATGGCGGCCCCTCCGCCGATGTCCCATGCTCGGCCGTCGGCGCGACCGATGCAACCCGTTTACGGGCATTGCCCTGCTGCTTTCAGTGACGGCCGCTTCAGCGCCCTGCGGTATCGCCGCGGCGGGCGATGCGTCGCCGCCATCCGCTGGCTCGCAGGTGCTGCTCGATCGGCTGTGGACGCCCGAGCAGTTGCGGGCGGCACCCGCAGACGCGCTGATGAAGCGGCTACGTCCGGCCGACCATACTCCGCCCGAGGCGCTGCCGGAAGACACTGGCACGGGCGCCGGAACGCAAGCCGGAGCGCCGGCGGCGGGCCCGCCGCCCGTCGCCGGCTCGATCCGCCGGGTGAAACCCGCGGCGGGCGACCGCCCTGTCGCGCTGACCTTCGATCTGTGCGAGCGGGCCGACCAGCTCACCGCCTACGCCGGCGACGTCGTCGACGTCCTGCGCCAGGAAAAGGCGCCGGCGACCTTCTTCGCCGGCGGCAAGTGGATGCGCAGCCATCCCGAGCGCGCCATGCAACTGATCGCCGACCCGCTGTTCGAGGTCGGCAACCACGCCTGGACCCACGGCAACCTGCGGGTGATGGATGCCGAGAAGACCGAGCAGCAGATTGCCTGGACGCAGCGCGAGTTTGCGCTGCTGCGCGCCACTCTCGCCCGCAGGGGTGCGGAAGCCGGCGTCCCTGCGGACGAGATCGCCCGCCTGCCGCAGCAGCCGACGGCCCTGCGCTTTCCCTACGGCGTCTGCTCGCGGCAATCGCTCGATGCCGCCGCCGCCAACGGCCTGGCGGCAATCCAGTGGGACGTGATCAGCGGCGATGCCAGCCGGGGTGCGGCGGCGGCGCAGCTGGTGCGCACGGTGCTGGGCGAAGCGCGCCCCGGCTCGATCATCGTCTTCCATGCCAACGGCAACGGCCACGGCACCGCCCAGGCGCTGCCGGAGATCATCGCCGGCCTGCGCCAGAAGGACTTCCGCCTTGTCACCATCAGCGAGTTGCTGCGCTCGGGCGAGCCGTATGCTACCGACGACTGCTACGAACTGCGGCCGGGCGACAATACCCGCTATGACCGGCTGTTCGGCGAGGGGACAGGATGAGCACGCATCTTCCATTCACGGCCTCGCCCCACCTGCTGCCCGGTGGCGACCTGCTGACGCCGCTGGTCGAGGCCGCCGACGCCGCGGCGATCGCGGCGATGCTGGTGGTGCTGGAGCCCTGGCGCGCACTCGGCTATCGCCCCGACACCCTCACCCGCTACCTGCTGCGCGCCGACCCTGCCCTTCACCGCTTCCGCATCCTCCACGGCGATGGGCCGGCCGGGGTGCTTTGCGTGCGCTACCCCTGGCTGCGCGGGCCTTACATTGAGCTGATCGGCCTTTGGCCGGAAGTCCGCGGCAAAGGGCTCGGTGGCGTTGTCCTCGACTGGATCGAAGTGCAGGCACGCGGGGAAGGCAGCAATCTGTGGGCTTGCGTTTCCGAGAGCAACACCGCCGGCCGCCGCTTCTACGAACGACGCGGCTTTATCCAGGTGGCCCCCATCGACGACCTGGTCACCCACGGCCACGCCGAGATACTGGTGCGTAAGCGTATCTCGGGCTGATCGGCAGGCGGAACCCGCGAGCTCAGAGCGGGCGATCCACACGCGATGACCGAGCCGGGCAACCGGCCCGGTCAACCCTTCGTCATCGCGCTACTTGCTTGCCGAATTGGGGCCACAGGCCCAGACCGATTCTCGCTACGGTTGCAGCGTAGTTGGGTGCGCGGTGACCTTACGCGAGACCCTCCTCGCGGTTCACTCTCATTTGAAGTATAATGGAAGGCTGATTGGCCCGGGGGACTACGATACGCAAGGGACAGTTCCGCGGCGTACACCCTCGGGCGTCCTTCATCGCATTTCCCCGGTGCTGCTCAGCCACCCTGAAGGCCACCGCGTCCCACGACACCCCCAACCGGGAGCTAACATCATGGATCGTCAGCAGGCCGGCTTCTTCGCCGAAGGCCATGCCACAGACAATGAGCCCTCGGCCATCCCTTCCGGGTACGCGAGCAACGCACCTGCCCCCACCGCGACAGCTGCGGCAGCCGCAACAGCGCCGGCGGGCGAACCGCAGGCGGCGGCGACGGCACCGGTCTCACGCCGCCAGCTTCTCGGCGCCGGTCTTGCCGGGATGGCCTGCACCGTTCTGACGGCGCGCAAGTCTGCCGCCACCGGCGACGATCCGGTCGATACCGGCTCCGCCACAAGGGGCCAGGTCGAGTACATCGTCGTCGGCTCCGGCGCCGGAGGCGGTCCGCTGGCCTGCAACCTCGCGCTCGACGGCCACAAGGTCGTGCTGTTCGAGGGGGGCGGCGGCAACGACGCCGAGGACATCGCCGCGGTGCCGTTCTTCAGCGGCTTCACCACCGAGGACGAGCGCATCCGCTGGGACTACTACGTCCGCCACTATTCCAACACCGCCCAGCAGAAGCGCAGCACCCAGTACCTGCCCGACAAGGACAAGGACGGCGTGTGGTACCCGCGCGTCGGCTCGCTGGGTGGCTGCACCGTCCACAGCTTCATGGTGGACATCTATCCAAGCGATTCGGACTGGGACCACATCGCCCGGATAACCGGCGACAGCAGCTGGAATGCAGAGGCGATGCGCGGCTACTTCCAGCAGCTGGAGCGCTGCCGCTACGTCGCCCGCTCGCCGCTGAACCCGTCCCGCCACGGCTTCAACGGCTGGCAGCCGACGGAGATGCCCGACCCCACCGTCTATGCCGACGATCCGCAGATCGCGCCAATCATGCGCGCCGCCGCCCGCGAGGCGCGCGACCAGCGCTTCTCGCTGGCGAAGCTGCTGGCCGGCTCTCTCGATCCCAACGACTGGCGACTGCGCAACGACCGCGACGGCGTCTACGACATCCCGCTGTTCACCAACAACGGCCGCCGCTATGGCCCCCGCCAGTTCATCCACGAGACGGCGGCGAAGCTGCCCGATAAACTGATCGTGAAGACCCACCGGCTGGTGACCCGGGTGGTGTTCGAGGGGACTCGTGCGGTCGGCGTCGAGTACCTGGAGGGCAGCCACCTCTACCGCGCCGATCCCAACTCGGCCTCGGTGGCGACGCCGCCGGTGAAGAAGATCCTGCGCGCCAGCCGCGAGGTGATCCTCGCCGCCGGCTCCTTCAACACCCCGCAGCTGCTCAAGCTCTCCGGCATCGGCCCGCGCGATGAGCTGGACAACTTCGGCATCCGCACCCTCGTCAATCTGCCCTGCGTCGGCCGCAACCTGCAGGACCGCTACGAAGTGGGCGTGGTCACCCCGTTCAACGATCCCTTCACCTTTGCCGCCGCCTGCCGGCCAGGCCAGCAGGACGACCCCTGCTTCACTCAATGGCTCAACGGCGCCGGCCCCTACACCGGCTACGGCGCCGTCGCCGGCCTCCTGCAGACATCGCCGACGCAGCGGCGCGACGGCCGCCCCAATGCCGACCTGCTTATCTCCGTCGCCCTGACCCGGTTTAAGGGCTACTATCCCGGCTACTCGGTGCAGGATCTGGCGGCGCCAGATGCGCACAACAAGCTGACTTGGCTGATCCTCAAGGCGCACACCCGCAACCGCGGCGGCACCGTCAACCTGCGCTCCCGCGATCCGCGCGATACGCCGGTGATCAATTTCCACTATTTCGAGGAAGGCACCGACCAGGAGGGCAAGGACCTCAGCTCGCTGGTGGATGCGATCGAGTTCTCCCGCCGCATCAACAACCGGCTCACCGGCATCTCGACCGGCGACAACTGGCCCGGCCCGCAGGTGCAGACGCGACAGGAGATCGCCCAATGGGTGCGTGACGAGGCGTGGGGGCACCATGCCTCGTGCAGCTGCCGGATAGGTGCCGCCGGCGATCCGCAGGCGGTGGTCGACAGCAAGTTCCGGGTGCGCGGCACCCGCGGCCTGCGTATCGTCGATGCCTCGGTCTTCCCACGCATCCCCGGCTACTTCATTCTGATGCCCATCTACATGATCAGCCAAAAGGCGGCGGCAGAGATCCTGAAGGACGCCCGCACCTCCGCCAGCTACGCCGGCAGCGCCGACGAGACGGCGGCCGCGCTGTAAGCACCCCGACGCCGGGCCTCAAAGCAGGAGGAGCGCCTGCCGCCCCAGGCGCTCCTCAGTCCCCCTTCGGCGGCTGGTAGCGGTGCATCAGCAGCAGCAGCAGCGCCAAGCCGGGGATGGCGGCGAGCGTTGTCAGCACGAAGAAGGTCGTCCACGGCACCTGGTCGGCGAGCCAGCCGGCGCCGGACGACAGCACGGTGCGCCCCATGGCCATCAGCGAGGTCAGCAGCGCGTACTGGGTCGCCGTGTAGGCGACGTTGCACAGGCTCGACATATACGCGACGAACGCCGTCATCCCCATGCCCGTGGTGATGTTCTCCACCGAGACGGTGAAGGCGAGGACGGCGAGGTCCGGCCCGGCCCACGCCTGCAGCACGAAGACGAGGTTCGAGGCACCCATGGCGATGCCGCAGACGAGAAGGCCGCGCATGATGCCGAGGCGGGCCAGCACGAGGCCGCCGATCAGGCTGCCGGCAACGGTGGCGACGAAGCCGAACAGCTTGACCACCTCGGCAATGTCGGTCTTGCTGAAGCCCAGCTCCAGGAAGAACGGCACCTTCATCACGCCCAAGACCGCATCGCCGAACTTGTAGAGCAGGATGAACAGCAGCACGACCACCCAGCCCCTGCGGGTGGCGAATTCCAGGAATGGGCAGACGCAGGCGGCCCACAGCCAGGCGGCGATGGTGGCGAGCGGCCGCGGCCAGCGCGCCCCCTGCCCGCCCTCCAGCCACGCCGTCGCCTTTTCTTCCAGGTGCCGCGCCGAGGGCGTCGTGCGCACCTTGGGCTCCGGGTTGAGCAGGATGGCGGCAATGCCGACCAGCACCGCCGCCGCCATCACCGCGTAGACGGTGGACCACGGCAGCAGGTCGGCGAGGATCAGGCCGCCGGCACCGGCCGCCATCTGGCCGAGGCGCCAGCCGAAGGTCGCCGTCGCCGCGCCCGCCGCCTGGGAGTGGTCGTCGAGCAGCTCCACCCGGTAGGCATCAACGACCGTATCCTGGGTCGCCGAAGCCAGCGCCACGGCGAACGCCAGCACGGCGGTGGCGAACGGATCGATGCCGGGATGGGTGGCGCCGAGGGCGAACAGCGTTGCGATCAGCGCGACCTGGGTCGCCAGCGCCCAGCCGCGGCGGCGACCGAGCCTTCGCCCCAGCAGCGGCAGCGGCAGCCGGTCGGCGAACGGCGCGAACAGGAACTTCAGCGAATACGGCAGGCTGACCAGGGCGAACAGGCCGATGGCGGTCTTATCGAGGCCGGCGCCGGCGAGCCACGCCGACAGCGGCTCGGCCAGGGCGCCGAACGGCAGGCCGCTGGAGAAGCCGATGAACAGCATCGCCAGCACCCGCCGGTCGCGGTAGACGGCGAGCGAATCGAGCCAGGCGCGCAGCCGCCCCGGCGCGGGAACCGGGGCCGGCGGTGCGGCGGGGGCCGCGGGAACCGACGATATCGGCTCGCTCACCCCAGCTTCTGCCGCACCAGTTCGGCGAGCGAGACCTCCGGGCGGGCGCCGACGTGGCTGATCACCTCGGCAGCGCAGACGGCGGCGATGCGCGCGCTCGCCTCCAGCCGCAGCCCGCGCGCCAGCGCCCACAGGAAGCCGGCGGCATAGGCGTCGCCGGCGCCGGTGGTATCGATCACATGCTCCACCGGCTCGGCATCGACGATGTGCACGTCGTTGCCGGCCACCACCACCGCCCCCTTCTCCGAGCGGGTGAGCACGGCGATCGGGCAGTGGTGGCGCACCTGCTGCAGGGCGGCGTCGAACGAGTGCTCGCGATAGAGCGAGACGATCTCGTCCTCGTTGGCAAACAGCACGTCCACGTGCCGGTCGACCAGCTCGCGGAAGTCGTCGCGGTGGCGGTCGACGCAGAACGGATCGGACAGGCTGAGCGCGACGGTGCGCCCGGCCTCGTGGGCGATGCCGGCGGCATTGATGAACGCCTGCTTCGCCCGCGGCCGGTCCCACAGGTAGCCTTCCAGGTAGGTGGTATGGGCGGTGGCGATGACGCTGACGTCCACGTCCTCCGGGCCGAGCTCGGAGCTGACGCCGAGGAAGGTGTTCATCGTCCGCTGCGCGTCGGGCGTCACCACGATCAGGCAGCGGCCGGTGGAAAGGCCGTTGCTGGCCGGCGCGGCGGCGAAGGTGATGCCGAGGGAGACGATGTCGTGGCGGAAGATGGCGCCCAGCTGGTCGTCCTTGACCTTGCCGATGAAGGCGGCGCTGCCGCCGAGCGAGGCGATGCCGGCGATGGTGTTGGCGGCGGAGCCGCCGGAAACCTCGACGGCCGGCCCCATCGCCGCGTAGAGCGCGTCGGCCTGCTGCCAGTCGATCAGCGTCATCGTCCCCTTGTTCAGCCCGTGGCGGATGAGGAACGCATCGTCCGCCTGGGCGATCACATCGACGATGGCATTGCCGATGCCCACCACGTCATAAAGGCTCTCCGCCATCCCGCCCCTCCTGCTGCTGTTCCGGAATCGGGGGGGAGTATACTGGGGCGTGTCGCGGGAGCAAGGTGAGGATACTCAGCTTAACTAGCGCAGAAGCGGGCACAATGGTGTGTGAGCTAACATTATGTTTACCTCAACATAAGTACCCAGCACACCAATATTTATATAACAAAGACTCCTTTCCCGTTCACATTAATAGTAAAAATCTATATGTTCCGCAATATATGTTGGCAGTTTTAAGTGGCAAACCCCGTAAAATCCTTTTATTTTCGCAACATGAGCCCCTTCTTTTATATCTGCCGAGCTAACATCGCCATTTTTGAGTAAATCGTACACTCCGCGATATATTTTATAAACAGATGTATCCATTTCTAGTTCGTAGTCAACACACTTACTATCATTTTCTATTAAATTTTTCCTCTTATTTAGAAACAATGCTGCTTGACCAAGAAATTCATCCATTCTTTCAAATTTTGATAAAAACATTGGGCCACCAAAAAATACAACCTTACACTTTACAAAGGCATGTTTTACCTTTGAGGTAAATATTCTAAGTTTTTCTTTATTAGATGTGGCAGATTTTTCGTCAAGAATAATTTCCATATTTTCTAAATGTTGAATATAGTCCAGGACCCACTCCTCTTCTAAATTAACAATAGTTTCCGCCTGGAAGCAGTAAACGCACCTATAATGCCATACATAATCAACCATTTGTTTTCTATTGGCAGCCACCATAGCCGCTTTCTTTTTTGTTTTGATGCAATCAACTAATGACATCCGGTGTTCAACGTAAGCCTTTGTATGGTAATACATCATTGCTACCTCAGGCCGTCGTAGCTCTAAGGCATTCAGTCTAGGTAGAATCGCATTTTCGACACGTTGTAAAATAAAGCTTGCACGGTTCATGTTTTCATAAGATAAGTCCTTCATAAGAAATTTTTGCGCAAATAATAGATACACTTGTATTATTTCTGCTTCCTCAACAAAATTATCATCTATCTGATAAGATGCAAGGGCTGCAATAAACTCTTCCTCGCATTCTATAAAAACATCCCATATAGATGATCCAGACTTCATTCTTGAGTAAATATCGGCTAGAACTCGCCGGGCATCATCTTTTGCAAATTTTGGAATTACAGGAAATACATATGCTTGTTGATTAACACGCGATTCTTCAAGGGCTTTTGGCAACCGATCCAAAAAATTCAGATCCCTAAGCATTTCATTAAGAAGTGCAAATGCATTATGGGCAGCTAATTCCCTCCATTGCCCTTTACTAGATCTTTCAAGCTGTGATTTTCGCGCATCCGCAAAGTCAGAAATACCACGAATTATCAAAAATGGTGCTGGATATTCATGCTCAAAGCAAGCTCGCGCCACACCAGCGCCCTCAGTTTCAATTACTTTAAGTTCTCTATCCCTAGTCTTTACATTAAAATTATCTGAGGCAAGAACTACCCCGGACGCAAAGTGACAAGTTTGGAGATACGGAGACGATCGTGAATATAAATCGCAATCACTACACCTCAACGTCTCAATAATTGCTTTACGCTTTTCTGAACATTGCCCCTGCCAGGATGCGTATTGCTTAGCTCTGATAAATTGAAAGTTACTTAGGTAGTTTCTAAATGCGGGTGGCATGTTAAATGATCTATGCACTGTGATAATATCATAATGATCTTCTGTATCTTGTATTTTAGCAGCATCTATTAAATCTGATATAGTACTGCATATAGCCACATCACCAAGTAGTAAATCATCGCTTACTGACCCACCAATTCCTACACATATTACAAGACGTGGCTTTATGTATCTCAGTATTTCATTTGTCCTAGATAGGGCTGGACCATTTCCCATCTCTTGTAGAGATGTAAACCATACTCTCAAAGAGAGTGAGTTATTAACTGGATAATAATATGAGTTTCCAATTTGCCATGGATCATTCAGGAAAAAAATTGACTTTGCACACTTAAATTCTTCTTCAAGAGGAACAATTATAACAACATCAGCCAATGAGATCTGTTCTACCATTGTTTTCCCCCTCCTATACAGACGAACACCCGCCTTTGCGATGAATATTTAGATGCAGTATCCATTATGGGGCATAAGCATACCACTTTCAAGGCTCTAAATCACCTACTAAATTGCGGATGGAAGCCCACGGTCCGGCGTCGCGATGTGGTTGAGTGTTGCTTTGTTTTGCACCAGCTCTGCTTTGTTTGTTTTACGTACCCAGCCTATTCAAACCCGCCCTACAACGAAAGCGGAACTTGCCCTGCGGGCGCGGCCCCCTATCGTTGGTGGGTTCCCTGTGCTTAAGCGGCGCCCTGCGCGTGGCGGCATCCCTTGCCAGCGCCGCGGCTGGCGGCTAAATCTGGGCGCGGGCGGGGTATTGCGGGGATGGGAATCGCGGGCGGGTGATCGACGCTTTTGCCAAGGCTGTTCGCCAGCTCGGCCATCCGGCGATAAGGCGGCCGCTGTGGATCAGCATCGGGCTGTCGCTGCTGGTGTCCTCGCCGTCTGGGCCGGCGTCGGCTGGGCGCTCAGCCACTTCACCTTCTTCCAGACCGGCTGGCTGGATGCCGCCATCGACGTCCTCGGCGGGCTCGCGACGCTGGCGCTGAGCGGCGGGTGTGAGGCGGTCCCCCTGCGCCGGGTTGCGGCCTCTTCAGCCCTCGGCGGTCGTCGGATCGATGATGCGCCGGACTTCGGTGATCTTCGATGCCGGAAAGCCGCTCAAGCGGGCGTGCTCGTGGATCACCGCCTCGTCCTTGGCGAGGTAGACGCAGAAAGTCTTGTCGTCGGCAACGAAGGATTCGAGCCACTGGATATCCGGGGCAAGGCTGGTGAGCGCCTCGTTGGACCTGGCCGCCGCGCTGCACAGGGCTTCGCCCTCGATGCTGCCGACAGCCGGAATATCGCGCTCGATGATGTACCGCCGCATGCTCTCCTCCCTTCTTGCCGGCCTTGTCAGGCCGTTCCGGGAGATGATAGCGGCGGGCGCCGTGCGACGAAATCCCCCGCGATCGTCACGGCAGCGCAAATCCCGGTGATTCTCCACCAGGGCGTCAGGCGGCTCGCGGCCCTCTGGCAGGTGTCGTTGGGCCGTAAGGGTGCTGCTGAGCAAAGCGAAGCGCACCAATTGTCGGACCTCCCTCAGCATCACCGGTCGCGGCAGCCGCGGTGGGTGAAATGGTGCGGTTCGCTTCGCTCACCGGCACCCTACAGCATCGGCGTTGGGAGAGCGTCGGACAGCGAAACCGTCGCCCGTCGCCATCATGCATCCGGGCGTTCCAGCCATTCCGGGTGGTCGAGCCATGCCCGCAGCGGTGCTTCCAGGGCGGCGAACGGCTGCCAGCCGGTGGTCAGGGCGACCAGCTGCCGGTCGTGCTGCAGCACGACGGTGGGGAAGCCCTGGATGCCGAGACCCTGGACCAGGCGGAAGTCGGCGCGCGTCGCCTCGTCGATCTCGGGCGCGCGGAAGACGGCGCGGAAATCGCCGGCATCGGCAAACGGCGCCGCCAGTTCCGCCAGAACATCTTCTGCGGTCACGTCGCGATTCTCGGCGTAGAACGCCCGCTGCACCGCCGCGAGGTAGGCGAGCGCCGCCTCAGGCACCAGATTGCGCATGGCGACGACGGCACGGCAGGCGGGCTCGGTGTCGTAGACGAAGTGCACACGCTCGAAGAAGGCGAAGTCGAAGGGCTGGCCGGTCTGCGCCGCCACTTCTTCCCAGTGATGGCGGACGTAGGCCCGCGACCGCGCGTCCATCTCCCGCTGCTCGAAGGCGCGCAGGCCGCCGGCGCAGAAGCGGATGGGAACCTCATCGGCGCAGGCGGCGGCAAGCGCGGCGATGACCGGGGCGAACCCCCAGCACCACGAGCACATGGGATCGGCGAAGTAGAGGACGCGGCGGTGGGGTCGCGGATGGCTCAAGAATCCTCCTGAAGCGGGTGCTCGCGCTGCTGTTACGGAAACGCCGCGGAGGTGCGGCCGTGGCGCGGCTGGCCACCCGTGCCGGGACGATGTCGAGGGATATGGGCAGCGCCCGCGCGGCTTGCGACGTTGCGGTTGGGAGGCGCAGGAAGCGCAGCCGCTGGCAGGTTCCGGGACACTGCCGGGCGTTCGTTTCTGTTGCATCAATCACACAGTTTAGAGGGCTCGTGCTGTCGGGTAATGTTATGTGAACTGGATCACAGAACGTTGCCGGCGCTGTCCCTAGAATGTAGTTATATCGACGCTGAGATAGTGAAGTTCTGGATCTTATTGTACTGGGGAATTGGTCCTGTAAATTTCACGAGTTGACGTAACCAAAGGTCGGTTCTTAGGCTGGAGCCAGGGGGGTTTGGTTACGGCGAAGACGGGCGGGGCCCAGGGCCCCGCCCGATTTTTATTCAAAGGACCAACCCGGGTATTCTGTGTCGATAGGGAACCCACCTTAACCGCGGCCGGCACGAATACTGCTATCGGCGGAGGGTGAGTCGTGATTCACGGGGGATGGATGAACATCCAGGAAGCAAGCCCCGTCTCGCGAACCTGTGATTTCCGGTACCAGCGCGAAGAAGCGGAAGGGGCATCAGCCCTCCAGCGCGGCCTTCAGTTCGCGCCACTCGCGCGGCGACAGGCCGCTGTCCGGCTGTTCCACGGCTTCGCCGGCCAACATCCGCCGTACCACCGCCAGCGCTGGCGCCGACAAGGTGACCGCGCCCAGCCGGTTCTTGACGAACGCAGCGCACGCCAGTGGCACCCAGCGCTGCACCACCGCCAGCATCGCCTCGGCGTAGGCGCGGATTTCAAACTGCGCGTGGGCATCGGCGCGCAGGGCGAGGAAGTGGAACAGATTGTGCAGATCGATCTTCCAGTACCATTGGGTGTAGGTGGCGAGCGTCAGGTTGATGCGGGCGAGCTCGCGGGCGAGGCCGATGCCGTCCGCATCCAACATTTGCTCGTAGTGGTCGTGGCAGCGCTCGGCGTCCTCGCGCAGCAGCCGCAGCACCGCTGCGGCTTGCTCGGCCGGCAGCGCGTTGCCGCGCCCCTGGCGGTTGGCTGCAGACTGCACGGCGAGGTGCTCCGGCGCCGGCAGGTAGTATTCCTTGTCCAGTACCGAGTAGCGGGCGGAGATCTCGTTGACGTTGGCGGTGCGGTGGCGGATCCACTGCCGCGCGACGAAGATCGGCAGCTTAACGTGCAGCTTGATCTCGCACATCTCGAACGGCGTCGAGTGGCGGTGGCGCATCAGATAGTCGATCAGCCCGGCGTCGTCCTGCACCCGCCGGGTACCGCGGCCGTAGGATACGCGCGCCGCCTGAACGATGGCGGCATCGTCGCCCATGTAATCGACGACGCGGACGAAGCCGTGGTCCAGCACCGGCAGCGCCTGGTAGAGGATCGCCTCGAGCGCGGCGACGGTGGCGCGCCGGGTCTCGCCGACGACCCCGCGCTGGACGTCGATCTCGGTTTGTTGCTCGGGTGTCAGCGGCATCGGCGGGGGACTTCCAGCAAGCGTTTCGCCAAGTCTCGCATACCTCTGATACGGCAAGGAGGGGGTGTGAACGGGGTGTGACGCGTTCGCTTGCGCAGCGCGGTTGCCGGACACTATATTACGACCGTCGAGCGATCGACTATGGCGATAAACGCTGCATGGAATAAGCGTTACGGACCCGGGGGCAGTACCCGGCGCCTCCACCAGTTTCTTCCGGGCCGTGGCTTCCAGGCCAGCGGCCCGGACCCAAGGGGGCGAACCAGGATCGACGTGCGTGGTAAAGGTGCGGTCTTCGCCCGGCATGGTACCGCCGTTATCGGGCCGATCCTTATATGCCAACGACAACGAGGCATATGCTCTCGCCGCATAAGGCGTGAGCGGGGTTCGGGAGGCACCTGGCACCAGAAGCCTCCCACTCGCCCGTCCGGGCGTCGCTTGTGTCCACTATGCCGGCCGGATTTAAATGACCTCGTCGGAACTACCCTACGATCTGTGGCTGGAGGAAGCGCTAAGGGGGGTCATCCGCCGGGCGCTCAGCCATGCTGCCGCCGCGGGGCTGCCCGGCGCGCATCATTTCTACCTGACCTTCCTCAGCGCGACTGATGGCGTCGAGCTGGCGCCGGAACTACGGGCCAAATATCCGGAGGAGATGACCATCGTCCTGCAGCACCAGTTCTGGGACCTGGCCGTCGAGGAGGACCGCTTCTCGGTGACCCTGAAGTTCCGCGGCCGCCCCTCGCGCATCGTCATTCCGCTCGCCGCGATCACCGCCTTCGGCGATCCGTCGGTCAATTTCGGTCTGCAACTGAAGACGCCGGCCACCGATGCCGCGGTCGAGCAGGCAGCGCCCGACGATCGCGGCGCGGATGCCGGCAAGGACACCGCGGGCGAGGTGATCGCGCTCGACTCGTTCCGCAAAAAGTAGCACATAAACCCGCGAATCCTGGCAAGGAGAGGGTCGCGGAGATGAGCAGCAACTACATCCATCACGAGATTTTTCCGCTGGGCCCGGATGCCACGCCGTACCGGCTGCTGACCACCGAGCATGTGCGCAGCCGGCAGGTGGGTGATGACCGCGAGATCCTGGAGGTCGATGCGCCGGCGCTGACGCTGCTTGCCGACCAGGCGATGCGCGACTGCCAGCACCTGTTGCGGCCCGGTCATCTCGCCCAGCTGCGCAAGATCATCGATGATCCCGAGGCGTCGGCGAACGACCGCTTCGTCGCCTTCGAGCTGCTAAAGAATGCCAACATCGCCTCGGCCGGCATCCTGCCCATGTGCCAGGACACCGGCACCGCCATCATCATGGGCAAGAAGGGCGAGAACGTCTGGACGATCGGCGATGACGAGGCGGCGCTGAGCCAGGGCATCCTCAAGGCCTACGGCGAGACCAACCTGCGCTACAGCCAGACGGCGCCCATCGATATGTACAAGGAGGTCAACACCGGCACCAACCTGCCGGCGCAGATCGACCTCTATGCCACCAAGGGCAATGCCTACAAGTTCATGTTCATGGCGAAGGGCGGCGGCTCGGCCAACAAGAGCTATCTCTACCAGGAGACCAAGGCGCTGCTGAACCCGAAGCGGCTGGCGCAGTTCCTCGACGAGAAGATCCGCACGCTCGGCACCGCCGCCTGCCCGCCCTACCACCTCGCCATCGTCATCGGCGGCACGTCGGCCGAGATGACGCTGAAGACGGTGAAGCTGGCGTCTGCCCGCTACCTCGATGCTCTGCCGACCGCCGGCAACGAGTTCGGCCAGGCCTTCCGCGACATCGAGACGGAAGCCGAGGTGCTGAAGATGACCCAGCAGATGGGCATCGGCGCGCAGTTCGGCGGCAAGTACTTCTGCCACGACGTCCGCGTCATCCGGCTGCCGCGGCACGGCGCCTCGTGCCCGGTAGGCATCGGCGTCTCCTGCTCCGCCGACCGCCAGATCCTGGCGAAGATCACCAGGGACGGCGTCTTCCTCGAGCAGCTCGAGCACAACCCCGGCCAGTATCTGCCGGACGTCACCAGCGCCAGCCTCGCCGGCGACGTCGTGAAGATCGACCTCAACCGGCCGATGGCGGAAGTCCGCGCCACCCTCTCGCAGTATCCGATCAAGACGCGGGTCTCGCTGACCGGCCCGCTCATCGTCGCCCGCGACATCGCCCACGCCAAGCTGAAGGAGCGGCTCGATTCCGGCGAGGGGCTGCCGCAGTACTTCAAGGATCTGGCCGTCTACTACGCCGGGCCGGCGAAGACCCCGGAGGGCTACGCGTCAGGTTCGTTCGGGCCGACCACCGCCGGCCGCATGGATGCCTACGTCGATGAGTTCCAGGCGGCGGGCGGCAGCATGGTGATGTTGGCCAAGGGCAACCGCTCGCCGGCGGTGACCGCCGCCTGCAAGAAGCACGGCGGCTTCTACCTCGGCTCGATCGGTGGGCCGGCGGCGCGTCTCGCCCAGGACTGCATCCGCCACGTCGAATGCATCGAGTACCCGGAGCTGGGCATGGAGGCGATCTGGAAGATCCAGGTCGAGGACTTCTCCGCCTTCATCGTCGTTGACGACAAGGGCAACGACTTCTTCGCCGAGTTCATGGGGCCGGGTGGCCATTAACCGGCAACATTACCTCGCCGTATCGTCCCGGCGGGCCAACGTCCGCCTTGCCGGCGTCGTAGGGTGCTGCTGAGCGAAGCGAAGCGCACCATGCGCCAGGGTGTTCCGGCCCTGCGCGCATGTCGGCTGCGACGTCGACGCGAAGAGGGTGCGGTTCGCTTTGCTCACCGGCACCCTGCCCAGGGGGTGGAGGTGGCTGTAGGATGTAGGGTGCTGCTGAGCGAAGCGCAGCGCACCACCATTACGCAACACCCGAGACCGGAGGTGCGTTTCGTCCTCCGAGCTTGGCGGCGGTGGTGGCGAGGGTGCGGTTCGCTCGCGCTCACCAGCACCCTACGCATCCGTGTGCCTGGACCATCTCCGGCCACGGTGCAGTTTTCCTGGCCGATACGCGGCGACGCGGCGCGGCCGCCCGTCAGCCGCTCAGGCGTCGAGCTGCAGGGTGAGGGTGTGGCCCTCGCGGTGGAGGATGGCGCGCGACCATAGCCCCTCGTCGTCGTACCAGATCTCGCCGCGCCACGACGCCCCCTCGAACTGGAAGTGACCGGCCTCGGCGCTGCCCGTCGCCGTCGCGGTGAAGCCGACGACGGCGCCGTTCTGCGCATCGATGATCCGCGCCTGCCGGGTGATCGCCCGGCACCACAGACCAGTGCTGCTCAGCAGGCCCGGTGGCGCCAGGCACGGGCCGAGGGAACCGTTAATCTCGGTGCCTTCCGGCGTCTGCCGGCCGTGCACTTCGTAGGCTTCGCCATGCTCTTCGGTGTGCGTCTCCAGGCGCCATAAGTCGCCGGATCGCCACTCCTCCTCGCCGCGGTGGCGGAAGCGGAACATGGTGATCGGGCCGATCGCCACCTTCATCTTGATCTCGACCAGCACCAGCGTCGCATCGCCGCCGTCGGCGGGGCGGATGCTGACGTGGTAGCTGCCGATGCGCATGTTCTTCCAGTGGATGGTCAGGCGCCGGTCGAGCCGCTGCACCGGCGGAAAGGCGGCGGAGAAGGGCCCCGGCGACAAGCCGGGCTCGGCGGAGGCGGTCGGACGGCGGGACGGATGAGAGTTCAACGAGCGATCCTCGCGCGGCTCCGGGCGATCTGATCGCCCGTGCTTTTCCGGGGATGGCCGCCGTGGCTTGTTGACGGCGGCCGCGGTTGATTGGGCGAAGGTGCCTACAGGCGTGCCTTCAGCCCCAGCGATGCCAGGAAGTTTTCGGGCGATCCGGCGCGCAGCAGGTTGATGGCGCAGCCCAGTTCGCGATCGCCGTTTTCGCCGACGGCCGGGCAGGCCTTGACGTCGACGGCGCCCTGCGAGCTGTGGCGGGCTTCGCCCTGCGCCGGCAGCGCCCCCGGCAGGTCGATCTCGTGCGCCGGCTCACCGCCGTCGTCGCCGCCGGTCAGCGCCACGTCGGGGATGACGCCGCGCGCCTGGATGGCTTCGCCGGATGGCGTGTAGTAGAGCGCGGTCGTCAGCTTCAGCGCGCCCTCCACCGGCAGCCGCATCACCGTCTGCACCGAGCCCTTGCCGAACGAGCGGGTGCCGATGACCGTCGCCCGCTGGTGATCCTGCAGCGCCGCGGCGACGATCTCCGATGCCGAGGCCGAACCGGCGTTGATCAGCACGACGATCGGCAGGCCGTCGATCAGGTCGCCGCGTTCGGCCCGGAAGGTCCTGTCCGATCCAAGCTCGCGGCCGCGGATGCTGACGATGGTTCCCCCCTGCAGAAACTCGTCGCTGACCGCCAGCGACTGATCGAGCAGGCCGCCCGGGTTGTTGCGCAGATCGATCACCAGACCCTGCAGCTTGCCGCCGGTGTTGCGCTTCATCTCGGCGATCGCCGTCTCGACGCCGTCCGCCACCTTCTCGTTGAAGCTGACGATGCGCAGATAGCCGACGTTGCCTTCCAGCCGCCAGCGCAGCGGCTCGATGGTGATCACCGCCCGGATGATCGCCACCTCGAAGGGTGGATCGTCGTCGCGCTGGATGCCGAGACGGATGCGGCTGCCCGGCTCGCCGCGCATGGCGTTGACCGCATCCCGCAACGTCATACCGTCCACCGACTTGCCGTCGATGGCATTGATAACGTCGCCCGGCTTCAGGCCGGCGCGGTCGGCAGGCGTCCCCTCGATCGGCGAGATCACCTTTATCCGACCTTCTTCCTGGGTCACCTGAATGCCGAGGCCGCCGAACTCGCCGGAAGTCACCATCTCCGATTCCCGCAACTCCTCCGGATTGAGATAGGCGGAGTGGGGATCGAGCGACGCGGTCATCGAGTCCAGCGCCACCTCCACCAGGGCGGTTGCCGGCATCGAGGCTGGCGCCGGCTGTTTCGCCGTCACCCCCTCGATCGCCGCGTCGATCAGCTTCTGTTCGGGAACGTCGTCGACGTAGGCGGCCCGGATGCGCTTGTAGGCATCGCGGAAGTGCTTGAGCTGGCGGGTGTTGCCCGGATCGGTGGCGTAGGTCTTGAACACCGCGTTGAAACGCCCGAGTTCGTCGCTGGAGGAATTATCGCCCCAGCGGTGGGCATCCGAGGCGCCGGCCTGGGCATAGCGTTGGCCGTCGTAGTCGCCGCTGCAACCGTTGAGGGCTGGCGAGATGGTCGCGCCGAGCGCCACCATCGCCACCAGCAGGGCGATCATCCGAACATTCTTCAGGAGCCGCAAAGGGCGTTCCATCGGCTGCCTACCG
>JAXMDR010000008.1:0-74637 GCA_046348725.1 Rhodospirillales bacterium
CACTGCCGATGTGCGCAGGAGTGAATCGCCCCGGAAGGCGGGGCTACCGCCGGCAGCGGCGGTGCGGATAAAGGCAGCCATAAGGCGAGGGAGACCCTCCTTGACACCAAAGGTAGTCTGGCTGTTCATCTTTGTGATTCTTTACTGGGGGTATTGCATTTTCTGGGGAATCCGCGGCGCCCGGCTGGCGCGTACCGCCTCGGATTACTTCATTGCCGGCCGCAAGCTGTCGCTGTGGGTGTTCGTCCTGGCGGCGACCGCCACCTCCTATTCCGGCTGGACGTTCATGGGGCACCCCGGCCTCGTCTACCGTGACGGCTTCCAGTACGCCTTCGCCTCCTTCTATGCGATCGCCATCCCGTTCACCGGCGTGATCTTCCTGAAACGGCAGTGGATGCTCGGCAAGCGCTTTGGCTATGTCACCCCCGGCGAGATGCTGGCCGACTACTTCCAGGGCGATGCCATCCGGGTGCTCTCCGTCGTCGTCGCCCTATTCTATTCTATTCCCTACCTCGGCGTACAGCTCGGTGCGTCGGGCTACATGTTCAACGTTCTCACCGCCACTCCCGCCTATCCGAACGGCCTCGTTGGCGAGGACTTCGGCATGTGGGTGCTGTCGCTGGTGGTGCTGATCTATGTCGCCTCGGGCGGCCTGCGGGCCGTGGCCTACGTCGATACCGTGCAGTGCGTGCTGCTGTGGCTCGGCATCGTCATCGTCGGCATCATCGCGCTGAACGCCGTCGGCGGCTGGGACGCCCTGAACAACGCCATGTCCCGCCTCGCGCAGAGCGACGTCGGCCGCTGGGGGATGACGCACGGCGTGAGCCTCAGCGGCGGCGATTACAATGCCTACTTCGCGGTGCCGGGGGTGATCCAGTGGACAGCCGGCATCGGCAAGGAGACGCCGGTCGGCGGCCTGTGGACCGGCGTCATGATCCTCACCTACATGTGGGCGCTGATGGGCATCCAGGCCGCGCCGGCGTTTACCATGTGGGCGTTCTCCAACACCAATCCGGCCCCTTTTGCGCCGCAGGCGGTATGGGCCTCGGCGGCGTGGATCGGCGGCACGCTGGTCTTCTTCACCACCTTCCAGGGCATGGCGGCGCACTTTCTCGGCGCCAACCCGCTGGTCACCAGCGCCGGCCTTGCCGTCAATCCGACGCTGATCCCGGCTAACGTCGCGCAGAATCCGGACGCGCTCGTCCCCCACTACTTCAACCTGATCGCCGAGCGCATGCCGTGGCTGGTGGGGCTGCTGGCGGTGTGCGCACTGGCGGCGATGCAGTCCACCGGCGCCGCCTACATGTCCACCGCCGGCGGCATCCTGACGCGCGACCTCTACAAGCGCTACCTCAACCCGAGCGCCACCCACGTCACCCAGAAGCTGTTCGGCCGGCTCGGCATCGCCTTCATCGTCGTCTGCGCGCTGCTGGTCGCAACCTATTCGCGAGACGCGCTGGTGCTGCTGGGCGGCCTCGCCGTCGCCTTCGGCTTCCAGATGTGGGTGCCACTCGCCGCAGTCTGCTACATCCCGTGGATCACCCGGGCTGGCGCCACCTGGGGGCTGACGGCCGGCCTGCTCGCCGTGGCGATGACCGATTCGGTCGGGCAGACGATGTTCGGCGCGGCGCTGCCCTGGGGCCGCTGGCCGCTGACCATCCACTCGGCGGGCTGGGGGATCCTGTTCAACGTCAGCACCTGCGTCATCGTCTCGGCGCTGACGCAGGACAGCCACCAGCGCGCCCACCGGATGAAATTCCACAACTTCCTGCGCGACCACGCGCAGCTGCCCGCCGGCAAGCGCCGGCTGAAGCCCTTGGCTTGGGGGCTGACCATCGGCTGGATTCTGCTTGCGATCGGCCCCGGCGTCGTCATCGGCAACTGGATCTTCGGCGCCCCCTCGGCTGGCCGTCACGGCTGGCTCTTCGGCATCCCGTCGATCTGGGCTTGGCAGATCCTGTTCTGGATGCTCGGTATCGCGCTGCTGTGGTTTCTCGCCTACCGCATGGAGATGGCGACGATGCCGGCGAAGGACGTGGAGGCGCTGGTCGACGACGTCGGCGACATCGCCATGGCCAAGCAAGCCCTTTAAAAAAGATGCGCGAACAAGGCGCGCACGACTGTGAGAACCCTTCATGATGCTGCAGTGGATGAAGAGAAGATGAGACGGACCGGCTAAAGGCCCGCAAGGAGTTTACGACAATAGCCCGAAAGGGCAGCGACAAGTGTCGGCGATCGTCCCCGGCGCGCAGCACTGACGATACTGTGTCGTGGCGACGTTGACTTAAATGTTCAGGCGTGTCTATATTGTCACGGCAAACCATTGGCCTGTTAGGGGCTCTTGTCTGGGATGGAGTGCGATGAACGACATGGAATCACGGCTTCACGCCGTAGCGGCAAAGCGATGGCGAATAGCCATCTGGCTGAGCGTCATCATGCTGGTCGCCTACTATGGGTTCATTCTGCTGGTGGCGTTCAACAAGCCGCTGCTCGGGACAACCCTGGCTACCACCACCGTCGCCTCTGGTGCGATTTCGCCGGGGCTGTCACTCGGCATCCTGCTGGGTGCGCTGGTGATCGTGTTCGCCTGGGTGCTGACCCTGATCTACGTGAACTGGGCCAATACCAAGTACGATCACGAAATCCACGAACTAGCCCATTTGCGGGGATAGACGCATGAGCTCAGGAAACAACTGGATCTCGATCCTGTTCTTCTTTCTGTTCGTCGGCGCTACCCTGGTGATCACCTATTGGGCGGCTCGGCGGACGAAGACTGCCGAACACTTCTACGCCGCCGGCCGCTCGGTGACCGGCTTCCAGAACGGGTTGGCGCTTGCCGGCGACTACATGAGCGCTGCCAGCTTTCTCGGCATCGCCGGCCTCGTCGCCTTGAACGGCTTCGACGGCCTGATCTACTCGACAGGATGGCTGGTCGGCTGGCCGATCATCCTGTTCCTGATCGCCGAGCCGCTGCGTAACCTCGGCAAGTATACCTTCACCGACGTCGTCGCCTACCGGCTGCGGCAGAAGCCGGTGCGGGTGGCGTCAGCCATCGGCACCATGGCGGTGGTGCTCACCTACCTGATCGCCCAGATGGTCGGCTCCGGCACGCTCATCCAGCTGCTGTTCGGGATCAACTACGTCGTCGCGGTGGTCATCGTCGGCTGCGTGATGATGACCTACGTTCTGTTCGGCGGCATGATCGCAACCACCTGGGTGCAGATCATCAAGGCCGGCCTGCTGCTGGGCGGCGCCCTGGTGATGGCGCTGATCGTGCTGGGCAAGTTCGGCTTCAACCCGATCAATCTGTTCGCTCAGGCGGCCACCAGCGGCTGCGATCCGAAGGCCGCCGCCGGCAGCCAGCTGTTCTGCTACGGGCCGAAGGTGCTGGATCCGGGCACCAAGGTGGTCACCGGTGCCTGGGACGCTGTCTCCCTCGGCATGGCGCTGATGTTCGGGACGGCAGGCCTGCCGCATATCCTGATGCGCTTTGACACCGTGCCCAACGCCAAGGCGGCACGCGTCTCGGTGATGTGGGCGACCATCTGGATCGGCTCCTTCTACCTCATCACCTTCATCCTCGGCTTCGGCTCGATGGTGCTGGTCGGCCAAGCCAACATCGTTGCCGCCGGCGGCGGCGGCAACATGGCGGCGCCGCTGCTCGCCCATGTCATCGCCGGCGATGTGTTCTTCGGCTTCATCTGCGCCGTTGCCTTCGCCACCATCCTCGCGGTGGTGGCCGGCCTGACGCTGGCCGGCGCCGGCGCGCTGTCCCACGATCTGTGGGTCAACGTGCTGCGGGGCGGCCACGCGCCGGAATCGGAGCAGCTGAAGGTGGCCCGTGCCGCCTCGATCATCCTCGGCGTCTGCGCCATTCTGCTCGGCATCGTCTTCCAGGGGCAGAACGTCGCCTACATGGTCGGCCTGACCTTCTCGATCGCCGCTTCCGGCAATTTCCCAGCGCTGGTGATGTCGGTGTTCTGGAAGCGCTTCACCACCTGGGGCGCTGTCTGCAGCATCCTGTTCGGCACGTTCGCCACCTTGCTGCTGATCTACCTGGGACCGACCATCCAGATCGATCTGCTATTCGGCAAGGTTGGCGACGTGGTCACGCCGGCCTTGGCGGCGAAGATCGCCAGCATTCCAGGGCTGGAGACAGCGACAGCCGGTGCCAAGCTCACTGCCGACCACCTCGCCGCTTTTGGCGCCTATCTGAGCAAGCAGTGGTGGTTCTTCCCGCTGAAGAATCCCTGCATCCTGACGATGACCGGCGCCTTCCTCGTCGGCATCATCGTCTCGCTGCTGGCGCCGGAGCGCTCGGCGCAGGAGGGCTTCACCGAGGTCGAGCGGCGGGCGGTTCTGGGCGAACCCCGGGGCGCTGCCGCCGAGTAAACGCAAGAGCAACGCGAGCCCGCACACATCGGGCGGACGGCGGGCCGGTGGAGAAGATCCTCCGGCCCGCTTCGTTATTGCGGCCGCCCAGCCCCATGCGTAGGGTGGTGCGCTTGCAGCGCCACCACCGGCGCGCGGCGAAAGGGGGGACCCGGCGGCGAGTAGCCGCCGCAGCTGTCGCGGGCGTTCCTGTGCCATTCCCAGAGGTTCTTCGATGTGAATGGGCGCGGGCTGTCACGGCAGGAGGCCCGGAGAGGCGCGGAGAGCCCGGCATGTTCAATCCGGAAGCCAACCAATTCCTCAAGACGGTCGCGCCGTTCAATCAGCTCAGCCGCGACGAGTTCGGCCGCGTCGTCGATTCGCTGACACCGGCCCATTACGCCGCCGGCGAAACCATCCAGGCGCGGCGCAGCCACCCCCACTCGTTGTTCGTCGTGGCCGAGGGGATCGTCGAGGAATCGGACCATAGCGGCACGGTGGCGCTCTACGCCGACGGCGCCAGCTTCGATTCTATGGCGCTGATCAACGGCCGCAGCGAGAATGCCTTCGTCTCCCGCGATCGCAGCCTCTGCTACCAGATGCCGGTGCAGCTGTTTCACGCCTTGTGCCGCAGCAACGCACCTTTTCGCGAATATTTTCAGCGCGATCTTGGCCGCCGTCTGGATGCGCTGGTGTCGGTGCAGCAGCGGCGCGAGACCGCATCGTTCCTGCTGGCAAAGCTCAGCGAAGGGCATTTGCATCCCCCCGTCTTCGTTCCGCCGGAGACAACCATCCGCGAGGCGACGCAGCTGATGCAGTCCTGCGAGGTCTCGGCGGTGCTGGTCCGCCGCGGCGATGAAACCGGCATCTTCACCGAGCGCGACGTGCGCGAGCGCTCGCTGCTGATGGGGTTGCCGGACAGTACCGCCATCGGCGATCTCGCCTCCTACGATCTGTGCACCATCGATCGCGACGACTTCCTGTTCAACGCGCTGGTGCTGATGACCGAGCGCGCCATCCGCCACGTGGTGGTGACGCGCGGCCGGGAGATCGAAGGGACCTTCGAGCAGGCCGACCTGCTCGGCTATCTTGCCAACTCCTCCTATGTCATCGCCAGCAAGCTCGACCGGGCGCGCACGCGCGGCGATCTCGATGCTCCCGCCGCCGCGGTGCCGCATCTGGTGGAATCACTGTTCGGCCGCGGCGTCAAGCCGCGGTACATCGCCCGCATCGTCACCGATCTTAATCGCAAGCTGTTCCGCCGCGTGTTCGAGCAGGTAACACCCCCGGCCCTGCAGGACGATGTCTGCCTGATGGTCATGGGCAGCGAGGGGCGCGGCGAGCAGCTGCTGCGCACCGACCAGGATAACGGCCTGATCTTCCGGAGCGAGCCGGGTGACGCCCGCACGGCGATCACCGAGCCGTTCACCCGGACGCTGATCGAGCTGGGCTACCCGCCATGCCCGGGGAACGTCATGGTGACCAATCCCGACTGGTCGCAGACGCTCGCCGCCTATCGCCGGGAGCTGAAGCGTTGGCTGGCGGAGCCTTCCGGCGAGGCCTTCCTGCGCCTTGCCATCCTCTACGATGCCAGCCCGGTGGCGGGCGACAGCCGGCTGCTCACCGACATCAAGGCGCTGATCTTCGAGCTTCTCGGCCAGGAGGCGGCGTTCGCCGGCCACTTCGCCAGGGCGACGCTCACCTTCCCGACGCCGCTGGGCCTGTTCAACCGCTTCGTCTTTGCCGAGACCCGCAATGGCGGCCGCGGCATCGACATCAAGAAGGGCGGCATCTTCCCCGTCGTCCACGGCGTCCGCAGCCTTGCGCTCGAATACCGGGTCACCGAGACCAACACCATCGCCCGTATCCAGGCGTTGAGCGGGCGGGGACCGTTCAGCGACGAGTTCAGCGCCGATCTGATCGAGGCCTTCGACTTCATGGCGATGCTGCGGCTGCGCCAGCAGCTGGCGACAGCGGCGCAGGGCACCGTCTCCGACAACATTCTCGACCTCGACCAGCTGCGCGGCTTCGAGCGCAACCTGCTGCGCGACTCGCTGAAGATCGTCAAGCAGTTCAAGTCCGACGTCACCCACCATTTCCGCCTGAACATGCTGGGGTAGAAAAACCCTATCCCCAGTTTGGGAAAGGGTGCGAGCAAAGCGAGCGGGTGAGGGTGGACGGGCACCCGAGCGGTGCGAGTCGGACCCTCACCCTCCCGGTGCTGGCGCGCCGGGCCCCTCCCTCTCCCAAAGGGAGAGGGGAAAACAAGGCCACCAACGGATGAAGGGAAGGAAGAGATGAGCGAGCATGGCGCGCCTCCGGGCGGGACGATCACCCTCGGCGGCGACCTTACCGTCGGCCGGCTCGGCTTCGGCGCCATGCGCCTGTGCGGGCCGGGGGTCTGGGGCGAGCCGGCCGATCCGGCGGCGGCGCGCCTAGTGCTGCGCCGGGTGGTCGATCTCGGCGTTACCCTGATCGATACGGCGGATGCGTACGGGCCCGAGGTGAACGAGCGGCAAATCGCCGAGGCGCTCTACCCGTACCCTGCCGGCCTCGTCATCGCCACCAAGAGCGGGTTGCTTCGTCCCGGCCCCGGCCGGTGGACCCCCGACGGCCGGCCGGAGCACCTGCGCGCCGCCTGCGAGGCCAGCCTGCGGCGCCTGAAGCTGGAGCGCATCGACCTCTACCAGCTGCATTCGCCGGATCCGCGCGTGCCCTTCGAGGACTCCGTGGGCACCCTTGCCGAGCTGCAGGCGGCGGGAAAGATCCGGCACATCGGCCTCTCCAACGTCAGCGTCGATGAACTGCGCAGGGCGCGCCGTATCGCCCCTATTGCCTCGGTGCAGAACCGCTTCAACCTCAGCGACCGCTCGTCGGATGCGGTGGTCAGCACGTGCCAGCAGGCGGGCATCGCCTTTCTGCCCTGGTATCCGCTGAACGCCGGGGGCAGTGCTGCCGGCACCGGCGCCCTCGGCACCGTCGCCCGCCGGCACGGGGCGCCGCCGGTGCAGGTCGCCCTCGCTTGGCTGCTCGCCCGCGCGCCGGTCGTCGTGCCCATTCCCGGGACGTCGCAGATCGCTCATCTGGAGGAGAACGTCGCGGCGGCGAGCCTTCGCCTTACCGCCGAGGACCTGCGCGCGCTGTCTTGACCCGGCCGCAGGAGATGCAGCGAGCGCCGAGCGCCGAGAATTGCGAGCCTCGCGACCGCGATGCTTGCGTGGGCGGCCGCCGCCGCTAGAGTCGCGGATCGCGATGACCGACCCCGTACCAATAGAGCGTCCGCCGCGTTTCGATGCCGCCTTCCGCCGGCAGCTGGAGCAGCTTTACCGCTGGCGGCGCGATGTCCGCCGCTTCCGTACCGAACCGCTGGAGCCGGGCTTGCTCGACCGGCTGATCGAGCTGGCGCTGCTGTCGCCGTCGGTCGGCAACAGCCAGCCGTGGCGCTTCGTCAAGGTCGATGATGCCGGCCGCCGGGCGGCGGTGCGCGACAGCTTCGAGGCTTGCAACCGGTCGGCACTGGCGTCCTACGAGGGCGAGCGGGCTGCCCTCTATGCCCGGCTGAAGCTTGCGGGCCTCGACCGCGCGCCGGTGCATCTCGCCGTGTTCGTCGATGCCGCAACCGGACTGGGCGCGCGGCTCGGACGCAACACCATGCCGGAAACGCTGACCTGGTCGGTCGTCGGCGCCGTGCACGGCCTGTGGCTGGCGGCGCGGGCGCATGGCGTCGGCGTCGGCTGGGTCTCCATCCTCGATCCTCTCGGCGTCCGCGAAGCTTTGGCGGTGCCGGCGACCTGGTCGCTGGTCGCCTACCTCTGCCTGGGCTGGCCGGAAGAGGAGCACGTCGATCCCGAGCTGGAGCGCTCCGGCTGGCAGGTCCGCCTCGACGACCTCGCCCGCGTCATTGTCCAGCGCTGAGGCGGAACCGTAAGGGCGAGGGCCGTCTTGACTTGCGACCAGCGATTGCCGACAACCCGCGGGCGGGTGCTGCCGCCGGGGAGCGGGGCGTTCCAGCCAGAGATCGACAGGAGATGACATGGCCAGCCTCACCGAAACGAAGGACCGTGTCGTCGATAAGGTCAAGGTGATGGGCTCCGGGCGGATGTTCTTCCGCGTTCTCGGCATCCTGGTGCTGCTCGTCGTCCTCTATTTCCTGGTGGGGGCGGTGTGGATCCACACCATCGACGACGACACCTCGTTCGTGCCCCCCAATCCGATCGCGGGCGGCAGCCGCGCCGTCGATATGGCGGCGGCGCTGGTGGAGCGCGAGGTCGATACCCACCGCTGGACCGCCAACGATCCGTTCTTCCTGCCGGGCTCCCTCCTCGACAACATGCCCAACTTCCAGATGGGCATCGTCTATGCCGTCAGCCGCTTCGGCACGGCGCTGACCGAGCAGCTCGCCCGCTCGCGCGGCACGTCTGCCGTCGATCCCGACGCCGACCGCGCCGCCGGCCTGCTGCGCTATCCCGGCAACGTCTGGATGTTCAACTTCAGCGCATCGCTGGCGCCGACGGCGACATCGGAGAGCCAGTACCGCGCCGCGGTAAAGGCGCTGCGCGCCTATAACCAGCGCGTCGCCAACGGCACCGCCACCTTCGATGTCCGCGCCGACAACCTGATCGACACCCTTGAGCGGTTCATCAATGATCTCGGCTCGTCGTCGGCGATCATCGACGATCATCTGCGCGACCACGCGGGCTTTCCGATCAGCTTTTCCGCCGACGACATTTTCTATCAGACCAAGGGCCGCCTCTACGCCTACTACATGCTGCTGAGCGCCCTCGGCCAGGACTTCCGCCAGGTGCTGGCCGAACGCAACATGGATTCCGTATGGAACCAGGTGCTGGAGAGCGGACGGCAGGCGGCCGAGCAGCAACCGTGGGTCGTCCTCAACGGCGGCACCTCCAGCCAGTTCGTGCCCAGCCATCTGGCCAGCCAGGGATTCCTGCTGCTGCGGCTGCGCACGCAGCTCCGCGAGGCCGCCCAAGTGCTGGTGAAATAGCCCAAGAGGACTGCGCCAGAGAAGCCTTGCCGCCGCTCTGTGCGGGCCGGCGCTCCCCTGAGCGGCGCCGAGCAGGGTTCGTTGCCGGCCGGGGATTTCTCGCGTTCGCGGGGGAGAGCGATGCACGAGCAGCGTAAACGCCATCTGCCGCCACCGGACGACGGGCCGCCGACGTTGCCGCTGCCCTCGACCTGGCGGCTGATTGTCGCCGCCATCGCCATCATCGGCGTCCTATATCTGATGTACGAGACCGCTCGGGATGCGGAGGTGCCACCACCGCCGGCACCCGCATCGCCGGCGGCCAGTCCCGGCAACGGCTGAGCCACTTGCGCGTTTCCCCCGTGGGTGCGGCATTGGGAGGCGGGCGATGATCGATCTGCGCAGCGATACGGTGACCCGGCCGACGCCGGCGATGCGCCGGGCAATGGCCGACGCGCCGGTCGGCGACGACGTCTACGGCGATGACCCCAGCATCCGCGCCCTGGAGCAGCGAACCGCCGAGCTGCTCGGCAAGGAGGATGCGGTGTTCATGGTGTCGGGCACCATGACCAACCAGGTGGCGCTGCGCAGCCACACCGAGGCCGGCGACGAGGTGCTGGCCGACCGCGGCGCCCATATCGCGGTGCTGGAGCGCGGCGCCCCGGCGGTAATGTCCGGATTGACGGTGCGCGCTCTGGCCGGCACCAATGGCATCTTCGCCGCCGACGATGTCCGCGCCGCCATCCGCACGCAGCATCCCTTCCTGCCGGCGGTGCAGCCACCGACCAGGCTCCTGTGCCTGGAGAACACCCATAACCTCGGCGGCGGCACCGTCTGGCCGCTGGCGACGCTGCGGGCGGTCGCCGCCGCCGGCCGCGCCGCCGGCCTCGCCCTGCACCTGGATGGCGCGCGGCTGTGGAACGCCGCTATTGCCAGCGGCGTTGCCGAAAGCGTGGGCGGAGCCGTTCGACACCGTTAGCGTCTGTTTCTCCAAGGGCCTCGGTGCACCTGTCGGCTCGGCGCTGGCCGGCCCGCGCCCGCTCGTCGCCCGTGCCCGCCGCTTCAAGGCGCTGTTCGGCGGCGGCATCCGCCAGGGCGGCATCGTCGCCGCTGGCGCGCTGTGGGCGCTGGAGCATCACAGGGAGCGGCTCGCCGAAGATCATGCCCGCGCCCGGCGGATGGCGGCGCTGCTGGCACAAATCCCGGAGATCGACATCGACGCCGGCACCGTCGAGACCAACATCGTCCGCTTCCGCTTGCGGCGGCTGTCGGCGGCGGCGTTCGTCGATGCGTGTTTCGTCCACGGCGTCCATCTGCTGCCGTCCGGGACGGTGGGGGTGCGGGCGGTGACGCACCTCGGCATCGCCGACGACGACATCGAGCGGGCCTGTGCGGTGATCGCCGACGTGCTCGAAGAGGACGACGTCGCCGCCTTCGCCGGGGCGCCGCGATGAGCCCCCGCGACGACGGCTTCGAGTGGTCCTCGGCCAAGCGCGAGGGCTGGCCGCGCAAGGCGCTGCTGCTGGTCAACCGCCACGGGACGCGCGGCCGGCGCCAGCTCGACGACGGCGTGCGCTCGCTGCACGAAGCCGGCATCGAGGCCACCCCGGAGATGCCGCCCGAGCCGGGACGGATTCCGACGCTGATCCGCGATGGTGCGGCCGGCTGCGATATGATCGTCCTGGGCGGTGGCGACGGCACCCTCAGCCATGCTCTCGACGCGGTCCTCGCCACCAGGCTGCCGCTCGGCATCCTGCCCTTGGGCAACGCCAACGATCTTGCCCGCACCCTCAACATCCCCTCCGACCCGCAGGCGGCCTGCCGGATCATCGCCGAGGGAAGGACGCGGCCGATCGACGTCGGCCGCATCGAGCGCGCCGACAGCGCGCCCACCCATTTCTTCAACGTCGCCAGCATCGGCCTCAGCGTCCGCATCGCCCGCCGCCTGACCCGCCGCCGCAAGGAGCGCTATGGGCCGCTCGCCTACCTCGCCTGCACCTGGGAGGCGATCCACCGGCAGCGCTCGTTCGCCGTCCGCATCACCTGCGACGGCGTTACCACCGAGCTGACGTCGATGCAGGTCGCCGTCGGCAACGGCCGCTACTACGGCGGCGGCATGACCATCGTCGACGACGCCGCCATCGACGACGGCCGCCTTGACCTCTACGCCCTGCCGCAGTTGCCGGGCTGGCGGTTGGCGACGCTGCTGCCGGTGCTGCGCTGGGGCTGGCACCGACCGATCGAAAACATCGTATCGATGCACGGCCGCGAGATCGTACTCGATACCGACCGGCCACTGCCGATCAACGTCGACGGCGAGGTGCGCGGCCGGACACCCGCGACCTTCCGGGTGATCCCCCGCGCCCTGCGCGTCTTCGTGCCCCCTGCCGGCGATGCCCCGGCCAGCCGCTGAATACCGGACAGCGAGAAGGGGAATTAGGAACGCATCGGAACAGCCCTTAGCAATGCCTGCCCCTGCCTGCTTGCCAGGTTGTGCGTTATTGGTTTCCAACAGAGACACATCTGCAGCGAACTTCCGACTCAAGACACTGGGGTCGGCGTGGCGTTTCGTGCAACCTTCTCGAGGGCCGCCGCCGCATCGTCCACCTCGCCTTGAGCGTGTGCCTCTTCGACCTCGGTGAGTTGCTCTTCGAGCTGGTCCACCTTTGCCTCGAGGTCTTGTGGTGGCAGGGCGTCGGTGCCCTCCGCCTGCGCGTAGACCACGAACTCGGTCGCCAGGAACAAGCTGACATCGTCGTCGGTGCGCTCCCGCCCGGCTTTGAACGGCTTGTCGATGACATTCAGCAGCCGCAGCAGGTAGATGAAAAAGAAGCCCAGGAAGCCTATGGTCACCACCGATTCAAGCAGGCCACCCATGTCGGTGAACAGCAGGATCAGCATGATGATGGCTACGACGCTCGTGATCATTGCCTTTGCCGAGGGCAGGAACTCCTCGCGCTGGATGTGATACACTCGCAACGCCGCCTTGCGTAGCGCGGCCTGCTCCGAGCGCAGGCGGACGATGTAGTTTGCCGGCACTTTTGTCTCTTCGAGCTCCTCCAGCGTCGGCGACAGGTTCTCGATCGCCGCCTGGCACTCCCGTGTATTGCCGCTGGTGATGTCAGCGCGCAGCGCTGTGACGACCGCGATCAGCCGTGCCCGGGCCGTCGCCATGTCCGGTTTGCCCCAGATCCGGTTCATCGCCTCGGTTTCTCGCAGCAGGGCATAGAGGCTCGCGGCAACATCGGTCGGGGCCCGCTCGGCGTCGCGGTAGTCGACCAGTGTGCCGGCGAGCACAAGGCCCATGACGAAAATGCCGCCACTGATCACGCTGGAGATCAGTGGCGTGGTCGACATCCCGGTCACCCCGATGCCCCAAAGCGCGGCTCGGACGCCGATCAAGATCACGACGATCATCGCGGTCTCGACGGCAACGCGGTAGCTACCTAGGACCTCACGCACGTACTCTCCCTCCTTCTCAGCCATACGTTCGATGCCAAAGTAATGGACCGCTTCGGTTCGAGGCCACCAAAACTTTCCCATTCGCCGTCCTGTCGCGGCTCGGCCAAGCAGACGGTCGATCAGGGCTACGGCATCGTCTGCGACCTCGCGGGCCGGCCTTACCAGGACCTCATCGTCGCCGACGCCAACCAGGGGAGCATGGCATCGTCGCCGTTCGGAAGGGTTCCGCCGGAACGCTGCCTGAGCTGCCGGCCGGAGCGCGTGTGTTGCCGAACCACGCCTGTGCCCCCGGCGCCCAACATGACCGCTACTACGTCCTCGACGACGCCAGCGGTGTCGGCGCGGTCTGGCCCGCATCCAAGGCTGGTAGAAGTGAGAACCATGATCGATCTGATCGAGCGCATTACCACTGCCGCCGTGCCGGCTCCGGCCGGTCACTACTCGCAGGCGACCGCCTGGCGCGATCTCGTCTTCGTCTCCGGCCAACTCGCTCCGCCCAGCCCTTCGAGGTTCAGGTCCGTTCATTTATTCTGACGAGCACGACTTCGACTGGGTGACGAGAACGCGTATGCAGAGCAGCGAGCCAATCCGGCAGCAGAGGAACGCCCGCGTGCAAGGCGGCCTGGCGAGGACGCCGGTCATGGCCGCCTGCTGCATGGTTCTCACGTGCTCCCTTGCCGCCGCTTGCGCATCCGCAGGCGATGCTACCTCGGCGGCAAGCGGGAGCGCACCGATGTCATCTCCTTCGTCCTGCATCGATGAGACAGCCAACGGCCGGACGCTCGCCGTCGAGCTGAACCAGACGTTCGAGATCTGCCTGCGCGAGAACCCGACGACGGGATACCGGTGGTCCTTTGATGCCGACGGCTCGCCCTTCGCCGTCCTCGTCGATGGCAGCTTCCAGTCAGGGGGCGATCGGCCGGGGGCCGGTGGCATTCATCGCTGGCGCTTCCGTGCCGCCGAGCCCGGCAGCACGAAAATTGCCCTTTCGTACCGACGGCCGTGGGAACAGGGCGTTCAACCGGAACAAACCTTCGCCCTCACCGTTCGCATCGAAGCCCGCTGACCGGGGCTGCCGTATCCCCGCGATCTGGAAGAAGCGCCTCAAATCAAGCCTTCAGGGAGAAAACTGTGAGACAAAGTGGTTTCCGCGCGACGCTGCTCATTCTCAGCCTCATCGGCGTCAGTGCCGCGGACGACGCCTTTGCGCAGACCCAAGACGTGCGCAAGGATGCTACCGCGGCGACGAAAGCAGCGAACAGCAAGCTGCTGGACGAGCTGCCGTTCGCCGACAAGTCCGATTTCGACAGCGCCCGCAAGGGACTGGTCGCGCCGCTGCCCACCGAGATGATCAAGGGACAGGCCGGCAATGCGATCTGGAATCCCGAGCAGTTCAAGTTCATAGCCGACGGTGCGGCGACGCCCGATACCGTCAATCCCAGCTTGTGGCGCCAGGCTCAGCTGATCAACATGAGCGGCCTCTTCCAGGTCACCGACGGCATCTACCAGGTCCGCAATCAGGACCTGTCGAACATGACCATCATCGAAGGCAAGCAGGGGATCGTCGTCGTCGATCCGCTGATTTCGACCGAGACGGCCAAGGTTGCCATCGACCTCTACTACAAGAACCGTGGCAAGAAGCCGGTCAAGGCGGTGATCTATACCCACAGCCATGTCGACCACTATGGCGGCGTGCGCGGTGTCGTCGACGAGGCCGACGTAAAATCCGGCAAAATCAAGATTTATGCTCCCGAAGGGTTTCTTGAGGCAGCGGTTGCCGAGAACGTCATGGCCGGCACCGCCATGAGCCGCCGGGCCAGCTACATGTACGGCAACCTGCTCCCGCCCGACGCCAAGGGACAGGTCGGCGCCGGGTTGGGCACCACCACCTCCGCCGGCACCGTGACGCTGATCCCGCCGACCGACACCATCACCAAGACCGGCGAAACGCACGTGATCGACGGCTTGACCTACGAGTTCCTGCTCGCCCCCGGCTCGGAGGCGCCCTCGGAAATGCTGTGGTACATCAAGGAGGAGAAGGCCATCGCTGCCGCCGAGGATTGCACCCACACGCTGCACAACACCTACTCGCTGCGCGGCGCCAAGATCCGCGAGCCGCTGCCGTGGTCGAAGTACCTCAACCAGGCGCTGCAGATGTGGGGCGGCAAGGCCGAGGTGATGTTCGCCCAGCACCACTGGCCGACCTTCGGCAACGCCGAGGTGGTCAAGCTGCTGCGGTCCCAGCGCGACCTCTACCGCTACATCAATGACGAAACCCTGCGCCTCGCCAATCACGGTCTGACCGAGGTCGAGATCGCCGAGGAATTCAAGCTGCCCGACAGCCTTGCCCACGTGTGGGCCAATCGCGGCTACTACGGCTCGGTCAACCACAACGTCAAGGCCACCTACGTCCTCTACCTGGGCTGGTTCAATGGCAATCCGGCGACGCTGCACGAGCTTCCCCCGGTGGAGGCAAGCAAGCGCTACGTCGAGTTCATGGGCGGTGCCGATGTCGTGCTGAAAAAGGCGCAGGAGTCCTACGACAAGGGCGACTACCGCTGGGTGGCGGAAGTCGTCAATCACGTCGTCTTTGCCGATCCCGGCAACCAGGCGGCGAAGAACCTGCAGGCGGATACGCTGGAACAGCTCGGCTACCAGTCCGAGCCGGGGCCGTGGCGCAACTTCTATCTCACCGGTGCCAAGGAACTGCGCGACGGCGTCGCCAAGCTGCCGACGCCGGACACCGCCAGCCCGGACACGGTGCGGGCGATGTCGCTCGACCTGTTCTTCGACTACCTCGCCGTTCGCCTGAATGGCCCGAAAGCCGCGGATGCCAAGGCGGTGATCAACTTCGACTTCGGCAAGTCGGGCGGGAAATACCTCGTCGAGCTGGAAAACGGTGTGCTTAACCACACTGCGAACCAGCAGTCCGACAAGGCCGACGCGACGGTGACGCTGAGCCGGGACGCGCTGAACAAGATCATCCTCAAGGAGACGACCTTGGCCGACGCCATTGGCGCGGGCGACGTCAAGATCAGCGGCAACAAGGCGAAGCTCGACGAGCTGGTCTCCTACCTCGATACCTTCGAGTTCTGGTTCAACATCGTCACCCTGATCCGGCCGAGACGGAGCTGCAAGGCTTTCACGGCAGGTGTTGCAGATGGAACCATCTGGCCGAAGCGGCGTGAACAATGGAACCCCGCCGCATGTCGTTCAGGCCCTGCTCGGTCAAGAGCGTCCCGACACGGTTATGATCTACGCCAAGCTCTATCCGCAAACGCTCGTCGAGGCCTGCTGCCGCCACGTCCGGGACGCGCCGACCGGGGAAGAGTGGAGACGGCTTGCCGAAAGCTGCGCGTTGCGCGACATGAGCACCCACCTGTGTGCTCTGCCGGGCGGGGAGTACTGCCCGAAAGGGCTCGTTTGCCTCGGCTGCGTTCAAGCGCAACCGAAGAGGTCGGCCCTGCCGATCTTCGAAACAATGCGGGCGAGCCACGCCCGCGCCTTCCCGCGGGCTACTCGTCGCTGAAGGCCACGGCCTCCCGCGCCGCTTGCAGGCGCGGTGGTCCCCACTGCTTGATCGGCGGCAGCGCCCGGCCGGCGACCACGTCGAGGCCGGTGCCGGGCTGGGTCATCTCGATGCGTCCCGCCGCCGTATCGATGGTGATGCCGGTACCCGACAGCAGGGCGACCGCCAGAAGTTCGGGGGACGCATCGCCCCACACCTCGGTGCCGCGGATGCCGAGCGTCGCCGCCGGGGTGGTGACGACCATCCGGTCGGGTCCCAGGCTGGCGATGGCGCCGGAGGCGGCGAGGAATACGCCCTCGATGACGTTCATCAGCGCCTGGCCGGTGGTCGCGTCGCCGCTCCACGTCTCGATGGTGATGGTGCTGGTGCTGCCGAGGGTGACGACGGCCCCGTCGTTCATCCGCAGCCGCAGCCGGCTGTCGGCGCCGGTGGCGATGCGGTCGCCGACGAGGATGGTCGAGCCGTTCTGCAACGGTCGGCTGAAGCCGGTCGTGGCGGTGGCGACCGCCGATCCCTGCAGCTTGGCGACGCTGCCGGCGAGATCGACGGCCCCGGCGGGCGCGGCGGTCAGCACGACGACGAAACACAGCAGCAGAACCCTTGCGATTGCCATCGGTGATGTTCCCCTGTCGCAGGTCCCCGTTGATCCGGTTGCCCCTTGGTCAGACGGCGCGGGAGTGGCGCGCCATCCCCGGCTGCAGATAGGCGTCGAAGATTGCCGCCACCACCCGCACGAACGGCCGTCCCGCCTCGGTGACGGTGATCCGGCTGGCATCGAGCCGCACCAGTCCGTCCGCCGCCAGCGGCGCCAGCCGCGTCCGCTCTGCAGCGAGCATGTCCGCGGGGAAGCCGTAGGTGTCGCAGATGGCAGCGACATCGACGCTGAGCGTGCACATCAGCTGCTCGATGATCTCGCGCCGCAGCCGGTCGTCGGTTTTCAGGGCAATGCCGCGCGCCGTCGGTAGCCGGCCGGCGGCGATCGCCCGGCGGTAGTCGGCGAGCGGCTGGACGTTCTGCACGTAGCCCTGCGGCAGCGAGCCGATGGCGGATGCGCCGAGGCCGATGAGGATCGGCGTATCGTCAGCGGTATAGCCCTGGAAATTGCGGCGCAGCCGGCCGGCCGACAGAGCCGCACTCAGGCCGTCGTCGGGGCGGGCAAAGTGGTCGAGGCCGATCGCCTCGTATCCCGCGGCAAGGAGGCGGGCCGAGGCGGCGGCGAACTGGCGCAGCCTTGCGAGCGCGTCCGGCAGCGCCATCTCGTCGATCAGCTTCTGGTGGCTCTTCATCCACGGGACGTGCGCGTAGCCGAACAGCGCCACCCGCGCCGGCGCCAACTGCAGCGCCAGATCGACCATCGCCTCGACCTTCGCCTCGGTCTGCCGCGGCAGCCCGTACATCAGATCGAGGTTGACGTCGCCGATGCCATGCCGGCGCAGCCAGCCGACCACCCGCTCCACCACCTCGAACGGCTGGTGCCGGTTGATCTCCTTCTGCACGTCGGCATCGAAGTCCTGCACGCCGATCGACGCCCGCGTCACCCCGGCTTGCGCCAGTGCCGCGATGTAGTCCTCGCTGGCATCGCGCGGGTCGAGCTCGACGGCGACCTCGGCATCACGGTCGAAGTCGAACCGGCGGCGCAGCTCGGCGCTCACCGCCAGCCAGTCCGCGGGCGTCAGCATCGTCGGGCTGCCGCCGCCGAAGTGCAGGTGGCGCAGCGACATGCGCACCGGCAGGGCGGCCGCGATCAGCGCGATCTCGCCGTGCAGGGCGTCGAGGTAGGAGCGGATCGGCTCGTAGCGTTTAACGATCTTCGTCCAGCAGCCGCAGAACCAGCACATCTCGTCGCAGAACGGGATGTGCACGTATACCGACAGCGGTGCCGCAGGGTCGAGCGCGCCGAGCCAGCCGCGGTAGGTCTCGGCGGTAACCTCAGGGCCAAAGTGCGGCGCCGTCGGGTAGCTGGTGTAGCGCGGCACCCGCAGGTCGTATTTGTCGGCTGGCAAAATCGATGTCGTCACCGGTGGTGGCCTGAGAGTGATCTTGCAGGCGCTGAGGGTAACGCGCGCCGCCCTGCTGCGAAAGACCCTGGATGAATGACAGCTCGCTTTCGTCTCGCTTGCCGCGAGCTTTTCGGTTGCGGGGGCGTCGTCCCGGCATGTGGAACCGCGCGCCATGCGTTCCGCCGGTCGGCGCTATTGTGCGATGCGTGGATCAAGTCCGCGCGTGACACAATAGCAGTGGCGCGGACCAAGTCCGTGCATCGGCGTTCGTCATGGCCGTGCCTGTCACATGGCTGTCCGGTTGGGATTTGGTAGACAAGGTGCACGGTGTTGATTCTACTCGTGTTCGAACGTTGGCGACGTTATCGGACACGAAGACGGAGCAAACACCGTGCGGCATAAGAATAGCGTGTTTCACGATATCCTGAAGCGGGTTCCGTGGGCCGAGTTTGATCGGCTGGTGGCGGCGCACAAGGCGGACCGGCGGGTGCGGCGTCTGCCGACGAAGAGCCAGTTCATCGCCCTGCTCTATGGGCAACTTTCCGGAGCGGCCAGCCTGCGCGAGATCGTCGGCGGGCTGGCAAGCCATGCGGTGCGGCTCTACCATGTCGGCGCTCGCACGGTCTCGCGCTCCACCCTGGCCGATGCCAATTTCCTGCGTCCCGCCGCGGTGTTCGCCGATTTGTTTGCCGCCCTGGTTCGTCAGGCGCAGCGCGGCCTGCGGCGCGTCGTCGGCGAGGCCATCTATCTGATTGATTCGACCGGCGTGCGGGTGAGCGGGCGGGCGGCCGGGTGGGCGCGCTTCTCGGCTAAGGCCTGCGGCGCCAAGGTCCACGTGATCTATGACCCGGACGCCGACCGGCCGATCTATGCCGCGGTCACCGCCGCCAAGGTCAACGACATCACCGCCGCCCAGGCGATGCCGATCGAGGCGGGCGCCACCGACGTCTTCGACCTCGGCTATTACGATTACCGCTGGTGGGCGAAGATGGACGCCGCCGGATGCCGCATCGTCACCCGCTTCAAGGCCAACACCCCGCTGAGCGTGACGGCGGAACGCGACGTGCCCAAGGACGGCGACATCCTCTCCGACCGCACAGGCCTGCTGCCGGCGCGGCAGGCGGCAAGCCGCAAGAACCCGTTCGGCGATCCGGTGCGCGAGATCCGCGTCCGCATCCAGACCGGCAAGGTGCTGCGCATTCTGTCCAACGACCTCGATGCCACGGCCCAGGAGATCGCCGACCTCTACAAGCGGCGCTGGGCAATTGAGTTGTTCTTCCGTTGGGTCAAGCAGACGCTGAAGATCCGCCATTTCCTCGGCACCAGCGAAAACGCCGTCCGCATTCAGATCGCCGTCGCCCTGATCGCCTTCCTGCTGCTGCGGATGGCCCAAGCCAACCAGGAAACCGTGCACAGCCCGCTCGCCTTCGCCAGGCTGGTCCGCGCCAACCTGATGCACCGCCGCCGCATCGACTGCCTGCTCGAACCCGAGCCACCACAAATCCGCAACCCAGATCAATGGGCGCTCCAATGGAACTGACAGCCGAACCGGACAACAGTGGGCTTGTCCCGGCCATCCGCGTGTCTCGCTGCCAGAGGGCTGCGGGGCCGCTGGATGCGCGGACCAGGTCCACGCATGACGATATGATCGATATGATGACGTGTGCATATGACCAATTATCACAGTAAGTGGGTACGTTTGTTGAAAGATCTGATTATCGCTGCGTGGTGGCTAGTTTTTATTCAATCTACGCAATATCAAGCTCAGGTTGTTGGCGTTGTCGGCTATCGCCGACGTTGCCGCATCGTCCGCGAAATCATCAAGTTCACAACATTGTCAGAAGGTGCGTGAGGGCCAGTTCAAGCTTGAATGGAGAAGAGGCCTCAGGCATAAAGTCATACATATGGGGCGCTTTCGGGGGGATTATGACATGCTAACAACAGTATATTTTGCTAGCAACCGGGTGCTTGCGGGCGCACCGGAATTGGTTGGCAGCTATAGCAAGGGGCTGCAACCACCTTCCGACTCGGCTAACGTCGTCTTTGGCACTGCCTTCGTCAGCGGCATCGACATTTCGACCAATAGGCAAGGAAAGATCGACTCGATCCAGAACGTAGAACTCGGCAAGTTCGCATCCGATCCTGCCGGAGACCTCGCCGGCGGCGGGCGGGATCTGCTGATTTTCATTCACGGCTTCGACAATACCTTCGAAGACGCGATTACCAGGGCGGCGTTCAATCGCGAATGGCTGGCCGCTTCGGGGGTTGCCACGGCAGACATGGCGGTGCTTGCCTTCAGTTGGCCGTCTCTCGGTAAAGTCGTCACCCCGCCAATCCTGCGGGCCGATTACCTTCACGATCAGCAGATGGCACGGCTTTCCGGTACGCATTTGATGGGTTTCTTCCAGGTTCTCAAGCCGATTGTCGCCGATGCACGGGCGGCGGGATTCCGAACGTTTCTGCTCGTTCACAGCATGGGCCATGTGGCGCTGCAGAGCGGCGTCGAGAACTGGTTTCTGCATGGCGATGCAGATACGCATCTGTTTGATTTCGCCGTGCTTGCTGCCGGCGACTGCGGCTTTGATGCCTTTGACCAGCCCGGTCTTGCACGCCTGAGCGGTCTGTCACGGCTGGCGGAGCGGATAGCGATCTACTACAGCCAAGTCGACAATGTGTTGCAGGTTAGCTTCGGCGTGAATCTTGTCCCGCGGCTAGGCCAAGACGGGCCGAGACACCGCACCGATACGGCCGCGTTTCCGGCCACACAGTTTCGCATGGTCAATGCCGCAGGGTTCCGGGACTACGACTTCAACTTCTTCACATCACACCAGTATTATCGAATGTCGCCGCTGGCCCGAGCGAGCATCATCCAGAATATGGATCCCGCAGCATGGGTCTGAGGATGAGGGCGATCTTTATGCCATTGGCAGCAATGTTACTATTCTGACCGCCCGCGCCAGCCTGCCAGCCGCGCCGCCGCCTCTTCCATCTCGCCGGTGCCGCCGGCATAGGAGAAGCGCACGGTGCGGTGGCCGCGCAGCGGATCGAAGTCGATGCCGAGGGTGATGGCGACGTCCGCCTCGTCCAGCAGCCGGCGGCAGAATTCCGGGCTGTCGGGATCGTCGTCCTTGAGCCGGGCGTAGAGGTAGAAGGCGCCGTCGGCGGGCGCAATGTCGCAAAAGCCGGCGCGCGGCAGCGCTTCCAGCAGCACAGCCCGGTTGGCGGCATAGCGGGCGACATGGTCATCGATGATCGCGCCACAGTCGAAGGCGGCGATGGCGGCGTGTTGCGATATGCTGGGCGGCGAGATGTAGAGGTTCTGCGCCAGGCACTCGACGCTGCGCAGCAGTCGTTCTGGCAGCACCAGCCAGCCGATCCGCCATCCGGTCATCGACCAGTATTTGGAAAAGCTGTTGACGACGATGGCCTCACGGGTGAGGGCCAGCGCCGTCGTGGCCCCGCCGCGGTAGACGATGCCGTGGTAGATCTCGTCGGAAACGAGCTGCGCATCGTTCTTTCCTCCCTGTTTGGGTGCGTTCGGGAGTATTTATCGCGGAGCGTGTCCGAAGCGATTTTCTGGCGAGATGTCTGGCGCGTGGACGGCCACACTGTCGAAGCCGCCTATTGTTTCATGGGCATCCATTACGGAGGCTGGCATGGCTGACGAAGCAAGTGACGCCTGTATGGCGCACATCTGGGCACTTGCTGCGGCACATTGCGAACAAGCAACGTCGCAACGACAAATGGGACCAAATCCTGAAGGAAGCGGGAAAAAAAAGCCAAGACCGACCTGCCTTAAAGAAGGTTCTGGAGCACTGCTCGCAAAACAATGTGCTTCACATCCTGCGGGGGCGGGTAAATCGACAAAAGCACTGGTGGTCCGAGAGCGCCGGTTCGCCCCCTAAGATCCCATTCTGCTGCGTGATTCACGCCCTTGAGTTGGTTATAGATCTTTATTGGGAGGAGATTGACCGCCGCTGACGCCGTTTCAAAAACCTCCCTCAAAAATCAACTCCGAAACTGCACCTTTTCAAGCGTTTATGCTTGCCTATTTTTTGTGTTCACTTTCCCGGGGGAAGATCAGCGCGCAGCGGGTTTTGCCAACGCAGGCCGGTGAAGCGGGCGAAGTCGCTGTCCGCCGAACAGAGCGTCAGTCCATGCTCGATAGCGAGCGCAGCGAGGTGGGCATCGTGCACCAGGTTCGCCGTAACCTTTCCAGCCACGAGAAGCCGATCCAGGACCTCTCGGTGACGTTCAGTCGGTGATGGAACCCAAACGGGAGGACAGTCGAGCCAATCGGTGACCCTCCGCCATGCGTCATGGATCGACGCTGGTTCGCTGAAGATGCGCGGGTTGGTTACGGTGCGCACGAACCCCACCAGCGACGACCAGGGCAAACCGACGCGCGCTGCGCCCCTCATGCGATCGTCGAGCCACGCACGCGCTTGCTGGTGGACGGGATCCTCGGCGAAAGTCGCGTACACCAGCAGGTTCGTATCGACGAGAATCAACGGAAGTCTTCGCCTTCCGCAATTGCCAATACCTCCGCGACGTTGTCCAGCGAACCAATAAGGCAACGGCCCAGGTTCAACGGTTGCGTGTGAAAGGGCGGGGCGGATGGCCGCGGCCGTGCGAGCTCGTGCAGACCGCGGCGCAACGCCTCGTTGACGAGGCTTTTGAGCGACCCACTCTGCTTCTCGTGCAGACCGGTCAACACTGCAGCGACGTCGTCGTCCAGGGTCAGTGTCGTACGCATGCATCAGAGCATAAGATATATGATGTCTTGATGTCAAACCGCCAGTTTCCGGGTGACCAGCGGCGCCGGCGGGTCTATATCTCTCTTATGGAAACCATTCTGCCCGTGCTGCTCGGCCTTGCCATGCTGGCGACGCTGGGCGTGCTGTTCGCCGGCGTCATTTCGTTCGCGGTCAGCCCGAAGACGAACGAGAGGTACGCCACCAAGCTGATGACGGCCCGCGTCGTCTGCCAGGCTGTCGCGGTCGCCCTGTTCGGCGCCATCATCCTGCTGTACGCGGTCTGACCCGCGAACCCCCCTTCGACCGGAGGCCCCGCCATGGTGACATTGACCCGCATCTACACCCGGGGGGGCGACAAGGGCGAGACTTCACTGGGAGACGGCTCGCGGGTGAAGAAGCAGGATCTGCGGGTCGCCGCGTACGGCACCGTGGACGAGACCAACGGCGTCATCGGCGTTGCGCGGCTGCACGCGCAGGGCGAGGCCGACGCCATGCTGTCCCGCATCCAGAACGACCTGTTCGACCTCGGCGCCGATGTGTGCACGCCTGAGGAGGGCCGCAAGGCGGAAGGGGCTTTGCGTATCGTCGATGCCCAGGTGGAACGGCTGGAGCGCGAGATCGACGCGATGAACGCGGAGTTGCAGCCGCTGAATTCGTTCATTCTGCCGGGCGGGACCGCGGCTTCGGCCTATCTGCATCTGGCGCGCAGCGTCTCTCGCCGCGCCGAGCGGATGCTTTGCGAACTGGCGGAAGCCCAGCAGGTCAATCCAGCGGCGATCCGCTACATCAACCGACTTTCCGACCATCTGTTCGTGCTCGCCCGCTGGGAGAACGAAAAGGGCGTGCGCGACGTCCTGTGGGTTCCCGGCGCCAACCGCTAGCGCGAAGGCGCGGCCGCGGCGCTGCGCGAACGGCACGCTGATCCGAGCGACGCTGACGTCGGTGACAGCTTTTGCCCCGATCGCCGGCAGGCGTTGCGGCCGATAGCGTTCCTATCCAAGCTTTTGTTTATTTCCCGGCGGTCGCATGTCCGCGGCGCACGGCGATAGCGTCGCCGAGAACGGTGGTTGGGCAGCGCCGATCCGCCGGGATGAAGCCGCCCGCCCGGCTTTATCGCAGAGCAGCATTGCAGCCGCAGCAAGGGCCGGGAGGGGGAAGGGCTCCACGCTTCTCACCTTTCGCAACCCAGCATATGCCTCCCATCCGGCGCTGGTGGATAAGTTCGCGTTTTGATGTGGAATATGCATGGGGGCGTTGCGAATTTTCGGGATGGTGGGCCCGCCGCAAGACGCCTAATATTGGTTCTATCGCTGCAGTGCAGCATCGTTTTTCAAGGTTTCGGGTGCAATGCCCGAAAGAAGGGCTCGTTTCCTACGAGTCCTACGTCTCCCAGACGTGAAGCCTCCCTGTTGGACTTGCCGGGCCTTCGGGCCCGGCCTTTTTTTGTGGTGCGCGCTCACGCCGGCGCGGGCGGCCAGATGTCCGCCTGGCCCCTTCCTTTCCGTCCTGATGCTGAACCTTGGCCCGGCGCCCCCTCCCCTCCGCAGCCAGGGCTCCGGCCGAACTGCCGCACCGTCACCGCCGGTATCGCACAGAGCCTTGCGCCGAATCGGTTCCGGGGGAAGGGCTCTCCGGCGCGCCTTCCAGCGGCGCCGGCAATGCTTGCGAATTGTATCAGGGCCACCACAGCCATCATTTACTGCCGCATGTAATTAGATGTATTATAAAATAGTCGTTGCCAAAAATTAGAGTATTACTCACGTGTTCAGCCATCAGGCGTGCATCTGCCATAAACGTGTCCCCTATGCAACACGCTATCAACGCCCTGGAACCTGGCCCTCTTGTCAGCGTTGCTCCGGCATCCGATGTGATCAGGCGATTGCCGATCATTTTCATTGATGATGCGTGGGACGAACCATAAGAGGTCGAAACAATGCTCAAGCGGATCACCTGGACGAGTATCGCCCTCGTCCTCGGCTTGATGCCGATCCTGACGACCGACGATGCGGCGCAGGCGCAGATGGGACAGCCCGCCGCGATCTATACACAGCGGGGCGAAGCCTCCTGGTACGGCCCCGGCTTCCATGGCAGGAAGACGGCGAGCGGCGAGCGCTTCAACCAGCATGAGCTTACCGCGGCGCACCGGAAGCTGCCGCTCGGAACCAAGGCAAGGGTAACCAACCTCGACAACGGCAAGAGCGTCGAGGTCAAGATCAACGACCGCGGCCCCTACGTCCGCGGCCGCATCATCGATCTGTCAAAGGCGGCTGCGGAGCACCTTGGCATGAAGAATGCCGGCACCACGCCGGTGCGGCTGGAAGTGACGAAGCCGGCCGGGGCGTCGGCCGGCTCCAGCTAACCGGGATAACAGGCGACTACGCCCCGATTACCCCTTCGCCAACCCCGGCAGCCGCTTCGGGTCTTCCCGCGCTGCTGCCGGGGCCATCCCGTGGAGTTCAGGGCACCCTCTCTCCCCCAGCTCATTTGCCTGGCGCAGGCCCCTGAAGCTGAAGCGCTCTCGCCGCCCAAGAGCCCGCTACTTCGCCGGACGGCTGGTTTCGAACAGGAACCAAATGCGTTCTTCCGCCTCGTCGATCCAGTTTTCCAGCAGGCTGGTGCTGGCGACGTCGTTGTGCTCGTCGCACAGGTCGTGGGTCTCCCGCTCCGCTTGGAGAGTTCCAGGTTGTCCGCGCAACTCGGCCAGCATGTCGAGGGGAGTCACATAATCGGCGTCATTGTCCTCGACCCGCTGCAGGCGGGCGATATGGCCATCCGTTAGACTGTTCGCTTGCGCCCGACGATCGCCGCTCCGCAACGCTTCGAGCAAACGCTCGTATAGCGGAGCCCCACGATGCTGGCACGACGCCGGCACCGTGCCGAAACAGTCGATTACACTGGGGCCACCCCTCGGAAATGCTGCTGCAACGCAGCGAGAGCATAATTGTTGCGTTGGCGAGGCAATCGCCCCGCAATGAACCGAGGAGAAGGCCATGAGACGGATATTTGCTATTGCCGCCGTTCTAGCAATGGCGAGCGCCATCGCCGCATCGCCCGAGGCGTTCGCTCAGGGCCGTGGGCAAGGCGCACCGGAGTGGCGCGCGCAAGGCATGATGGGGAGCGGCCAGCCTTCGGGACCGTGCCGCACCGCTAATTCCGCCGCGCAGCCGTGTCAAGGTTCAGGGCCCGGCATGGCCCGCGGCGGGAAGGGCATGGGCCCGTGCAGCACCGGCAATGCATCCACAATGCCGTGCCAGGGTATGACCCAGGGACAAGGCGCCGGTCGGGGGTCTGGAGGCGGAATGGGCGCACGCGGTCAATGGGCGCAGCAGTAGTTGCCCGAACGCCGGTCGCGGCGGTGGCTCGGTCTGTCACGAGCCGCCGCCGCGGCTGGACGCTCTCCGCTTTTAGCACCGCAAGCGGGTAGACCTTGGATGAGGCATTACGAAGATGATGATCCTCAAACGCAACATGGGCGAGGTTCTGGTCTGGCTTGCGGCGTTGCTTCCCGTCGGCCTGTGGCTTCTGACGCCCGCCGAACCCCTGGGACGACGGGGCGCTGCCGCCTGGTTTATGACCGACACCGGCCAGCTCGCGGGACTGGTCGGGATGGCCATGCTGGCGATCGCCTTTGTGCTGGCCTCGCGGGTGCGCTGGATCGAGGACCTCTTCGGCGGCCTCGACAAGGTGTACCAGGTGCACCACCGGCTGGGACGGGCCGCGTTCGTGATGCTGCTGGCGCACCCGATTGCGCACGCTTTGATGTTCGTCCCGGATCGTCTTCGCAAGGCTCTGCAGTTTTTTCTGCCGGCGCACGAGCAGCTTGCCATGAACGTCGGCGTCTATGCCTTCTGGCTGTTCGTCGTACTGATGATCCTGACCCTATTCGTGCCAGTCGCATACGATAAGTGGAAGGTTTCCCATAAATTCCTCGGCCTGGTTCTCGTGCTCGGAGCCGTCCACATGGTGCTGGTCACCAGAACGCCGGGCCGCACCGTCGCGGTAACGACAAACCCCGCTCTCCTGTATTACATGCTGACACTGGCGACACTCGCCTCCTGCTCGTTCCTCTACGGCGTGATCGTCAGGCCTCTGCTTGCTCGTCGCAACGCCTACGCCGTGAATGCCGTCCACAGGCTCGGCGAGAGGGTGCTGGAAGTGGAGCTCCTGCCGCAGAAATCAGCTCTTTCGTTTTCTCCGGGGCAGTTCGTCTTCGTCACCTTCGATCAACCGGAGCTGTCGCACGAAGCGCATCCGTTCACGATTTGTAGCCTGCCCGAGAAAGGTGCGATCGTTCTGACGATCAAGGCGCTCGGCGATTTCACCCACGCGCTTTATCGCGACCTGCGCAAGGGCGCGAAGGCGTGGGTGGAGGGGCCTTACGGCCGCTTCAATTACCGATCGGGATCGACGGATCAGGTCTGGCTCGCTGCCGGCGTTGGCATTGCACCGTTCCTCAGCTGGGCGCGCGACCTGGCGCGCCGTGACGACGACGGTCACCGGGCGAGCCTCTACTATTGCGTGCGGAGCCGCGGTGATGCCGTGCAATACGAGGAGTTTCAGCGCATCGCCATTCACACCAGCAACTTGAACGTCACCCTCGTCTGCTCCGAAGACCAGGACCATCTTCGGGCGACCGACCTCGGGGAGCTGCGGGACAAGGACATCTTCATGTGTGGACCGAAGCGCTTCACCTCCGATCTGCGCGCCCAGCTTCGGAGCTTGGGGATTTCGGTCCAGCGTATCCATTTTGAGGATTTCGAATTCCGATAGGCCCGCAACCGGCCCCCTGCCTTTCGCCGTGGGCTCTTCCGTTCCCGCCAGCGGATGGACGCGCCGTGCGTCAACGACCTGCACCCTCCTGCTCGACCGTGCCGCGGCGTTGCAGCCGCCGCAGCACCGCCCGGCACAGCATCGCCCAGCCGGCGCCTGCCCACCAGCCGGCGAGCACGTCGGTCGGCCAGTGCACGCCGAGATAGACCCGGCTGGTGCCGACCAGCAGCGTCAGCAGCACCGCGGATGTCAGCAGATAGGCCTTCACCCGCCGGCGCGGCTGGGTGCGGGCGAGCAGGGCGCCGAGGGTAAGATAGGTGATCGCCGACATCATGGCGTGGCCGTTGGGAAAGCTCTGGGTTGCTACCTGCACCGCATGCGGCACCATCCGGCCGCGGCCGGTCGAACACGTCCTTCAGTCCGGATGACAGCAGCAGGCCGCCGCCGACGGCGACCAGCAGCAGCAGCCGTCCGGCGCTTGCGCACCATAAGCAGGAAGCCGCAGGCGTAAAGCGTCACCAGTGTCAGCACCGGGATGCCGCCGAGAGCGGTGATGTCGCGGGCGAGGAGCTCGGCTCTTCAGGGCGGACCGATCGGATCGGCGAGGTCGGCCGGGTTGCGCAGCGACAGCAGCAGCGCCTGGTCGATGCGGTGACCGCCGCCGAGCAGCCGGTCCGCCAGGTGAACGAATCCCCAGAGCAGCGCGCGGCAACGCCGGCCAGCCAGCCGAGCAGCGCGAGCCCGAGCGATACCGCTGACTAATGGCAGGAATGGGGCATACTGCCGCAGCTCCTGGCGCTGCATTTTTCGTGCCGTCGCCCTGCGCCACCCTGGTTCTTCCTTTTGCCGCACCCTGCGTTACATAGTCCGCAGCGCCTCGCCCGCCATCTCGCCGCTCCACACCGAAAGGAACGTTCATGAAGGTTAGTTTCTCCGCCCTGGAAATTCCGGCGACCGGCGTGGTCGTCGTCGGTGTGACGGAAGATCAGGTTTTCAGTGCCAGTGCCGAGAAGTTGGATGCGGCGCTCGGCGGTGCACTGCATCGGGCGGTGGCGGCCAGCCGCTTCCACGGCAAGAAGGAGCAGACGCTGCGATCCTGGCGCCGGGCGGCACCCTCACTCGTGTCCAGCTTGTCGGTCTCGGCAAGCCGGGGGAGCTCGACGCGCTTCAGTTGCAGGCGGCAGGCGGCCAGATCTACGCGGCGCTTGCCGGCGCGGGGCAGGCTGACGCTTGCGTCTGCGTCGATGCGCTGGCCGACTGCATGCTGGCACCTGCCGAGATGGCGGCGGAGATGGCTCTCGGCGCGCAGCTGCGCTCCTACCGGTTCGACAAGTACTGCACCAAGGAGAACGCCGAGGACAAACCGTCGCTCGCCGCGCTTGTTTCGGCCGCGCCGATGCGGGCGCAGAGGCGCTGTGGCGCCCGAAGGCGACGCTCGCCGAGGCCATCGCCTTTACCCGCAACATCGTCTCCGAGCCGGCCAACGTGATCTATCCGGAGACGCTGGCAGCGCAGGCGCGAACGCTGGCCGAACACGGCGTCGAGGTGGAGGTACTGGGCGAGGAGCGGATGCGCGAGCTGGGGATGGGCGCCCTGCTCGGCGTCGGCCAGGGCTCGGCGCGGGAATCGCAGCTGGTGGTGCTGCAGTGGTGGGGAGCCGGCAAGCCCGCCCCGGCCGAGGGCGCCGGCGACGATGCTCCCGAGGTCGATCCCAACGGCCCGCTCGCCTTCATCGGCAAGGGGGTTACCTTCGATACCGGCGGCATCTCGATCAAGCCTGCCGCCAACATGGAAGAGATGAAGTGGGACATGGCCGGCTCGGGCGTGGTGATCGGCCTGATCAAGGCGCTGGCGCTGCGGCGCGCCCCGGTCAACGCCGTGGGCGTCGTCGGCCTCGTCGAGAACATGCCGTCCAGCACCGCGCAGCGGCCGGGCGACGTCGTCAAGTCGATGTCCGGGCAGACGATCGAGGTGATCAACACCGACGCGGAAGGGCGCCTGGTGCTGTCGGATGCCCTTTGGTACACCAAGCAGCGCTTCCGCCCGCGACTGATGATCGACCTGGCGACGCTGACCGGCGCCATCATCATCGCGCTCGGCAGCGAGCACGCCGGCCTGTTCAGCAACGACGATGCGCTGGCCGAACGGCTCGTCGCCGCAGGGAAGGCAGTGGGCGAGCTGCTGTGGCGGCTGCCGCTGGGCGAAGCCTACGACAAGCAGATCAAGTCCGACATCGCCGATATGAAGAACGTCGGCGACCGCGGCGCCGGCTCGATCACCGCCGCGCAGTTCCTGCAGCGCTTCGTCGGCAAGACGCCGTGGGCGCATCTCGACATCGCCGGCGTCGCCTGGGCGAAGAAGGACGGCGCGGTCACGCCGAAGGGGGCAACCGGCTTCGGCATCCGCCTGCTCGACCGGCTGGTCAGCGACCACTACGAACAGCCTTGAGGCGGGCGGCTTTGCCACGGCGTGGTGGAGAGAAGGTTGACCGACGTCGCCTTCTACCACCTGCAGTCGGCCACTCTGGAAGCGGCGCTGCCGAAGCTGCTGGAGAAGACGCTGGCGGCCGGCAAGCGCGCCGTCGTGCTCGCCGCTTCCACGGAGCGGGTGGAAGCGCTGGCGGTACACCTGTGGACCTATAGCCCCGATTCCTGGCTGCCGCACGGCAGCGCCCAGGACGGCGCGCCCGGCGAACAGCCGATCTGGATCAGCCCGCACGACGAGAACTCGAACGGCGCCCAGTTCCTGTTCCTCTGCGACGGCGCCGACAGCTCCGCCATCGGGTCCTACGAGCGATGCTTCGATCTGTTCGACGGCAATGACGCAGCGGCGGTGGAAGCGGCGCGCCGCCGCTGGCAGGCCCGCAAGGCGGAAGGCCACGCCGTCACCTACTGGCAGCAGACCGACCGCGGCCGCTGGGAACGCAAGGCGTAACGCCGAGAGAAAGGAGCGCGGCGGAAAGGCTTGTTGGGGCGGCTGCTTGCGGCATACTGCGCGGGGCAGGCGGGGGAATATAAGGTGCCGGACGCACCGAAGGTGTTCATCAGCTACAGCCACGACGGACCGGCGCACGCGGAGCGGGTGCTGGAGCTCGCCAACCGGCTGCGCGAGGACGGCCTCGACGCCGATCTCGACCAGTACGAGACCGCGCCGCCGGAAGGCTGGCCGGCGTGGTGCGAGAAAGGGATCAAGCAGGCGGACTTCGTTCTGCTGGTCTGCACCGGGACCTATCTGCGCCGCTTCGATGATGAAGATCCGGGCAAGGGCCTCGGCGTGCTGTACGAAGCCCGCACCATCCGCCAGCTCATCTATGGCGACCGGGCAAGGACGTCGAAGTATATCCCGGTGCTGCTCGACGGCGGATCGCCCGAGCACATCCCCACCGTCGTTCAGGGCGCAACCCGCTGGGAGGTGGAGACGCCGGACGGCTACGAGGGCCTCTACCGCCAGCTCACCCGCCAGCCGAAGGCGATCAGGCCAAAGCTGGGGGCGATCAAGCCGATGCCGCCGCGGCAGAGCCGCTCGGGGCCGGCGGCGGCGGCGAGTGCGGCCGCGGCGCCGCTGCCGCCGCGTGCCGCCGCCAGCAGCGCGCCGCACGCGCGGGTCGCGGACGTGTTCGTCGGGCGCAAGGCGCAACTCGACGTGCTCGCCGCCTGCCTGCTGCCGCCGGACGCGGCCAGGCGCCGGCCGGTGGCGGTGACCGGGATGGGCGGGGTCGGCAAGTCCTACCTGGTCGACCGCTTCTTCATCGAGCAGCGCGCCGCCTTTGCCGGCGGCTACCACCGGCTGGCGCTGGACGCCGAGAAGCCCGGCAGCGCCGATGATCTGCTGGCACTGCTGGCCGACCGGCTGAAGCTGCCGGCGGCGGACGATGCGGCGCTCGCCGCGGCGCTGATCATGCCGCCTTCGCTGCTGCACGTGGAGAACATCGATACGCCCGAGGCGGCGGCGGTTGCCGGAGCGCTGGCGGCGCGGCTGCCGGGCTGCGCGCTGGTCTTCAGCGCGCGGATGGGCACGCTCGCCGCCGGCACCGGCTGGGGCCGGGCGGTGGTGGCGGCGTTCGACGCGGACGAGGCGCTGGCGCAGTTGCGCGCCGAGCTGGGGCCGGCCACCCCGCCGGAGGAGGCGCTGCGGCCGATCATCGCCACGCTGGGCGGGCTGCCGCTGGCGCTGCACCTGGCGGCGGGGCACATCGAGGGCGGCGAGACGCCGGCAAGCCTGCTGCAGCTGCTGCGCCGGCAGGGCCTGTCGCTGGCGCCGCTCAGCCCGGCCGATCCCAGCTTCTTCGAGCGCAGCCACAACCGGCTGGAGGCGGTGTTCGCCCTGTCTGCTGGCGGCGCTGGGACGGGTGGCGGAAGCCGCCGGCCGGCCGGCGGCAGCATGGACGGCGGCGTTCCATGCGCTTGGCTACGGCCCCGCCGCCGGCTTCGGCGAGAGCCTCGGCGCCGCCCTCGCCGGCCTCGGCGAGGAGGAGTTCGCCGAGCTTGCCCGCGCCGCCTGCGCGCTCTCGCTGCTCGACCGGGTGCCGCGCGGCAGCGGCACCGCGTTGCGCCTGCATCCGCTGCTGGCCGGGCTCGGCCGCCGCGAGGCCCCGCTGGAGGAAGCGGTGGCGCGGATGACCGGCTGGTTCTGCGCGCGCCTGCCGATGCCCGCGGCCGGGGAGGAATCGCGGTGGCACGAGGTGCACGCCGAGACGGCGGCGCTGCTGGAGTGGCTGGCGCTGGTGCCGCCGGCGGAGCGGTTGGGCGGGTCGAGCGGGCGGGGAGCTGGTTCGCCATCAACACCGGCCCGTTCCACGCCTGGCGGCGGTTCTGCGAGGCGGCGCTGGCCGACGCCGCCGACGATGCGCAGCGCTCGAACATCCTGCGGACGCTGGGACAGGTGGCGCTGAGCGGTGGCGATCCGGACGAAGCCCTGCGGCGGGCCCGTGAGAAGCACGACCTCGATCTCGCTCGTCCTGACGAGCGGGAAGCTGCTCTGGCCGCCGGGCTGATCGCCGACATCCTTTACGCCCGCGGACAGCTCGACGACGCCCTGCGCATCCGCACCGAGGAGCAACTGCCGGTCTACGAGAGGCTGGGCGACGTGCGCGCGCGCGCCGTGACGCAGCGCAAGGTTGCGGACATCCTAGAGGCCCGAGGTGAGCTAGACGAGGCACTGCGGCTTCTCCGCAACGAAGCCTTGCCTGCGGTAAAGGCGCTGGGTGCAGTCAGAGACGTGGCGGTGTTTCAGGGACGGATCGCCGACATCCTGCAAGCCCGCGGACAGCTCGACGACGCCCTGCGCATCCGCACCGAGGAGGAACTGCCGGTCTACCAGCGGCTGGGCTGACGTGCATCGCGCGCGGTGACGATGGGGAAGATCGCCGACATCCTTGAAGCCCGGCGGACAGCTCGACGAGGCGCTGCGCATCCGCAAGGAGGAGCAACTGCCGGTCTTTGAGCGCCTCGGCGACGTCCGCGAGCGCGCGGTGACCATGGGGAAGATCGCCGACATCCTTTCCGCCCGCGGACAGCTCGACGAGGCCCTGCGCATCCGCAAGGAGGAGCAACTGCCGGTCTTTGAGCGCCTCGGCGACGTCCGCGAGCGCGCGGTAACTCAGCACTGGATCGCTCATATCTTGAGAATAAAGGGGATCGAGCGCAGGCCTTGGTACTCATGCGGAATGTCGTGGTGCCGGCATATGAGCGGCTCGGTGCGGTGTTCGATCTTGTGCGCGCCCGGCAGGCGCTTGCGAGACCCTGCTGAACGCCGGCGACGGTGCCGGCGATCGCGCGGAAGCGGAGCGGCTGCTGGGCCTGGCGCTGGCCGGACGCGCGGCGGCTGCGCATCCCCGAGGCGGCGCAGATCGAGGCGTTCCTGCAGCAGCACGGCCTGCGCTGCCCCTGACCCTCTCCCGCCGCAAATCCCTCTCCCGGCCCTGCGGGAGAGGGAGGGGCCCGCGTAGCGGGAGGGTGAGGGGGCGCAGGGCAACACGCGGCCGGCGGATGACCCGGGAGGTGTTGGACGCCAGAAGGTGGCAAAGGTTGGCGAGGTTCGCTCCTCACCCTCCCACCGCTTTCGCGGCGGGCCCCTCCCCTCCCCGCAAGCGGGCGAGGGTCAGAGGCAAGCGGGCGGGGGCCCGGCCGCGGGCGGGGTGCAAATTCCCTCTCCTGCCCTGCGGGAGAGGGAGGCCCGCGTAGCGGAGGGTGAGGGGGCTGGGGCGTCCAGTGCCGCTGGGGAGGGAAGCGTTGCGCGAGGGGGAGAAGACGAAGCTGGCGCGCCGGCTGCGGCAGCGGGGAACCGACGCGGAGGCGCGGCTGTGGCGGCCACTGCGCCGGCGCGGGCTCGGCGGCGGCAAGTTTCGCCGGCAGCACCCGCTGGGTCCCTATGTCGCCGACTTCGTCTGCCTGCAGGCGCGGCTGGTCATCGAGCTGGACGGCGGCCAGCACGGCGACGCTGAGACGGTCTCGGCGCGCACCCGGCTGCTGCAGGCGCGCGGCTTTCGCGTGCTGCGGTTCTGGAACGGCGACGTGCTGCGCCAGCCGGAGGCGGTGCTGGCGGCGATCGCGGCGGCGCTGGCGTAGCGCTGCGGGCTGTGCGGCTGGTCCTCAGTTGGGCAAAGTGCTCGCCCTCACCCTCCCACCGCTTTCGCGGTGGGCCCCTCCCTCTCCCGCAAGCGGGCGAGGGTCAGAACGGCTGCGGGCGAGGGCTCAGGCCGCGGGTAGGGTGCAAATTCCCTCTCCCGCAAGCGGGCGAGGGTTAGGCGCGAGCGGGCGAGAGTCGGGACGCGCGGTTGCCGGCGGGCGGGCAAGCTGGTAGCTTGTCGCCCGACCCGGCGGGGGTCAGCTCCATAACATCGGTATCGGTACCATGAAGATCAGCGGCAACGCCGTCCGCCCAGGCAACATCATCGAGCATCAGGGCCGGCTCTGGCGGGCGGTGCGGATCATGCACACGCAGCCGGGCAAGGGCGGCGCCTACCTGCAGGTGGAGCTGAAGGACATCCGCGACGGCACCAAGCTGAACGAGCGCTTCCGCTCGTCGGAGAACGTCGAGCGGGTCCGTCTCGACCAGCGCTCCTACCAGTACCTCTACAGTGATGCCGATTCGCACACCTTCATGGACACCGAGACCTTCGATCAGATCACCCTGCCGACCGAGTTGGTGGGCGAGGACCAGGTGCCGTTCCTGCAGGAGAACATGGTGGTGACCATCGAATCCTACGAGGAACAGCCGATCTCGGTCGGGCTGCCCGACCAGGTGGTGCTGCGCGTCGTCGAGGCGGACGCGGTGGTCAAGGGGCAGACGGCGGCCTCCTCCTATAAGCCCGCCATCCTGGAGAACGGCGTCAAGGTGCTGGTGCCGCCGTTCATCGAGGCCGGCACCCGCATCGTCGTCGCCACCTCCGATGCCACCTACGTGGAGCGGGCGAAGGACTAGAGCGCACGCCCCCCTCCCCCGCCCCGGTTTCGCCATGGCCTATCGCTCGCCACTGCTGAACGTGATGACCGGCGCCGCCCTGAAGGCGGCGAAGGGGCTGATCCGCGACTTCGGCGAACTGGAGCAGCTGCAGGTCTCGAAGAAGGGACCGGCGGACTTCGTCAGCCGCGCCGACCACCGCTCCGAATCGGTGCTGCGCGGCGAGCTGATGAAGGCGCGCCCGACCTACGGCCTGCTGATGGAGGAGAGCGGCCTGCATGCGGGCTCCGATACCTCCAACCGCTGGGTGGTCGATCCGCTCGACGGCACCACCAACTTCCTGCACGGCATTCCGCATTTCTCCATCTCGATCGCGCTCGAGCCGCGACGGCGAGCCCTATGCCGGCGTCATCTATTCGCCGATCCCCGACGAGATGTTCGTCGCCGAGCGCGGCAGCGGCGCCTTTCTCAACGGCCGCCGGCTGCGCGTCTCCGGCCGGCGCAACGTCGAGGACGCGCTGTTCGCCACCGGCATTCCGTTCATGGGCCTCGCCAACCACGACCTTTTCGTCCGCCAGCTGGGGGCGGTGATGGCGGTCTCGACCGGGGTCCGCCGCTTCGGCTCGGCGGCGCTCGATCTCGCCTGGGTCGCCGCCGGCCGCTACGACGGCTACTGGGAGAACGGCCTCAATCCGTGGGACATCGCCGCCGGCATCGTCCTGGTGCGCGAAGCGGGCGGGTTCGTCACCGACCTTGCCGGCGGCCGCAAGATGTTCACCGGCGGCGGCGTGCTGGCCAGCAACACCGCGCTGCACGAGAGCCTGATCGGGCTGGTGGCGCAGGCGCAGACGCCGCGCCAGCCGGCAGCGGCCTCCTGAGGCTCGGCGCAAGGAATGAAGGCAAAGAGACGCATGACCGACCCGCACCGCTACCTGCTGCGGATGCTGGTGTTTCTTGCTGTCGTTGCCGCCGTCTGCGGTCTGCTGTTTCCCGGCCTTTCAGCGGCGTTTCGCGTCAATCCGCCGCTCAACGGCCTGATCCTCGGGGTGTTCGCCCTCGGCGTCCTCTACGCCTTGCGGCAGGTGACGCGGCTCGCGCCGGAAGTCGCCTGGATCGAGCACTACCGCGCCGAGCAGCCGCCCGAGAAGACGCCCGACAAGAACCCGACCACCAGGACCCCGCCGGCGCCGCGGCTGCTGGCGCCGATGGCGGCGATGCTGGGCGAGCGCCGCGGCCGGCTGATGCTGTCGGCGCCGGCGATGCGCTCGCTGCTGGACGGCATCGCTTCAAGGCTTGACGAGGCGCGCGACCTCTCCCGCTACCTGATCGGCCTTTTGATCTTCCTCGGCCTGCTCGGCACCTTCTGGGGCCTGTCGCAGACGGTGGGCTCGGTCGGCACCGTCATCCGCGGGCTGACGGTCGGCACCAGCGACGTCGCCCAGATGTTCGAGACGCTGAAGGCCGGCCTCGCAGCACCGCTCTCCGGCATGGGCACCGCCTTCTCGTCGTCGCTGTTCGGCCTCGCCGGCTCGCTGGTCGTGGGCTTCCTCGACCTGCAGGTGGGACAGGCGCAGAACCGCTTCTACACCGAGCTGGAGGACTGGCTTTCCGGCTCGACGCGGCTGTCTTCGGGGGCAATGCCGAGCGAGGGCGAGCAGCCGATGCCGGTCTACGTGCAGGCGCTGCTGGAGCAGACCGCAGACAGCCTCGAAAGCCTGCAGCGCACGCTCGTCCGCGGCGAGGAAGCGCGCGCCGCGGGCTCGGCGCAGCTGCTGGCGCTGGCCGAGAAGGTGGGCACGCTGACCGACCAGATGCGCGCCGAGCAGGCGGTGATGCGCGAGCTGGCGGAGAGCCAGAACGAGCTGCGGCCGGTGCTGGCCCGCCTCGCCGACGGGCTGCGCTCCCCCGCCGGCGGCGCCGCCGGTCTCGACGAGGCGACGCGGGCGCATATCCGCAACCTCGACGTCTATGTCGCCCGGCTGATCGAGGAAATGATCGCCGGGCGCGAAGAGATCGTCCGCCAGGTGCGCAGCGATATCCGCATGCTCGCCCGGACGATGGCAGCGGTGGCGGACGAGCCCGAGCGGCAGGGCTGAGCGGCGATGGCGCTTTCCGCCCGGCGGACGCGGCGGCCGCTCGACATCTGGCCCGGCTTCGTCGATGCGCTGGCGAGCCTGCTGCTGGTGATCATCTTCGTGCTGCTGGTGTTCGCGCTGGCGCAGTTCTTCCTCGGCGCTACCCTCTCCGACCGCGATGCGTCGCTGCGTTCGCTGCAGGGCGAGATGGCGAAGCTGGCCGACGTGCTGGCGCTGGAGCGCAAGGCCAAGGACACCCTGAACACGGAGGTGGCGCGCTTGCAAGGCGAGCTGCAGGCGACGCTCAGCCAGCGGCGCAGCCTGGAGGCGCAGGTGCAGGGGCTGACCGGCCGTGCCGAGCAGGCCGAAGCCGGACTTGCCGAGGAGAAGAAGCTCTCGGAGAGCGCCCGCGCCGCCGCCGCCCGGCTCGACCAGCAGCTATCCGCCATGCGCGAGCAACTGGCGCAGCTCGCCGCCGCCCTCGAAGCCTCGGAGAAGAAGGCGGCGGAGCAGGACGTGCAGATCCAGACGCTGGGCCAGCGGCTGAACGCCGCGCTCGCCGGCAAGGTGCAGGAGCTGGCGCGCTTCCGCTCCGAGTTCTTCGGCCGGCTGCGCGCGGCGCTGGGCGACCGCCCGGACATCCGCATCGAGGGCGACCGCTTCATCTTCGCCTCGGAGGTGCTGTTCGACCCCGGCTCGGCTGAACTGGGGCCGGCGGGGCGGGCGCAGGTCCAGCGCGTCGCCGAGACGCTGAAGCAGGTGGCGAAGACGATTCCGCCGGACATCGACTGGATCCTGCAGATCGACGGCCATACCGACCGGACGCCCATCGCCACGCCACAGTTTCCCTCTAACTGGGAACTCTCGCAGGCGCGGGCGATGTCGGTGCTGCGGCTGCTTCACGATTCCGGCATCCCCTCGGCGCGGCTGGCGGCTGCCGGCTACGCCGAGTACAAGCCGCTTGATCCCGGCGACAGCGAGGCAGCCTTCCGCCGCAACCGCCGCATCGAACTGAAGCTGACGCAGCGCTGACGGCGGTTTTCGTCCATGGCCATCCTGTTTCTCATCGTCTTCGTCGATCTGGTCGGCTTCGGCCTGATCATCCCGCTGCTGCCGTTCTACGGCGAGCACTTCCACGCGACGCCGGCGACGGTGGGCCTGCTGATGGCCGTCTATTCGCTGGGCCAGTTCGTCGCAGCGCCGGTGTGGGGACGGCTCAGCGACCGCGTCGGCCGCAAGCCGGTGCTGGCGATCAGCCTTGCCGGCGCCACGCTGTCTTATGTGTGGCTCGCCTTCGCCAACGAGCTGTGGATGCTGTTCGCCGCCCGCGCGCTCGGCGGCTTCATGGCCGGCAACATCGCCACCGCCTTCGCTTACGTCGCCGACGTCACCACGCCGGCCAACCGGGCGAAGGGCATGGGCATGGTCGGTGCGGCGTTCGGCCTCGGCTTCATCTTCGGCCTCGCCATCGGCGGCGTGTTGGCGGGACACGATCCGGCCAACGCCGACTACACCAGCCCGGCGTTGGTGGCGGCGGCGCTGTCCGCCACCGCCATGCTGCTCACCCTCGCGGTGCTGCCGGAATCACTGGGCAAGGAGATCCGCGAGGCGCACGCGGCGCTTCCCCGCCGCAGCCGCTGGCGACTACTGGCCGACGCGGTGCGGCGGCCGGGGGTGGGCCGGCTGCTGCTGCTGGCCTTCCTTTCCACCTTCGTCTTCGCCGGTATGGAGACCACCTTCGCCATGTGGTCGCGACGTGCCTTCGGCTGGGGACCGGAGCAGAATGGCTGGCTGTTCGCCTTCATCGGCCTGATCAGCGCCGGCGTGCAAGGCGGCCTCGTCGGCCGGCTGGCGCGGCGCTTCGGCGAAGCGCGGCTGATCACCTCGGGGTCGGGTCTCCTCGCTCTCGGCATGCTGATGATCCCGATGGCGACACACCCGACGATGCTGTGGCCGGCGATGCTGGTTGTGGCGCTGGGCTTCAGCCTGATGATGCCGTCGTTGAACAGCATGGTCTCCCTCGCCGTCACCGCCGGCGTGCAGGGCGCCACCATGGGGGTGAGCCGCTCGGTGACGACGCTGGCGCGGGTCCTGGGACCGGGGTTCGCCGGGCTGCTGTTCGAATTTCTGGGCAAGGACTGGCCGTTCTTCACCGGCGCGCTGATCATGGGCGCCGTCGTCGCCATCGCCGTCAACGCCGAGGCCTCCCGGCCGGCGCCTGCAGACGGCCCTCGCGCCGACTGATCATTGCCCGGGCAGGGCGCGGCCAGACCTTCCCCCGTGCTCAAGGCCATTCTCCAGAAGGCGCTGCCGCTCTCCAGCAGCCGGCCCCGCCGGCTAGCCGGAGCCTTCAGTCCAGGGCGATCTGCTCTCCCGACAGCTTGGCGAGGTCCGCTCTCAGCACGTCGAGCAGAGCCTCGCCACCGCCCCGGGTCGAAACCCAGCGGCTGCCGTTCCAGGCGAAGTGCGCCGCGCCGCTGGCCGGTGAGGCCAGCCAGATCTGGCGGTTCGGCTGGTGCTTGTTCAGCCCCAGCCGTCCTTGGTCTTCGAAATCGATGGTGAGGATGCCCTCCTGCAGGTCGACGTCGGCCACGTCGCCAACTGCATCTTCGAGCTGCTCGAACAATCGGGTGATGGTTTCGTCGGCGAGTCTGACGAAGGCGGCATCATCGAGCACGCTCATCCTCCATACTCCGGCAGCAGCGCGGCTTGGGTCTAGCGGAAGAACAGGATCACCAGCATCACCGCGCCGATGAGAATGCGATAGAAGGCGAAACTGAAAGCCATTGGTGGAGACGAACCCCACCAGCCACTTCACCACCACCACGGCCGAGAGGAAAGAGACGACGAAGCCGACGGCGATCACGGCGAGGTCGTGGGCGTGCAGCAGCGACCAGCTCTTGTACATATCGTAGGCAGAAGCGGCGAGCATCGTCGGCACGGCGAGGAAGAACGAGAATCTCCGTGGCCGGCGCGCGGGCGACGCCGAGCAGCAGAGCTCCCATGATCGTGGCGCCCGAGCGGGAGACGCCGGGGATCATCGCAACGCACTGGCAGAAGCCGATCTTCAGCGCCAGCATCGGCGTGATCGCCTCCACCGTCTGCGCGCTGGGTGGCAGATGCCAGCGCTCGATGGCGAGGATGGCAAAGCCGCCGAGGATCAGGCTGACGCTGACCACCCAGGGGGAGAACAGCACCGACTTGATGAAATCGTGGGCAAATGCGCCGATCACCATCGCCGGTAGAAAGCCGAGCAGGACGATGGTTACGAACCGCCGCGATGCCGGCTCGGAGAGCAGGCTGACGGCAACGTGAAAGAACTTCGCCCGGTAGAGCCAGATGACGGCGAGGATCGCACCGAGCTGGATAACCACCTCGAAGACTTCGCCTTGCGGCCCGCCGAAGCCCAGCAGGTCACCGACCAGGATGAGGTGACCGGTTGACGAGACCGGAATGAACTCGGTCAGCCCCTCGACCAACCCGAGCAGGGCCGCGACGAAAAAGTCGTAAAGTTCCAAATGTTAACCTCCGGTTGCAAGCGGACGGTGGCCTTTCGCCGGTACCGCCCGGCTCATCTTTTGCATCGAATCGATGCCCCCATCCGGCAGCGCGGACAAGAAGGGGTGACAGCGGATGTGGAGTCGGGTAAGAAAATGACGACGAAATGGTTGCCTTGGCGCTTCGACCTTGTACTCTGGGAGCAAGGTCCGATGTTAGCTGGGCGCTGCGTGGGAGTAGCCCGTCAGCCGGAACGCGTCAAGCGACGGTTGGGCTGTAATGGCGGGCAGCGGGCCCTTCGATCGGCCCGAAACGAAAAGCGAACTCCGGTTTCTGTGACGGGTCACGGGTTTGAGGGTAAGGGCGGCCACGACGTAGGATGCGCCATATGAACGAGTGTGCTCTGCCGACGAAGCAGGGGCTTTACGACCCAAGTTATGAACACGATGCCTGCGGCATCGGTTTTCTCGCCAACATCAAGAACCGCAAGAGCCACGCGATCATACAGCAAGGGCTGCGGATTCTCTGTAATCTGCGTCACCGTGGCGCGGTCGGTGCCGACCCGCTGGCCGGCGACGGCGCGGGCATTCTCATCCAGATTCCGGACGCCTTCCTGCGCGCCGAATGCGAGGCGCTGGGCTTTGCCCTGCCGCCGGTCGGCGCATATGCGGCGGGCATGGTGTTCCTGCCGCGCGACGAGGCGACGCGTGCGGCCTGCATCGCTGCCTTGGAGAAGGTCACCCCGCGAGAGGGCCAGACGCTGCTCGGTTGGCGCGACGTGCCCACCGACAACTCGGTGCTTGGCTTCAGCGTCAAGCCGATCGAGCCGGTGATCCGCCAGTTCTTCGTCGCCCGCGGGGCCGGCTTTGACGAAGGGGCGTTCGAGCGCAAGCTGTTCGTCATCCGCAAGCAGGTGCACCACGAGATCTGGGACAAGGGCTACCAGGACGCCGACCAGTTCTACATCCCGTCGCTGTCGAGCCGGACGATCGTCTACAAGGGGATGATCCTCGCCGAGAACCTCTCGACCTATTATGCCGACCTCCGCGACGAGAGGCTGGTCTCGGCGCTGGCGCTGGTGCATCAGCGGTTCTCCACCAACACTTTCCCGTCGTGGAAGCTGGCGCACCCGTTCCGCTATCTCTGCCACAACGGCGAGATCAACACCCTGCGCGGCAACATCAACTGGATGATGGCGCGCAAGGCGACGATGAAGTCGGCGCTGCTGGGCGACGATCTCGACAAGCTGTGGCCGCTGATCGGCGACGGCGCCTCGGACAGCGCCACCTTCGACAACGCGCTGGAGCTGCTGCTCGCCGGCGGCTACTCGCTGCCGCACGCGATGATGATGATGATTCCGGAAGCGTGGGACGACAACCCGCTGATGAATGAGAGGCGGCGCTCGTTCTACGAGTACCACGCGGCGCTGATGGAACCGTGGGACGGACCGGCGGCCGTCGCCTTCACCGACGGCCGGATGATCGGCGCCACCCTCGACCGCAACGGCCTGCGGCCGGCGCGCTACTGCATCACCGACGATGACCTGTGCGTGATGTCGTCGGAATCCGGCGTGCTGCCGATCCCGGAGGAGAAGATCGTCAAGAAGTGGCGGCTGCAGCCGGGCAAGATGTTCCTCATCGACCTGGAGCAGGGCCGCATCATCGACGATGCCGAGCTGAAGGACGAGCTGGCGGTGGCCAAGCCCTACCAGCAGTGGCTGGACGCGACCCAGATCCGCGTCGAGAAGCTGCCCTCGGAAGTGGGGCCGATGCCGCCGGACCCGCAGACGCTGCTCGATCAGCAGCAGGCGTTCGGCTACACCCAGGAGGATCTGCGCTTCTTCCTGCAGCCGATGGGGCTGACTGGCGAGGACCCGGTGGGCTCGATGGGACGCGATATCCCCATCGCGGTGCTGTCCGACCGGCCGAAGATGCTGTCGGACTACTTCAAGCAGTGCTTTGCCCAGGTCACCAACCCGCCGATCGACCCGATCCGCGAGGAGCTGGTGATGTCGCTGGTCTCGCTGATCGGGCCGCGGCCGAACCTGCTGGAGCCCGAGGGCGCCGCCGGCCACAAGCGGCTGGAAGTGCGCACGCCGATCCTCTCCAACGTCGATCTGGAGCGCATCCGGCGGATCGAGAACCACGTCGATAACGCCTTCCGGACCTACACCCTCGACATTACCTATCCCGCCGCCGACGGCGCCGAGGGGATGGATGTGGCGCTGGCAAAGCTCTTCGCCCGCACCAACCGGGTGGTGCACGAGGGCTACAACATCGTCATCCTGTCGGACCGCGGCATGGGGGCCGACCGCATCGCCATCCCGGCGCTGCTCGCCACCGCCGGCGTCCACCACTACCTGATCCGCGAGGGGCTGCGCACGTCCGTCGGCATCGTCGTCGAGACCGGCGAGGCGCGGCAGGTGCACGACTTCTGCCTGCTCGCGGGTTACGGCGCCGAGGCGATCAACCCCTACCTCGCCTTCGATACGCTCTCCAACCTGCTGAGCGAACTGCCGTCCGGCACCGGCGAGGCGGACGTGCACAAGCGCTACATCAAGGCGGTCTCCAAGGGCATCCTCAAGGTGATGTCGAAGATGGGGATCTCCACCTACCAGTCGTACTGCGGCGCCCAGATCTTCGATGCCATCGGCCTCTCGAAGGCGTTCGTCGATACCTACTTCACCGGCACCAGGACGCCGGTGGAAGGGGTCGGCCTGCCGGAGATCGCCGCCGAGACGGTGCGGCGCCACAGCCTCGCCTACGGCAACGTGCACGTACTGCGCAACGCCCTCGATGTCGGCGGCGAGATCCAATATCGCCTGCGCGGCGAGGAGCACATGTGGACGCCGGAGACGATCGGCCTGCTGCAGCACGCCACCCGTTCGGGCGACTACAAGAAGTTCAAGGCCTATACCGCGCGGATCAACGATCAGGCACGCAAGCTGAAAAACCTGCGCGGCCTGTTCGAGCTGAAGATGGCCGAGCAGCCGGTGCCGATCGACGAGGTCGAGCCGGTCGCGGAGGTCGTCAAGCGCTTTGCCACCGGCGCGATGTCGTTCGGCTCGATCTCGTGGGAAGCGCACACGACGCTTGCTATCGCCATGAACCGGGTCGGCGGCAAGTCCAACACCGGTGAGGGCGGCGAGGAGAGCTCCCGCTTCAAGCCGCTGCCCAACGGCGATTCCATGCGCTCGGCGATCAAGCAGGTGGCTTCGGGCCGCTTCGGCGTCACCACCGAATATCTGGTCAATGCCGACGACCTGCAGATCAAGATTGCCCAAGGCGCCAAGCCGGGCGAAGGCGGCCAGCTGCCGGGCCACAAGGTGGACGAGTGGATCGCCCGCGTGCGCCATTCCACCCCGGGCGTCGGCCTGATCTCGCCGCCGCCGCACCACGACATCTACTCTATCGAAGACCTGGCGCAGCTCATCTTCGATTTGAAAAACGTCAACCCGGACTCGCGGGTCAGCGTCAAGCTGGTCTCGGAGGTGGGTGTCGGCACCATCGCCGCCGGCGTCTCCAAGGCGCACGCCGACCACGTCACCATTTCCGGCTTCGAGGGCGGCACCGGCGCCAGCCCGGTCACCTCCATCCAGCACGCCGGGCTGCCCTGGGAGGTAGGGCTGGCCGAGACGCACCAGACGCTGGTGCTCAACGACCTGCGCGGCCGCATCGCGGTGCAGGTGGACGGCGGCCTGCGCACCGGCCGCGACATCGTCATCGGCGCCCTGCTGGGGGCCGACGAGTTCGGCTTCGCCACCGCAGCGCTGATCTCCGCCGGCTGCATCATGATGCGCAAGTGCCACCTCAACACCTGCCCGGTAGGTGTGGCAACCCAGGATCCCGAGCTGCGCAAGCGCTTCACCGGCCAGCCGGAGCATGTCGTCAACTTCGTCTACTTCCTCGCCGAGGAGGTCCGCGAGCTCATGGCGGCGATGGGTTTCCGCCGCATCGACGAGATGATCGGCCGCAGCGACCGGCTGGAGATGCGCGCCGCCATCGCCCACTGGAAGGCGAAGGGGCTCGACTTCACCCGGATGTTCCAGCAGCCGGATGTCGGTCCGAACGTCGCCCGCTACAACTCGCAGCGGCAGGATCATGGCATCGATCAGGTCCTCGACCGCTGGCTTATCGAGCAGGCGAAGGACGCCCTCGAGCACCGGCGGCCGGTCACCATCGCGACGCGGGTCCGCAACACCAACCGCATCGTCGGTGCCATGCTGTCCGGCGAGGTGGCGAAGCGCTACGGCCACCAGGGCCTCAACGAGGACACCATCCACGTCAAGTGCGAGGGCACGGCCGGACAGAGCTTCGGCGGCTTCCTCGCCCGCGGCGTTACCCTGGAGCTTGAGGGCGATGCCAACGACTACGCTGGCAAAGGTTTGTCCGGCGGCACTCTGATCGTCTACCCGCCGCGGGTCAGCACCTTCAATCCGCGCGAAAACATCATCGTCGGTAACACCGTGCTCTACGGCGCCACCGAAGGTGAAGCGTACTTCCGCGGTGTCGCCGGCGAGCGCTTCGCCGTGCGCAACTCCGGCGTGCTGACGGTGGTGGAAGGCGTCGGCGACCACGGCTGCGAGTACATGACCGGCGGCTGCGTCGTCGTGCTGGGTCATACCGGCCGCAACTTCGCCGCCGGGATGAGCGGCGGCATCGCCTACGTCCTCGACGAGGACGGCACCTTCGAGCGCCGCTGCAACCTCTCGATGGTGGCGCTCGAGCCGATCGCCGACGAGGACGAGCAGCTGGAGCAGGTCTACCATCAGCGGGGCGACATCGGCATGCACGGCCGGGTCGAGCTGATGCGGGATATGAGCCGGTTCGATGCCCAGCGCCTGTTCGCGCTGATCGAGAAGCACCACCGCCTTACCGGCAGCCTGCGGGCGTCCGAGATCCTGGAGACGTGGAACGACAGCGTGCGGCGCTTCGTCAAGGTGATGCCGGTGGACTACCGGCGGGCGCTGGAGCAGATGCAGGCGCGCTTCCGGGCGACCGAGCGCAAGGGCATCAGCGTCGCGGTGGGGATGTAAGGGTATGGGCAAGCCGACGGGATTCAAGGAGATCGCCCGGCGCGACCGGCCCTACGAGCCGATCAGCACCCGTGTCCACCACTGGCACGAGTTCGTGCTGCCGATGCCGGAGGGCGAGCTGTCGCGGCAGGGGGCGCGCTGCATGGACTGCGGCATTCCCTTCTGCCACCAGGGCTGTCCGGTCAACAACATCATCCCCGACTGGAACGACCTCGTCTTCCACAATGAGTGGCGAGAGGCGCTGGCCGTCCTGCACTCCACCAACAACTTCCCGGAGTTCACCGGCCGGGTGTGCCCGGCGCCGTGCGAGGCGGCGTGCACGCTCAACATCATCGACCAGCCGGTGACGATCAAATCGATCGAGTGCGCCATCATCGACCGCGCCTGGGAGGAGGGCTGGGTCCGCCCGCAGATCCCCGCCCACCGCACCGGCAAGCGCGTTGCCGTCGTGGGCTCGGGGCCGGCGGGCCTCGCCTGCGCCCAGCAGCTGGCGCGCGCCGGCCATAGCGTCGTCGTCTACGAGAAGCGCGACAAGATCGGCGGCCTGCTGCGCTACGGCATTCCCGACTTCAAGATGGAAAAGCATCTGATCGACAAGCGCATGGCGCAGATGCAGGCGGAGGGCGTGGAGTTCCGGCCGAACAGCCATGTCGGCGGCAACGTCGCAGCGCAGCGGCTGCTGGAAGGCTTCGACGCGGTGGTGCTGAGCGGCGGCTCCGAGGCACCGCGCGATCTGCCGGTGCCGGGCCGCGACCTTGACGGCATCCACTACGCCATGGACTTTCTGGTACAGCAGAACATCCGCGTCTCCGGCCGCGCGGTCCCCGAAGAGACCGCGATCCTCGCCACCGGCAAGCACGTCGTCGTCATCGGCGGCGGCGATACCGGCTCCGACTGCGTCGGCACCTCGATCCGCCACGGCGCCGCGTCGGTCACCCAGCTGGAGATCATGCCGCGGCCGCCGGAGAAGGAGGACAAGGCGCTGACTTGGCCGCTGTGGCCGCTGAAGCTGCGCACGTCCACCTCGCACGAGGAGGGCTGCGAGCGCGACTGGGCGGTCTCTACCCGCCAGGCGATCGGCGACGGCCGGGTGCAGCAGCTGGAGCTGGTGCGGGTCGAGTGGGTGAACGGCGGCAACGGCGCCCTGAAGCTGCAGGAGGTCGAGGGCAGCGCCTTCACCATCCCGGCCGATCTGGTGCTGCTGGCGATGGGCTTCGTCCATCCGGTGCACGACGCGCTGCTGCAGGAGACCGGCGTCGAGCTCGATCCCCGCGGCAACGTCAAGGCCGACACCGAAGCGGACATCGGCGCCTACCAGACCAACATCCCGAAGGTGTTCGCCGCCGGCGACATGCGCCGCGGCCAGTCGCTGGTGGTCTGGGCGATCCGCGAGGGCCGGCAGTGCGCCCGCTCGGTCGACCAGTTCCTGATGGGCCACAGTGAGCTGCCGCGCTAGGACTCAAGGACGGGGGTGAATAATGCTTTCTCAGGGGAAATTTGAACTTCCTCAAGGATTTGGAAGTAACGTAACCAAAATAAGTCAATTATTGGCCACTTATGAGGCAAGTCTATGTAGAGATGACAAGGTTGGGCATGAATTATTAATCTGCTGCTGCAATTTGCTACAATCTATAGACTTAATTTCTCTTGAGGGCCAGTTATCAGAAATCTTAAGCAATCAAGAAGTCGTGAGTATAGCGATCAATAATATCATAGCAGATGCGGCGCACTTCTCTTATTTTCTAAATAACGTTGAACGAGTGATGCTTGCCAATGCAAATGTGGGAGAGCGCGCGCGGGACGATATCATAATTCGTGTGGAAGAGCTTAGAGAAAAGCTAGTTAATCCTATAACAAGAATTACGTCGTCAACAATAATTGATGATATTATGCGTCTCAGAGACGACGTGTGTGGCGCCTCTAGCGATGAATTTGAGCGGCGCGACACCGAATATCGTAAGAGAAAGGCAAAAAAGACCATTTTGATTTCACTGATTATTGTGAATGCAGTAGGTTCAGCTTTGTTTGCCCCCGCCACACCAGCTGCTCTTGCAGCGTCTGTTATAGTCGGAGGTACCGCAAGCTACGTAACGTAGAGATCTACCGTTATAGGTAAGTTACTCATCTTGGTTTTTTCTCAACCTAACCCCTTGGTTCATATTGACTTGGTCTAATTTAATGAGGCTAGCGTGATCGTCTACAACATGAAGTGCGGCGAGGGGCACGTCTTCGAGGCGTGGTTCGCGTCATTGGCGGAATATGAGGCCAAGGCTGCCGAGCACGCGCTGTCGTGCCCGGAGTGCGGCGGCACCGACGTGGTCAAAGGGCTGTCGGCGCCGCGCGTCAACGGCGGCGCCAGTGCGCCCGCCCCTGCCATCGGCCCGTGCGGTTTGCCCTGCGGCAGCACCGGCGGCGTCTGCCAGATGGGCGGCTGAGCAAGCGGCTCTCGCCCATCCCTTACCGGCGGGGGGGCCCGCACCAAAGCCCCCCCTCTCGGGAGAGGAACAGGGGAACGCGACCCTCTTCCCTCGCGGGAGAGGGTGCGAGCAGCAACGAGCGGGTGAGGGTGGACGGCAGCCTGAGCGGCGGGGGTGGCTCCCTCGCCTGACGGCGCCGGGTCCCTCCCTCTCCCGAGAGGGAGAGGGGACGGAAGACCGGCCAGCCGGCAGCGGCGCCCCGGCTGCTGCCGCCGCAGGACCGCTTTGCACAGCCAGCGCTTCTCAGCCGGGACCGGTGCCCTATTGTCGGGTGCGCGGGGGCAGGGCAAGGACTGGTTATGCATCTCGAAGTGATTACGCGAAAGCCGGCGGGCATCGCCCGGACGACGCCGCTGCTGTTCGTCCATGGCGCCTTCAGCGGCGCCTGGCTGTGGGACGAGCATTACCTGCCGTGGTTCGCGGGGCACGGCTGGGAGGCCCACGCGCTCAGCCTTCGCGGCCATGGGGCCAGCGAGGGGCAGGAGCTGCTTCGCTTCGCGCGGCTTCGCGACTATGTGGACGATGTCGAGCAGGTGCTGGCGGGGATGCCGGTCGCGCCGGTGCTGATCGGACATTCCCTCGGCGGGATGGTCGTGCAGAAGCTGCTGCACCGTCATGCCGTGCCCGGCGCCGTGCTGATGGCGTCGGCGCCGCCGCACGGCACCGTCGGCACCCTGTTCGGCATGGCATTCACCAACCCGACGCTGCTGACCGAGCTCACCATCGCCCAGGCGGCGGGGCCAACGGCGACGCAAGGGCAAGCGATCGTCCGCGCGCTGTTCTCGGCGGACACGCCGCAGGAAGTGATCCGCCGCTACATGCCGCGCTTCCGCGAGGAATCGCTGCTGATCAATCTTGATCTGCTGGGCCTCGATCTGCCGCCGTCGCTGCCGCTGCTGGAGACGCCGGTGCTGGTGCTGGGTGCCCGCAACGATCAGTTCATCTACGAGGGCGCCCTGCACGCGACCGCGTCCACCTACCGCACCAAGGCGGAAATCTTCCCCGGGTTGGCGCACGCGATGATGCTCGACCACGGCTGGGAGAAGCCGGCGGAGCGCATCGCCGAATGGCTGGAAGCGACGCTCGCTCCCGCCGGCGCCGAGAGTTCGCGGAACAGCCTATCCCTCCCCGTGCCGCCCGCACCTCGCTGAACGATAAAGCCGTAGTACTAATTATCCAAAGGTTGCAGTATAATATTCTGCTTCGTTTTGCCGTCAGCATGAAGGGATTTATTTTGGCAATGCACTGAAAATTATTATCACTACGGTAATTGAAAGCGGGTATGTCTCGCTCGCGATTCAAGGTTGCGGGCGGGGAGGACGATCCTCGTGGGGAGTGATAATATTTGCGCAGAATTTTTCATCCGGACGCGGCAACGCCTCCGCATCATTGGTGCTGCCGGCTTGCTTGTTCATTATATGCGGGCAGTACCTGCTGAACGTGCTCCCAGCCAACTCGTAGCGGGCTCAAGGGCAAGGAGGGATTAAGATGTTCATGCGGAAATGCGGCCTTCGGGGCAGTGTTTGTGGCTTGTTTATTGTCGCCCTTTATCTTGGCCTTGCTCAGCCGGCGCTCGCGTGGGACAAGCCGTTGTGGGTGCGGCAACTCAAAAGTGCAGGATACGATTTTGCCAACGGCGTCGCGACGGATAGGAACGGCAACGTATACATAGCTGGAGAGACGACTGGCTCCCCGTTTGTCGCGAAATACTCGCCGGCAGGAGCGGTGCGGTGGATCCAGCAATTCGGGACAAACAGCTTTGGGTTTCTTCGCGATCTCACAACCGATCACGATGGGAACGTCTATATTGCCAGTTGTTCTGATCCTGCCTTTATTGCAAAACTCTCGGCACAGGGGAAGCTGCGGTGGAGTCGAGAAATCGACGGACAACAATGTGCTGAAGGAATCGCCAGTGACGGCGACAGTAACCTTTATGTCGTTGGCTGGTCCATGGGGGGTATTGAGTGGGCCTGGGCGGCGAAGTACTCACCGGACGGTATCCTGCTTTGGATAAAGGGGCTGGGTTGGATTCGCGGGTACGAATCAGGTGCAACTGGCGTGGCGACAGATCACGACGGTAACGTCTACATCGCTGGATGGCTGCGTACTACCTCGGATGGAGATACCGATGGTTGGATCGCGAAATATTCGGCAGCAGGTATCCTTCGATGGAAGCGTTATATAAGGAGTATTAGTAAGCCAGATTATTCAGACGAAATCGCTACAGGTATCGCGACGGACAATGCTGGCAACGTTTATGTCGGGGGAAGTACGGGCGGTGATGCCTTCATCGTGAAGTACACTGGAGGGGGTGCGCTCCGCTGGCGGCGGCATCTAAAGGGCGGCTATCACGCGGAAGGGTTGGCGATAGATGAGGAGGCAAACGTCTACATCGCCGGTGGGTATGATAAGGCTTATGTTGCGAAGTACTCCGCAGCAGGCGCATTACGCTGGAGGCGGCAACCTGAAATCCCCGACGGTGATGCGACTCCCCGGGATGTAGCGAGCGATGGCGCCAACAACGTGTATGTTGCAGGAGAGGTTTGGCCATACAGTCCGGTTGGGCCAGACGCTTGGCTGATGAAGTATTCCACACGACGATGACCGGGGGCGTCCGTCTCTGCGGCGATGCCGCGATCGACGACGACGAAGGCGAAGTCGCGTTCCACCGGGTGCAGCGGCAGCAGCGCCGGCCGTGCCGAGCCGGCAGCGCGTCGAGCAGGATCTCGGCGGCGGCGACCGGGCCGGCGACGTCGAGACTACGCAGCACCCGCGGGTGAACCTCGCCGAAGCGGGCGAGCATCTGCGCCCTGCCTGAGCACCGCCGAGCGGCCGGGGTGATACCACGCGACCGCGTCCACCTACCGCACCAAGGCGGAAATCTTTCCCGACATGGCGCACGCGATGATGCTTGATCACGGCTGGGAGAAGCCGGCCGAGCGCATCGCCGAATGGCTGGAAGCGACGCTCGCTCCCGCCGGCGCCGGCGGTGCGGGGGAACAGCACGTCGTTGTCGCGGTCAAGCCAGTGGTTCCTTGAGCGGTTAAAGCGCGGCTTGTCCGCTCACTCGAAAGTTGGGTGGTGTCTCAGTTTAAAATCCTGCTATTCGCCCAAGAGCGTCACTTGCGACGGAACCCTCAACCGTCGCAGATCGCCATTAGCGTTCGTTGAGAGCCTCAGAAAGCGGTCTGGCCGAAGGGCCGGTTACGAAGGCTGACCAGACATTGATGACGTAACGGCACGGGCCAGGTACTCGAATGCAGGTTACCGCCGATCTTGCAAACGCCGGTTTCGTTGCGGTGCGAGCCCTTTCGGAGCAAACTCATTGGCTTGGGAGACCGACGTGGGAAATCCCAGATGATGTTCGTTTCGTCGATGTTACCGCGATACTGGCGGTTTGACATTGCCTCGGCGGAAACGGGGGAGGCGCGGCCGTGAAGACACTCGCGGAATTCACCAAGACCACGCTCATCGGCGGCGTGCTGGTCATCCTTCCGATCTACGTCGCGATCTTGCTGCTGGCGAAGGCGGTCCAGGGGTTGCTAGCTAAGTGACCCGGGCTACGTGAGCTGAATCGCCATAGCCCGGATGAAGCGCAGCGCAAAACGGGTTAAAATGGCCACGGTGCAACGCTTCGTAGGAACTCAACCGGGGGGTGGTTCGATGGCTTTGAAAATGATAGCCGACGCTTCATTCGACGACACACAACTTCTCGCTAAAGCTGTGTACGGAATGGCACCAGCAGCGGTCCATAAGGATGGTATAATCCGCGTGAGCAGTTGGGAGCAACTTAAACAGAGTCTGAAAAGTCTTAGGGGAGTTGACCATTTAATCATGTATTTTCACTCCACCTCAGGGGGTCTGAGTATAGAAAGACATGTGAAGGAGTTCGGTACGCTGCCGGAATTTCTTGGAGAGATGCCGCAAATCGATGAAATCAGCATGGAGGGCTGCAACGCCGGTGACGATCCTAAAGCGCTTGCTGCGCTTGGGCGGGTCTTCCGCGCAAAAAAAATTCATGCCTTCAACTATTTTCATGTCACGCAAGTTGTTGCGGTTCAAATATCCAAAAATGATCGCGTAGGCATCTCTGAGAGGAGAGGAGTAAAGGAGTTATTGCCGTTCTTTGCGCGGAGCCAAGGGTCAGCAGCCGATCTTCAAGGAATTGACAAAGTCTTGCAGGGCACGCCTGGGACTTACAAGCTTCTCGCAGAATGGTTTCGCGAAGTTCGCGACCGAACGCCGCCGCCGCCCGTGAAGCTAGGAGATTTGCCGCCGAAAGGCTACAAGAAGCGCTCCGACGCATCCGAGAGAGTGCTACAAGATGCTCCCGGCCTACCTGGCGAGGACGAAAGTCCTGTACAGATATTCGAGCGAATAACAATCGAGTTGTCTGCAAAGCCAGCCGCTAAACAGATAAAGGCCGGCAGCAAGCCGTAGAGAGCCGGCATTGGATGGAGCATGAAAAAAGTTGAGGGTGCAGCTATCTGACCACTTGTTGATGGGCATTGCTCTTTCTAGTCGTCCGTGAAGAACCTGCTATGAGGCGGGTTTAAGGGCTTGGGGCGGTTGACTGCCGACCGCTGTGTGGAGGCAGGGTTGGATGAAGCGTTTCGATTAAGGCACACAAAAAGCTGTGCTAGCCACCGGAGGAGGAGGCGGAATGAACAGCAGCCGTAGCAAACCGTAGCCCGGATGGAGCGCAAGCGAAATCCGGGCAACAACGCCCCGAAAAGGACCGCATTCCACTCCGCTGCACGTTGGCTACTGGGCGCGATCTGAACCATAGCGGACGCGAACGGTGTCAAAGCTTGAATCGACACGAATGGGATGACGCGTCGAATCACACCTCGACGGGACGGGTCAGAAGCGCAATTTCGGACTGATATGAGACACTACCAGAAGTTGGGTATTTTGATAGAAAATGGATGAATAATGGATAGCTGAACCCGCTTTGTGGGTTCGCGTCGCCTTCTTTCCACTCGGGTGGCGCTGCAGTTCAGCCGCGCAGGCTGGCGCCGGTTGCCTTTTCCACTTGCGCGATGATGCGGGCGGCCACGGCGTCGATCTCGGCGTCGGTCAGGGTGGCGTTCGCCGGCTGCAGGGTGACGCTGATGGCGACCGACTTGCGGCCCTCGCCGAGCGCGCCGCCTTCGAACACATCGAAGACCTGCGCGTCCGTCACCAGCTCGCGGTCGGCGGCGCGCGCCGCCCGCAGCACCGCTTCCGCGGCAACGCTGCGATCGACGACGAAGGCGAAATCGCGTTCCACCGGCTGCAGCGTCGCCAGCAGCAGGGCCGGCCGCGCCGCGCTCGCCGCCTCCTTGACCGGCAGCGCATCGAGCAGGATCTCGGCGGCGACGACCGGGCCGGCGACGTCGAGGCTGCGCAGCACCCGCGGGTGAATTTCGCCGAAGCGGGCGAGCACGTGGCTGCCCTGCCTGAGCACCGCCGAGCGGCCGGGGTGGTACCAGGAGGGGCCTCGGCCGCCACCACCAGCTTTTCCGTGCGCACCCCCAGCGCATCGAGCACCGCCAGCGCATCCGCCTTGGCATCGAAGGCATCGACGGCGCGCACCGGCTGCGCCCAATGGCGGACGCCGCTGCGACCGCTGCGCACGACGGCGGCGACGATCGCCTGATCTTCGAGGCCATCGCCGGCGTACTGCGGGCCGACCTCGAACAGCGCCGCATCGCGCACGCCGCGGTCGGCGTTGCGGCCGGCCGCCTGGATCAGGTTGGGCAGCGGCGACGGCCGCATCACGTCGAGCTCGGCGCTGATCGGGTTGACCAGCCGCAGCGGCGTTGCCGCCGGCGAACGGCTGCCGCCCGCTCCGCCATGAAGGAATAGGTCACCGCCTCGACCAGGCCGCGCGCGGCCAGCGCCCGCCGTGCCCGCGCCCGCCGGCGTTGCCGCGGCGAAGGGCGGGGTGCGGCAGGTCGCCTTCGCGCGGCAGCTCCGTCTCCGGGATGCGATCGTAGCCGAGCAGGCGCACCACCTCCTCGACCAGGCAGGCTTCGCCGACGATGTCGTTGCGCCACGGCGGCGGCTGCACCGCCCATAGGTCTCCCGCCAGGCTTCCGGCAAAGCCCAGCGCCGAAAGCGTGCGCTCGCACTCGGCCGCCGTTGCCTCGACGCCGGCCAGCGTTTGCACCCGCTGCGGGCGGAAGGCGATCGGCTCCCGGGGAGCGGGAAGCGCGCCCGCGATGACGACGTCGGACGGCTCGCCGCCGCAGATCGCGAGGATCAGCCGGGTGGCGATCTCCAGGCCCCAGGTCACCGAGGTGGCATCGATGCCGCGCTCGAAGCGGTAGCGGGCATCCGAGGCGATGTTCAGCGCTCGTCCGGTTTGGGCAGTGCGCACCGGATCGAACAGCGCCGATTCCACGAATACCGACGTCGTCGCTTCGGTGCAGGCGGTGGGCTCGCCGCCGATGACGCCGCCCAGCGCCTGTGGGCCGGCGTCGTCGCACACCACCGTCATGGTGGGGGCCAGTTCGTACTCCCGCCCGTTCAGCGCCGCCAGTCGCTCGCCGTCGCGGGCGAGGCGGACGTGCAGGCCGCCCGTCAGCTTGCCCGCGTCGAACACGTGGAGCGGCCGGCAGAGATCGAGGGTGAGGAAGTTGGTGATGTCGACCAGCGCCGAGATCGGCCGCAGCCCCGCCGCCAGCAGCAGCCGCTGCAGCCATTCCGGACTCTCGGCATTGCGGACGCCGCGGATCAGCCGGCCGGCGAAGCAGGGGCAGGCGGGCGCCGCATCGGCCGGGAGGTCGAGGCGCACGCCAACCGGGCTGGCGAAGCTTTCCGCGACTGGCGTCGTATCGAGCGGCTTCAGCGTGCCCAGCCCCGCCGCCGCGAGGTCGCGGGCGATGCCGCGGACGGCAAGGCAGTCGCCGCGGTTGGGGGTGATGGCGATGTCGAGGACGGGATCATCCAGCCCCAGCGCCGCCGCCGCGGGCGAGCCGACCACCGCCTCCGCCGGCAGCTCGACGATGCCGGCGTGCTCGTCGGACAGCGCCATATCGCGCTCCGACAGCAGCATCACGGCGCTGCCGATGCCGCGGATCTTCGCTGCTTTCAGGGTGATGCCGCCAGCGGGGATGACCGAGCCGACCGGCGCGAACACCCCCTTCATGCCGGCGCGGGCGTTGGGCGCGCCACACACCACCTGCAGCCGCCCGGCACCGGTATCGACGGTGCACACCTGCAGCTTGTCGGCGTTGGGGTGCGGCTTCGCCTCCACCACCTCGGCGACGACGAAAGCCGCCAGCGCCGCGGCGCGATCCTCGATGCCCTCGACCTCGAGGCCGATCATCGGCAGCCTTGCTGTGATCTCGGCGAGGCTGGCGTCGGTCTGCAGGTGCCGGGAAAGCCAGGACAGCGGGAACTTCATCGGGCGCTACAGTCCCATCACCAGCGACGGCTGGTCGAGCGCGGCGAAGCCGTAGTGGCGCAGCCAGCGCAGGTCGGATTCGAAGAAGGTGCGCAGGTCGGGGATGCCGTACTTCAGCATGCCGATGCGCTCCAGGCCCATACCGAAGGCAAAGCCCTGCCATTCGCTGGGATCGATGCCGCAGTTCTCCAGCACCACCGGGTTGACCATGCCGCAGCCGAGGATCTCCAGCCAGTCGCGGCCGGCGCCGATGCGCAAGGCACCGCCCTCGCGGGCGCAGCCGATATCCACCTCGGCGGAAGGCTCGGTGAACGGGAAGTAGCTGGGGCGGAAGCGCACCGGCAGGTCGTCGAGCGCAAAGTAGGCGCGCAGGAAGGCGATCAGGCAGCCCTTCAGGTGGCCCATGTGGATGGCGCGGTCGATCACCAGCCCTTCCACCTGGTGGAACATGGGCGAGTGAGTGGCATCGTAGTCGGAGCGGTAGGTGCGCCCCGGCGCGATGATGCGGATGGGCGGGCTCTGCGTCCGCATAGTGCGCACCTGCACCGGTGAGGTATGGGTGCGCAGCACCATCCGCCGGCCGTCGCGCTCGCCGGGGAGGTAGAAGGTGTCCATCTCCTGGCGGGCCGGGTGCTCCGGCGGAATGTTCAGCGCGCCGAAGTTGGTCCAGTCGTCCTCGATGTCCGGCCCTTCGGCGACGGCAAAGCCCATCTCGCCGAAGATGGCGATGACCTCGTCGATGGTCTGGCTGATCGGATGGATGCGGCCCTGCGGCTGCGGCCGCACCGGCAGGGTGACATCGATGCCCTCGCCGGCCAGACGGGCATCCATCGCCCCGTCGGCGAGCGCCGCCCGGCGGGTTTCGAGGGCGCCCGCCACCTGCTCCTTCAGCTTGTTCAGCAGCGCGCCGCGCTCCCGCCGGGCTTCTTGATCGAGCCCGGCGAGATCCTTCATCAGCGCGGTAATCCGGCCCTTCTTGCCCATCTCGGCGACGCGCAGACGCTCGAGACCGTCCAGATCGGCGGCCTCGACCTGCGCCAGCAACGCATCGCGCAGCGCGTCCACGTCCTGCATCGGCAAAGGCGTCCCGGCTTCGGAGGGAGGGGCGGGTAGCGGGCCGGCGGTCAGGCCGGCAGCGCCTCGCGGGCGTGACGGACGAGAGCCGCGAACGACTCCGGCTCCTTCACCGCGATGTCGGCCAGCATCTTGCGGTCGACCTCGATGCCGGCCTTGTTCAGCCCGTCCATGAACCGCGAGTAGGTCATGCCGTGCTCGCGCGCGGCGGCGTTGATGCGCTGGATCCACAGGCCGCGGAAGACGCGCTTGCGGTTGCGGCGGTCGCGGTAGGCGTACTGCTGCGCCTTTTCGACCTTCTCCAGGGCGACCCGGAACGAGGTGGACGAGCGGCCGCGGTAGCCCTTGGCCTTCTCCAGCACCTTCTTGTGGCGGGCGTGCGCCGTGACGCCCCGCTTGACACGTGCCATGGTGCTGCTCCGCTAGCGGTTCGGGAAATACTTGATGGCGACGACCGTCGCGTCATCGGGCAGGATGAAGCTGCCGCGTGCCTGGCGCTTCATCTTCTGCGGCCGCTTGCGCAGGTTGTGGCGCTTGCAGGCGACGTTCGCCCGGATCTTGCCGGTGGCAGTGAAGCGGAATCGCTTCTTCGCCGCCGACTTGTTCTTCAGCTTGGGCATTTCGTCCGACCTTTCGTTGCGATGGCACCGGCTGGGATCACCGGTGGCGGCGCCGCTGGCGGCTGGGCATGCCCTTTTAGCCGGACCGCTGTTGCGAGGCGTCGCGAGAAGCGCCGCTTATACCCGCGCGGCGCGCGGGGAGCAAGCCGCAGCAGGACCGGTCCTCCGGAACATGGCGGCCGTCAGTCACGCCGCGCTCGACCTCATTCCGCTCCCCGGCCGAAAGAGAAATATGCGGACAGCACCGCAATGGCTTCAAATAACTGCTTTATGCCAAAGTTATCATGAAATGAATGCAAGGTTGGGAGCAAATCAAGCGATCAATAGGGATGCGATCCATCGCGGATGATTGCAACAAACAAAAATTTTTCGTATGGTCCCCTTAAGTGGGGGGTCGATCGCGCCTGAATTGCGGGTGCCGAGGTCGAAAGCACAGCCACGGACGGCATCGCCAAAGGCGGTGTCTGGGATAGGCGGGAGCGGGGGCTTACCCCCGCGCCTTTTGCCGAGAAGCGGGAACGCCTGAAAAATCCTCCAGTTGTCATCTGCTGGGGGGGCTCATTATGCCTACGTCTGTTCGCGATTCGAGTATTCTTGCCACCATTGCCGCAGCCGCCACGCCGACAACGGTTTCCGTTTCAGTCGACGGCAGCTCGGTATCGATCGTCAAGCCACATCCTTCGCCGGCCGACTGGCGCGATTGCCCGATCTACTTCCTGATGATCGACCGCTTCAACAATCCGGCCGCTCCGCCCGCCAACCTGCCGTTCGACGCGAAGTTCGGCCGCTTTCAGGGGGGAACCCTGCGGGGTGTCCGCGACCGTCTCGGATACATCAAATCGCTTGGCACGGGAGCGCTGTGGATTACCCCGGTGTTCCAGAACCCGGTGTCGCTGCAGAGCGCGTATCACGGCTACGGCTTCCAGAATCTGCTGAAGATCGATCCGCGCTTTGGCACCGCAGCCGACTTGCGCGAGCTCGTGAACGAAGCGCATGCGCGCGGTCTCTACGTCATCCTCGATATCGTCATCAACCACGCGGGCGACGTCTTCGAGTACCCAGGGCACGGTGCCGAGGCGCCCTTCCAGGGCTTCCCCTATTCCATCCAATGGCGCCGCGCTAATGGCGTTGCCAAGCCGTCCTGGCAAACGGCGCCGGGCGATATGGCCGGCGATTCAGAGCTTACCGAGGAGGCAGCGGTATTTCCGGACGAACTTCGCGATAATCAGGCCTTCCGCCGGCAGGGAACGGCCTTCGGTGAGGTCGGGGACTTCTTCTCGCTGAAGGAACTGGCGACCGACTTTGCGCGCAGATCCGACGAACGCGGCTTCGAGTTCATCGTCCGCAACACCCTGATCACCGCCTATCAATGGGTCATCGCCGAATTCGATATCGACGGTTTCCGCATCGACACCTTGAAGCACGTGGAGCGGGCGTTTGCCCGCGTCTTCGGCAATGCCATGCGCGAGTATGCCCAGTCGATCGGCAAGAAGAACTTCTTCACCTTCGGCGAGGTATTCGATAACGAAGAAAAGCTGGCGCAATACACCGGGCGTTTCGCCACCGATCCCGATGATCTTGTCGGCGTCGATGCTGCGCTCGACTTTCCGCTGTTTTTCACCCTTCCCGACGTCGTCAAGGGACTGAGGCCACCGTCGGCGCTGGACGAGCTGTTTCGCCATCGCCGCGCAGTGCAGAGCGGAGCGACCGGGCAGGGGGTGCTCGTCAGCACTCACGGCGACGCTGGCCAGTTCTTCACCACCTTCCTCGACAACCACGACCAGAAAGCTCGGTTTCGTTTCATCGATCCGGCCGATCCGCACCACTATGACGCGCAGGTGTCGGCCGCCGTCGGCTGTCTTTATTCGCTGCTCGGCATCCCGGTTCTCTATGCCGGCACCGAGCAGGGCCGGGCGGGTCGTGGCGATAGCGACGAGAACGTCCGCGAGGCGCTGTGGGGCGCGCCCGGCGGGGGATTCGACGAGACAAACCCGTTCTTCGTCGAGATCCAGAAGATCGCCGCGGTGCGCGCCAGCGAGCCGGCGCTGCGCTACGGCCGGCAGTACTTCCGGCCGATCTCCGGCAGCGGGGCCGACTTCGGCATCTCGACGGCGGCGCCCGGCATCGTCGCGTTCTCGCGCATCCTCAACGATCGGGAGATCGTCATCGTCGCCAATACGATAACGAATTCGGCGTTTTCGGGCTTCTGCCTGGTCGACTTCGCCCTCAACCCCAACGGCTACCAGTTCGCGCGGCTCTATTCCAACCTGGAGGCGACGGCTACCGACTCCGGCCCCTGTGTGACCCGCGCGCGAGGGACGGTGACGGTCCACTATCCCGACGGCGGTACCAGCGACGGTCCGGTGCGTGCCGTGCCGTTCACCCTGCAACCCATGGAGATCCAGATCCTCGGCCGCGGTCCTTAAAGCTGGCAGCCACGCCCTTGATGCGCCGGTGGGGGTGGCGATGGTCACCCCCGTCTTCTGCTGCTGTATCCGCTGCGCGCACAATAAAGGGAGGTGCTGCGGGCGAGCCGGGACTCAGTGGGCAGGGCGCGGGCGCAGGGCTTCGGCCATCAGCGCCAGCCAGCCTCCCATCATCAGGAAACCGCCGGTCGGCGCAGCGCCGGTGACCGGTACCAGGCCATAGAGGCCGAACCAGTAGAGCGAGCCGCAGAACAGCGCGACGCCGAGCGTGAAGGCAGCGCCGGCGATATTGGGGAGGGTGAGAACGCGGCAGCAGCCGCGGCGCGAGGCCAGCCAGGCGACGGCGAGCAGCGCCAGGGCGTGCGTCATCTGGTACTGCACGGCGATGGCGAACATCTCGCGGGCCCCCGGATCGAGGGCGCCGTGGCGTCCGTAGGCGCCGGCGGCAACCGAGATGAGCGCAAACAGGGCGCCGAGAAAGAGCCACAGGCGCGCGGCCGGGGGGAGTGCCGGTGAGGCTGGTTTCGCTTCAGTCATGCCGGCCCGCCCTCACCCTCCCGGCGCTTCGGACGGAACTCACGCCCAGACCTGCGCGAACGTCGTGCGCAGCGCCTGGTCGAGATCGGCCATCGTCGCCGCGTTGTCAAGCGCCGCCAGCGAGGTCACCGCGCTGCCGGCAAGGCCGCAGGGGATGATGCCGCCGAAATGCGAGAGATCGGGCGCGACGTTCAGGGCGAAGCCGTGGAAGCTGACCCAGTGGCGGATGCGCACGCCGATGGCGCCGATCTTCGCCTCGCCGCCGCCGGGTAGATCGACCCAGATGCCGATGCGGCCTTCGCTCCGCCGGGCGGCGACGCCGAGGGCGGCGAGCGCCGCGATCAGCCAGTCCTCCAGCGCCGCGACGAAGGCGCGCACGTCGGCACCGCGCCGCCGCAGGTCGAGCATGACGTAGCCGACGCGCTGGCCGGGGCCGTGGTAGGTAATCCGGCCGCCGCGCCCGGTGCGGTAGACGGGAAAGCGCAGCCGGTCGAGCAGCTCCTCGTTGCGGGCGCTGGTACCGCAAGTGTAGATCGGCGGATGCTCCAGCAGCCACACCGCTGCGGCGGCGCGGCCGCCGGCGATCGCCGCCGCCCGCTGCTGCATGAAGCGGCTCGCCCGTTCGTAGTCCACCAGCTCCCGGCTGCGCAGCCACTCCACCTCGGCCACGGCCGCGAGCGCCCCCCGTTCGGGGGGAAAAGGGGCCGTGGCGAGGGGCGCGTTCGCCCTCATCGGAGACCTCCCCTGATCTGCATCGCGCCCATCGTGCCGTATCCTTGACGTTGCATGAGCGCACCCTTAGTGTGCCACCGCAGGGCCTGGGAGCGATCCACGGCCCCTGAGGGGCACCGTGGCGCGGAGGAGAGGCGGCTCCGCTGTCGCCGAAGGCCGGGAAAACAACAGCAACAGCAAAAGGCGCGGTTTCGTCCATGAAAATCCTCGTCTGCGTCAAGCGCGTCGTCGACTACAACGTAAAAATCCGGGTGAAGTCGGACAACACCGGCGTCGAGACGGCCAATGTCAAGATGTCGATGAACCCCTTCGACGAGATTGCGGTGGAAGAGGCGGTGCGTCTGAAGGAAGCCAAGAAGGCTACCGAAATCGTCGCCATCTCGATGGGACCGCCGCAGGCACAGGAGACGCTGCGCACCGCGCTCGCCATTGGCGCCGACCGCGGCATCCTGATCGAGACCGCCGACGAGCTGCAGCCGCTCGCCGTCGCCAAGCTACTGCAGGCGACGGTCGAGAAGGAGCAGCCGCAGCTGGTCATTCTCGGCAAGCAGGCGATCGACGATGATTCCAACCAGACGGCGCAGATGCTCGCCGGCCTGCTCGGCTGGCCGCAGGCGACCTTCGCCTCGAAGCTGACCCTCGACGGCGAGAGCGCGGCGGTGGTCCGCGAGGTCGACGGCGGCCTGGAAACGCTGGAGGCGAAGCTGCCGCTGGTTCTCTCCGTCGATCTGCGGATGAATACGCCGCGCTACGCCAGCCTGCCGAACATCATGAAGGCGAAGAAGAAGCCGATCCAGACGATCAAGGTCGCCGACGCCGGCGTCGATGTCGCCCCCCGGCTGAAGACGCTCAAGGTCGAAGAGCCGCCCAAGCGCAAGGGCGGCGTCAAGGTGGCAAGCGTGGTCGAACTGGTCGAGAAACTCCGCAACGAAGCGAAGGTCATCTGATGAGCGTCCTGGTCCTGGCCGAACACGACAACCACGGGCTGAAGTCCGCCACTTTGCACGCCGTGACCTGTGCGCTGGCCCTGGGAGAGCCAGTCGTGCTGGTCGCCGGCTCCGGTTGCCGCGCCGCCGCCGAGGCGGCGGCGAAGATTCCCGGCGTCGCCAAGGTGCTGCTGGCGGATGCGCCGTACTACGAGCACCCGGTGGCGGAAGCGCTGGCGCCGCTGATCGCGGGTCTTGCTCCGGGCTACAGCCATGTGCTGGCACCGGCGACGACGTCGGGGAAGAATGTGCTGCCCCGGGTTGCGGCGCTGCTCGACGTCGCCATGCTGTCAGATGTCAGTGCTGTCGTCGGCGCCGATACCTTCGTGCGGCCGATCTACGCCGGCAACGCGCTCGCGACGGTGCAGAGCAGCGACAAGGTCAAGGTGATCACCGTCCGCACCACCGGCTTCGATGCGGCGCCAGCGGAAGGCGGATCGGCGGCGATCGAGGCGATCGATGCGGCCGCCGACCCCGGCCTGACCAAGGTCACCGGGCAGGAGCTGACCAAGAGCGAGCGGCCGGAGCTGACGGCGGCGCGGGTGATCATCTCCGGCGGCCGCGGCATGGGCAACGCCGATAACTTCAAGCTGCTCGATGCGGTGGCCGACAAGCTGGGAGCGGCGGTCGGGGCTTCCCGCGCCGCCGTCGATGCCGGCTTCGTGCCCAACGACTACCAGGTCGGCCAGACCGGCAAGGTGGTCGCGCCCGAGCTCTACATCGCCGTCGGCATCTCCGGCGCCATCCAGCACCTCGCCGGCATGAAGGACTCGAAGATCATCGTCGCCATCAACAAGGACGAAGAGGCGCCGATCTTCCAGGTGGCGGACTACGGGCTCGTCGCCGACCTGTTCCAGGCGCTGCCGGAACTGGAGAACGAGCTGAAGAAGTAGCCGCCCCAACAGACGAAGGCGGCCGACGAAGGGCGGGAGGCAGGCGCGGGAGCCGGGTATGGCAGGAGACAAGGTCGGCGTGATCGGCGCCGGACAGATGGGAACCGGCATCGTTGAGGTCTGCGCCGAAGCCGGCTTCGACGTCTACTTCATGGACATCGACCCGGAAAAGCTCGAGCGGGCGTTGAGCGTCGTCAAGGACGACCTGGCGAAGAAGGTGGAACGGGGCAAGCTGACCGCCGAGCACGCGCAGGCGGCGGCTGCCCGAATCGCCACCGGGACCGACTACGAGGGCTTCCGCGACTGCCACATCGTCATCGAGGCGGCGGTCGAGGACGAGGCGATCAAGAAGGCGATCCTGAAGGCGCTGTGTCCGGTCCTGCCCAAGGACGCCGTCATCACCACCAACACCTCCACCCTCTCCATCACCCGGCTTGCGGCGATGACCGATCGCCCCGGCCGCTTCCTCGGCACCCACTTCATGAATCCGGTGCCGAAGATGGAGCTGGTGGAACTGATCCGCGGCATCGCGACGGAGGAGGACACCTACCGCGAACTGCACGAGTTCGCCATCCGGCTCGGCAAGGTGCCTACCAGCGCCGAGGACTTCCCGGCCTTCGTCGTCAACCGCATCCTGATGCCGATGATCAACGAGGCCATCTACACCCTCTACGAGGGGGTGGGCTCGGTGGAGAGCATTGACAACGCGATGCGGCTCGGCACCCATCATCCGATGGGACCGCTCGAACTCGCCGACTTCATCGGCCTCGATACCTGCCTCGGCGTCATGCACACCCTGCACGACGGCCTTTCGGACTCCAAGTACCGGCCGTGCCCGCTGCTGGTAAAGTACGTCGAGGCCGGCTGGCTCGGGCGCAAGACCGGCCGCGGCTTCTACGACTACTCCGGCGACAAGCCGATCCCGACCCGCTAGGGCTCAGACGCAGACGGATGATTCAGCGGGTATGCGGCGTGGCCAAGCGCTTGTCCGCCGCTTTCCTGCACCATCCGAAAGCGTCGGTGCACTAGCTAACCGACTGGAGCGACCCGTTCCGTCAAGTTATTGCTAGTGCAAATAATTCTCGTTTACGAAACCCGTCGCAGCGCGCGGTAAGCTCCCCGTCCTATCGTTTCTTAAGGGCAGTCGGCGCAGGCAAAACCGGCGAAGAACCCCCATATAGCCGGGGAGCATGGCAGTCGCATCCGCGCTACGATTACCTTCCTGAATTTCAATGACCGGCAGGTGACCTGAATGTCCAGCGAAGCTTTGCATGCGCCGCGCGACCGGCTGGCGCGGGCGACCATCACCCACCATCAGGCGATCGTCTCGCTGATGGAGGAACTGGAGGCGACCGACTGGTACCGCCAGCGCGCCGACGACTGCGAGGATCCGGCGCTGAAGGAAATCCTCCTGCACAACATGCGCGAGGAGATGGAGCACGCCTGCATGATCATCGAGTGGCTGCGCCGCAATGAGCCGGTCTGGTCCGCGCAGATGGACACCTACCTCTACACCGAGGCGCCGATCACCGAGGTCGAAGAGGAAGAGACCGGCGGCGGTGGCGGCGAGGCCGCGGGCGGGTCCTCTGCCTCCGGCGAGGCTACCGGCAAGCCCGCCCGCCGCTTCACCATCGGACCGCTGAAGGACTAAGGGAGCGCAACGATGAGCTACCTCAATCGCAAGCAGGCCGCCATCGCCGACGGCGTCTGGGAAATGATCGACGAGGCGGCCATCGGCGCCGCCCGCTCCCGGCTGACCGCCCGCCGCTTTCTCGACGTCGACGGCCCCTTCGGGCCTGGTCTGACGACCATCGAGGTCGGCAACGACGGCTACTGCCGCCAGCCCGGCCCGGACGAGGCCGGGGCGGTGGCCGGCCGCGCCGTCTCGGTGCCGATGATCCGCAAGAGCTTCCGCCTCAGCGTCCGCCGGCTCGCCGCCTACCTCGACCACGGCATGCCGTTCGACCTGGCCCCGGTGGAGGACGCCGCCGAGGCGGTCGCCGCCCGCGAGGAGGAAACCATCTATCTCGGCCAGCCGGCCTTCGGCTTGCAAGGGCTGCTGACGGCGGAGGGGCGCAACCATGTGGACGGCGGCAGCTGGGCCGACCTCGACCAAGTGCTGGCCGACGTCATCGCCGCCGTCACCAAGCTCGACGACTGCGGCATGCGCGGGCCGTACGCACTGGTGCTGGAGCCGGCCCTCTACAATGGCCTGTTCCGCCGCTATCCCGGCTCCGACCTGCTGCAGCTGGAGCACCTGCGCCGGCTGTTCGAGCGCGGCATCCACAAGGCCTCGATCGAGGGCGGCGTGGTCATCGACCCGCGCGTCGGCCCGCTGATCGTCGGCCAGGACCTGGAGGCCGGCTTCATTGCCCAGGACGGCATCCACTACGAGCTCTACTTATCGGAGAGCATCGTCCTGCGTCTCGACGATCCCGAGGCGATCTGCACGATCACGCCGAAGGCTTCGTAGCCGGGGCCACCGGCCGCATCACCCGGCAGGGATTGCCGGCAGCGACGACGCCCGCCGGAATGTCGCCGACGACGATGCTGCCGGCGGCAATCGTCGTGCCGCCCCCGATCGTCACCCCCGGACAAAGGATGGCGCCGCCGCCGATCCAGACGTCATCGCCGATCGTCACCGGCGCCGCCAGTTCGCGGCCGGTGCGGCGGACAGCAGGGTCGGTCGGGTGGGTGGCGGCGTAGATGTGCACGCCGGGGCCGATCAGCACGTTCGCGCCGATGATCACCGCGGCGCAGTCAAGGACGACGCAGCCGGCATTCATGTAAAGATTGTCGCCGGCGATGATATTCCAGCCGTAGTCGCAAAAGAACGGCGGCTCGATCTCGAAGCGCTCACCCAGCTTCCCGAACAGCTCCAGCAGCAGGTTTCGCCGATCCGCCGACGCTTCGGGGCTGCTGGCGTTGTAGCGATGCAGCAACACACGGGTGCGCAGCCGTGCCGCGACCAGCTCAGGGTCGTTGGCGAGGTAGAGCTCGCCGGCCAGCATCCGCTGCTTTTCCGTCGGCATCAGTTCGGGTTCCTGCTTGCGGGAGCATGACTCGCCGCCGATGGTGCGGTTCGCTTTCGCTCACCAGCACCCTATGCATCGCCGGGGCCGTAGGGTGGCGCTGAGCGAAGCGAAGCCCACCAAAATTCCCCCGTCAGGCCCGCCCCGCGTCCCGGGACCGGGGCGACCGGGGAACGAGGGACGGGAGGCGAAGAACGGGCGCGCGCGGTGCCCCCGCACGAGACTCGCGCCTAGACCGCCGCGATCCCCAGCGCCTGATGCACCCGGGCGACCGTCTCGGCATCGAGGTCGAGCGCCTGCGCCAGCTTCTGCAGGTACTCCTTCTCGGCTGGCGTATCGATGTCGATGGCGAGCAGCGAGGCGCTGTAGACCTGCACCGCCACCTCCGGGCTTTGCACCCGGCTGACCAGGTCGTCCATGTCGATGGGCTTCTGCAGCTCGTTCATGACAAAGTCCCGTGCCGAATCGTCGGTGCCGAGTTCTTTCAGCTTGCCGACGATGCGGCCCATCTCGTTGCCGTCGATGGCGCCGTCGGCCTTGGCGGCGTCGATCATTGCCCGGATCGCCAGCAGCGCGGTGTTCTCAAGCTCCTCCTCCTCGGCGGGCGTCTGCGGCTCGCGCAGGCCGAGCGGCACCTCCTTGGGCAACTGCGGCTGGCTTGCCGGCGCCGCCGTAGCGTCGCGGTTCTTCAGCGCCGAAAAAGCGAGGCTGCCGAGGAAGGCGAGCAGGCCGCCGCCGAGCGCTCCGCCTGCACCGCCGCGCCGGCCACCGAGCACGGCGCCGGCCAGCGACGCAAGTCCGCCCATCGCCAGCGCATCCTTGCCGCCGGCCCCGCGCAGCATGGTCTCCGCCTGGCTGGCCAGTCCGCCGAGGCCACCGCCAAGGCCGCCCGATCCGCCACCCTGGGCCCCGCCGGCAGATCCGCCGCCAAGCTGGCTGAGCAGGCCGCCGAGACCGCCGCCAGCCGCGCCGCCGCCACCGAGTTGGCTGAGTAGACCGCCCAGCCCCCCGCCGAGCCCGCCGCCCTGCCCGGCCGAGCCGCCGCCGAGCAGGCCGCCCAACAGATCGCCCAGCGGCTACCCGAGGCGCCGACGCCGTTCGGCCCCATACCGTGGGCGACGCGGTCGTTGGCCGAGCCGGACATATTGGCTTGAAACAGTTGTCCCAAGAGATCCCGTGCGTCCATGGTCTTCCTCCCGTGGTGGCGGAGCGCGGGATATGACAGCCGTGCCCCCGAAGACTTCGTTCCGCAAAGATAGGGCGAATGTTGACGCCGTGAGGTGCAACCGCAAGCAGTGCGGCACGACCTGAGCCCGCGCACCATTGCCGTTAATCTCCGGCCGCAGCTGCCCGCAGCCGGGCCGGCCCCACCCTACGTTTGCTATCGGAGGGCATGATGAGACGATGGATGTCGCGGGCAGTGGCGGCTCTTGCCACCTGTGCCGCTCTGGCCGGTTGCCGGGGCGAACGGCCGCCGCTGTGGGACCTCTACGACGATCCGGCGGCGCAGATGCCCGCGGTGACCGGGCAATGCGGTCATCTACGACCAGACGGTCACCGCCTACACGTGGCCCACTGTGAGCTTCTGGCTCGGCGGCCCGCCGCCCGGCTACCTGCCCGGCTACTACCCGCCCCATCCTCCTTCTCCTTACCGGGGCCGTTACTGGTGGTACCGGAACCCGGCCTGGGGCCCGCCGCCGATGCTCTGGCGTAATCCCGCCGCCCCCAAGGCCTTCGGCGTCCGCCCTGCCGTCCCCGGCCCGCAGACGCTACCGCCGGCGCCGTCGCCCCCGAGCCTGCCAACGCGGACTGCACCTGCTCGCTGGTAGCCCCACCGGTCGCGCCGCCTGTCGTCACACCGCGTATCACGGTGCCGGCGGCGCCGACACCGCCAGGCCGATAGAGGCGGTTGCAGCCAACGCCCGCCGGCGTCGCGGCAAGCCGCGTAGCGGCTACCAGCAATTTCTCATCCCTGGTCATCAGTGTCTGGCGTCAGACGACGAGCTGGGTCAGATCGCGGATCGCCGGCGTGCCGGGCGGAAACGGGCTGGGGTTGCCGTCGGCGATGCGGCCGACGAAGCGCAGGCCGTGGGCGCGCGCCGCCCGCAGGTCGGCCATGGCATCGCCGACGAACAGCACGGCGCGCGGATCCAGCCGGTGGCGCTGCAGGATTTCGGCCACCTTTTCCGGCTTGCCCGGTGGCGATCCCCACACCTCGACGAACCAGTGCCCCAGATCCCGCCGGGCGATGATCCGTTGCAGCTCGTCATGGGGCGTGCCGGAGACGACGAACATCTGCCGGCGGCCGTAATGCTCCGCCAGCACATCGAGGGCGCCCGGTACCCAGTCACAGGCCACCACCTCGTCCTCGATCATCCGCGAAAAGCGCTGGCTGAGGTCTTCCAACGCTGCCTCGTCCAGCTCGATGCCGAGCTGGGTGCGATGGCACCAGCGGATCTTCTTGCGCCGGGAGATGCCGCCGTTGGCGCGATGGGCGACGACCGCCTCCAGCACCGCCGGACCGTATTCACGGTACATCGCAATGAAGGCACGGGTCTTGATTTCTTCCGACTCGACGATCACCCCATCGAAATCGAAGATGACGGCGCGGCAGAGGGTCATCGAGCCCCCGCCCCTGCCACACCCCGGCCGGTTCTTCTTCCCACGCTCAACCGTCCCAGAAGCGCTCCGCCATGGCGGCATCTTCGCGCCGCGCCTGGACCCACTGCGCCCTCCGGCGTTTCTTCACTTTCCAGAACGGCGCGTCCGTCTTCAGTCGGTCGATGAGAAAGTGGCAGGCATCGAAAGCAGCCGCCCGGTGCGCCGAGGCGACGGCCACCAGCACGATCCGCTCCGCCGGCCGCAGCCGGCCGAAACGGTGGACGATGCGCACGCCGGCCAGCGGCCAGCGCCGCGTCGCTTCGTCCTCCAGCCGCGCCAGCTCGCGCTCGGCCATGCCGGGATAGTGCTCAAGCGTCATCGATGCGATCGCCCGACCGTTGCTGACGTCGCGGACGGTGCCGACGAAGACGCACAGCCCGCCCGCCGCTGGCAGTGCCGCCAGCTCGGCGGCGACGTCGAAGTCCTCCCGCTGCACGCGGATCATCCGCCGGTCACCGGCGGAAAGAACGCGACTTCGTCGCCCGCCGCCAGCGGATGGTCGAGGGCGACGTGCTCCTGGTTAACCGCCACCCGCACCAGCCGCAGATCGGCGAGCGCCTCGGCCGGGCCGCCGCCGCGGGCGCGCAGCCAGCCGATCAGCGCCGCCACATCGGTAACGGCAGCAGGCGGCATTACCTCCTCCTGCCCGGTTCCGGCCTTCTCGCGTACCCATGCGAAATAGAGCAGCCGCATCCCTCTTTCCCCCAGCCAATCAGCGTGCATCGCGAACGTCGGCCCGCTTGATCGGCGGCACCGTCCTGGCCGGCCGCTCGGCCGGACGGGTATCGGCGGCGACGTGATGCAGGCCGGCACGGAGATAATCGTAGCCGGTGATCAGGGTGAGCGCGGCCGCCACCCACAGCCCATAGACGCCGATCTCGACCGCCCCCACCGGTCCGAGGCGCGGTCCGGCGCCGCCGACGACGAGAAAGCCGATCGCCACCATCTGGATCCCCGTTTTCCATTTCGCCAGCCGCGTCACCGGCACCCGCACCTGCAGCTGCGCCAGGAACTCGCGCAGACCTGAGACCAGAATTTCGCGACAAAGGATGATGGCCGCCGGTAGGATCGACGCGCCGACCAGCCTGTCCACCCCGACCAGCACCAGCAGCACCGAGGAGACCAGCAGCTTGTCGGCGATCGGATCGAGCATCCGTCCGAAGCTGGATTGCTGCTGCCAGGTGCGCGCCAGCCAGCCATCGAGGAAATCGGTGACGCAGGCGAAAATCCAGACGGCAAGAGCCAGCCAGCTGCCGACGTTCGAGCCGAGAAACAGCAGCAGGCAGACGACAGGCGTCGCCAGAATACGCGAAACAGTGAGCGCGTTCGGCAGGTTGGCTTCCATCGATCACCCGGACACACGCCTCGGAGCCGGCATACTAGCCCTGCCGGCCGGGGTGAAACCAGTCGTAGATCCTCTGCGCGATCGAGCGGCTGATCCCCGGCACCGCTTCCAGATCGGCCAGCCCCGCCCTTTCCACCGCCCGCGACGAGCCGAAATGATGCAGCAGCGCCTTCTTTCGGCGCGGGCCGATGCCGGGGATCTCGTCGACGGCCGATCGCGACAGCTTAGCCGTCCGTCGCGCCCGATGGCTGCCGATGGCGAAACGATGCGCCTCGTCGCGCAGCCGCTGCAGGAAGAACAGCACCGGATCGCGCGGTGCCGGCTGCAGCGGCTGACGGTCGGGCAGGAAGATCCGCTCGCGCCCGGCGTTCCGATCCGGCCCCTTGGCGATCGCCGCCACGCAGACATCGGCAACCCCTAAGTCCTGCAGCACCTGACGCGCCGCGGTCAGCTGGCCGGCGCCGCCGTCGATCAGGATCAGGTCTGGCCATTGGCCGCCCGTCCGGTCGGGGTCTTCCGCCAGGGCCCGGCCGAAGCGGCGGCTCAGCACCTCGCGCATCATCGCATAGTCGTCGCCGCCAGCCGCCTGCGCCTCGTTACGGATCTTGAACTTGCGGTAGGCGTTCTTGATCAGGCCTTCCGGTCCGGCGACGATCATCGCCCCCATCGCCTCGGTGCCGCCGACGTGGCTGTTGTCGTAGACCTCGATGCGCTCCGGTGTGGCGTCGAGCTCCAGCAGCCGGCTTAACCCCTCCAGCAGCCGCCGCTGCGAGGCATTTTCCCCCAGCCGGCGGGCGAGCGCATCGTGCGCGTTCTCCAGCGCCTGGCGGACGAGGTTGTGCTTGGCGCCGCGCTGCGGCACGGCGGCGACGACGCGGCGCGACGCCCGCAGCGACAGCGCCTCCTCCACCACCGCCTGGCTCGGCAGCGCATGGCTGAGCAGAACCAGCGGCGGCGGCTGCCGGGCCTCGTAGAACTGGCCGATGAACGCCTCCAGCACCGCTTCCGCCGGCTCGCCGGCAGCGTTGTCCGGGTAGTAGGCGCGGTTGCCGTAGTTGCAGCCGGCGCGAAAGAAGAACACCTGGACGCAGGTGGCGGTGCCGGACTGCTCCACGGCGATGACGTCGGCATCGCCGATCGCCGCAAGGTTGATGTCCTGATGCGACTGCACCGCGGTCAGCGCCCGGATGCGGTCGCGGTAGCGGGCCGCCTCCTCGAAATCCAGGCGCTCGCTCGCCGCCTCCATGCGCTTGGCGAACTCCTGCTGGACGCGCTGGCTGCCCACCTTGAGGAAATCCCGCGCCTGCTCCACCAGCTCCGCATACTCCTTCGCATCGATGCGGCCGACGCACGGCGCCGAGCAGCGCTTGATCTGGTAGAGCAGGCACGGCCGGGTGCGCGCCGCGAACACCGCATCGGAGCAGCTCCGCAGCAGAAACGCGCGCTGCAGTGCAGTAAGCGTCCGGTTCACCGCCCAGGTTGAGGCGAATGGGCCAAAGTAGTCCCCGGATCGGGACTGCGCCCCCCGGTGTTTGAGAACGCGCGGGAAGGCATGATCGCCGGTGACCAGGATACAGGCAAATGACTTGTCATCGCGCAGCAGGATGTTGTAACGCGGACGCAACCGCTTGATCAAATTGGCTTCCAGCAGCAGCGCTTCCGCTTCGGTATGGGTGACGACGAATTCCATCGCCGCCGTATCCGCCACCATGCGGTGCAGCCGCGGGCCCAGTCGGCCTGGACTGGCATAGGCGGCGACCCGCTTCTTCAGGTTACGCGCCTTGCCGACGTAGAGCACTTCCCCCGCCGCATCGAACATCCGGTAGACGCCGGGGGCGGATGGCAGTCGCTTGAGGCAGCCCTCGACCACCGCCGCGCCACGCGCAGGTGGGCTCGTCGCGGAGCGCCGCGGCGGCGTCTCTTTGGTGGATTCGGACATGCTTTCCGTTATGTGCAGCGGCCTGGGCGCCTGGTCAACGCGCGGGTGATAGGGACGTTGTTGTGCCGGCAGCGTTCTCGCGATATTCACCGGCTCCTGTGGAAAACTCTGTTGATGAACCGCTCCCGGAGCGGTCTCCGCTTGATCCCGTTGTCAATACCCTTCTCTGCACGAAGATTGGGCAGGGCGCGAACATATTGATTTCACGAATCTAATATGCATCCGGCGCCGCAATTTCCGTCGGCTGTCAATCTATTGGCCCATGTAGGGGCAGAACGCAGGCAGGCCGGAGAGGGCTGTGTACAACTGCACTGCGATACAACGACACACGGAAGAAAAGCCTACCGTTCGCAGCAGGTTAGCCGGCGAAGCGTTCGATTTCGACGCCGACGCTGGCCGCATCTTCGAAGATGTCGAGCTTCTCAATACGCACCCGCACAGAGCGAACCCGCCCATCGGCGAGGCAGATCACCGCGAGCTCGTCGGCCAGGGTCTCCAGCAGCCGGATGTGGCGGCCAGCGACGGCAGCGCGCACGCCATCGGCGATGCGTTCGTAGCAGACGACGTTGGCCAGATCGTCGTCGAGGGCGCGGTCTTCGCGAACGGCAAGATCGAGGTTGATGCGCAGCCGCTGCGGCCGGATCTCCTCGTGCCGGTGCACGCCGATGCGGCAGGTGAGCAGCAGGTCGCGGATGAAGACATGGCGGATGCCCTTGCGCGCATCGGCGATGCGCAGCGGCTGCGCCGCGGCCAGGCGATCCGCGTTCATCTCTCGTTCCCTCCGGTCGGGCGCTTTCACGGTCACTCCGGGGCTTCCTGCACGCCGGGCCACGCATTCCAGCGCAGATGCTGACCGCTGTCGACTGCAATCATCTGGCCCGTTACCGATGGGGCGTCAAGCAGGAAGCGGACGGCGGCGGCGATTTCTGCCGGAGCAACCGGCCGCGCCAGCGGCAGGCCCGACCACTGCCGGGTGAACTGCTCCGCCGTCTGCCGGGCGCTCGGCAGCGACGGCCCGGGGCCAACGGCGTTGACCCGCACCTTTGGTGCCAGCGCCAGCGCCAGCGTCTGGGTCAGCGCCCACAGCCCCGCCTTGCTGACGGTATACGAGGTAAAGTGCGGCGTCAGCGCCCACACCCGCTGGTCGAGCAGGTTGATCACCGCGCCGCCTTCCGCCGGCACCTGGCGGGCAAACGCCTGGGTGAGCACGAACGGCGCGCGCAGGTTGACCTGCAGGTGCGCATCCCAGCTTTGCTTCGTCGCCGTCAGCGCCTCGTCGCGCTCGAACAGCGAGGCGTTGTTGATCAGCGCCGACACCGGCCCGAGGGCTTCGGCCACCCGGCCGACCAGCGCCGCCGTCTCCTCCTCGCTGGTAAGGTCGGCGGCAAACGCCTGCGCCCGGCCGCCGGCTGCCTCGATTTCGGCTACCAGCGTCGCCGCCGCGTCAGCCGAGCGGTGATGGTGCACCGCAACGGTCCAGCCGGCCAACGCCAGATCGCGCGCAATCGCCGCCCCGATCCGCCGCGCCCCCCCGGTGACCAGCGCGATCCCCCGATGTGCCTCGTGAGTCATCGCCGCACCGTGGTGGGGAAGATCCGATACGACAGGGGGACGCTACAGTAGGGTGCTGCTGAGCGAAGCGAAGCGCACCAATTTTCGCTCGGCCCGATCGGGCAGTCGCCCCGAGGCCGGATCGCATGACGCGCCTTGTGCCGCTGACGCCCCATGGTGCGGTTCGCTTCGCTCACTGGCACCCTGCGAATTGCTCTGCTTCCATCCCTTTCACCCCTTGTAGGCGACCAGCACTGCCCCGAGGCCGATGAGGCCGACACCGATCCAATTCGGGGTCGAGAGCTGTTCGCAAAGGAACACCACCCCGAAGACCGCGATGAGAACGACGCTGAACTTGTCGATGGGGGCAACCCGGGCCGCGTCCCCCAGCTGCAGGGCCCGGAAATAGCAAACCCATGAACCGCCGGTTGCAAGCCCGGAAAGGATGAGAAAGAGCCAGCTGCGACCGGAGAGGGAGCCGGGCGGACCCCAATGATGCATCGCGCTAAGGATGGCCGCCAGCGCGCAGAGGATGACGACCGTACGGATGAAGGTCGCGAACTCGGGGTTGACTTCCGCGACACCGATCTTGGCAAAGATGGCGATCAACGCCGCGAACGTCGCCGACAGCAGCGACCACAGCTGCCAGCAAAGCAGAAGGCGGCTCATCGCTTCACTTCATTCACCTTTTGACCATCGGTCCGGCGGAATCCGTAGGGTGGCCTGAACGAAGCGGAGTCCACTACAAACCTCTGGTCGCTCTTCGTGAAACATCGAAATAATCGGTGCGCTTCGCTTCGCTCACCGCATCCCTAAGGATATGAGCGCGCGAGGGCGACGATAGGCCGACTACCGACAACATCACCGGTAACATTCCGACTGTCCCCACTCCGCTCCGCCGCTTCGACAGCAATCGAGGAGCAGATCGACATCGAACTTGCAGGCGTAGGGCCGGCACCCGCTCCCGAAAATACTTTGATAGCGTTTGATCACGTCCGGTTCGGGATCGATCACGCACAGACTCCACGGTACGTCATTCGCTTGCTCTGACCGATACCGAGCGGTGACCAGCATCTGAGAGGCTGACCGGAA
>JAXMDR010000009.1:0-69053 GCA_046348725.1 Rhodospirillales bacterium
CCGCTCACCGACGCGCTGGTGTGGGAGAAGGGCAATCGCTACACCTTCCGGCTGCGCCCGTCGGTCAGCATGCAGGCGGCGATGCTGGCGGAAGAGGCGGCGAAGTGGCCGGCGAAGCGCTGGGCCTCGGTGGCGCCGAACTACGAATACGGCAAGTCGGCGGTCGCGGCCTTCAAGGCGGCGATGGCGCAGAAGCGCCCGGACCTCGAGTGGGTCGCCGAGCAGTGGCCGACGCAGAACAAGATCGACGCCGGCCCCACCGTGCAGGCGCTGGCGCAGGCCAATCCCGAGGCGATCTTCAACGTCACCTTCGGCGCCGATCTTGCCCAGTTCGTCCGCGAGGGCGAGACCCGCGGGCTGTTCAAGGGGCGCGAGGTGGTGAGCCTGTTGACCGGCGAGCCGGAATATCTCGACCCGCTGAAGGGCGAGGCGCCGGTGGGCTGGCTGGTGACCGGCTATCCCTGGTACGCCATCGAGACGACGGCGCACAAGGCGTTCCTCGATGCCTACCAGGCGAAGTTCAACGACTACCCCCGCCTCGGCTCGGTCGTCGGCTACGCGGCGATGCGGGCGGTGGCGGCGATCATCGCCAAGGCCGGATCCACCGACACCGACAAGATGGTGGCGGCAGCCGAAGGCATCGTCGTCGAGACGCCGCTGGGCCCGGTCACCTTCCGCGCCGCCGACCATCAGGCGACGATGGGCGCCTTCGTCGGCCGCACCGCGCTGCAGGACGGCAAGGGGATCATGGTCGACTGGCACTATGCCGACGGTGCCGCCTACCTGCCCCCACCTGAGGAAGCGAAGAAGCTGCGGCCGGGCGAGTGACCGACCCGGCCCGCTGCAGGCGGCTTACCGAACGTGGAAGTCGCTTGCGATCGCGCGAATGGTAGCTGTCAGGCAACGGGTGAGCGGCCGCTTGACCGTCTGTATTTTCCGCCGATATTTTAATCGAGGAAAATGCGGAAAGGTGCCTTCCATGGCGGCATGGAGATTCCTGCAAGAGGTGGCAGCGGCGGACGCCACGCCGCTTGAAGCCGGCGCCGAGCAGGGCCGGCTGTCCCGCCTGTTCCGTTCACGGATGCAAGCGCTGACCGATCGGATCGTCGCCACCGCTTCCCCCGGCGAGCTTGAGGCCGTGCTGGAGGCAACAACGCCGTTCGGCGCAGCGTTGCACGGTCTGAACCTGCTGGTGGAGCACGGCGACGTCGGCGCATTCGAGCCGCTGGCAGCCGCCCGCCTGCGCGGACTGCACGCCAAAGCCAAGCTGATCGAGGACGCTGGCGGACTGCTCGATGCCGGCGAGGTCGCCCAGCTGCTGGGCATCGGCCGCGATGCCGTCGGCAAACGCCGGCAGGCGGACCGCCTGCTGGCGGTGCCGCGTGGTGATCGCGCCTTCGGCTATCCGCGCTGCCAGTTCGGCGAACACGGGCTGCTGCCAGGATTCGAACAGCTGCTCGCCGCCAGCCGGGGCGTGCCGCCGTGGACACGCCTTGCGCTGCTGACCAGTGCGCAGGATGAACTCGGCGGACGCACCCCGATCGAAGCGCTTCGCGCCGGCGACCGCAGCGACGCCGCGGCGGCCGCCGGCGCCTTGACCGCCGCGCACCTCTGAGGCGATGGAGCCGGCCGCGCCGGCGCCGCCGCCGGATCTCGCCGGCCGCGCGCTTGCCCGATGCACCGCGCCGGCCGGAATGGCGCTGTTTCGGGTCGTACCGGCAGAGACAGAGCCGCTGTTCTTTCGACCCGGTCCCGGCGATCCGCCGGCCGGCCGATTCGACGCAACTGACGGCAGCTTTCGTACCTGCTACGCCGGCCTGACGCCGGACGCGTGCTTTGCCGAGAAGTTTCTGCGGCGCCTGCGCGGCCGGCGCTCGAAGCAGCGCTGGTACGGACGATGGCGCTGGTGCGCCTCGAACTCTTGCGGCCGCTGGCGCTCGTCGCCCTTCATGGCCTGGGACTGGCGCAGATCGCGGCAACGGCGGCGGTGGTCAACGGCCTGTACGCGGCTGCGCGGCCGTGGCCGCGGCCCTTTTTGCTCATCCGCATCGCCCCGACGGCTTGTGCTGGCGCTCGCGGTTTGACGACAGCCTGTTCTGCGTCGCGTTATTCGACTGGTGCAAAGCGGATCTCCACGTTGCACCGAAGGTGGCCCTGATCCGCCAGCCGGCGCTGCTGATGGCGATGATCGATCGCTGGCGGCTGGCATTGATCGACTGATCGCGCCAAGCAAGTCCTGGTTTCCATGGGTGGCGGCCGCTGGGGCGGGTGGCCGCCGGCGCATGTGCGCGTAAAAGCATCTGATTCGAGCGGCCGCGCGGGATCGTGTAGACTGGTCGGAAGACTGGTTTGGTGAGACATGGTTACCGTCGGATCGTTCGAGGCCAAGACCCATTTTGCCGAGTTGCTCAGCCGCGCCGAGCGCGGCGAGGAGATCACCACAGCCCGACGCGGCAAGCCGGTGGCCCGCTTGGTCCCGGCCGAGCGCGGACACGATGTTGCTGTCGCACGGGCCGCCGCGGAGCGGATCAGGACGCTGGCCCGGACTCTGAATCTCGGCCCCTTTGACTGGGAGGAGTGGAAGCACTATCGCGACGAGGGTCGGCGCTGACCGATGCCGGCCCTGGTGCTCGACTGCTCGGTCACCCTCGGCTGGCTGCTGGCGGACGAGCAACCGGCTGCCGCTGCCCAGATCCTCGACCTGGTTGCCGAAAAAGGAGCCATGGCTCCCGGGCTCTGGCCGCTGGAGGTGGGCAATGCGCTCCTCGTCGCCGAACGGCGGGGCCGGCTCTCCAGCCGAAACCGCACCCAGGCCCTGCAGGGCTTGGCGGGGCTGCCCATCGAGATCGACGACGAAACCGCCGGCCGGGCCTGGCGCGAAACCCTGGCCCTTGCCGAAGCCCATAACCTGACCCTCTACGATGCCGCCTATCTCGAACTGGCGCTGCGCCGCTCCCTGCCGTTGGCCACGTTCGATACCGCCCTGCGCACCGCTGCCGTGAAGGCCGGCGTGCCGCTCCTTGCCGGCTGACCCGAACAGGCAGCGCTTGCGTGATGATCGATCGCTGGCGGCTGGCGCTGATCGAATGATCGCGTTCTGCGCAACGCCGCTGACCATATACGGACGGGCGCGTCGGCGCATGGCACCGGCCGTGCGAGTGTGAGATGATCCCGCCCGGCAAACTGCCAGCTATCTGAGAGATCGCCGATCGCCTTGGATTTCCTCGTCATCCAGTTTCTGAACGGTCTCGCCTCGGCTTCCGAGCTGTTCCTGGTCGCCTCCGGGCTGTCGATCATCTTCGGGGTGATGCGGATCGTCAATTTCGCCCACGGCTCGTTCTATATGCTGGGGGCATACATCGCCTACACCCTCGCCGGCCCGCTGATGGCGGCTTCGCCCGCCGGCTTCTGGCTGGCACTGCCACTGGCGGCGCTGGCGGTGGCGGTGATCGGCGCCCTGGTGGAGATCGCCATCCTGCGCCGCATCTACCGTTCGCCCGAGCTGTTCCAGCTGCTGGCGACGTTCGGCGTCGTGCTCATCGTCCAGGACCTGGTGCTGATCGTCTGGGGGCCGCAGGACCACCTCGGCCCGCGCGCCCCCGGGCTGGAGGGTGCGGTCGATATCCTCGGCTCCCCCTTCCCCGCCTACGACCTTTTGCTGATCGCGCTGGGCCCGCTGGTGCTGCTCGGCCTGACGCTGCTGTTCCGGCGCACCCGCTGGGGCATCAGGGTCCGTGCCGCCACCCAGGACCGCGAGATGGTCGAGGCGCTCGGCATCCGTCAGGACCGGCTGTTCACCGCCGTCTTCATCCTCGGCGCCTTCCTCGCCGGCCTCGGCGGCGCGGTACAGCTGCCGCGCGCCGCCGTGCACCACGCCATGGACCTCGAGATCATCGTCGAGACCTTCGTCGTCGTTGTCGTGGGCGGCCTCGGCAGCGTCGCCGGCGCCTACCTCGCTGCGGTTCTGCTGGGCGTGCTCAACGCCTTCGGCATCGTCGTCTTCCCGCACATCAGCCTGGTGCTCGCCTTCGTGGTGATGGCGATCGTGCTGGTCGTCCGCCCGCTCGGGCTGCCTGGCCGGCCGGAAGCGGCGCCCCGCGCCGCCGGCACGCTGTGGGACACGCCGATCCGGCCGATGGCGCGCGGCCGGCGCGACATCGTCTTCGTCCTCGTGCTGTGCCTCGCGGTGGTGCCGGTATTCGCCGGCAGCTACCTGCTCACCGTGTTCAGCGAGGTGCTGATCATGGCGCTGTTCGCCCGCAGCCTGCACTTCCTGATGGGCGTCGGCGGCATGGGCTCCTTCGGCCACGCCGCCTACTTCGGCCTTGGCGCCTATGGGGCAGCGCTGGCGATGACCCGCTTCGGCCGCCGATGGAGGCGGCGGTCTTCGCGGGGCCGGTGCTGGCGGCGGCGGGGCGCTCGTCTTCGGCTGGTTCTGCGTGCGGCTGACCGGCGTCTACCTCGCCATGCTGACGCTGGCCTTCGCCCAGATCACCTGGGCGATCGCCTTCCAGTGGGACAGCGTCACCGGCGGCGACAACGGCATCCTCGGCGTCTGGCCGTCCGCCTGGGCGAGCTCGGCCGGCGCCTTCTACTACCTGACGCTGATCGTCGCCGGCGGCGGCATCCTGCTGCTGCGCCAGTTCGTCTTCGCGCCGTTCGGCATGGGCTGCGCGCCTGCCGTGATCTGTTGCTGCGCGCCGATGCCATCGGCATCGACCGCGCCGCCCACCAGCGCCTCGCCTTCGTCGTCGCTGGCGCCTTCGCCGGGGTGGCCGGCAGCCTCTATGCCTTCCTCAAGGGCAGCGTCTTCCCCGACGTCCTCGCCATTCCGCTGTCGGTGGACGGCCTGGTGATGGTGCTGCTGGGGGGCTTGCAGACGCTGACCGGCCCGGTCGTCGGCGCCGCCGCCTACAAGTTGATGCGTGTGTTCCTCGCCAGCTGGACCGACCACTGGCGGCTGATCATCGGCATCGTCATCATTGCCCTCGTCGTCGCCTTCCCGCGCGGCATTGTCGGCTACGTCTTCAGCATCGCATCGCCCGCTGCTGGACCGGCCCGAAGACGGCGAGCCGGAAGGCCGTCAACCGAGGACCGGGCGGTCGTGAGCCTGCTGTCGGTGCGCGGATTGCGGAAGAGCTTCGGCGGCATCGAGGCGGTCGCGGGCGTCGACTTCGACCTGTCACCAGGCGAGCTGCTGGCACTGATCGGACCCAACGGCGCCGGCAAGAGCACCTGCTTCAACATGCTGAACGGCCAGCTCCGCCCCGACGGCGGCAGCATCAGCTTTGCCGGCCGGCCGATCACCGGCCTGCCGCCGCGGGTGGTCTGGCGGCTGGGGGTGGGGCGGACGTTCCAGATCACCGCCACCTTCCTGTCGATGACGGTGCTGCAGAACGTGCAGACGGCGCTGCTGTCCTTCTACGGCCGGCTGCGCTCGTTCCGCCCGTGGTCGAGCCGGCTCTACCTCGACGAGGCGTTCGCGCTGCTGGAGCTGGTCGGGATGGCCGACCAGGGCGACCGGCTGTGCAGCGTACTCGCGTACGGCGATCTCAAGCGGGTCGAGCTGGCGATCGCGCTCGCCAACGCGCCGAAGCTGCTGCTGATGGACGAGCCGACCGCCGGGATGGCGCCCGGTGAGCGCATCGAGCTGATGCGGCTGGCGAGCGAGATCGCCCACGAGCGCCGCATCGGCATCCTATTCACCGAGCACGACATGGACGTGGTCTTCGCCCACGCCGCCCGGGTGATGGTGCTCGACCGTGGCCGGCTGATCGCCGTCGGTACGCCGCGGCAGGTGCGCACCGATGCGCAGGTGCGCGCCGTCTACCTGGGCTCGTCATGAACCTCGAAGTGCACAAGCTCGATGCGTTCTATGGCCGGGCGCAGATCCTGTTCGGCGTCACGCTGAAGGTGGCGGCGGGCGAAGCGCTGGCGCTGCTCGGCCGCAACGGTGCCGGCAAGTCGACGACGCTGCGCGCCATCCTCGCGCTGGTGGCCTCGCGACGGGGCCGCGGCGTCCTCGACGGCCGGGATATCTCCGGCATGGCGACGGGGCGAATCGTCCGGCGCGGATTGGGGTGGGTGCCGGAGGACCGGCGGATCTTCACCAACCTGACCATCGAGGAGAATCTGGAGATCGGCCGCCAGCCGCCGCGGGCAGGGGTGCCGCACTGGACGCCGGAACGGCTGTTCACGCTGTTCCCGAATCTTGCCGATCTGCGCCGACGTCCGGCAGGGCAGATCAGCGGCGGCGAACAGCAGATGCTGACAATCGCCCGCACCCTCATGGGCAACCCGCGGGTGATCATGCTGGACGAGCCGTCCGAGGGGCTTGCCCCGCTGATCGTCGAACGGATGGCGGTTGCGGTCGCCGAGATGAAGCGGGAAGGGCTGGCGGTGCTGCTGGCCGAACAGAATCTGGTCTTCGCCCGCGCCGTCAGCGATCGGGCAACGATCATCGAAAAGGGGCGTATCCGCTTCGAAGGCACCCTCGCCACGCTGCTTGCCGACGAGGCGGTGGCGCGGGCGTATCTCGCGGTGTGACCGGCGAAAGCTGCCGCAGATCCAGCTTTCCGGCATGCGCCCGATCCTGCAAGGGCGATGCAGTAGCGATGATTGATTGATTGATCGGCCGGTTTCCGTAAACATCCGCCGCGAGGAATGGGGGATCCGTCCCGGAACCACCTTGCGTGCGGGAGGTTTGTGACGCCCGGAACAGCCGTCTGGCCCGTCGCCTTACGCCATCCTGCCGGTCGGCAAAGCCGGCGATGGCGGGGATCTGCGGCATGGCAAGCGTCCGGCTCGCTCGCCCGCTCATCATTCGATAGGGAGCTTTCCGATGAACAGCATGTCCCAGCGCCTGGGTGCCGAGTTTCTCGGCACCTTCTGGCTGGTTTTCGGCGGCTGCGGCAGTGCCGTCCTCGCCGCAGCCTTCCCGACCCTCGGTATCGGCTTCACCGGCGTCTCGCTGGCGTTCGGCCTGACAGTCCTGACCATGGCTTGGCGCCGTGGGCCACATCTCGGGCGCCCATTTCAACCCGGCGGTGACCATCGGCCTGTGGGCCGGCGGCCGCTTCCCGGCCTCCGACATCGTTCCTTACGTCGTGGTCCAGGTCATCGGCGGCATCGCCGCCGCGGGGGTGTTGTACCTCATCGCCAGCGGCAAGGCCGGCTTCGATCTCGCCGGCGGCTTCGCGTCGAACGGCTACGGGGCCCATTTCTCCGCCCGGCGGCTACGAGCTGCCTCGGCGCTGATTGCCGAGGTGGTGCTGACCTTCTTCTTCCTGCAGGTGATCCTCGGCTCGACTCCACGGGCGCGCACCCGCCGGCTTCGCACCGCTGGCCATCGGTCTGGCGCTGACCCTCATCCATCTGATCAGCATTCCGGTCACCAACACGTCGGTCAACCCGGCCCGCAGCACCGGCCCCGCCGTCTTCGTCGGCGGCTGGGCGCTTGGCCAGCTCTGGTGTTCTGGGTGGCGCCGATCATCGGCGCGCTGATCAGCGGCTTCGTCTATCGCTGGCTCGGCGCCGACGTGAAGACGCCGGTGGTCGGCGAGCGCCGGCCGGCGCGCGCCTGAGGCTTCACTCTCTCGCACGACCTTGGCGCGGAGCCGCAGGTTCACCCCGGGCTCCGCGTCCTTTTTGCTTCCTAGCCGCGTCTGCGCTCTACACCGGCACTTCCTCGGTCCCTTCGCCCTCCGTCCGCCGGTTGGCGCGGCATCGAGGGTAGGCTGGCCGAGCTGGGTCTGAACGAGGTTCGCGAATACGCCGTCGAGGGCCACAAGCTCGGCGAAATTGCCCCGCTCCACCACGTGCCCCTGCCTGAACACCAGGATCAGGTCGGCATGGCGGACCGTCGACAGCCGGTGGGCGATGACGAAGGTCGTCCGCCCCGCCATCAGCCGCTGCAACGCCTTCTGTACCCGCGCCTCGGTCGCCGCATCGAGGGCGCTGGTCGCCTCGTCGAGGATCAGGATCGGCGGATCCTTCAGCAGAGCGCGGGCAATGGCGATGCGCTGGCGCTCGCCGCCGGAAAGGGTGATCCCGCGCTCGCCGACCCGGGTATCGTAGCCCTTCGACTGGCGGATGATGAAGTCGTGCGCCTCCGCCAGCTTCGCCGCCTCGACGAGTTCCTCGTTCGTCGCCTGCGGGCTGCCGACCCGCAGGTTGTCGCCGATGGTGCGGTAGAACATGGTCGATTCCTGGAAGACGACGCCAATGTTCCGCCGCAGCGAATCGAGGGTCATATCGCGGATATCGACGCCGTCGATGCGGATGGTGCCGGTCTGCGGGTCGGCCAATCGGTGCAGCAGCGCCATCGCGGTGCTCTTGCCGGCACCGGTCGAGCCGACCAGCGCCACCGTCGTCCCGGCCTTGACGGCGAAGCTAAGGTCGCGCACCGCCGGCACGTCGGCGCCGTAGGAGAAGTTGACGTGATAGAACTCGACATCGCCGCGCACCCGGCCGATGGAAAGTGCGCCCGGCTTCTCCTTGACCGTCGATTCCGTATCGAGCACCCCGAAGAACAGGCTGATGCCGTGCATCTGGAAGAACAGCCGGGCGAAGAAGGCCATCGCCTGGTCGAGACGGCCGATCAGCAGGGTGGCAAAGCCCATGAAGCTCACGATCTCGCCGACGCTGGCCTGGCCGCGCAGGTTCAGCCAGGTGCCGAGGAGGAAGATGGCAATGATGGTGATGGTCGAGGCGGCGCGGGTCAGCACGCTCGCCACCGCCCACAGGTTCAGCACCGGATACTGCGCCGCCAGCACCCGGCGCATGGTGTAGGACAGTGCCCGCGCTTCTGCCGCCAGCCGCACGTAGCTGTGGATGAGCGGCACGTTGCCGAGGGCGTCCCCCGCCCGCATCGCCAGCCGCGAGTGGTATTCCTCCACTTGCCCCTGCGCCTTTTCGGTGCGGTTGATCACCAGCACGGTAAGCACAGCAAAAATGGCGATCAGCACCACCAGCAGCAGCCCCAGCCGCCAGTTCAGGAACAGCGACAGCGGCAGCAGCACCAGAATGGCGATGAACGTCGCCAGATGCTCACGGAAGAAGGCGAGCCAGACGCCGAACAGGCTGTCGACGCCGCTCAGCATGATCTTCAGCACCCGGCCGGAGTGCGACTCGCTGTGGTAGGCGACGGGCAGGCTCAGCACGTGCTCGAAGAACAGCGCCATCGCCGCCAGCCGGCGCCGGTGCGCCAGGCGGTCGGCGTGCAGGGAGACGAGCATGTTCGCTCCGAGGCCGGCCAGGCCGACGCCGCCCCAGATCAGCAGCAGCCGGACGCTGTCCGCCCAGGTTTCGGCCGGCGGTCGCTGCGAGCCGTGGGCGAGGACGTCGATGATTTTGCCGAACAGCACCGGCTCGGCGTAGGCGAACGCCGCCACCCCGATGTTTGCCACCGCCAGCACGATCGCGAGGCCGCGCTCGGGTCGCAGCAAGCCAAGGACGCGGCCGTAGATTCGCAAGAATTCCATGGCATCCCGCCATTTTCCGGGATATTGACTGATAACGCGCATTGCTAGCAGGTTAAGCGCGTGGCGTCTGCCGTCTTGGATGGACGTCCTGGCATCCGGTGGCGTCGTACCTGGCTTTCGTTGATGTCGCGGCCGTTGAGAATCGAGTTTGCCGGCGCGGTCTACTGCGTCAGCGCGCACGGCAATGCCGAGCAGGCGATCTTCCTGAAAGACGTCGACCGCCGACAGTTTCTCGACATGCTCGGTCGCGAGATCGGCCAACACCGCTGGATCTGCCACGCCTATTGCCTGCTGGACAACCACTACGCCCTGCTGCTGGAGACGCCGGAAGCAAACCTGGGGCGCGGCATCGGCCGGCTCAACGCCACCTATTCGCAGTGGTTCAATCGCCGCTACGAGCGCTCTGGGCACCTGATGCAGGGGCGTTACAAGGCGGTCATCATCGAAAAGCCGGTGTGGCTCACGCCCGTGGCCCGCCATCTGGCCTGGGCACCGGCGCACGCCGGCCTGGTCAAGCGGCCGGGGCAATGGCCCTGGTCCAGCCATCGGGCCATCGGCAAGGGACGGAACGTGCCGCCCTGGCTGACCGTCGACTGGATCCTCGGGGATTTCGCCGGCGCACCGGAGGGGACGCGCAAGGCCTACCGCAACTACGTCGCCGACGGCAAGCAGGCGGCCTCGCCGTGGGAGTACGTCCGCTCGCAGATCTACCTGGGCAGCAATGCCTTCCTCAAAGAGATGGGCGAGCGCGCACGGGCGCTGCCGGCCGACCAGGTGCCGAAAGCAATGCTTCGTCCGGACCGGCCGACAAGCGAGACGCTCATCGGCGCGGTGGCGACAGCCGCGGGCGTGCCGCCCTCGACCGCGCTCGATCGCCGCGTCCGTCAGGATGTCTTCCAGGTCACCGTCTACCTTCTCCGTCGCGCCGCCGACCTGTCGCTGAAGGAGGTTTCGGCGCTGGCAGGGGTATCGCCAGCGCGCATCTCCCAGATCCAGCGGTTGATCGAAGATGCGGGCGGCCTTGATCGCGCCTTCCGCTGGGCGGCCCCTCTCCTGATCTTCATCACATGACATTGCCGGCTGCCGCCCGCTGCCGCTAGGGGGCAGCCTGTGGGGGACGCGAGCTGGTTGCGGGGAACGGATCGGTGCTGGCATCGCCGTCCCGGGCTGTGTACCTATCCAACAGGACAAAGCCGCTCCGGCTGCATGTCGAGGAAGGAAAGGGCACGCTTGATGACCACGCATGCGGACCTGGCGGCAAAGCTGCTGCGCGAGGCGGCGATCATGTTCCGGGCGATGAGCGGCATGAACGAGGAGCTGACGCAGAAGCTCGACGAGTTCGCCGGCCTCTACGAGCAGGTCGCCGATCTTGTCGAGGCTGATCCGCTGGCCGTGCTGCAGCCAGCCGAGCGGGCAGCAGGCTGAAATCGGTCCGGATCCCGGCGATGTCGAACCGTTCGCTGTACCGGCGCAATGCTTTATCCCGGAAGCTGCAGCGGTTGGCGACTGTGCTTCTGCTCGCCGGCGTTGCCGCCCGGCCAGCGGCGGCGGCGCCCCTAGCCCCGCTGATCGCCATTGACGTCGGCCATTCGCTGGCGCGGCCGGGAGCGACCAGTGCCCGCGGCCGTCCCGAGTTCGAATTCAACCGCGAGCTGGCGCAGGTGGTCGAGCGGACGTTGCACGGAAACGGCTTTCGCACCTTGCTGATCGGCGATCAGGGCGACCGCACCGGGCTCACCGAGCGCACCGCCGCCGCCGCAGGCGCCGACTTCTTCCTGTCAATCCATCACGATGCCGTGCAACCGCAGTACCTGGAAAGCTGGACGGTGGGCGGCGAGGAGCGCAAATGGAGCGATCGCTTCTCCGGCTACTCGCTGTTCGTCTCGCGCCGGAACCCGCATTTAAAGAAAAGCCTCATCTGTGCGCGGGCGATGGGCGAGGCGCTGCGCGCCGCCGGACAAACGCCCTCGCTGCACCACGCCGAGAAGATCAAGGGGGAGAACCGGCCGCTCGCCGACCAGACCAACGGCATCTACTACTTCGATGATCTGGTCGTTCTCAAGACCGCGCCGTCACCGGCGGTTCTGTTCGAGGCGGGCATTATCCTCAACCGCCACGACGAACTGCTGCTGCGGGAGCCGGCGACGAAGCGGCGCATCGCCGCGGCGCTGGCCGATGGCCTGCGTGACTGTCTCCGGCGTCCTCCCGTGTCCGGCGGCGGCTGACCGGGAGCCGGCCCGTTGAGCGACGATCTGTTCTCGCGCTCCGATGTCACCCCTGCAACCTACACCGCCAGCGATATCGAGGTGCTGGAGGGGCTGGAGCCGGTGCGTCGGCGCCCCGCCATGTACATCGGCGGCACCGACGAGCGCGCCCTTCACCATCTCGTCGCCGAGCTGCTCGACAACGCAGTAGACGAGGCGGTGGCCGGACACGCGAGCCGCATCGAGCTGCACCTCGCCGCCGACGGCAGCGTCACCGTGCGCGACAACGGCCGCGGCATTCCCGTCGATCCGCACCCGCGGTTTCCCGACCGGTCGGCGCTGGAGGTGATCCTGACGACGCTGCACTCCGGCGGCAAGTTCGGCGGCAAGGCTTACGCCACCTCCGGCGGCCTGCACGGCGTCGGCCTGTCGGTGGTCAATGCCCTCGCATCGCGGTTGGACATCGAGGTCGCCCGCGACCGGGTGCTGTGGACGCAGACCTACGCCCGCGGTATCTCGCTCGGGCCGCTGCGCAACGCCGGCGCGGTGCAGAACCGGCGGGGGACCGCCGTCACCTTCGTCCCCGATCCGCAGATCTTCGGCGAGGATGCCCGCTTCCGTCCGGGATTGCTGTACCGGATGGCGCGCTCCAAAGCCTACCTGTTCCGCGGCATGGAGATCCGCTGGTCGTGCCCGCCCGGGCTGATGGGCAGCGAGGACGACGTGCCGGCGGAAGCGGTGCTGCACTTTCCGGGCGGCGTCGGCGACTACCTGCGCTCCGCCCTCGCCGGTCGGCCGACGCTGTCGGAGCCGTTCCAGGGCGAGGCAAAGCTGGCGGACGGCGCCGGCCGCATCGAATGGGCGGTCGCCTGGCCGCTCGACGAGGACGGCTTCCTCACCGCCTACTGCAACACCGTGCCGACGCCGCAGGGCGGCACCCACGAGGCCGGCTTCCGGGCGGCGCTGACCCGCGGCCTCAAGGCCTACGGCGAGCGCATCCGCAGCCGCGATGCCGAGAAGCTGCTGCCCGAAGACGTCATCGCCGGCGCCTGCGTGATGCTCTCGGTATTCCTGCGCGAGCCGCAGTTCCAGGGGCAGACGAAGGAGAAGCTGGTCTCGCCGGAGGCGTTGAAGCTGGTCGAATCGACGGTGCGCGACCACTTCGACCACTGGCTCGGCGATGCCCCAACGCAGGCCAACGCGTTGCTCGCCCACGTCGTCGAGCGGGCGGAGCAGCGGCTGCGCCGGCGCCAGGACAAGCAGGTGAAGCGGGCGTCGGCCACCCGCAAGCTGCGGCTGCCGGGCAAGCTCACCGACTGCGCCCGCGAGGCGGCTGCCGGCACCGAGCTGTTCCTGGTCGAGGGCGATTCCGCCGGCGGTTCGGCCAAGCAGGCGCGCGACCGCGAGACCCAGGCGGTGCTGCCGCTGCGCGGCAAGATCCTCAACGTCGCCAGCGCGTCTGCCGAGAAGCTGCGCGCCAACCAGGAGCTGCGCGACCTGATCGAGGCGCTGGGCTGCGGCGTCGGCACGGCCTACGACGAGGCGCAGTTGCGCTACGACAAGATCATCATCATGACCGACGCCGACGTCGACGGCGCCCACATCGCCTCGCTGCTGATTACCTTCTTCTACCGCGAAATCCCCCGCCTGATCGACTGCGGCCACCTCTATCTGGCGGTGCCCCCGCTCTACCGGCTGTCGCGCGGCCCGCTCACCCTCTACGCCCGCGACGACGCCCACAAGGAGGCGCTGCTGGCCTCCGAGTTCACCGGCCGCGGGCAGGTCGAGATCAGCCGCTTCAAGGGGCTGGGCGAGATGCCGGCGGCGCAGCTCAAGACGACGACCATGGATCCGCGCACCCGGGCGCTGCTGCGCGTCGTCGTTCCGGGCGAGGCCGGCGAGCCCGACCGGCGGGCGACCCGCGAGCGGGTCGAGACGCTGATGGGCCGGAGGCCGGAGCTGCGCTTCGCGCTGATCTGCGAGCACGCCCGCTTCGTCGCCGACAGCCTCGACGTGTGACCGCTGGCGTCGGCCCCCGACGCCTGACCAGCACCTGACGATGGTGTCCCAAAATCAGGACTGTGGAACCCCGGCAATTCCATGTGTACCGGGTGCATTTGACATAACACCCACTAGCCAAGCGTGCAAAAAAAGCGTACGATTCGCGACATTAAGACGGCAGCCGGGGCCCGGTTGACCAGAACGAAAGTGTCCTGGGAGAGAGCGTCGTCCCCTCCGATCTGCGGTTACCAGGCGGACGGCCGTAATCTGATCGATGGAACATTGGTGAGCGTCAGAGCGTAGCGGAGAGTGACGCGTGTCCTAACGCTCCCCAGCGGGAAGAATTTGCGAAGGGGAAGCGCGATGCGGTCGCAAAAGCTGACCATGTACATCATGGGTGGGCTCGTTCTTGGCATCGCTTGCGGTTACGCGCTCAATACCCTTCTCCCCGATCAGCAGACGGCCGCGCGGGTCGCGGGCTACATATCGCTGCTGTCCGACATCTTCCTTCGCCTGATCAAGATGATCATCGGCCCGCTGGTGTTCTGCACCCTCGTCGCCGGCATCGCCAAGATGGGCTCGCCGGAAGCGCTGGGGCGGATCGGCGGCAAGGCGCTGCTGTGGTTCATCTGCGCCTCGCTGCTCTCGCTGCTGATCGGGATGGTGATGGTCAACCTGTTTGCCCCGGGGGCCGGGCTCAACCTGCCGCTGCCGGAGGCCGGTACCGCCACCAACCTCAAGACCTCGTCGCTATCGCTGAAGGACTTCGTCACCCACCTGGTGCCGAAGAGTTTCTTCGAGGCGATGGCAGACAATGAGATCCTGCAGATCGTCGTCTTCTCCGTCTTCTTCGGCGTCGCGCTGGTGGGAGTGCCCGGAACCGAACCCTTGGTCAAGGCGATCGAGAAGCTCGGCCACGTCATCCTGCGCGTCACCAACTACGTGATGCTGTTCGCGCCCATCGCCGTCTTCGCCGCCATCACCGCCATCATTACAACGCAGGGGGTCGGCGTGCTGCTCACCTACGGCACGCTGCTCGCCGAATACTACCTCTCGCTGGGCGTGCTGTGGACGGTGCTGTTCCTGATCGGTCTCCTCTTCCTCGGGCGGGGAATGTTCCGGCTGATGAAGCTGGCGCGCGATCCGTTCCTGCTGGCGTTCAGCACCGCCAGCAGCGAAGCCGCCTTCCCGCGGCTGGTGGAGGCGCTGGAGAGCTATCCGATCAGCAAGAAGATCGTCGGCTTCGTGCTGCCGATGGGCTACTCGTTCAACCTCGACGGCTCGATGATGTACGCCACCTTCGCGACGCTGTTTCTCGCTCAGGCGTACGGCGTCGATCTCTCCATCGGCCAGCAGGTGGTGCTGCTGCTGGTGCTGATGGTGACCAGCAAGGGCATCGCCGGCGTGCCGCGCTCGGCGCTGGTGGTGGTCGCGGCGACACTGCCGCAGTTCAATATTCCGGAAGCCGGCGTGCTGCTGTTGTTCGGCGTCGATCAGTTCTTCGACATGGGGCGATCGGCGACCAACGTAATCGGCAACAGCCTCGCCACCGCCGTCATCGCCAAGTGGGAGGGCGACCGGGCCGAAGCGATGCAGGAGTTGATCGAGGACGAAAAGGAGGGCGGACCCGGTCCGGCGATCGCGACGTCCTGAAACGCAAGGAGGCTTTGACCCATGTCCCTCCTGCACGCCCCGAACCCTTTGCCAGCCGATTGCGGCGAGCTTCGCCCGTCGGCAAGTCCGGCGCGGCTCCGGCTGCTGATCCCCGCCGCCGCCGTTCTTCTCGCCTTGCTGGTCGCTGTCGGCTCGCCCGCCGCGGCGCAGCAGGAGGGTGTGTATTTTCCGCCATTTAAGGTGCTGACCGGGACGCTCGCCAAGGTAGCGCGGACCGGCGTGATCACCCTCGGCTACCGCGAGAACGCGCTGCCGTTCTCCTATACCGGCCCGTCCGGGCCGCTCGGCTATTCACTCGATCTTTGCGAAGAGATCGCCGCCGACGTGGCGGCCGAGATCGGCGGCAAGGAAATCGACATCCAACGGCGTCCGGTAACGCCCGCCGGCCGTATCCCGGCGCTGGTCGGCGACGAGATCGACATCGAGTGCGGCTCTTCCACCAACACCCTTGCCCGCCGCAAGGAGGTGGCGTTCTCGCCGATCATCTTCGTCTCCGGCACCCGGCTGCTGGTCAGCCGCGCCAGTTCCGTCCGCGCCTTGCGCGACCTGCGCGGCAAGACCGTCGTCGTCACCGCCGGAACCACCAACGAGGCGGCGCTGCGCACGCTCGTCGAGAAGCAGAGCCTCGACATCAAGTTGATCACCGCCGCCGATCACGACCAGTCGTTCGCCGCGCTCCGCGACGGCAAGGCCGAGGCATTCGCCACCGACGACGTTCTTCTCTACGGCCTCATCGCCAGAACCGGAACGCAGAAGGACTATAAGGTGGTCGGCGATCTGCTGTCGTACGAGCCTTACGGCCTGATGTTCCGCAAGGACGATCCGGATTTCGCAGCGGTGGTGGAGCGGACGTTCCGCCGGTTGGCGAAGTCGCGCGAGCTCGTCTGGATCTACAACGCTTGGTTTTTGCGGCCGCTGCCCTCCGGTGAGCGCCTCAACATCCCGATGAGCCCGCAGCTCACCGAAGTCTTCCATACCCTCGGCCTGCCGGAGTGAAGGGGCAGGCAGCGCCGTACTCAGCAGGGGTATCGCCAAGCAGGAGTGAGCGCCATGAGCGAGACCGTCACCATCACCCGGACCGACAGCATCCCGCTGAAGGCCGTCGAAACCCGGCGCGAGCATGACCTGCTCGGCGAAGACGACATCCCTGCCAGCGCCTACTGGGGCATCCACACCAAGCGGGCGGTCGAGAACTTTCCCATCACCGGTGTGCCGATCGGCCATTTTCCGGAGCTGCTGCAGGCGCTGGCCATGGTGAAGAAGGCGGCGGCGCGGGCCAACCGCAAGCTCGGCTTTCTCCCGCCGGACAAGGCGGCGGCGATTGAGCAGGCGTGCGATGCGGTGATCGAGGGCCGTTTCGCCGACCAGTTCGTCGTCGACGCCATCCAGGGCGGCGCCGGCACCTCGACCAACATGAACGCCAACGAGGTCATCGCCAACATCGCCCTGGAGACTATGGGGCGGAGCAAGGGCGACTATGGTGCGCTGCATCCCAACAACGACGTGAACATGTCGCAGTCGACCAACGACGCCTACCCCACCGCCGTCCGCCTCGCCATCATCCTCGCCCATCGGGCGCTAGTGATGGCGCTGGAGAATTTCGCCTACGTGCTGAAGGAAAAGGCGGTCGAGTTCGGCGACGTCCTCAAGATGGGGCGCACCCAGCTGCAGGACGCCGTGCCGATGACCCTCGGCCAGGAGTTCGACGCCTTCCACGCCACCGTCCGTGAGGATATTTCCCGGGTGCGCGAGATCGTGGGCCTCTTCCGCGAGATCAACCTCGGCGCCACCGCCATCGGCACCGGCATCAACACCGACCCGCGCTATGCCGCCCTGGCGGTGGAAGAGCTGACCCACATCACCGGCCACGACATGATCCTCGCCAGCAACCTGATCGAGGCGACCTCCGATATGGGCGCGTTCGTCATGTTCTCGGGCGTGCTGAAACGCGTCGCCGTCAAGCTCTCGAAGATCTGCAACGATCTGCGGCTGCTGTCGAGCGGGCCGCGCACCGGCTTCGGCGAGATCCAGCTGCCGGCGCGGCAGGCCGGCTCGTCGATCATGCCGGGCAAGGTCAACCCGGTGATCCCGGAGGTGGTCAACCAGGTGGCGTTCCTCGTCATCGGCAACGATCTCACCGTCACCCTTGCCTCGGAGGCCGGCCAGCTGCAGCTCAACGCCTTCGAGCCGACCATCGCCTTCTGCATCCTGCAGTCGATGCGCAGCCTGACCGCCGCCCTCGATACCCTCAGCGAGCGGTGCATCAAGGGGATCACCGCCGACCGCGAGCGCTGCCATAGCCTCGCCGTCAACAGCATCGGCATCGTCACCGCGCTGAACCCGGTCCTCGGCTACGAGATCTGCAGCCGGGTGGCGAAGACCGCGCTGGAGCAAAACCGCAGCGTCGTCGACATCGTCCTCGAGGAGAAGCTGCTGACCGAGGCGCAGGTGGCGCAACTGCTGCGGCCGGAAAGCATGACCATGCCGAGCCGCGCCAGGATCGACGCCTAGCGGGAGAGTGGGACCCATGGAGAAGCAAACGAGCGAGAAGATGGCGTCGGTTCGGCGCGGCAGCATCGGCTTCGCGGCCGCGGCCTTGCTCATCTGCACCGCGGCAGGCGAAGCACTGGCGAAGCCGCACATCACCGTCGTCGCCACCGGCGGCACCATCGCCGGGGCCCAGGCGAGCCCGCAGGCCTCGGGCTACACCGCCGGGGTATTCAACGTCGAGACGCTGATCGCCGGCGTGCCGCAGCTGAAGGATCTCGCCGACATCTCCGGCGAGCAGCTGGTGAAGATCGGCAGCCAGGACATGAACGACGCCGTCTGGCTGAAGCTGGCGAAGCGGGTGAACGAGTTGGTGGCCGGCAAGGACGTCGATGCCGTCGTCATCACCCACGGCACCGACACCATGGAAGAGACGTCGTATTTCCTCGACCTGGTGGTGAACAGCGACAAGCCGGTGGTGCTGGTCGGCTCGATGCGGCCGGCGACAGCGGTCAGCGCCGACGGGCCCGGCAACCTCTATGACGCGGTAAGCGTCGCCGCCGATCCCAAGGCCAAGGGCCGCGGCGTGCTGGTGGTGCTGAACGACCAGGTCTATGCGGCGCGCGACGTCTACAAGACCAACACCACCCAGGTCGAGACCTTCAAGGCACCCGACCGCGGACCGATCGGCCGGGTCGACGAAGGCAGCGTCACGCTGTTCGAGATGCCCACCGGCAAGCACACCACCCAGAGCGCGTTTTCGGTAAAGGACGTCGATTCGCTGCCGAAGGTGGATATCGTCTACGCCTACGCCAACATGGGCCGCGAGCTGATCGACGCCGCGGTCAAGGCGGGCGCCAAGGGCATCGTCGTCGCCGGCGTCGGCAACGGCAACATGACGGCGGAAGCGCTGCAGGCGCTGTCCGATGCGCACAAGCAGGGCGTCGTCGTGGTACGCAGCACCCGGCTGCCGAGCGGCGCCGTCACCCGCAATGCCGAGGTCAACGATGACGAACTCGGCTTCGTCGCCTCGGAAGAGCTGAAGCCGGCGAAGGCGCGGGTGCTGCTGAAGCTGGCGCTGATGAAGACGTCGGATCCGGGGCAGATCCAGCAGATGTTCCTGGAGTACTGAAGCTCGCCGCTGGCAGGGGTCGCGGCGTTCGGGCATGCGGGGGGCCGTTCGCGGGCACCGGGCGGGCGTCGGGTGTTCGCGCGGGTCGCCGCATCTTCCGCTGCCGCCTCCCAGTCCCTATAATCCGCGGCGACCGTATTAGCCCATTACAGCCATAGAGGCCATGCGTCTGCGGGCGTTGAGCGCTGTTCTGCTCCTGCTGGGGGGCCTCGGCGCGTCGTCACTACCAGTCTCAGCCGCCGAGGAAGCCCGGCAGCCGTTGCCACGCTTCGTCAGCCTGCGCGCGCCCATCGCCAACATGCGCAGCGGCCCCGGCAAGGAATACCCGATCAAGTGGACCTACCAGCGCGCCGGCATCCCGTTGGAGGTAACCCGCGAGTACTACCAGTGGCGGCGCGTCCGCGACTGGCAGGGGGCGGAGGGGTGGATGCTTTCCAGCATGCTCAGCACCAAGCGCTCGGTGATGATCACCGGCGAGATTCGCACGCTGCGCGATGCCCCCGATAGCAGCGCCGATGCCGTCGCCCGGCTGCAGGGGCCGATCGTCGGCAAGCTGCTGAGCTGCGCCAAGAACGCCGACTGGTGCCGCATCGAGGTGAGCGGCGTCAAGGGCTGGCTGCGCCGCGGCGAGATGTGGGGCGTCTACGACAAGGAAGAGGTGGAGTAGCTCATCGGCTGCTTTGCCCTGGCATAGTAGTGAGCGGCCGTCGAAGCAAGTGGGCGGCGCAACGGTGCTTTATCGCCGGCACTTGCTTGTACTTACCGCTTTCCCATCTTACCAACGTAGGTTTATCCGTATTTTATCGGCCAAGAACAACCAAATGAATAGCGTTACAGCAGGGATAGCTACCCACCATATTAAATCACCAGACAATATATGCTGAAAGATTTGTGAAACATAGTACACAATAGGAATAAGTGCAATAATTTCTATTTTGTGTCGAAAATCTTGTTGGTTTCTTTCCCTTTCTTGCTGCTGGTGCAGGACTTTGGAAGAGATCTCGCCCATGTTTTTAAGTTGTTCAAGAATATTTGTACTTTGTTCAGAACGTGCCACAGCTTCTTCCTCTAGCTGCAGACTCAAGCCAGTACCCAGGAGGCTGGTTGCTTCCTGAATTCCCTGCGATATGGTAACCTGGTAACGAAGTGCTGATTCATAGGTCCTAACGCACGGTCTAAATGTTCGCTCCAGAAAATAACCGATACGCGTCCACCCCTCAACACGTTGCTCTCTAAGTTCGTGAACCCTCTGCCATACCAAATCCGAATATGCTATTGCCGCCCGAAAACTATAACCTGTTTGCGAAACTTTGGCGGCCACACTTTTTGAAATTTCTACAAGATTTTTATAAAGTGAACGATCCGAATTTGGAGCAACATCTCTTTCTCCTTCGAGGATATTTTTGATACTCTCTTCCTGAGTGTTAAAGTAACTTAATTGCTCCTGTGCCGCATAGAAATTTTGGCTTCCCAACGTCACGTACATATCAATCTCAGCAAGACGGCGAACCAGCCTACCGAGCCTGGCTGGCCGTAAACTGATATCTCGGATCAGGATACGGTTAAATCCATCGCTGAAGGACTTAAATGGTGTCCAAATGACCGCACCTTGGTCGCTAACTAAAGATGAAAATAGCTCTGCATACACATCGGATACAGAAAATCCATTCACGCCATCCACGCCGCAGTTGAAAGTTTCCCGGAGGCTATACCCATAATTCTTTTCATTTTGATCAGCCTTTTCGATCCTAATATGGGTTTTAAATGCCGCTCTATCCAAAAATTTATCACATAACTCGTCCGGAATCGCATTCCAATTAAAACGCCCTGATCGCTATTATCATCACTAATGAAAAAAATCGAGAAGAAATTTGTATGCTTTTGTAGAGTACATAATACTCTCTTGTTTTTAATAGATTGCTGTGTCGTGAAGACATTATACAAAACTTGCTTACCATCCTGCGGAAGCCGCGGGAGATTCTCATTATAGTGCCTATAGCACCGCCTTATAAAGTTCTCGACGTCCTCCACTGAACATAAATTCTCTGATTTAGTTTTATCTTTCTCTGATATATTGCTATCTTGCTCCACCGGAAAAGCCACTACTGAAACCAGTCTTGGAGCTTCAATCTGCACCAGCGGACGAGCATGAAGAGGTTGGTAACGATCGGTCATCATCGTGTTGCTTTGCTAAGCTAATGCACGGGATACATGCGCGCATCGAGGCCCACCGCGCGGTCAGGCGAAGTCCTCGGCGAGCGCGGCGCGTACCGGCCCGGTGATGACGGCCATGTGCGGGTAGTTGGGATGCGAGAAGCCCAGCACCACCCGGGCGTCACCGCTGCGGAACGCCGCCACCTCAGCGTCGGTGAACGGGAAGCGGACGAAGTGCACCGAGGACGTCTTGCCGTCCGGCGTCGTCCGCTCGATGTCGGTCTCGGGGACGGCGGCGATGGTCTTGCCGCCGATCTCGATGGCCGCCGTCTTCTCGATGCCGCCCAGCTGGCGCAGCACCCGGTCGCGGCGGGGGGCGTCGTCGATCTCGATCATCATCGTCGCCACCAGCTCGCGGCCGCGCGGGATCAGCGGGTTGTAGGCGCGCAGCTCGTCCTCGATCTGCGCCTCGCCGCCCTTCTCCACCGCCAGCATCTCGTGCACCTGGTGGAGCATGGTCGCCCGGTTCTCGAAGTAGAAGGTGATGTCCGGGCCGACGTGCAGGCGCCGGTTCTTCTTCATCTCGGCGATGGCGCGGCGGCGTTCGTCGCGCACGCGCGCGTATTCGGCCATCGGCAGGATGTCGGTGCGCTCGATGAGCTGAGGGGCCACGTCTTTACCTTTCATAGGGTCCGCGGTTTAGGCCTAGCGGCACAGGCTCACGGCTCGTAGGCGCGCGCCAGCAGCTGGATGGGATGCTGCACCGGATCCACGGCGATGGGTGCCTCGCCGTCCAGACGCTCCATCCCCTGGATGATGTGCTCGCGCGCCAGCGGGCACTCCGAGACGACGAAGGCCGACGCGTTCTGCTTCGCCTGCTTCGCCACCGGCTTGCCGACCTTGAGGGCGACCTGGAAGTTCTCCTTCATCACTCCCCAGGAGCCGCCGTGGCCGGAGCAGCGCTCGATCACCTTGATCTCGGTCTCCGGCAGCAGGCGCAGCATCTCCGCCGCCTTCTGGCCGACGTTCTGCGCCCGCGCATGACAGGCGATATGCACGGTGACGCCGCCCTTCAGCGGCTTCATGCCGCCGGCGAGGCCCTGCTTGCGCTGGATGTCCACCAGATACTCGGAGCAGTCGAAGGTGGCCTGGCTCAGCGCCTTGATGTCCTCGTTGTCCGGCTCGATCAGCGGCCATTCGAACTTCATCATCAGCGTGCACGACGGCACCAGCGAGATGATGTCGTAGCCCTGCTCGATCCACGACCGCAGCTCCGCCGCAGTCTTGCGGGCGCCTTCGGCCACGCGGGCGATATCGCCATACTCCAGCTGCGGCATCCCGCAGCACCGCGGGTAGACCACTTCCGTCTCGACGCCGTTGCGTGCCAGCACCTTGCGGGCGGCAACGCCGATTTCCGGGCTGTTGTAGTTGGCAAAGCAGGTGGCGTAGATCACCGCCTTGCGGCCGAAGGCCGGCGCCAGGCGGTTGACCTCGGGCTTTTCCTTGGCGCGGGCGGTGAAGGTCTTGCCGTGGTATTTGGGCAGCGCCGCCTCGCGATCGATGTGGGCGAGCTTCTCCATCACCGGCCGCGTCAGCTTGTTCTTGCAGGAGGTCGCCCAGTTGGCGACGGGCGCCACCGGCGCCGCCAGCTTGCCGTTGCGGTCGGTCTCGGTCAGCTGCCTGGTGATGAACGGCAGCTTCTTGTTGCGCAGCTCGGCGGCGCGGTAGCGCAGCATCAGGTGCGGGAAGTCGAGATCGAAGGCGTGTGGCGGCACATACGGGCACTTCGTCATGAAGCACATGTCGCAGAGCGTGCAGGCGTCCACCACCTGCTTGAAGTCGCTGCTGGCGACGCCCTCCACCTCGCCCTCGTCGGTGGCATCGACCAAATCGAACAGGCGGGGAAAACTGTCGCAGAGGTTGAAGCAGCGCCGGCAGCCGTGGCAGATGTCGAACACCCGCCGCACTTCCGCGTCGATCTTCTCCGCGTCGTAAAAATCCTCGTCGCGCCACCGGATCGGGTGGCGCGTCGGAGCCTCAAGGCTGCCTTCGCGCATTTGCGCTTCTCCACGACCGGCGTGCATCGGCAGTGCGGGCGGCGCGAGCGCCCCTGAGGTCAGCCCGCCGCTCCACGGGAGGCCACCGGTCCGGCCTCCCGCCGCCCGCTATTGGCGATGACGTCGATCAGTCGAGGTTGTCGAGGGCCTTCTGGAAGCGCCCGGCGTGCGACTTCTCCGCCTTGGCCAGCGTCTCGAACCAGTCGGCGATCTCGTCCATGCCCTCGTCGCGCGCCGTCTTGGCCATGCCCGGGTACATATCGGTGTACTCGTGGGTCTCGCCGGCGATCGCCGCCTTCAGGTTCAGGCCGGTACCGCCGATCGGCAGACCGGTCGCCGGATCGCCAACGATCTCGAGGAACTCCAGATGACCGTGCGCGTGGCCGGTCTCGCCCTCGGCCGTCGAGCGGAAAACCGCGGCGACGTCGTTGTAGCCTTCGACATCGGCTTTTTGCGCGAAATAGAGATAGCGGCGATTGGCCTGCGACTCGCCGGCAAAGGCGGCCTTCAAATTTTCTTCGGTCTTCGAACCCTTCAAGTCACCCATCATCATTCTCCCTCGGAACGCCGGAAGCGGCCGCGGCCGGCCACGCCCTGCGGTTGGAGCATCTGCTAGATGATGGATATTAGAACGCGCGCGACGGCTGTCAACGCGTTTCCAGTCATTCTAAGAAAGCTGATAACTTATTGATCTTGATTACTAGTATCGGAGTAATCGAGGCGTACGATGACGTCGACGCGGCGAACCCGGGTGCCCTCCGGCGGCGACGGCAGGTCCGAAACGACGATTCGTTCGCCTGGGATGTCCTCGATCCGGCCGGACCGCTCGAAGAAGAAATGATGATGTTCGCTGGTATTGGTATCGAAGTACGACCGGCTGGTATCAACGGCGATCTCGCGCAGCAGACCGGCTTGCACGAATTGGTGCAGCGTATTGTAGACCGTCGCCAGCGATACCTCGATGGATGCCGCCATGGCCTCCTCGTGCAGGCCTTCCGCGGTAACGTGACGGTCGCCGTTCTCGAACAGCAGACGGGCCAGCGCGAGGCGCTGCCGGGTGGGCCGGAGGTCAGCGCCACGAAGCAGATCGAGAACACGGGCGAAGGGGCGGGTGTTGTTCATCTTTCCCCATATGGCAATCACGCACGGCGGCGCCAATCCTATCAGACTATCGCCGACGGAAAAGCCGCACACGCTTCAGCTGTGTTGCTATTGTGCATCACTCGCAGCAAAACAGCCGGGGATCATCAGTCACCCGTCAGGATGCGGTCCACAAGTTGGCGCACGGTCGGCACGAATCCGTCGCGGTAGAACGGATCGGAGCTGAACCGGTAGGCATTGTGCCCGGCGAACATCAGGTTGTCGTCCACGTCACCGGAATGGGCGATCGCCTGCAGCGTCTTCTGGATGCAATAGGAACGGGGATCGGCGAGCTTGCCGGTGGTGCCGTCCTGATTCTCCGCCCAGTTGGAGAAACGACAGGCCGACAGACAGCCCATGCAACCCTGCTGGTCCACGCGGATTTCCGTGGATTTCTCCGGGGTGACGAAGATCATCGTCGAATCTGGCGTGCGCAGCGCCTCGCCGAAACCCGCCTGCATCCACGACTGCACCCGCTTGTAGTCGGCCGGGGTCACGTAGAAGGTGCGGCCGCGGGCACCGAGACGCAACGCCTCGGTGTGCTCGCCAACCGGCTCGCGGGTATACGCCACCTGCCGCTCGTTGCGCTCCATCAGCTCGCGCAGAAAGCCGTTCTGCACCGCCGACGAATAGAAGCCGGTGGGGCTGAAGCGGTTGAGGAAGATATCGCCCTCCTGCAAGGTCAGCAGCCGGCGCTTCCACTCGTCCGACACCGGGCTCTCCTCGGTGATCAGCGGACGGGTGCCGAACTGAAAGGCGATCGGCCCGAGGTCGGGGTTGTCGACCCAGTCCTTCCACTCGCGCAGGTACCATACGCCGCCAGCCATGAAGATCGGCACGTCGCCGAGGCCATAGCTGCGCATTTCTCTGCGAAGCTCGATCACCCGCGGCAGCGGCGTCTCCGGCTTGGTCGGATCTTCCGAATTGCTGAGGCCGTTATGGCCCCCGGCCAGCCACGGATCCTCGTAGACGACACCGCCGAGGACGTGCGGGTGGCGGCTGTAGCTGCGCCGCCACAGCGCCCGGAAGGCGCGGGCGGACGAGATGATCGGATAGCAGTAGACACCGAACGCCGCGCCGATCTCGGCCAGCCGGTAGGGCATGCCCGCACCGCAGGTGATGCCGTGGATCAGCCCTTTGGCGCCCTCGAGGATGTCATGCAGGATGCGCGGCGTCGCCGCCGCCTCCCACAGCACATTCATATGGACGCGGCCGCGACCGCCGGATCCCTCGTAGGCCATGCGCGCCTGGGCGATGCCGCCGCGGATCGCGAAAGCCACCAGCTCCTCGTAGCGCTCCCGCCGCGTCTTGCCCCGGTAGACCTGCGGAATGACCCGGCCATCCTCGTCGAACGCATCGGAGTTGACGCCGGAGAAGGTGCCGACGCAATCGGCAGCGGCAAACGCCCCGGCGCTGCGCCCGTTGGAGACCGATACGCCTTTGCCGCCTTCGACAATCGGCAATACCTCGCGGCCTGAAATCTGTAACGAGCCTAACAGCTTCTGGACTCCTGTCCCGGGCATTTCCCGATGGCACCGCCGCCGCTGGCGACAGCAGGCCGGCGCAGCTACGGAGCCTCGGCATTCCCCCCGAAACGTACATTTATTTTATAGTTCACACATAGGCGAAGAATTCGGAAAAGGCGACCCCTGGAGCGGCGGACTTACAAAACCGCCGCCAGCGTCGCCTTCGCGCAGTCGAGCGGCAGGGGTCAGCCTGCCGCCTTCGCCGATGCCTTCTCGGTCAGATCCTGTCCGGTCTTCTGGTCGACCGCACGCATCGACAGCTTGATCTTGCCGCGGTCGTCGATGCCGATCAGCTTGACCTTGACGGTATCACCCACCTGAACCACGTCGGTGACCTTGCCGACGCGTTCGCGGGCCATCTCGCTGATGTGCACGAGACCGTCGCGATTGCCGAGGAAGTTCACGAACGCACCGAAGTCGACTGTCTTCACCACCTTGCCGGTGTAGATGGTGTTCAGTTCCGGCTCGGCGGCGATGGAGCGGATCCACTCGATGGCCGCATCCGCCGCCTTCTGGTCGACGGCAGCCACCTTCACCGTGCCGTCGTCCTCCAGGTCGATGCGGGCGCCTGTCACCTCACAGATCTCGCGGATCACCTTGCCACCCGGGCCGATGACTTCGCGGATCTTGTCTTTGTTGATGTGGATCACGGTGATCCGCGGCGCATTTCTGCTGAGGCCCTCGCGCGCGGCCGAGATGCCCTTGGCCATTTCGCCGAGGATGTGGGTGCGGCCCTCGCGCGCCTGCTCCAGCGCACCTTGCATGATCGCCTCGGTGATCGAGGTGATCTTGATATCCATCTGCAGCGCGGTTACGCCGCGCTCGGTGCCGGCGACCTTGAAGTCCATGTCGCCCAGGTGATCCTCGTCGCCGAGAATGTCGGAGAGCACGACGAAGGCATCCGGTTCCTTGATCAGCCCCATGGCAATGCCGGCGACCGGCCGCACCAGCGGCACGCCCGCATCCATCAGCGACAGCGAGGCGCCGCACACGGTCGCCATCGACGACGAGCCGTTCGATTCGGTGATCTCCGATACCGCGCGGATGGTGTAGGGGAAGTCGGCCTTGGCCGGCAGCAGCGGCCGGATCGCCCGCCAGGCGAGCTTGCCGTGGCCGATCTCGCGGCGGCCGGTGAAGCCGATGCGGCCCGCCTCGCCCACCGAGTACGGCGGGAAGTTGTAGTGCAGCAGGAAGTGCTCGCGGAACTCGCCGGCGAGGGCATCGACGATCTGCTCGTCCTGGCCGGTGCCCAGCGTCGTCACCACCAGCGCCTGGGTTTCCCCGCGGGTGAACAGCGCGCTGCCGTGGGCGCGCGGCAGCAGCCCCACATCGACCGCGATCGGCCGGATCGAGCGCGTATCGCGGCCGTCGATGCGCTTGCCGTCGGCGACGATGCTGCGCCGCACCACGTCCTTTTCCAGGTCCTTGAACAGCTCATCGAAGCGCTCGAGCACCAGCACCTGGTCGAGTTCGCCGTCTTCCGCCAGCGCCGACAGGGCCCGCTCCTTCACGGCGGCAACCTTATCGCGCCGCGTCTGCTTGACGACCTCGGCATACGCCTCGGCGAGGTCGTTCGCCGCAAGATCGCGCAGACGCCCGGCGAGACCATCGAGGCCCTCGGGCGCCTTCGGCAGGTCGAGCGGCTCCTTGGCGCAGGATTCGGCCAGCGCGATGATCGCATCGATCACCGGCTGGAAGGAGCGATGGCCGAACATCACCGCCCCCAGCATCACTTCTTCCGACAGCTCCTTGGCTTCGGATTCGACCATCAGCACGCCATCCCGGGTGCCGGCGACGACCAGATCGAGCTCGCTCGACGGCAGTTCGTCGAGCTGCGGATTGAGCACGTATTCGCCGTTGATGTAGCCGACGCGGCAGCCGCCGATGGGGCCGAGGAACGGCACGCCGGAAAGCGTCAGCGCCGCCGACGAGCCGATCATCGCGACGATGTCCGGGTCGTTCTCCAGGTCGTGGCTGAGCACCGTGCAGATGACCTGGGTCTCGTTGCGGTAGCCCTTGGCGAACAGCGGGCGGATGGGACGGTCGATCAGGCGGGAAGTGAGCACCTCCTTTTCCGCCGGACGTCCCTCCCGCTTGAAGAAGCCGCCCGGAATCTTGCCGGCGGCAAAGCTCTTCTCCTGGTAGTGAACGGACAGCGGGAAAAAGTCGAGACCGGCCTTCGGCGTCTTCTCATAGACGACGGTGCATAATACCTTGGTCTCGCCCAGTGTGGCGATGACGGCGCCATCAGCTTGCCGGGCAATCTTGCCCGATTCCAACACCAGCGGGCGTCCACCCCAGGTGAGCTCCTTGCGGAATTCTTTGAACATTCATGTTATCCTTTGCTCGGGCAGCCGCCCGGCAGTGGGTCCGGCTGCACGAATCCGATGGGAAAACGCAGCGACTGCCTTCAGCGCCGCAATCCCAGCCGCTCCACCAGCCGTTCGTAGCGAGAGGTTTGCTTGCGCTTCAGGTAGTCAAGCAACCGCCGCCGCTGGCCGACCATCATCAGCAGGCCGCGGCGCGAGTGGAAATCCTTCTTATGCGTCTTCAGGTGTTCGGTCAGGTTGCGGATGCGTTCGCTGAGAATGGCAACCTGCACTTCCGGCGAGCCGGTGTCGGCCTCGCCGGTGGCGTATTCCTTAATGACATCCTGCTTGCGTTCGGCGGTGATGGACATCGAAAACTCCCGAGCATCAAACATTGAGAATGCGCAGCGGGTGGATTTCGCCGCCCTTGACCTGCGCCAGTGCCACCGGCCTGCCCCTCGCCATCGCACAGACGACGGCGTCCTTGCTCACCTGAGAAGAGGGGGACCGGCTCGCCACGGGCAATACCGCAATCGGCCGCCCGCGCTGGAGGCTGTTGGCCTCCGCTTCGGTCAGGTTCAGCGCCGGGATGCCGGCCAGCGCTGATCCCACCGGCAACAGGTACGTCTGCAATTCCTCACTATGACCCACGGCCTCCAGCTTTTCCAGGGATATCGCCTGGGCTTCGCCGAACGGACCAACCGACAGCCGGCGCAGTGCGACGACGTGGCCGAGGCAGCCGAGACCGCCCCAGATCGCGGGCGAGCGCCCGCATGTAAACGCCCTTGCCGGCGTTCACCTCGAAGACGGCGTGATCGGCATCGGGGCACGCAATAAGCTCGATCCGATCGACGCTCACCGTCCGCGCCGCCAGCTCCACCGGCCGGTCGGCGCGCGCCAGCGCGTATGCCCGCTCGCCCGCCACCTTGATCGCCGAGAAGGTCGGCGGCACCTGCTCGATCTTGCCGCGGAACCGGCCGGTCACCGCCTCGATCTCGGCCCGTTGCGGCCGCAACGCGCTGGTCGCGACGACCTGCCCCTCGGCGTCGTCGGTATTCCGCTGCTCGCCCCAGCGGACGGTAAAGCGGTAGATCTTGCGGCCGTCCATGACGTAGCCGACCGTCTTCGTCGCCTCCCCCAGCGCCAGCGGCAGGATGCCGGTCGCCAGCGGATCGAGGGTGCCGCCATGCCCCACCTTGGCGGCGCCGGTCGCCCGCCGCGCCCGGCTGACCACCGCCGCCGAGGTGATGCCGGCGGGCTTATCGACAATCAGCCACCCGTTGATCTTCTTGCCCCGCCGCCGCTCAGCCACGGTCTTCGTCCTCCTTGGAAATATCTTTGTCGTCTGTATCGGCGCGGGCAGCGAGGTCGCGCGCCACCTCCGGCTGGCGAAGCGCCCGTTCGATCCGGTCGGCCTCCTCGAACGAGCGGTCGATGCAAAAGCTGAGGTCGGGCACGAACTTCAGATGGACCGCGCCGGCGATTCGATGCCGCAGATAGCCGCGGGCGCGCTCCAGCGCCCGGATGACCGCGTCCTGCGCATCGCCGCCGAGCGGCATGACGTAGACCCGCGCCTGTCGGAGATCGGGGCTGATGCGCACCTCGGTCACCGTTACCGGGGTTACAGCCAGGACAGGGTCACGCAGTTCGCCACGCTCGATGAGATGGGCGAGCACGTGCCGCAATTCTTCGCCAACACGGAGCTGGCGCTGACTGGGAGAACGATGATCCCGCGACATGGAGCTGTTAACGCGGCCGCTCGGGCGGTGGTTGCCACCTTACAGCTGCCGGGCCACTTCCTCCATCTCGAAACACTCGATCCGGTCGCCGAGCTGGATGTCCTGATAGTTGGCCAACGCGATACCGCACTCGAAGCCCTCGCGCACCTCGCGCACGTCTTCCTTGAAATGCTTGAGCTGCGACAGATCGCCCTCGTGGATGACGACGTTGTCGCGCAGCAGGCGGACCTTGCCGCCGCGCCGGACGATGCCCTCGGTCACCCGGCAACCGGCCACCTTGCCGACCTTCGAGATGTTGAACACCTCGCGCACCTCGGCGTAACCGAGGATGTTCTCGCGCAGGATCGGCGTCAGCATCCCCGACAACATCGACTTCACGTCGTCGGCGAGCTCGTAGATGATCGAGTAGTAGCGGATATCGACACCGTCTCGGCGCGCCAGGTCGCGCGCCTGGGGATTGGCCCGGACGTTGAAGCCGATGATCAGCGCGTCCGAGGCGCGCGCCAGCCCGACGTCCGTCTCGTTGATCCCACCCACGCCGGAGTGCAGCACCACCACCTTGATGTGCTCGCCACCCAGCTTCTCCAGGGCGCCGACGATCGCTTCGGCGGAGCCGTGCACGTCGGCCTTGATCACCACCGGCAGCTCCCGCCGATCACTCTGTTGGATGCGGTGGAACAGCTGTTCGAACGTTCCCCGGCCCACCGACACCCGGGCATCGCGCGTCCGCTGCTGGCGAAACTCGGTCACCTCGCGCGCCCGGCCCTCGCTGGCGACGACCACCACGTCGTCGCCGGCCGCCGGCGTTCCGTTCAGCCCCAGCACCTCGACCGGCATGCTGGGGCCGGCGTCGGTCACCTGGGCGCCTTGGGCATCGGTCATGCCGCGCACCCGGCCCCACTCGCTGCCGGCGACGAAGATATCGCCGACCCGCAGGGTACCGCGCTGGACCAGCACGGTCGCGACGGTGCCGCGGCCGCGCTCCACCTTGCTCTCGATGATCAGGCCTTCCGCCGGCCGCTCCGGGTTGGCCTTAAGGTCGAGCAGCTCCGCTTGCAGCAGGATGGCTTCGGCCAGCTTGTCGAGGTTGGTGCCGACCTTGGCCGAAACGTCGATCGACAGCGTTTCGCCGCCCATCTCCTCGACCTGGATGCCGTACTGCAGCAGCTCGGTGCGAACCCGCTGCGGATCGGCATCGGGCCGATCGATCTTGTTGACGGCGACGATGATCGGCACGCCCGCCGCCTTGGCGTGGTTGATCGCCTCCACCGTCTGCGGCATCACGCCGTCGTCGGCCGCCACCACCAGGACGACGATGTCGGTGGCCTTGGCGCCGCGCGCCCGCATCTGCGTGAACGCGGCGTGGCCAGGGGTATCGATGAAGGTGATTTGCTCGCCGCCGGCGAGGGTCACTTGGTAGGCGCCGATGTGCTGGGTGATGCCGCCCGCCTCATGCGCAACAACGTCGGTCTTGCGCAGGGCGTCAAGCAGTGAGGTCTTGCCGTGGTCGACATGGCCCATCACCGTCACCACCGGCGGACGCCGCATCAGGTCGGCGGCGGTGTCCTCCTCGCCCTTCAGGCCGAGCTCGACGTCGGCGGCCGTCACCCGCCGGACGTTATGGCCGAATTCGACCGCCAGCAGTTCGGCGGTATCGGCGTCGACGTTGTGGTTGATGGTCGCCATCACCCCCATGCGCATCAACGCCTTGATCACATCGGTGGAGCGCTCGGCCATCCGGTTGGCAAGTTCCTGCACCGTTATGCTTTCCGGAATGACGACGTCGCGGACCACCTTCTGATTTTCCATCCGCTGGCTGAGCTGCTTCAACCGTTCCTTCTCGCGCGCCCGGCGTACCGAAGCAAGGCTGCGCATCCGCTCGCCGGCGGCATCATCGAGCACGTCGGTGATGTTGATCTTGCCGGCGCGCCGGCCGCCGGCATCGTCGCGCCGGCCGGCATCGACCTTGCGGGGCTCGACCCGCACCGGCCGCTTCGCCTTGGCGCGGTTGGCATCGGCTTCGCTCTCGGTGGTCGCCGGCTTGGCAGCGGCCGCATCGGCCGGCTTGGCGGGCTCCGTCGCCGTCCCTGCGGCCGGCTCCGCCACCGGTTCGGCCGGTTGCGGTTGGCCCGGCTCCGCCGCTGCCGGCACCGCCGGAGGCGGCGCTTCCCCTGCCGGCGCGGCAGCAACATCCGTGGGCGTCTCCGTCGGAACCGCAGGCGCCGGTTCCGCTGCTGCCGCCGACTCGGCCGGAGCGGCAGCGACCGGCTCTTCGACGATCGCCTCGGCGACCGCCGCCTGCTCGGGCTCGTCTGCGACCAGCACCTCCTCGGGCGGCGGCGGCAAATTCTGCCGCTCTTCCTCGGCTCGGATCGCATCCTGCAGCGCGCGCACCCGGGTCGCCTTCTCGGCGGTGGTCAGGCCGACGCCTTCCCGCGGCCGGTTATCCGGCCGCGCCGTCCCGGGCAGGCCTGGCGAATCGCCCCGCGCCGCGTCCGACGGACGGGAGCGTGCATCGGGCGCAAAGGTCCGCTTCTTGCGCACCTCGACGGTGACCATCTTCGAGCGGCCGTGGGCGAAACTCTGGCGCACCTGTCCGGTTTCGACCGTCTTTTTCAGTTCCAGCCGGCGCGACTGGCCTCCCTCGGCCTGCTTCTTCGGGTTGCGTTCGTCGATATCGGTCATGCTCTTCACATCGGCTGGACTGAAGGGAGCGGCGCCGCCGGACGGAAGCCGGCCAGCCGGGATGATTCGCGAATGAAGCGGTCGGCCAGCCGCCCGGACTGCAGCAGGCCATGCACAATATGCTCGCGGCCGACGCCGGCGCCAATCTCGGCGGCGCTCAGCACGCGCACCACCGGCATCGCCGGCGCCAATGCCCGCAGCTTGCGGCAGTCGCCTTCGGCACCATCCGCCGCTTCCAGCAGGACGCCATCGGCCCCTCCCGACAGACGCTCGCGAACCTTCTGCTGGCCGAACACGCCCTGTCCCGCGCGCCGCGCCAGCCCGAGGAGGTCGCAGCAGCGCCGCGCCAGCGCCGCTTCCAGCAGGTCCGGCAGGTTTTCCGGGATCTGCACCGCCTGCCGTGCCGCCCTGGCGAACAGCTTGCGCCGCACGACGAGCTCGATGGACGCGCGATCCGCCGTGACCCACAGGCCGCGACCCGGCAGGCGCTCGTCCACATCCGGGACGATCATCGCTTCCGGCCCGACAACGAAGCGGATCAGCAGCGACCGGTCGCGCGGTACCCCGAGAGCAAGGCAGCGGCGTTGAGTCGGGTGTGCGGCGCCCGCCTCGGAAAGGGGAAGATCTGGCTCGGCAACAGCCGTCATCGGCACTTCGTTAGCGCTCCCCGGCGTCCCCGGTCGTTGCAGCCGCCTCTGCCGGCGCCGCTTCGTCTTCGAACCAGTGCGCCCGCGCCGCCATGATGATGGCGTCCGCCCGCTCGGCGGTGAGCGAGCCCTGCGGCGCGATTTCCAGCAGCTCTTCGCCCGAGAGATCGCCGAGGTCGTCCAGCGTCTTCACGCCGGCCTCGCCGAGAGCGACCAGCACCGCCGGCTTCAGTCCCTCCAGCGCCGCCACGGCATCCGCGACGCCGAGTTCGACGCGGCGGCGGCTGAAGATCTCGTCGCGCGCCTCCAGGTAGTTGCGCGCCCGGTTACGAAGCTCCTCGGCAACCGTGACGTCGAGGCCCTCGACGTCCGCCAGCTCGTCGACCGGCACGAACGCCACGTCTTCCACCGTCGAGAACCCTTCCGTGACAAGCAGGTGCGCAATGACGTCGTCGACGTTCAGGGCATCGACGAAGGTTTGCGAGCGGGCACTGAACTCCTCGTTGCGGCGCACGGACTCCTCCTCTTCGGTGAGGATGTCGATATCCCAGCCGGTCAGTTGGGAAGCGAGGCGGACGTTCTGGCCACGCCGGCCGATAGCAAGGCTGAGCTGATCATCGGGAACGACCACCTCGATGCGGCTGGCCTCCTCGTCGAGAACCACCTTGGTGACCTCGGCGGGCGCCAGGGCGTTAACCACGAACGTCGCCGGGTCGTTCGACCACTGGATGATATCGATCTTCTCGCCCTGCAACTCGCCCACTACCGCCTGCACCCGCGAGCCGCGCATGCCTATGCACGGACCGACCGGATCGATGCCGGAGTCCCGCGAATGCACGGCGATCTTGGCGCGCGAGCCAGGATCGCGGGCGACGGCACGGATCTCGATGATCCCCTCGTAGATCTCGGGAACTTCCTGGGCGAACAGCTTGGCCATGAACTGCGGATGGGTGCGCGACAGGAACACCTGCGGTCCGCGGGGCTCCTCGCGCACATCCATGATATAGGCGCGCACGCGATCACCGGTATTGAAGTGCTCGCGCGGGATCGTCTCCTCGCGCCGCATCAGCGCCTCGGCGCGGCTGAGATCGACGATGACGTTGCCGAACTCGACCCGCTTGACCAGACCGTTGACGATTTCGCCGACCCGGTCCTTGAACTCGTCGTACTGGCGGCGCCGTTCCGCCTCGCGCACCTTGTGGACGATCACCTGCTTCGCCGTCTGCGCGGCGATGCGGCCGAAATCGATGGGCGGCAGCGGATCGACGATGAAGTCGCCCACCGCCACCTGCGGGCGCCGGCGCCGGGCGGAGACCAACGCCACCTGCGTCGTCTCGTTCTCCACCTCTTCCACCACCTCGATGTAGCGGGCGAGGGAGATTTCGCCGGAGTTCCGGTCGATGTGCGCACGGATGTCGTGATCGTGTCCGTACTTGGAGCGGCCGGCCTTCTGGATCGCCTGCTCCATGGCCTCGAGCACTTCCTCGCGGTCGATGCTCTTGTCGCGCGCCACCGTGTCCGCCACCTGCAGCAACTCCGGGCGGGCGTGGACGGCGCTGATTTCCGAGGGCGTTCTGGTCATCGGTCGGACGACGATCTCCGGTTGGTCAAGGCGAAGGTCCTACGATCGCGAATGCATCGCCAGCAGTTCATCGGTCAGCACCAGCTTCGCGCGCTGAACGTCGGCGTATGAGAGCTCGACCTCCTGGTCGATCCCGCTCACCGCCATGCGGACGGTATCGCCGCGGGTTCCCAGCAGCCGGCCCTGGAAGCGCCGGCGTCCATCGATCGGCCGCGACAGCTCGACGCGCGCCTCAAAGCCGGCGAAGCGATCGAAGTCGACAAGACGCACCAGCGGCCGGTCGATGCCGGGCGAGCTGACCTCAAGGGTATAGGCCGAACCGATGGGGTCCTCGACATCCAGTACCGCCGAGACCGCATGGCTCAGCGTCGCGCAGTCGTCAATCACCATTGGCTGGCCGTCCGCCCGCTCCGCCATAATCTGCAGCCGCAACCGCTGTCTTCCCGAAACCTGCACCCGCACCAGCGCAAAACCCAAACTCTCGGCGGTCGGCCGCACCAGTTCGTAGATGCGATCGGCCAACTCCATGCCGCTACTCCCGTGCACACGTGTGCGCGAAGGAACGCGCTTGAACAAAAAAGGCGAGCCCACGGCCCACCCTGTCAAGACCGGCCAACCCTCGATCGCAATGATCCGCGTCTGGAAGATTCGGCGCGCCCCTGATCGATCGTATATAGCCGAGGACTGCACTGGCACAAGGGGTTTTTGCCATTGTGCAGTCCTTCTCAGGGCATTAGTGGTGGTGACGTGGGAACAGCCGGCACGCCGTGCAGTGCGCGGGAACGCGCACCGCCGATTTGATCACAACCACCACGATTGCCGGCCGGGCGATCCAGCCGGCGTGAACCTCCTCGCCCGTCTCCCAGCCGGCGCCCGCGCTAGACGCGCTGGAAGCGCAGGAAGTAGCAGCGTGCGCCGCGGGCCTGCGCCTTCCGCTGATAGCGGGTGTCGATCCAGCCGGCCGGCTGATGGCGCCAGTCTCCCGGCCGCCGCGCGCACCACCGCAACGCCGGCTCGTCGATGGCGAGCGCCAGCGTCCAGCGGATGTAGCCGGTATGATCGCTGGCGAACAGCAGCTCGCCGCCCGGCCGCAGGATGCGGGCGACCTGGCGCAGCGCCTCCGGCTGGATCAGCCGCCGCCGGTGGTGGCGGCGCTTCGGCCACGGGTCCGAGAACAGGACGAACACCCGGCCGAGGCTGGCATCGGTCAGCGCCGCCAGCAGCGGCCGGGCGTCGTCCGCCAGCACCCGCAGCCGCGGCAGCAGGGCAGGCGGAGCCTTCGCGAGCAGCGCCGCCACCCCTTCCAGCCAGGGCTCGCAGCCGATGAAGCCGATGTCCGGATTGGCTGCGCCACGGCCGATCAGGTGCTCGCCGAAGCCAAAGCCGATCTCCAGCCAAACGTCGGCGACCGGCACCTCGAACAGGCCGCCGGGATCGAGCCGCGCGCCCTCCGGCAGCGGCAGCGCCCGTTCCGGCAGCCGCAACGCGACCGTCGCCCGGCGGCCGGGGCGCAGCTGCCGCCCGCTGCGGCGCCCGAAAACGCGCGGCGGAGGTATTCCGAAATCGGTCGCCAGCTCCATCAGGCGCCGAAGATGCTCTTCAGATCGTCGATCAGATCGGTGCGCTCCCATGAGAAGCCGCCGTCCGGCTCCGGCGTGCGGCCGAAATGGCCGTAGGCGGCGGTGCGGGCGTAGATGGGGCGGTTGAGCTGCAGGTGCTCGCGGATGCCGCGCGGCGACAGGTTCACCAGTTCCTGCAGTGCGCCTGACAGCCGGTCCTCGTCGACTCGGCCGGTGCCGTGGGTATCGACATAGACCGACAGCGGGTGCGAGACGCCGATGGCATAGGAGAGCTGGATGGTGCAGCGGTCAGCGAGCCCCGCCGCCACGGTGTTCTTCGCCAGGTAGCGCGCGGCATAGGCGGCGGACCTATCCACCTTGGTCGGGTCCTTGCCGGAGAAGGCACCGCCGCCGTGCGGCGCGGCGCCGCCGTAAGTATCGACGATGATCTTGCGGCCGGTGAGACCGGCGTCGCCGTCGGGGCCGCCGATGACGAAGCGGCCGGTGGGATTGACGTAGAAGTGCTCCTCGTCGCACATCCAGCCTTCCGGCAGCACGTTGACCACATGCGGCCGGACGATCTCGCGGATTTCCTCCACGCTCAGCCGTGCCGCATGCTGGGTGGAAACCACCACCGCAGTACTCCCCACCGGCTTGCCGCCGATATAGCGCAAGGTCACCTGGCTCTTGGCATCGGGGCCAAGACCTGGTTCGGAGCCGGAGTGGCGAGCATCCGCGAGCGAGCGGAGGATGGCGTGGGCGTAATAGATCGGCGCCGGCATCAGCACCGGAGTCTCCCGGCAGGCATAGCCGAACATGATGCCCTGGTCGCCGGCGCCTTCGTCCTTGTTGCCGCCAGCATCGACGCCGACGGCGATATCCGCCGACTGGGCATGGATGTGCGAGACGATCTCGGCACGCTTCCAGTGGAAGCCATCCTGCTCGTAGCCGATCTCCCTGACCGCGTGGCGGGCGATGTCCTTGAACCTGTCGTGCGTCATCGTCGCCGGTCCGCGCACCTCGCCGGCAAGGGCGATGAAGTTGGTGGTGCACATGGTCTCGACGGCGACGCGGGAGGTGGACGCCTCGGTGAGGAAGGCGTCGAGGATGGCATCGGAGATGCGATCGCAGACCTTGTCGGGGTGTCCTTCGGAGACCGACTCGCTGGTGAACAGATAGTCCTTCTTTGTCACGTCCCACGCGCCCCCTTCAGAGGATCATCGGAAAAGGCGGCCGCGCGCATCAAAGCGCCGGTCCTGGATACCACGGCGTCCGCGTTGGTTAACCGGGGGAAGCGGGCTCCTCGGATCCCAGCAGCCTGCGGCGCGGTGAATTGGAACCTTCTGCCGAGAGCCGGCAGCAACGTCAAGCCGATTTCGAGCGCAGGATGTGCGCCGGCACCGCCGGCGCTAGTCCATGTCTTCGGTCGTTCCGAGGGATTTTGCCAGCTCAAACAGGCGCTTGCGCACCTGCGGATCGGAGATCCGGTAGTATGCCCTGACCAGCTCCAATGTTTCCCGGCGAGTGAGCGGATCGGGCTCTAGCGGGGCTTGCGGCTGGTCGCTGAGCGCCGGAACGGCCGGCGTCTCGCCGGCCTTCATCCGGTCTGCCATGTCGTCGAAAAAAAAGGAGACCGGCACGTCGAGGATGCGGCTGAATTCGAAGAGGCGGGATGCGCCAATACGGTTCGCGCCCCGCTCATACTTCTGAATTTGCTGGAAGGTGAGGCCGACAGCCTCGCCCAGCTTCTCCTGGCTTAGACCGAGGAGCGTCCGACGAAGGCGTACGCGGCTGCCGACATGAATATCGACCGGATTGGGCACCCCGGGAGGTAACCGGTCGGATTTCCCGGACCGTGAACTAAATCGCCCTTTCGGTCGTCCGATGGTCTTGCCTTCAGCCATACGTCCCTTGCGCTTTCGGAGACTGGGGTGGAGCGTCGGGGATTGAGTGAACGCTAGCGTATGCAAGTTGGACGTTTGAGACCCAGCGTTGAACACTCTCTCTCGCGAAATGATATACAAATTGCGATCGTTTTCGCAACATTTGTTCGCGCTAAGTGTGTTTTTGCAGAGGTTTATTAGCCACAAGAGGGTTACTGCCAGCGACGGCCCACGCGCCTGCCGAGACCCATCGTTGCCGCCGCCAGCAGCAGCGCCGCCCACGGTCCGGTGCGGGCGAACAGCGGCGGTGTGGCCAGCGGCAGCGGCAGGGCACCGTCGACAATCCCCTGTTTTTCGAGACCTAGCTCATTCCGAACGCGGCCGAGCGGATCGATGATCGCCGAAATGCCGGTGTTGGCGACGCGAACGACCGGCAAGCCCTCCTCCACCGCCCGCAGCCGCGCCGCAACCAAGTGTTGGTAAGGACCGGTGGAGAACCCATACCAGCCGTCGTTAGTCAGGTTGAACAACCAATCCGGGCGGTCGTCTGGATCCACGACGGCACCCGGAAAGACGATCTCGTAGCAGATCAGCGGCCCGACCGGCGGCAGGCCCGGCAGCCGCAGCGTCCGCACGCCGTCGCCGCGCGAGAAATCGGTCATGCCACCGGCGATGCTGCCGAGCCCGAGCACATGGCGCAGGGGCATGAACTCCCCGAACGGCACCAGGTGTGCCTTGTCGTAAGAGTCGACCACCTCGCCGTGGCCGTCCACCGCCAGCATGCTGTTCCAGACCTGGAACTGCGGTGCACCCCGCGGCGTCGTGCGCAAGGTGCCGAGCAGGGTGAGGCCGTCCGGCGGCGTCCCCAGGCCGATCAGGCGGAGGCGCTCCGGGTCCTGCGAGAGGAACAGCGGCGCCGCCGCCTCCGACCAAAGGACGTGCGTCGGCTGCGGATCGGCGGGGGTTGCGGCGAGGCGGATCTGCGAGAGCAGGTGCTCATCCACCAGGTCCCGCCGCCACTTCAGATTCTGCGGAATGTTGCCCTGCACCAGCCGCAGCCAGACGCCATCGACAACGCCGACATCACCGATGACGGCGAGGCGGCCGACGCCGAAGGCGAACAGCAGCAGCAGCGCGACCCATGCCGCCAGCACCGGCAGCCAGGGCCGGGCCAGCCGGCTGCGCGGCTGCGTCAGCACCGAAGGCATCGCCGCCGCCGCCACCGTCACCAGGCCGAGGCCATAGGTGCCGATCAACGACGTTCCCTGCAGCATCGCATCGGAGAACGCCCAGACGCTGCCGATCAGGTTCCAGGGGAAGCCGGTCCAGGCCCAGCTGCGCACCCACTCCATCAGCGTCCAGGCGCCGGCCAGCATCAGCACGCGGCCGATGCCCGTGCGCGGGACCAGCCGCGTCAATGCGCACGCCACCGCCGGCCATGGCGCCAGGATCGCCGCCAGCACCACCGGTGCCAGCGGGGCGATCATGCCAAACTCCTCCGGCCGGGTGAGCAGGGCGTTGGCCACCCAGTACAACCCGCCGGTGAGGAAGCCCATGCCGAAGCAGAAGCCGGTGGCGAGGGCCACCCGCCAGTTGCGGGCCCCCTCGATCATCCACAACAGGCCGGTAAATGCCGGGATCAGCGTTGGCACGATGTAGAGCGGCGGCAGGGCGAGGACGGCAAGCGTCCCCAGCACCACCGCCAGCAGGCCGCGGCGCCAGCCGCGGGTGCCGGCCGCGCCGGCGGCGATACGGCGCAGCCATCGCCAGGGCCCGTGAAAGTCGGCCGTCTCGCGCAGCGCGGCGGCGGCGGCGATCGGCATGGAACTCAACGCGCGCCGGACGCCGCCGGAAGATCGCGCTCCGGCGCCGGCGGCGGCGGAGCGCCCTTGCGGATGCGCACCCGCTTGATCCGGCGAGGGTCCGCCTCCAGCACCTCGAACTCGAGACCCGACGGGTGGCGGATCAGCTCGCCACGGATGGGAACGCGACCCGCCAGCGAAACGACAAGGCCGCCCAGCGTATCCACCTCCTCCCGGTCGTCCTCGCTCAGCATGCCGCCCACGTGGTCTTCCAGCGCCTCCAGGGGGGTGCGGGCGTCGGCATCGATGATGCCGTCGGCGAGCTCCTGCACCGTCGGCTCATCCGTCTTGTCGTGCTCGTCGGCGATCTCGCCGACGATCTCCTCCACCAGATCCTCGATCGTGACCAACCCGTCAACGCCGCCGAACTCGTCAACGACGAGCGCCATGTGCGTCCGGCTAGCGCGCATCTCCAACAGCAGCTGCAGCACCTCCATCGACGGCGCCACGAACAGCACGTGGCGCAGCAGCTTGGTGAGCTGGAACTCATCATCACGGCCGCGCCATGCCAGCACGTCCTTGATGTGGATCATGCCGACCGCGTCGTCGAGCGCATCGCGGTAGACCGGCAGGCGGGAGTGGCCGCTTTCGGTCATCGTCGCCGTCACCTCGGCGAGCGTGGCGTGGCTCTCCACCGCGACGATGTCGGCCCGCGGCACCATCACGTCTTCCACCGGGCGGCCGCGAACGCCGAGAATATTGGCGAGGAGGGTGCGCTCGCCCTCGCCCAGCTCTTCCTCGGCTTCGTTGCCGGCCTCGATGAGCGCGTCCAGAGTATCGCGGACGGTGCCCTCGCCGTTGCGGAACAGGCCAATGCGGCGCAGGGCGCCGCGGATCACCTTGCCCAGGGCGGGGTCGGGGCGGGTGCCGGCGGATCGCGCCGGCAATCGACTGGGAGCGTCTTCGGTGGGCAACAGCGTATTGTCGTCAGTCATCGCAAGGCTGGTCCAGCGAGCCATAGGGATCGGCAACACCGAGGCCGGCGAGGATCTGCACTTCCAGTGCCTCCATCGCCGCTGCCGCGTCGTCATGCTGGTGGTCGTGGCCGAGCAGATGCAGGATACCATGAACCACCAGATGCCGTAAGTGGTCGGCGGCCGGCTTGCCGTCACGGGCGGCGTCGGCAAGCGTCGTCTGCAGCGCGATGATGATGTCGCCCAGCAGCGGCGGTGGCCCTTCGGCGCCGGCGGCGGCGAGGACATCGGGCTCGACGGCGGGGAACGACAGAACATCGGTCGCCTCGTCGCGGCCCCGGAAGTCCCGGTTCAGCGCCCGCACCCGGCTGTCCGATGCCAGCAGCAGGCAGGCTTCCGCCTGCTGGCCGGGCGGCCACGCCACCGCCGGCGCTGCCTGCACCCAGGCGGCCGCGGCGGCGCTGCGGCAGAGCGCTTCGGCATCCGGTACCGCTGCCGTCCAGCCCGGCTCTTCGATCAGTATGTCCAGATCAAGACCGGCCACGGCCACGTTCGCGATGCTCCTTCTCGTATTCGGCGCCAAGCCGCATCCGCTCTTCGGCCCGTTCATAGGCGCGAACGATGCGGGTGACCAGCGGATGGCGGACGACATCGGTATCGGTGAACTCGACGAAGCCGATGCCGCCCACGTCGCCGAGGATTTCCAGCGCCTGCCGCAAGCCGGAACGCGTACCTTTGGGTAGATCCACTTGGCTGAGATCGCCGGTGATCACCATCCGCGCATTCTCGCCGAGGCGGGTCAGAAACATCTTCATCTGCACGGCGGTAGTGTTCTGCGCCTCGTCGAGGATGACGAAGGCATTGGCGAGGGTGCGGCCGCGCATGAAGGCCAGCGGCGCCACCTCGATCTCGCCGCTCTCCAGGCGCTTGATCACCTGCGGCGCCGGCAGCATGTCGTAAAGCGCGTCGTAGAGCGGGCGCAGGTAGGGATCGACCTTCTCGCGCATGTTGCCGGGAAGAAAGCCCAGCTGCTCGCCGGCCTCCACCGCCGGGCGGGACAGGATGATGCGGTCGACCTGGCCATTGACCAGCCGCTCCACCGCTTTCGCGACAGCAAGGTAGGTCTTGCCGGTGCCGGCGGGCCCAACGCCAAACACCAGATCGTGGCGGTCGATGGCGCGCAGGTAGGCGCCCTGGGTGCGGGTGCGGGTGACGACCGTGCGTCCGCGGATGACGATGCGTTCCTCCGGGTCTTTCGGGCCGGCCCCGGCCTCATCATCCGGTCCGGCCGGCGCCATCCGCAGTGCCGCGTCCACATCGGGCAGCCGCACCGGCTGGCCCCGCTCGATGCGGGCGTATAGGCGGTCGAGGACCGCCGCCGCCGTGTTCACCGCGGCCGGGTCGCCATCGATGGTCAGCTCGTTGCCGCGGGAGTGGATGCTGACGTCGAGCTGCTGCTCGATCCGGGCCAAGTGGCTGTGGTGCGCGCCGAACAGCTGCAGCGCGAGGCGATTGTCATCGAACTGCTTGTGCAGGGGACCGCCGCCGTTGGAACCGCTATCGCTCCCAGTCCGGCCGTTCACCCGGCGGTCTCCATCGGCTGCCGAGGCGCATCCAGGCCCGCGAGCTCTCCTGCGAGGCTGTTGGCGCCGGCGGCAAGAATGCGCACGTCAACCAGCTTCCCCTGCAGCACCGCCGGCGCCTCCAGGTGCACTGCCTGCATGTAGGGGGTGCGGCCGATCCGCTGGCCCGGACGCCGGCCATCGCCATCGATCAGCACGGCAAGCGTCCGGCCGACACAGCTCTCGTTGAACGCCCGTTGCTGGCGGTTCAGAAGATCCTGCAACACCGCCAGCCGCTCCGCCTTCACCGCTTCCGGCAGCGGCGGGGCGTCGGCGGCCGGCGTGCCAGGCCGGGCACTGTACTTAAAGGAGTACGCCTGGGCGAAGCCGATCTCCTCCACCAGCCGCAGCGTCCCGGCGAAGTCTCCGTCGCTCTCACCGGGGAAGCCGACGATGAAGTCGGAACTCAGCGCCAGGTCGGGGCGTGCGCTGCGCAGCCTTGCCACCAGCCGACGGTAATCGTCCGCCCGATGGCGGCGGTTCATCGCCCGCAGCACCCGGTCCGAGCCGGACTGGACGGGCAGATGCAGGTACGGCATCAGCGCCGGCACCTCGGCATGGGCGGTGATGAGCTCGTCGTCGTGGTCGGCGGGATAGGAGGTGGTGTAGCGGACCCGTGCGATGCCGTCGATAGCGGCGATGGCGCGAATGAGCCGACCGAGGCGCCATTCAGTCCCATCCGGGCCGACGCCATGGTAGGCGTTGACGTTCTGGCCGAGCAGGGTGATCTCCACGATCCCGGCCGCGGCATACTTCTGCGCTTCGCGCAGAACCTCGCCCACCGGCCGTGAATACTCCGCCCCCCGGGTGTAAGGCACGACGCAGAAGGTGCAGAAGCGGTCGCACCCCTCCTGCACGGTGAGGAAGGCGCTGACGGCGCCGGCCGCAACGTGCGGATCGGGAAGCGCATCGAACTTGGGATCAGCGGGAAAGGCGATGTCCAGCACCGGCCTTGCCGCCTGCTCGGCGCGCGCCACCAGTTCCGGCAGCCGGTGATAGGCTTGCGGGCCGACGGCGATATCCAGGAACGGTGCACGGGCCAGCATCTCGGCGCCTTCCGCCTGGGCGACGCAGCCGGCGACAGCGAGCAACGGCCTCGCCGCAGCGTCGCCGCGCCGCTTCAGCCGCCGCAGCCGGCCCAGCTCCGAATACACTTTCTCGGCCGCTTTTTCACGGATGTGGCAGGTATTGAGGATGATCAGGTCCGCCTCTTCGGCGGCAGTAACCATCTGGTAGCCGGCGAGGGCCATGACATCCGCCATGCGGGCGGAGTCATAGACATTCATCTGGCAACCGTAGGTTTGGATATAGAGCTTTTTTGCCAACGGCCGAAGGTGTGCGAATGTCAGCCCGATATATCGATCGCGCCGCCTTGGGGCCAGGGATGCTCAGGCCGAGGGGGGCGTCTGCGTATGATCGAGACTAACAGCCTGCCGGTTCGAGTCAAGATCTCCCCTGCAGCCCTCCCGCAGCCTGGGCCCGCCGTCACTTCTCTCTCGCCTCCAGCGGCACTCCGAAAAGCTCGAGGCGGTGGCCCACCAGCCGGTAGCCGTGTCGCTCGGCGATCTGCTGTTGCAGGACCTCGATCTCCGGACTGCGGAACTCGATGACCTTTCCCGACTGAATATCGATGAGGTGGTCGTGATGCTCTTCGCTCGCCTCCTCGTAGCGGGAGCGGCCATCGCCGAAGTCGTGCCGCTCGAGGATATTTGCCTCCTCGAACAGCCGGACGGTGCGGTAGACCGTGGCGATACTGATGCGCGGGTCCATGTGCACGGCCCGCCGATACACCTCCTCGACGTCAGGGTGATCGGTCGCCTCCGACAGGACCCGTGCAATGATCCGGCGCTGGCCGGTCATCTTCATCCCTTTTTCAAGGCACAGATGCTCGATGCGCGATAGTTGGGACATTCCACCTCCCACCCGTCCGACAGGCAATGTGATTGCGAACCGTTATAGCGGGAATGTCTTAGAGTTCCAGTTGATTGCGCGGGCACCGCCACCGATGGTGGCGGATACCGCACCTGGCCGATCAGGCGCCCTTGCCGCCGGCGCTGCGTCGGGTCGTTCCGAGGCCGATCTCCTTGGCGAGGTTGCTCCGGTGTTGGGCGTAGTTGGGCGCAACCATCGGATAGTCGGCGGGAAGGCCCCAGCGCTCCCGGTATTCTTCGGGCGTCATGTCGTAGGCGGTTTTCAGGTGCCGCTTGAGCATCTTCAGCTTCTTGCCGTCCTCCAGGCAAACGATGTAGTCCGGGAAAACCGACCGTTTGACCGGAACCGCCGGCTTCGGCCGCTCGCTCACGGCGGGGGACGAGCCGACAGATATCAACGTCCGATAGACACTCTGGATAAGTCCCGGCAACTCTGTCGCTGCTACCGGATTATTGCCGACGTGTGCGGCGACGATCTCGGTCGTCAGCTCCAGCATCTCAGTAAAACCTTCCTTTTCGCGCATACGGTCTTCTTCCTACATCTTCCAGAGGGGCCAACCCATATATAGTAAATACTCCCAGGGGCAGCAAGGCGCAACCATGTTAAATAGAGACGCAACCTCGGCAGAAGAATCGGCCGACTATTATCTGGATATCACCGGCGAGGTTTGCCCACTGACCTTCGTCCGAACCAAGCTGCTGATCGAACGCATGGCGCCAGGGGAAACTGCGCTGGTGCTGTTGCGCGGGAGCGAGCCGCTATCGAACGTGCCGCGCGCCGTTGCTGGACAGGGACACGAAGTGCTGGAACTGCAGCCTCTCTCCGGACCCGGCGAGAACGATGTGCACCGCCTCCGCTTCCGCAAGGCCGCGCTCAAAGGTCGCAGCGCATGACGATGGCATCAACGGCCGCCGCGCGGAAGCGTACGTAATACTGCCGCCGCCGGCCGACGACCTGGAAGCCGCACTGTTCATAGAGCGCCAGCGCCGCGGGCGCGTCCTGTGCCACCTCAAGGAAGACGCAGCGCCCGCCGCGCTGGCGAATCGCCTCGAACATCATGGTCAGCAGCCGACGGGCGATTCCCTTACGGCGATAGTGCGGGTGGACGGCGCAGGTCAGCACCTCGCTCTCTTCAGCGACGAGCCTGCAGAGCACGAAGCCGACGAGTTCGCCCTCTCGCCGCTCCGTCCGCATCAGCGAGGAGGGCAGCGCCAGGAAGTAGGCGAACACCTCGGCGTCCCACGGCTCGTCGTCGAAGCAGAGGCGGTGGAGCCTCGCCAGTGCAGCGCTGTCCGGCGCCGGCGCGGTCTTGCCATCACCCGGCCCGGTCACCGCCGCCCCGCTGCCTTTGCCGGCACTGCCGGCTGCGGGCCGGTCGCCGGTGGCCGCAGGTAGAGCGGCACCGGCGGCGGCAGGGTGACGCCGCCGGCGGGGGCGCGGCGGGCGGCGATGGCGGCAACATGCTCCGCCAGCGGATAACCCGGCGCCGTGGCAGCGGCAGCGGCGATTTCGCCCGCAGCCAGCGTCGGCAACACCATAGCTGCGGCATCGCCGGCGACCATCGGCGGGCCCGCCGGCAGCGCCGGCACCGCCGCCAGCAGCCGGGCGAGATCGTCGGGGGCAGCGACCGCCGCTTCGTTCGCCGCCTCACGGTCGATGAAGACCTGCGCGTAGACGTCGCCGCGCTTGCTGTCGAGGGCGACCAGCAGCGGCCGGCCGCCGGCCTCGCTTGCCGACACCGCTGCCGCCACCGCTTCCAGCGTGGTGACGCCGAGGCAGGGCAAGCCTGTCGCCAGCGCCAGCCCGCGGGCCGCGGCGAGGCCGACGCGCAGACCGGTGAACGCACCGGGACCGACAGTCACAGCCAGCAGGTCGAGATCAGCGAAACTGCGGCCGGCGTCGGCCAAGGTCGCCAGCAGCAGCGGCAGCAGCGCCTCGGCATGGCCGCGGCTCATCTCCAGGAGGCGCTGATGTACCCGGCCATCGTCCCAGACGGCGGCCGAGCACGCGCCTGCGGCGGTATCGATGGCGAGGATCCGCATCCGCCGCTATGGTCTGCCGACGCGACGGCCGCGGAGGACGGCTGCCCGCACAAGGCAGCGGAATGGACGGCAGGCATGCTGGTCGAGATCACACCGGACAGTCACGACGTCGATATCGACCTTGCCTACGCGACGGCCGAGAACTTCACCGGCGCCGCCATCTACCGCCGGCATGCCCGCTGCTGGCTGCACCCGGATACCGCGGTCCTGCTGGCGCGCGCCGCCGACTTCACCCGGCGACTCGGCCTGCGGCTGAAGGTCCTCGACGCCTTCCGTCCGGCGGAAGCGCAGTGGGTGCTGTGGCGCCATCTTCCCGATCCCGACTACATCGCCGATCCGCGCCGTGGCTCGCCGCACAGCATGGGGGCGGCGGTCGACGTGACGCTGGTGGAAGGACGGGGAGGTCCGGTGCTCGACATGGGCACCGGCTTCGACGATATGCGCCCGCTTTCTTGGCATGGCGATATCATCGTTCCGGTCGCGGCCCAGCGCAACCGGGCGCTGCTGCTGGGGCTGATGACCGCCGCCGGCTTCGACTTCTACCGGAACGAATGGTGGCACTACCAGCTGTTCAAGCCGCGCGGCCGCTACCCGGTGCTGTCGGATACGGTGCTGCCGGAGCCGATGATGTAGCGGACGCCGATATGTAGGTCAGGCGATGCGGCAGGCCTCGCCGAACGACAACCGCTTGTTGCGCACCCGCAGCTTCGAGGCATCGCCGTAGCCGAGATTGCACAGGAAGTTCGAGCGGACCTGTGTTCCGGCGAAGAATGCGGCATCGACGGCAGCGTTATCGAAACCCGACATCGGGCCGCAGTCGAGGCCCAGGGCGCGGGCGGCAAGGATGAAGTAGCCGCCCTGCAGCGAGCCGTTGCGGAACGCCGTGCTGGCGATCAGCGCCTCGTTGCCAGCGAACCAGGAGCGTGCGTCGGCGAAGGGATAGAGCTCCGGCAGCTGCTCAAAGAAAGCGAGGTCGTAGGCGATGATCGCCGTTGCCGGCGCGCTCATCGTCTTCTCGACGTTGGTGGGGATAAGCGCCGGCCTGAGCTTCTCCTTCGCCTCGGCGGAGACGACGAAGACGATCCGGGCCGGCTGGCAGTTGGCGCTGGTCGGGCCCATCTTCGCGAGGTCCCAGGCGGCGCGCAGCACATCCTCTTCCACCGGCCGGTCCTGCCAGGCGGTGTGAGTGCGGGCGTCGCGGAACATCACGTCAAGCGCAGCGTCATCCGTGGTCATGGTCACTTCGGGTCTCCTGGCTGAAGCCGCTGCCGGCGGGACGGCCGTTCGCGGCGGGTGGCATGCCTTATCTTGCGCCGTCCGGTCCGGCCTCGGCCAGCCGGGCGGCATCGAAGCGGCCGAGCCGGTAATCCGCAATCACCGCGGCCAGCGCCGTGGCACCGGGCAGCCGGCCGGGCGCGACCCGCGGCAGAGTAGCCGACAGCGGCGCTCCGGCAAGCGGGATGCCGCCCTGGCGCGCGCGCTCGCGGGCCCGGCGGAACGGACCGAAGTCCGGATGCGCATTGATCATCCAGAGATAGAGGCGGAGCGCCTGCAGCGGCGGCGCCGAAGACAGCGCGGACTCGGCGCTCGGCGCGGCGATCGCCGCGCGCGCCGCCGCGGCCATCGCCTGCCAGCCGGCCTCGTTGGCAGCATTCCAACCCGTGGCGATCGCCGCCGCGGCGATGAGGATCGAGGGCGGTACGGCATCGATCGTTCGCGCCAGTGCCGCCATGTCGGCCTGTTCCACCTGGTAGCGCTCAAGGGCGTTGCTCAGCCACAGCCGGTCCTCCGGTGGCAGTTCGCCGCCGCCGTTGATCTCCTGGCGGATCGACCACAGCCGGGCCCGCCGTGCCAGCGCCTCGTCGTCGACCATCAGCACCAGCGGCAGAACCCGCGCGACGAACGCCTTCTCCCGGGTGGTCTCGGAACTGCTGTCCGGACCGCCGAAGGGCGACCAGCCGGAGGGACGCGGCACCGCCGCGCCGGCGGCAATCGCATCGAGATCGACGCTGTGCGGAGCGGCGGCGGCGACGGCGGGCGAGGGTGGCTGCTCAACCGGCGAAGGTCGCACAACCGGACGGCCCTGCAATTCGCAGGACGGTGGGAAGAGGGCGGCAAGGCAGCCGCCGACGATCACGGCGACGAGAAGCCCGAGCGCGACGCGGTGGAAGGATGCCATGCTGGCGGGCGATGGTGCCGCCGATCAATCGGGAACTGGCGGCACTTCGCGCCTTCAGTAATCGACCGGACGGACTTCCTGAACTTCCGGAACGTAGTAGCGCAGCATGTTCTCGATGCCGTGGCGCAGCGTCGCCGTCGAGCTCGGGCAGCCGGAGCAGGCACCCTGCATGTGCAGGTAGACGATGCCGTCTTCAAAGCCGCGGAAGATGATGTCGCCGCCGTCCTGCGCCACCGCCGGGCGCACCCGGGTCTCGATCAGCTCCTTGATCTGGGCGGTGATCTCGTCGTCGTCGAGTTCGGCGTCATCGCCGGCGGCCGATGCGCCGGCGCCTTCCGTAACCACCGGCTGGCCGGAGGTGAAGTGGTCCATGATGCCGGCACGGATGACTGGCTTCAGGCTCTCCCACTCGCGGTCGGGCGTCTTGGTGACGGTCACGAAGTCGCTGCCGAGGAACACGCCCGCGACCCCTTCGAGGCCGAGGCAGCCGCAGCGCCAGGGGCGGGCGGCCCGCTTGCTCGGGGGTGGTGAAGTTGGCGGTCCCCTCCGGCATCACCGCACAGCCGGGCAGGAATTTCAGAGGTCGCCGGATTGGGGTGATTTCCGTCTGAATGAACATGCGCGGTCCCATGGTCATGTGCCGCCGGGCCCATCCCGGCGATCATCTTATTAGAACGGATCTGGTTCGCGGCCGCCGCCGGATCAAGCTCCGGTGACGATCACGCCGGTCGGGTCTCGGCGGCAAGGAAACCGACGACGTCGAAGACCTCGCGCAGGATGGGTGCGGCGATGGCGTGGGCGCGCGCCGCGCCGCTTCGGCGAGAATGCCGTCGAGGTGGGCCGGATCGGCCTCCAGCCGGCGCATCTCGGCGGTGATCGGCTCCAGCCGGGCGACGGCGAGGTCGGCCAGCGACCGCTTGAACGACGAGAACATGGCGCCGGCGAACTGGGCGCAGGCCTGCTCCAGCGTCTCGTCGGCCAGCGCCGCGTAGATGCCGAGAAGGTTCGCCGCCTCCGGCCTGCCTTCCAGCCCCGCCGGCGTCTCCGGCAGCAGGCCGGGGTCGGACGTCGCCTTCTGGATCTTGCGGCGGATGGCATCGGCATCGTCGGTCATGTTGATGCGCGAGTAGTCGGACGCGTCCGACTTGCTCATCTTCGCCTTGCCGTCGCGCAGCGACATCACCCGCGTCGCCGGCCCGAAGATCAGCGGCTCCGGCAGCGGGAAGACGTCGACGCCATAGTCGGCGTTGAACTTCTGGGCGATGTCGCGGGTGAGCTCGAGGTGCTGCTTCTGGTCCTCGCCGACCGGCACGTGCGTCGCCTTGTAGGCGAGGATGTCGGCGGCCATCAGGTTGGGATAGGCGTAAAGGCCGACCGAGGCGTTTTCCCGGTGCTTGCCCGCCTTCTCCTTGAACTGGGTCATCCGGTTGAGCCAGCCGAGCCGGGCGACGCAGTTGAGGACCCAGGCGAGCTGGGCGTGCGCCGCCACCTGGCTCTGCACGAAGACGATGTGCTTGCCGGCATCGACGCCGGCGGCCAGCATCGCCGCGGCGATGCGGCGGGTATTGTCGCGCAGCTCGGCCGGGTCCTGCCAGACGGTGATGGCGTGCAGATCGACGACGCAGAATATGCACTCGAAGTCGTCCTGCAGCCGCACCCAGTTGCGGATGGCGCCAAGATAGTTGCCGAGGTGCAGGTTGCCGGTGGGCTGGATGCCCGAGAAGATGCGTCGCATGCGGCGATGACGGCGGTTGATGGTGCGGGCGGGTTATCACCCGGCGGCGCTGCAACGGTCAAGCCAAGCTATCGCCGCGCTGCCGGACCAGGGCGGAATCGCCGACGGATGATTCGCAAGACGATAACAGTCCTCCGCCCCAACCCGGGCAGCACCGCCAGGAACCTGGATCGCTTCGCTTCCGCTCGCGATGACCCCGTGAGCACCACACGGGTCACCGCGAGGCGGGCGGAGCCCGCCGTGGCGATCCAGCCGAGGCCGGCAGCCGTCTGGATCGCTGCGCTGCGCTCGCGCCGCGGTGTCGCTCCGGGGCGCGCTCAGACGAGGATGAAATCGTTGGCGCTCAGCTCATCGGGCGTGACGCCCACCACCACCGCGATCTCGACGCCGCCGGCGAGAATGCGGGTATTCGCCCCGCCCTGCTCCACCAGTTGCAGGCTGCCGAAGGTAAGGCCGCCGCCGAGCGCGATGTGGTCCTCGCCGGAGGCATCGAAGCCGTAGATGACGTCGCGGCCCTCGCCGCTCCGCAGCACGAAGATGGTATCGCCGCCGTCGCCGTAAAGGCGGTCATTGCCGGCACCGCCATCGAGGGTGGAATCGCCGTAACCGTGAACGCGCAAGGTATCGTCGCCCGCCCGGCCGTACAGCTCGTTCTTCTCGGAGGACCAGGCTTCCAGAATGTCGTTGCCGCTGCCGCCGTCGAGATAGTTGCGGCCGATGCTGCCCGCGGGACTGCTGCCCGGAAGCTCAAGCCGGGAAACGAGGGTGTCGTTTCCGTCGCCCCCGTAAATTGAAGCCTGTGCGATATGTGGGCCGGGCTGTTCGCCCCCTCCCTTGAACTTCCGTTATCGATGTTCTTGCGTTGATGTAGTCGTCTCCACCCCCACCGCGTATGATGTTCCGTACTTGACCCTGACCTTGTTCATAATCCCCCTCCCCCGCGATGGCTTCGGAGGTAATTAGATCGTTGCCGATACCTCCGTCGATGGAAGCGACCGTGTTTCCCCCGTACCAGGAGCCGGATTCGAGACGAACGTTGATGCGATCATCACCTGCATCACCGAAGATAGTTGCCGCCGAGAGCCCACCGAAATTTCCGATCGCTGTTGCGTTCACAGATATAAAATCACCTCCATCACCGCCTCTTATTAAAGACTGAAAAGCTTCTCCAACACTTGAATATTGTGGAAAAATTCCTTCCACAGAAATGATGTCATTGCCAATACCGCCTTCTATTGTTGCGAAGCTAGTCAACGCGCTTATATGATCATTACCTGTTCCGCCATATAGTTGTGCGCTCCAACTTTCAGAGACAATACTGTCATTGCCAGCATCACCCCTTATCAAATTTGATGAAGTGTCCCAGCTATAGGCTAGTGCGGTTATCCGATCGTCACCATCGCCGCCAATGATGGTATTGCTTATGTTAGCGAAAGTGAAATCGCTCGTTCCTGAAGCGCCGCGGACAAAAATAACGTCGTTTCCTACACCGCCATTAACGACGTTTGCAATATTAGTCGAAAACTCATCGGATTCAACATTATAAATGGCGGTAATAACGTCATTTCCAGCATCTCCGGATAATGATGTCTTCCAGCTATACTCTTCGGCACTGAACGGGATGGTCAGACGCAGGGTCAGTTCGTCATTGCCGTTGCCACCGTGAAAGTCGTGGATGAAGCCGGCGGCGTCGCGGATGATGTCGTTGCCATCACCGCCGAAGGCGGTGTCATTGCCGCCGCCGCCCTGCATGGTGTCGTTGCCGCCGTTGCCGCGCAGCGTGTCGTTGCCGCCGAGGCCGTCGATGTAGTCGCTAAGATTGGTACCGTTCAGCGCGTTGTTACCGTTCGTCCCGCGAATAATTGCCATGATTTCCCCCATTCGAAAGGCCACAGCGTCACCTCTGCCTTGCAGGCGCAGCGGACGACGCTAGTAGCCATATCGGGGTATTATACAGTTAGTTCTTCGCCTTGTAGAGAGGAATCGCGCGTGTCTGTGCTGGCTCGACCCGCGCGCCGGGGTCAGCTCCGCCGGCGCAGCAGCGCCTTCAGCTCCGACGGGCGAGCGATGCCGAGCGCCGTGGCGGCGACGGCGACGGCCAGCGTGCCGCCACCCGGCGCCGCCAGCACCCTCGCCCGCCAACGAACCGGCCGTGCAGCCACGGCTGCGCCAGCGGCAGCGCCGCCGCCAGCAAAGCCGCCATCGCCGCGGTGGCGAGGACAGGCGGGGCAATCCAGCGCCGGCGATAAGGGCAGCCCTGGATTGCTTCGCTCCGCTCGCATGACGGAATTACACTGCCGGCCGTGCGACGCGACGGGCTCAGACGAGGATGAAGTCGTCGGCGCTGAGCTCATCGGGTGTGACGCCCACCACCAGCGCGATCTCGACGCCGCCGGCGAGGATGCGGGTATTGGCTCCGCCCTGCGCCACCAGTTGCAGGCTCCCGAAGGTCAGGCCGCCACCGAGCGCGATGTGGTCCTCGCCGTAACCGGTATCGTAGCCATAAATAACATCCCGGCCCTCCCCGCGTCGAAGCACGAAGGTGGTATCGCCGCCGTCACCGTAGAGGCGATCGTTGCCGGCGCCGCCGTCGAGGGTGGAATCACCATAGCCGTTGACGCGCAGCGTATCGTCACCCGCCCGGCCATACAGCTCGTTTGTTACCGACGACCAAGCCTCCAGCACGTCGTTGCCGTTGCCGCCATCCAGATAATTGCGGCCGATATTTCCCTCGCGATAGCTGGAGAGAGAAATCCGTGCGACCAGATGGTCGATGCCGTCACCTCCGTAGAGGTAGTTCTCGGCGATGTGAGGGCCGCCATTTTCCTCTGTACCGGCGATTTCTTCAATGATCGCGCTAGCGGTGATGAAATCGTCGCCCAGCCCCCCTCGTATGACATTCTTCGCGTGCCCCTGGCCGCCATCCCAATCGCCATCTCCGGCAAACGTATTAGTGGTGATAGTGTCGTTGCCGCTTCCGCCGTCGATCGAGCTCAGGCTGTTGCCGCCATACCAGGACCCGGATTCGAGGCGGACATCGATACGATCATCTCCTGCATCGCCGAAAATTGTCGCGTGCGCTATCCCAACGTAATTTCCAAGTGCTTGACCATCCAATACAATCGTATCCTCGCCATCGCCACCTCGAACAAGTTGCTGCGTCTCCTCTCCCTGGCCAGTAAAACTGTAAGATATTCCACTTGCAAAAATATAGTCGTTACCGGCTCCACCGTTTATGGTGGAAATTGAGCTCACTGTACTAATTTCATCATTTCCTATACCGCCATTAACGGATATGGTCTCGCAATCAATATTTATGAAATCGTACCCAGAACCACCATCTATATAAGTATATCCGCCGCCCCAGGCCGACGCCTTGCAGCTGATCTGATCGTTACCATCGCCACCAATAATTGTATTACTAAAATACCCATCCATCACATATCCGTTTCGACCATCGGCAATTCGAAGATAAATCACATCGTCTCCTACGCCTCCATCAATATAATTGGAAATATGGTCTGAGTATTCATCATATGGGACATTGTATGTTGCTGTTATGATGTCGTTTCCGCTATCTCCATAGAGCGATGCCTTCCACGTATAGTCCTGCTCCGTCACGGGGACGGTCAGACGCAGGGTCAGTTCGTCATTGCCGTTGCCGCCGTGGAAGTCGTGGATGTAGCCGGCGGCATCGCGGATGATGTCGTTGCCATCACCGCCGAAGGCGGTGTCATTGCCGCCGCCACCCTGCATGGTGTCGTTGCCGCCGTTGCCGCGCAGCGTGTCGTTGCCGCCGAAGCCGTCGATGTAGTCGTTGAGGTTGGTGCCGTTCAGCTGGTTGTTGCCGTCGTTCCCGCGGATGATGGCCATGGATTCCCCCATTAAACGGCCCCGAGCCTCGCCCCCTGCCTTGCCGACAGCAACAGGCGACGCTTAGCCAGATTGGGGTATTATAGTGCAGTCCGTTTGCCTAATGGGTGGGCAAATGTGCGGGTCTGGGACGTGCACTCGGCATGCCGGAGGGGTCAGCTCCGCCGGCGCAGCAGCACCTTCAGCTCCGACGGGCGGGCGATGCCGAGCGCCGCGGCGGCGGCGAAGAAGACGAAGGTGCCGGCCGCAACCAGCACCGCCAGCGCCGCCCCCCGCTCGACGAACCGCCCGTCCAGCCACGGCTGCGCCAGCGGCAGCGCCGCCGCCAGCAAAGCCGCCATCGCCGCGGTCGCGAGCAGGCTGCGCGGCAGCCGCTGCTTCAGCCGCGCATCGGGCTGCAGGAAGCCGCGCCGGTACAGCACGACGGCCAGCAGCAGCGCGTTCAGCCAGTTGGCGAGCGAGGCGGCAAGGGCGATGCCGACGTGGCGCAGCGGCAGCATCAGCGCCGCTGCCAGCGCGATGTTCACGACGGCGCTGACGATGGCGATCTTTACCGGCGTGCGCGTATCCTCGCGGGCATAAAAGCCCGGGGTCAGCGCCTTCACCAGCATCAGCGCCGGCAGGCCGCAGGCAAAGGCGGCGAGCGCATCGGCGGTCTGGCGGACGTCTTCCGGGCCGAAGGCGCCGCGGCGGAACAGCACATCGATGATCGGGCTCGCCAGCACGACCAGGGCCGCCGCCGCCGGCAGCATCAGGAAGACGGCGAATTCCAGCGCCCGGTTCTGGCTCGCCAGCGCCGCATCGGCATTACCGTCGCGCACCTGGCGGGCGAGCACCGGCAGCAGCGCCGTGCTGACGGCAACGCCGATGATGCCGTAGGGCAGCTGGTTGAGGCGGTCGGCGTAGAACAGGTAGGAGACCGAGCCCGCCGGCAGCAGCGAGGCAAGGATGGTCCCGGCCATGATGTTGATCTGGTAGACGCCCGCGCCGAAGGCGACCGGCAACGCCCGTAGCAGCATCCGCTTGACGTCGGGCGTCAGCCGCGGCCGCGGCAGCCGCAGCCGGACGTCCTCCCGTGCGCAACTTCCCAGCAGCCACAGGAACTGGATGACGCCGCCGAAGACGACGCCCCAGGCGAGCGCATGGCCCATGGTCGGCAGCAGCGGCCCGGTCCCCAGCAATGCGGTGATCAGCGACAGGTTGAGCAGAATCGGCGTCGCCGCCGGCGCGGCGAAGCGTCCCAAGGCATTGAGCACGCCGCCCTGCAGCGCCGTCAGCGAGATGAACAGCAGGTACGGGAAGGTCAGCCGCGAGAACTCGACCGCAAGCCCGAACGTCTCGGTGCCGACGAAGCCCGGCGCCAGCAGGGCGATGAACGCCGGCATGAAGATCTCGACCAGCAGAATGAAGGCGAGCAGCGCCGTGGTCAGCACCGAGAGCACGCGCTCGGCGAACAGGATCGCAGCGTCGCGGCCGTCGCTCGCCAGCGTGCCGACGAAGATCGGCACGAACGCCGCCGAGAACGCGCCTTCGGCGAACAGCGAGCGGAACAGGTTGGGAAAGCGCAAGGCGACGAAGAAGGCGTCGGCGACCGGGCCGGCGCCCAGCAGCGCCGCCATCAGGGTGTCGCGGGCGAAGCCCAGCACCCGGCTGACCATGGTCAGTCCGCCGATGGTGGCGATGGAGCGGAAGAGCGACATGCGGCGCCGGAACTGCCGTTGCGAGGGGCGCGGCGCGGGAACGGGACCCGGCTCATCCGCGACCGCCGCGGGGGCGGAGAGGCGGACGCGGCTTTGCCTACCCTGCGATGCGCGAATGCAGTACTAGCGGCTCGCCGCGGTGCGAGGGAAGGGAAAAGCGGCCTACTCCGCTGCCGCCGGCTCCGCCTCTCCGTCCCCCCCAGGTGGTGCTGCCGGCCGGTCCTCCGGTGGGGCAATGGCTTCCAGCAGCGCCTGTTCCAGCTTCGCCAGCTTCGTCGGCTGCTCCACCTTCAGGCCGAAGACGTCCTTGACGTAGAAGACGTCGACCACCCGCTCGCCGTAGGTGGAGATGTGAGCGCTGACGATCTGCAGTCCCTGCGCCGTCAGCGTCGACGTCACATCGTGCAGGAAGCCGGACCGGTCGCGGCCATTGACCTCGATCACGGTATTGCTGACCGACGCCTTGTTGTCGAAGATCACCCGCGGCGGCACCTTGAACACCTGGGTGCGGCTGGGCAGCGCCCGCTTGCGCATCGCCCGCAGCTCGCGCGCCGGCTCCATTTTGCCCACCACCGCCGCCTCGATGCGCTGACTGAGGCGCTGCATGCGGTCGTCGCTGTCGAAGGGCCGGCCGCTCAGATCCTGGATGTGGAACACGTCCAGCGCCATGCTGTTTGCCAGCGTCACCACCTTGGCGCCGACGATCGAGGCCCCGGACAGCGACATCGCGCCGGCGATCTGGGCGAACAGGCCGGGATGATCGGGGGCATAGATGGTCACCTCGGTGACGTCCCGCGACGGATGGGTGCGCGCCTCGACGTGCAGTGCCTTGCCGTCGGCTTCTGCCGTGCGCATCAGCTCGAAGTGCCGCACATGCTCTTCGACGCCGAAGGACAGCCAGTAGTCGGAATAGCCGCGCGCCATGAAAGCCTCGCGAGCGGCGTCGTCCCAGTCGAGCAGGCGCGAGCGCAGCCTCGCCTTGGCGCGCTCGACCCGCATGGTGCGGCGCTCTGCCGGCTGGCCCGATGCCATCTCCATGTCTTCCAGCGCCCGGTAGTACAGCTCGTCGAGCAGGCCACACTTCCAGGCGTTCCAGATGTTCGGACCGACGGCGCGGATATCGACGTTGGTGAGGATCAGCAGCATGCGCAGCCGCTCCGGCGACTGCACCCGGTCGGTGAAGTCGCAGACCGTCTTCCAGTCGTCGATGTCGCGCTTGAAGGCGGTCCGGCTCATCAGCAGGTGCTGGGCGACCAGCCAGGAGACCGTCTCGGCTTCCCAGTCATCGAGACCCAGCCGCGGCGCCAGGGTGAGTGCGATCGCAGCGCCGATCTCGGAGTGGTCGCCGCCCCGGCCCTTGGCGATATCGTGCAGCAGGACCGCGAGATAGAGAGCCCGGCGTGAGCGGATCTCGCTCATCGCCATGGTCGCCGCCGGATGCTGTTCCTTCAGTTCGCCGCGCTCGATGCGGCTGAGAATGCCGATGGCGCGGATGGTGTGCTCGTCGACCGTATAGACATGGTACATGTCATACTGCATCTGCGAGACCACCCGGCCGAAATCGGGGATGAACCGGCCGAACACCCCGGCCTCGCCGAGGCGCTTGAGGGTCTGCTCGGCGCCCTGCTCGTGCGTCAGCATCTCGACGAACAGCCGGTTGGCTTGCGGGTCGGCGCGCAGCCGCGCATCGATCAGCCGCAGATTCTGCTGGACCAACCGTAATGCCTGCGGATGGATGTCGAGGCCCAGCCGCTGGGCTTCGTGAAACAGCCGCAGCATCAGCACCGGGTCCCACTGCAGCGCGTCTGAGCTATCGAGAGTCAGGCGGTCGCCGTCCAGCTTGAGGCCCGAGGGCGGCCGGCGGAACAGGGCGCGGGAGAGCGACGGCAGGCGGAACTTCAGCCGTGTCTTCTTATGCTGGTCCTCCAGCACCGCGCACAGCACCCGCGTCAGATCGCCGACCGTCTTGGTGACGCGGAAGTAGTGCTTCATGAAGCGCTCGACGCCCCGCCCGGATGGGCGGTCGGCGTAGCCGAGGCGCTGGGCGATGACCTCCTGCACGTTGAAGGTCAGCCGCTCCTCCGGCCGGCCGGCGACGTAGTGCAGGTGGCAGCGGACGGTCCACAGGAAGTTCTCGGCGCGGCGGAACTGGCGTACGTCGGAATCGGTGAAGACGCCGCGCTCGACGAGGCCGCCCATATCCTTCACCTGGTAAAGGTACTTGGCGATCCAGAACAGCGTCTGCAGATCGCGCAGCCCGCCCTTGCCCTCCTTGATGTGCGGCTCCAGCACGTAGCGGGAATCGCCCATGCGTTCGTGCCGGGCATCCCGCTCGGCCAGCTTCTGCTCGACGAACGAGGCGGCCGAGCCGGCGACCACCTCGTTGCGGAACCGCTGCTCGAAGATGCAGAAGAGCGGCTTGTCCCCCCATAGCCACCGTGTCTCCAGCAGCGACGTGCGGATGGTGAGATCGCCCTTGGACAGCCGGACGCAGTCGTCGATGGTGCGGGTGGCGTGGCCGACCTGCAGGCCGGAATCCCACAGCATGTAGAGGACGTATTCGATGATCTGCTCCAGCCGCGCCGTCTGCCGGCCGGGCAGCAGGAACATCACGTCGATATCGGAAAACGGCGCCAGCTCGCCGCGGCCATAGCCGCCGGTGGCGGTCAGCGACATGCGGTCGCCGGGATCGACGCCGTCGGGATAGACCTCGGTGTCGGCGAAGTCGTAGATGCAGCGGACGAACTGATCGACCAGGAAGGCATTAGCCTGGACGACCTCGGCGCCCGACATCACCTCCGCTTCGAAGCGGCCGCGGATCTCGCCGACCCCGCGGTAGAGGGCTGCCTTGAAAATTTGCAACGCGTTGGCGCGGCCGCGCGGCGTCTGCGGGCCCCAGCGGCCGAGCTCGTGCAGCTCACCGATGAGCCCCTTGCGATTGATGATGGCGCGGCGATTGTGAATGCGGTACATGGCACACGCTATTCCTTCGCCCTCTATATAGCCGGGCTGCCGGCCCGTGCACGATTTTGTTGGTGTTGAGGCCCCATGACAGCGAGCCAGCTGCTCATCATCGACGTGCAGGGCGGCTTTATCAACGAATGGACGGCGCACGTCCCCGGCCGTGTCGCTTCGCTACAAGAAAGCTTCGATCAGGTGCTCGTCACCCGCCTCTATAATCCGCGGAAATCCCTCTACCGCAAGCTCATCGGCTGGTCCGGGTTTTCCCTGGGGTCGGTCGATACCCAGCTGGCATTTACCCCTGGACCCTCTGCCAAAATAATCGACAAGTCCACTTACTCCTGCGTTAACGAGGCATTTGTCGATCAGTTGCGGCGCGACGGCATCGCCCGGGTGCACCTCTGTGGCATCGGCAGCGACGGCGGCGTCATGATGAGTGCCCTCGATCTGTTCCAGGCCGGAATCGAGCCGGTCGTCCTCGCGCATGCCTGCGCATCCATCCACGGGCCCGCCGAGCACCAGTCTGGCCTGCAGATTCTGCGCCGACTGATCGGGGCGCGCCAGGTCATCGGTTCGTAGCCGCTCCTCCGGCGCGTCTAGCGGCCGCCGCCTCAACGAGTCCGGCTCCCCTCCTGCTTCCTCTCCTTCACGCTGCTGGACATAGGCATCGTCGCCTGCTAAGGCGCGAAGAGCAGCAACGGCCATTGGCAAATCCGGACCATGGCAAAGCAAAAGCCTCTGGTAGTCGTTACCCGCAAGCTCCCCGATCTCATCGAGACACGGATGATGGAGCTGTTCGACGTTCGCCTCAATCTGGCCGACGAGCCGATGCCGCCGGAGAAGCTGGTCGAGGCGGTGCGCGTCGCCGATGTCCTCGTGCCGACGGTGACCGACCGCATCGGCCGGGCCCTGCTCGATCATGCCGGCGAGCGGCTGAAGCTGATCGCCAACTATGGCACCGGCTTCGACCACATCGACCTGAAGCGAGCCAAGGAACTGGGCATCACCGTCACCAACACCCCCGACGTGCTCACCGAGGACACCGCCGATATGACCATGGCGCTGATCCTCGCGGTGCCGCGACGGCTGACGGAAGGCGAGCGCATCCTGCGCGCCAACAAGTGGAAGGGATGGTCGCCCACCTGGATGCTGGGGCACCGGGTCTCCGGCAAGCGGCTGGGCATCGTCGGCATGGGCCGCATCGGCCAGGCGGTGGCGCGCCGGGCCAACGCCTTCCAGATGAGCATCCACTATCACAACCGCCGCCGCGTCCATCCCGATATCGAGACCGAGCTGGAGGCCACCTACCACGAAAGCCTCGACCAGATGCTGGCGCGCACCGACGTGGTCACCGTGCATTGCCCGCACACGCCGGCGACCTTCCACCTCTTGTCGGCGCGCCGCCTCAAGCTGCTGCAGCCGCACGCCTATATCGTCAACACCGCGCGCGGCGAGATCATCGACGAGGTGGCGATGGTGAAGATGCTGCGCGCCCGCGAGATCGCCGGCGCCGGCCTCGACGTCTACGAGAACGAGCCGGCGGTCAATCCCAAGCTGCTGGCCATGGACAACGTGGTGCTGCTGCCGCACATGGGCTCGGCGACCCACGAGGGCCGCATCGACATGGGCCAGCGGGTGATCATCAACATCCAGAGCGTCATCGACGGCCACAACCCGCCGAACCGGCTGCTGCCCGAAGACGTCGGCTTCTAGGAGGCTACGGAAAAATTTTTGTTCAGCGTGCGATCCCGAAATGTCGCCAATATGACACCTACAGCATCCTCGACGCGTGCGGGGCGCTCGCTAGACCAGAGCATCTCATTCCCCCTTTACAGATTCCGCAGCTGCCGGCGTGCCTCCTCGGCAAGCGGCTGCAGGTGGTCGGGCGGCAATCTTGCCACCAGGCTGTAGCCCATGCCGCGGTGTGCCCAGGTAAAGCCGGCGACGGGGCCGGTGGACTGCTCGACCATGGACGCGTCCCGGTCGGCCGGCAGCGGACGGCTCAGCATCACCAGGCGGTTGCCGCGAGCGTCTTCATACATGAAAAGGACGGCAGGGCCATACCCGGTGGCGACCATCCGCCCGCCGAGGAAGCGGTAACCGTCGTCCGACAGGTCCGGCACCGCCACCGGACGGCCGAGCCGCTGTGACGCCCAGGCGACCAGCCTTGCCCGCTCGGCAGCCTCGATCTCGACCGGCTGCTCGCGGTCCAGAGCAAAGACCTCGTAGGTCTCGGCCGCTTCCCGAGCCAGCGCCGCAACCCCGGAGGGGGCCGGCTGGCCGAGGTCATGTAGGGACCAGCCGGCGATACCGCCGAGGGAAAGCAGCATGAACGCCGCCGCACCCCGGCGCCAGGGGGCAAGGGTGGCGTTACGGCGCGCTTCGAGCATGCGCGGAAAGTTCAGCTCGGGCGGCAGCGGCTCCTCGGCGATCGGGGCGAAGGCCCGGCGCAGCATTTGCCGCTGCGCCCGATACGCCTCGATGCGGTAGGCGACATCGACATGGTGGGCGAGGTAGGGAAGGATCTCGCCGCGCCGGCCCTCCTCCAGCGCGTCATCGACGTACGCCTGCAGCTCGTCCTCGGTGACCGGGCGCGCGGTCATTTCACCCTCCGCAGGTGCGGGCGGCGCACCGTCCGAGCACCGCGCGCGCCCTCTCCGCCATCCAGGATCAGACGCAATCTCTCCCTGCCGCGGGTCAGCCGCGACATGACGGTACCGATCGGTACCGCCAGCACTTCCGCGGTCTCGGCGTAGCTGAAGTCCTCCACCGCCACGAGCAGGATCACGCTGCGCTGCTCCTCCGGCAGCTCGGCCAGCGCGTGGAGCAGGGCGCGATACTGCGGCCGGTCCTGCTGCTCCGGCCGCGGCGGCGGCAGGGCGACCTCCGCGGCGCCGGCGTCCTGCCGGGCCTCGCGCTGCCTCTGGCGCAGACTGTTGACCGCAAGGTTATGGAGGATGGCAAACACCCAGCTGCGCACCTCGCGATCCTTGCGCCGCCGGTGCCAGCCGCTGATCGCGCGCTCAAGACAGTCCTGCACCAGCTCATCGGCGGCGGCGCTGTCCTGTATCAGCGTGCGCGCATAGCGCCGGAGCGCCGGAATCAATGGCTCGACGTGGAGTAGAATATCCCTCATCGCCTCTACCACATGCCAACCGGGTGCGCCGGCTCACTCCACGGGCCGGCCGTGCCCGCTGGCATTGTCCGCATCCTTCATCAACCCTCAGGCTCTGCAATCGTATTATGCCGAACGTGGCATTTCCCGCAATCCCGACGCGTTGCGGGCGCCGATTCGTTATCAGCAGCGCCGCGGCGGCAAGGACAAGGCGGTCCGCCGGTCATGCGGGCCGCCAGTCGTTACGCCCCGATGCGGACCCTGAAGGGTGAACCAATGTCTTCAAGGGCTGCCGGCGCCATCTACCCGGCGCCATCTACGGTGTGCTGATTTTGATTTAGCCTGCTGTCCAGCCGTGCCGATGTGCTGTAGATGTTCTGTCTCTGTTCGATAGGAGATCACGTGGCACGAGGAGCCGGCAGCGCCGATCGCCCCTCCACAAACGCCGGGTTTCGCCATCGCTGGGACAGCGCATAACGCGGCTGGGCGCGGCGCCGGCTGTCGCATCCCTGGTTCCAGCCATCAGGCAGGATCAGGGGCGAAGGGGTGAGGACAGGCGGTGTCCAGCCGTTACGACCCTCGGCCCGTCTGCGCCGGTGATGCCGGCGCCTCGCCCGCAGGCGCCAGCCCTTCATCCGGCGCCGCCGCCGGCGGACGGCAGGTGAAGTGGGCCGCCACCGGAGCCAGCAGCGGGCATTCGCCGAAGCCCTCGCCGGCGGGCTCGGCCTGCTTGCCGAAGCGGCCGCATTCCTCCTCCGCCATCCGCGCGATCCGGCCGTCGGAGGTCCCGGTGGCATTGTAGCAGATGGTCAACTCGCTGCGGTCGGTCACCGGCTTGCCGAAGTCCGGGCGAGCGCGGTCGAACTCCTCCTTCTGAAAGATGTAGGGCTCGGTGCCGCCGCAGGCGGAAGCGGCCAGGAGGACGGCGAGCACGGCCAGGCGGGGAAGACGGCTAGGGATCATCCGCCCCTTGTAGCCATGCCTGCCGCCCCCGACAACGGCGGCTTGCCTTCAGCCTCCGGCCGCGTCCCGCCGCCACCGGGTCCCGGAGACAACAGCCCTGTAGATTCCCGACAACGGGCGGCAGGGCGCTGCGGTCAAAGCGGTGGCCGCGCTTGCCGGGACAGCCGCGTTTCGCTACAACGCGGCACAGAGCGAGCCCCTTCGGGTCAAGCTTGTCGCAACGCGGGTGCGCGCAGGCGTCATCGGGGCAATCGTGCCGCCTGCGGCCCCTGAAGGCCGGTCTGCGGCCGCCGAACGCCGTGACGTAAACCACGGAGGAGCCAGAAGATGGGCGGAGCGACATTCGGCTCTGCGGGGGAAAAGACCGTGCCTGGCGCGGCGGCAGGCGGGTCATTGCCGGAAAGACATCCGGAGGGGTTTCCACGAAGCGGCGTTCTGCCTGCCGGCTCGACCGGCGTCGCTGTAACCCCAATCCCGATGGGCGCCCGCCAGGGCAACCGGCGGCGGACCTTCTCGCTGATAATGTCGACGATCGGCCGCGGCCCGGAGATCGGGCTGTACCTCGAAAGCCTGGTGGGCCAGACCTTCCAGGATTTCGAGGTTATCGTCATCGATCAGAACAAGGACGACCGGGTGCGCAGCCAGTGCGAGCGCTTCCCCGGCCTCGACATCCTCTACATGAACTCGCCCGCGGGTGCCTCGAAGGGCCGCAACGTCGGCCTGGAGTACGCCTGCGGCGATATCATCGCCTTTCCCGACGACGACTGCGTCTATGCGCCGTGCGTCCTGGAACGGGTGAAGACACTGATCGACGACGGCGTTGCCGACTTCGTCATGGCGACCAGCGTCGATGTCCCCGATACCTCCGGCGCCTTGCGCGAGCCGGCGACGCCGAAACCCTCGCTGCACGTCAAGCGTCTCGGCAAATACAGCCTGTGGTTCCGCGGCACTACCTATGTCGTCTTCCTGACGCGGCCCTTCGCCATCAAGGTCGGCGCCTTCGACGAACGGATGGGGGGCGGCAGCGGCACCCGCTACGGTTCCGGCGAAGACGCCGACTATATCGTCCGCTCCTGCTTCGCCGGGGCCCGCATGCTGCGCTCCGACGACGTGTGCATTTACCACCCGTCGCCCGACTATTCCGACAGCCGGCTGGCCGAAAAGACCTTCACCTACGGCATCGGCCGGCGGCTCGTTCTTGAAAAGCACAAATATGGCCCGATTTTTATTGGACTGAACGTGCTGTGGCCGGTGGTCCAATACCTGCGCAACATCGGCGACAGCAAGATGCGCTACTATTACACGCAGATGCTGAAGGGACGGCTGCAGCGGCCGGCCCCGGAAGACGTGGCCTAGCAGGCCGGCACGCCCGCCCTCAAGCCGGTAAGCGGGCGGACGGTGGCTGGCGTTGCTAAACGTCCGGCCACCGTTTATGCCCTCGCCCGCCACCATTGGGAACGATCGGACCGGATATGGCCAAGCGCTTCGAAGGCACCGACAGCTACGTTGCGACTGAAGACCTGATGGTCGCCGTCAATGCGGCGATCGCGCTCGAGCGGCCGCTGCTGATCAAGGGCGAGCCCGGAACCGGCAAGACCATCCTCGCCCATGAGATCGCGGGAGCCCTCGGCGTGCCGCTGATCCAGTGGCACATCAAGTCGACCACCAAGGCGCAGCAGGGCCTCTACGAGTACGACGCGGTGGCGCGGCTGCGGGACAGCCAGCTCGGCGAGGCGCGCGTCCACGACATTGCCAACTACATCGTCAAGGGCCGGCTGTGGGAGGCGTTCTCCTGCGACGTCCGGCCGGTGCTGCTGATCGACGAGGTCGACAAGGCAGACATCGAGTTCCCCAACGACCTGCTGCTGGAGCTCGACCGCATGGAGTTCCACGTCTACGAGACCAAAGAAACCATCGCCGCCCGGCACCGGCCGATCGTCGTCATCACCTCCAACAACGAGAAGGAGCTGCCGGACGCCTTTCTGCGCCGTTGCTTTTTCCACTACATCCGCTTTCCCGACCGCGAGACGATGCAGCAGATCGTCGAGGTGCACTATCCCGGCATCCAGAAGCGGCTGCTGCACGAGGCGCTCACCGTCTTCTTCGAGATGCGCGAGGTCCCCGGGCTGAAGAAAAAGCCGTCGACCTCGGAACTGCTCGACTGGATCAAGCTGCTGATGATCGAGGACCTGCCGCCGGAGGTGCTGCGAACCTCGGATGTGCGCAAGCTGATCCCGCCGCTGCATGGCGCGCTGCTGAAGAACGAGCAGGACGTGCACCTGTTCGAGCGTCTCGCCTTTCTCAACCGCCGCGACAACCGGTAGGCCGTGAGTCCGGCGGCAGAGACAGCCCCGTTGCCGGACGCGGGGGAGAGCAGCAACTGGCCCGCCCTCAGCGGCTTGGGTCAGCTCCGGCCGCAGCTGGATGCTTGGCTGCAAGCGAACCTGCAACTGCCGCCACTGCCGACCACGCCGCACCTGCTGCTGCAGCTTGCCGCCGTGTTGGCATCCCTGGTGGCAGCACTGCTGTTTGCTCGCCGGCTGGCGCCGCGCACCCGACGTTTTGTCGCCGCTCGCGCCGCCGACCGGCAGTCGCTGCTGACCTGGCTGCGGCCCGCCGCCTTCCCGTTGCTGTGGATCGTCCTGCTGTGGTTCACCGCGGCGGCCCTGCGCGAGGCGGGTGCGCCAGCAAAGGTCGTCGAAATTGCGCTTGGCCTGGTTGCGGCCTGGATGGGCGTGCGGCTGGTCCTCTCGTTCGTCGCCTCGCTGTTCTGGTCGCGGGTGATCGCGGTCGGCATCGTCGCGGTGGCGGGACTGAAGGCACTCGACCTGTGGGCGGTGACGCTCTCCATTCTCGGCCAGATGGCGCTGAACATCGGCTCGGTGCGGATTTCGGCGCTGGGGATCATCGAAGCGACGCTGATCCTCTCGGTCTTCTGGTGGGGAGCATCGCTGCTGACGCGCAGGCTCGATCTGTGGGCCGAGCGGCTGCCGGGCCTCTCCCCCTCCGAGCGCGTCCTGCTCGGCAAGCTGGCGAGCGTGCTGGCCTGGACCTTCGCCGTCTTCATCGCCCTGCACGCCCTCGGCATCAACGTGACGACGCTTGCCGTCTTCTCCGGCGCCGTCGGCCTTGGCGTCGGCTTCGGCTTGCAGAAGGTGGTCTCCAATCTGATCAGCGGCGTCATCTTGCTGCTCGACCGCTCGGTCAAGCCGGGCGACGTCATCGCGGTGGGCGAGCATTACGGCTGGATCAACTCGCTGGGCGCCCGCTACGTCTCGGTCGTCACCCGCGATGGCATCGAGCACCTCATTCCTAACGAGGACCTGATCACCGACCGGGTGGAGAACTGGTCGCACAGCAACAACCTGCTGCGGCTGCATGCGCCGGTCGGCATCGCCTACAGCTCCGACCTCGACCAGGCGTTGGCGCTGGCGGTGCAAGCCGCCGCCGGCGTGCCGCGGGTGCTGGCCGAGCCGCCGCCGCGCTGCCTGGTCCTCGGCTTCGGCGACAGCTCGGTTGATCTCGAACTGCGCTTCTGGATCAATGACCCCCGCGCCGGCGTGCATAACGTCCGCAGCGATGTGCTGAAGCGCATCTGGGATCTCTACCACGCCAACGGCATCGAGCTGCCGTTCCCGCAGCGGGACGTGAACCTGAAGACAGCGGCGGCGTTGCCGGTGCGGATGGTCGATACGGCGCCGCCGACACCTGTGCCGACCGTAGTAGCCGCGCCAAAGGAGGGGGCCGGAAACTTGCCGAAGGGATGATGGGAAGGCGGAGGGCAAGCGGGTAGTGTGTCAGTTTGAGTTTGCACTTCTGACCCGTTCCGCCCAGGCGTGATGGACGTGTCATCCGATAAGAAGACATGGCAGTTGGAACTTGTGATGATGATGAGTAGGTTCCGCTATGGACCATACTATACCGTTTCGGAGTGCCCAGAAGAGCGCATTGCCCCTCGGCAAATCTCGGTCTGTTGCCCGCTGCGCTGAAGGCCATAGCCAAGGTGAGTCATGTCATTAGAAATTGCGTACGCAGAGTTAGAACGGCTTGAAAGCCGCTATACTCCTCCGGCTGTATTATACCATTACACTAAGGCTACGGGATTCCGTGGAATACTCGAAACAGATGCTATGATTTTTCATGCCACAAATATTTTTTATCTTAACGATGCCAGTGAGTTTTTTGTGTCAATGTCTCTTATTAGAGATTTTCTCGAGAAAAGCCTCTTTGATCCTCGTTTTGACGGTGATGACAAGCTTTTTATATTATATGCAAAAGATGACCTCCAAAATATTATTGGATTGCCAACAGGTATGCAGTTTTTTGTTTCGTGCTTTTCGTCGGCCAAGGATGATCTCGGGCAGTGGCGGGCTTATGGAAGAGGTGAAGGAGGAATTGCCATAGGCTTGTCGGGAGCGCAACTTCGAGAGGAGGCCCATGCCGAAGCGGGTTTTTGCTACCAGTTATGTACTATGATAAAGATGACATGACCCCTGCTGCTCGCGATAATGTGAAAGAAATAAACTCGATCCTTGATGCCATATTAAAGGATGCTATCAAAGCATATAAAACAGAACTGGCCGGCGCTTTCCGCAAGCCCGATAAAGATAGAGCATATCGTCGTGCATTTGCAAATTGGTTTGAGGCGATAGGGTTTGTCATGTGTATAATTAAAAATCCCGGATTCAAGAATGAAAAAGAGTGGCGCATAATAGTTACTAGACAGCTTATAGATGTAGATTTCATTGCAACAAATTATTTTCTACGGCCCTATGTCAAACTTGTCATGAAAAAAGATAATCTGGTTACGGAGGTGGGTATAGGGCCGGGTCGGGTAAAAGCTCTCTCTTGCTCTTCTGCTGAGGCATACTTGCGCAGAATTGGGTATACGCTACCAGGGTTTCAGATATACCCTATCGCGTAATGGAGGGGTAGAAGAGAGGGACAGTCGTACACGAGTCTCGTCCTGGACCGGGCGGGGCGGGGCGGGGCGGGTGTCGGAGACCTGGGGCGCGGGGCGTGAAACGAGGAGCGAAAAAGGCGGTGTTCATCGGCTTCTTTCTCGAACTGAAGCAGGCGCGGCTGCCGGTCAGCCTGCGCGAGTATCTCACGCTGCTGGAGGCGATGGGGCGGGGGCTCGCCGACTATTCGGTCGATGACTTCTACTATCTCAGCCGCTCGTGCCTGGTGAAGGACGAGACCAACCTCGACAAGTTCGACCGGGTGTTCTCTCACGTATTCAAGGGCCTGGAGACCCCGGCGGAGGAGTCCGAGATCCGCGAGATCCCGGCGGAGTGGCTGAAGAAGCTGGCGGAGCGCACGCTCACCGACGAGGAGAAGGCGCTGGTCAAAAGCCTCGGCGGCTGGGACAAGCTGATGGAGACGCTGGCGCAGCGGCTGCGCGAGCAGAAGGGCCGGCACCAGGGCGGCTCGAAGTGGATCGGTACGGCGGGGACGTCCCCGTTCGGCGCCTATGGCTACAATCCGGAAGGCATTCGCATCGGCCAGGACGGCAATCGCAACTTCCGCGCCGTCAAGGTCTGGGACAAGCGCGAGTTCAAGAACCTCGACGCCGACGTCGAACTCGGCACCCGCAACATCAAGGTGGCGCTGCGGCGGCTGCGCCGCTTCGCCCGCCAGGGGGCAGCGACCGAGCTCGACCTTGCCGGCACCATCCGCTCGACGGCGAAGAAGGGCTGGCTCGACCTGGAGATGGTGCCGGAGCGGCACAATGCGGTGAAGGTGCTGCTGTTCCTCGACGTCGGCGGCTCGATGGACCCGCACGTGCAGGTCTGCGAGGAGCTGTTCTCGGCGGCGCGCGCCGAGTTCAAGCACCTCGAATACTTCTACTTCCACAACTTCGTCTACGAGCGGCTGTGGCGCGACAACCGCCG
>JAXMDR010000010.1:0-56789 GCA_046348725.1 Rhodospirillales bacterium
GACTTGACCGCCGGATATGCTGTCATTACCAAATAGGGCATGATCGTTGACTGTATAGCGCACACGTTGCGCTATTGATCGCTTGACTTGGTTGTCTGCTGAAGCAGCACGGGCTTGTGCTGCTGACGCTGCTGTTACGATCAACGGCGCCGGCTGCCCCGCCCCCTCGATACGGTGAAAGATGACGACCGATCCGCTGGTGAGTTTTGTCGTGCCCGCCCACAACGAGGAAGCGCTGCTCGGGCGATGCCTCGCTGCGATCACCGCCGAAGCGAGCCGCTCCGGTTACCCTTGCGAGATCATCGTCGTCGATAACGCCAGCACCGACGCGACGCGCAGCATCGCCGCGTCGTTCCCCGGCATCATCATTGTCGATGAGCCGGTCAAGGGGCTGGTCCAGGCGCGCCGGGCGGGCTACCTCGCAACGAAGGGCCGCCTCATCGCCAACATCGATGCCGACACCATGCTGCCGGAGGGCTGGCTGGACATCGCCGTCGGCGCGTTCGAACGGCATCCCGACCTCGTCGCGCTCAGCGGCCCCTACATCTACTACGATATCTCCAGGGCCGCGCGGCTGACCGTGGACCTCTTCTATCGGGTAGCCTTCTTGTTCTATGTGCTGGTGCGGTTCGTGATGCGGGCCGGCTCGATGCTGCAGGGCGGCAACTTCATCGTCTCACAGCAGGGCCTGGAAGCGGCTGGCGGCTATAATTCCAACTTCAGCTTCTATGGCGAGGACACCGATCTCGCCCGGCGGCTGAGCAAGGTCGGCGTGGTGAAGTTCTCGTTCCGCCTGCGGGCGCTGTCCTCGGGACGCAGGTTTGCGCGCGAAGGACTGGTGAAGGTGGGCTGGCGCTATTCGGTGAACTTCCTGTGGGCGACCTTCCGCAAGCGCCCCTTCACCTCCACCTGGACCGACCTGCGCCACGACAGCCTGTAGGCCCGCGCGGCGAGGCGCGCTTACCCCCCGAATCGGCCGTTTGCCGGGAAGCCGCGGGGGACGGTGTGGCCGACCTGGCCGCGCTTGCCGGTATAGGGACGCAGGTCGGTCTCGGTGCGCATGCCGCGGCCGCTCTTCCAGGCGAGGCCGGCGGCGGCGGTGAAGGGGGCGATGTCGGTGAGCTTTGCGTCGCGGTAGCGCTGCAGCAGCACGCCGCGGCCCTTCGCCATCACCGGCAGCTCGGCCAGCGGGAAGACTAGCAGCCGGCGGTTGCTGCCGACGACGGCGACGCTGTCATCCTCCGCCGCGACCTCGCGCAGGAAGCAGGCGCGCTCGCCTTCGCCCGGCAACAGCACCGCCTTGCCGGTGCGCGTCTGCCCCAGCGCCTCGTCTTCCTCGACGATGAAGCCGCGGCCGGCGTCGGACGCGATCAGCAGCCGTCCCTCCGGCCGGTGCACGCGCATCTCCTGCACCTCGAACGGCGGCGGCAGCTCGACCAGCAGCCGCAGCGGCTCGCCGAAGCCGCGGCCGGTTGGCAGCCGGTCGCAGGCAAGCGTGTAGATGCGGCCTTGGCTGCCGAGGATCAGCAGCTTGTCGGCGGTGCTGGCGTGGACGGCGAAGCGCGGGCCGTCGCCCTCCTTGTAGCGAACGGCGGCCGCCGCTTCCGCGTCGAGGTGGTCCGGGACCGTCCGCACCCAGCCCTTCTCCGAGCACAGCACGGTGATCGGCTGCGCCGCCGGCCCCAAAGCTCGCGGGGGTGCCGCGACCGGCGCGGGCGTTCCGGCGATGGTAGTGCGCCTGCGGCCGAGCGGTGTTTCCGCCCCGAAGCGCTCGCCGATCGCCGCCACCTCCTCGCCGATGCGCCGCCACGCAAGCCCCTCGTCGGCGAGCAGCGCCGCGAGCCCCTCGCGCTCCGCCAGCAGTCCGTCCCGCTCGGTCACCAGCGCGATTTCTTCGAGCTTGCGCAACTGGCGCAGCCGCATGTTCAGCACGGCGTCGGCCTGCACGTCGTTGATGCCGAAGCGGGCGATCAGCGCCGCCTTCGGATCGTCCTCCTCGCGGACGATGCGGATCACCTCGTCGAGGTTGAGATGGACGATGAGAAAGCCGGCGAGCAGCTCGAGGCGCTGGTCGATGCGGGAGGTGCGATGCAGGCTGCGCCGGCGCAGCACCTCGCGGCGATGGGCGAGCCAGGCGCGCAGCAGCTCCTTAAGGTCGAGGACGCGCGGCGTGGTGCCGTCCACCAGCACGTTGAGGTTGACGGCGATGCGCACCTCCAGCTCGGTCAGCCGGAACAGCTCGGCCATGATCGCCTCGGCGTCCACCGGGCGGCCGCGCGGCTTCAGCAGCAGGCGGACGGTCTCGGTGGATTCGTCGCGGATGTCGGCGAGGAACGGCAGCCGGCGCTCGGCCAGAAGGTCGGCCAACCGCTCGATCAGCTTTGCCTTCTGCACCTGCCAGGGGATCTCGGAGACGACGATGGCCGTCCCCTCCTTCGTCTTCTCCACCGCCCAGCGGGCGCGCAGGCGCAGGCTGCCGCGGCCGCTGCGGTAGACCTCGGTGCGCGTGCCTGCGTCCTCGACCAGCACGCCGCCGGTGGGAAAGTCCGGCCCCGGCAGCAGCGCCACCAGATCCTCGATGGAAGCGTCGGGATGCGCGATCAGATGGCAGGCGGCGGCGCAGATCTCGGCGGCATTGTGCGGCGGGATGCTGGTCGCCATGCCGACGGCGATGCCGGTCGCACCGTTGGCCAGCAGGTTGGGAAACGCGGCGGGGAGCACGACCGGCTCCTCGTCCTCGCCGTCGTAGGTGGCGCGGAAATCGACGGCGTCCTCGTCGATGCCGTCGAGCAGCGCCTCGGCGACCTGGGTCAGGCGGGCTTCGGTGTAGCGCATGGCGGCGGGGCCATCGCCGTCGATGTTGCCGAAGTTGCCCTGGCCCTCCACCAGCGGCCAGCGCACGGCGAAATCCTGGGCGAGGCGGACCAGCGCCTCGTAGACCGCGACGTCGCCGTGCGGGTGGTAGCGGCCGATGACGTCGCCGACGACGCGGGCGCACTTCTTGAAGCCGGCGGCGGGATCGAGGCGGAGCTGGCGCATCGCCCACAGCAGCCGCCGGTGCACCGGCTTCAGCCCGTCGCGGGCATCCGGCAGCGACCGGCCGACGATGGTGGAGACCGCGTAGGTGAGGTAGCGCTCGGTGATCGCGTCGGCGAGCGGCACGTCGTCGATGGCAGGCGCGGGAGCGGCGGGAGGGGGCGGCGATGAAGAAGCCATGCGCTCAGGCCTTTTCGTCGCGGCTGCCGCCGTCGCGCGCGGTCAGGCGGCCGATGACCTCGGGCAGCCGGCGGCGCGCCGCCGGCAGGTCGCGATCCTGCTCGGCGAAGATACAGCGGCGCAGGAAGTGGCCGGTGAGCGCCAGGCCGGCGATGATCTCGTCGTGGCCTACCGCTGACGCGCCACCAGCCAGGAACGCCGGCAGCACCAGCAGCCGCTGCTGCCACGGCGCCGCTGCCGCGGCGCAGACGGCGCGGCCGGTGCGTGGCGAGACGAAGGCAAGACCCTCGCGGGTGCCGGTCACGGCGCACGCCGAGAGGTCGAGACCGAAACCAAGATCAGCCAGCAGCGCCAACTCCCAGCGAACGTAGACCGAGGGCCAGGCCGCATCCTCCTCGACCGCGTGCAGCAACGCCAGCAGTCCGTCGTGCTGCGCCGTTGCCGGCTCGCGCTCCGGCAGGGCGGCATCGAGAACCGCACACGCCGAGGCCACCGCCGCCAGCCGCGCCGCATCATCCAGCACCGAAGGTGCCGTCGCAGTGATCAGTTCGCAGGCGAAGGTGCCCAACTGTTCAGCGGAGCGGGCGCGCCAGTGGCAGAAGACGCGGTTGCCCGGCTGCAGCAGGCCGCGGCCGCGACGACCGCTGCCGCCCCGCACCAGCCCGGCATGGCGACCGTGCGCCCGGGTCAGCGCCGACAGCACTGCCGAGGATTCGCCCAGCGTCCGCGCCGAGAGCACCACCGCTTCGTCGTCCCACTCCATGGCTTTTCGGGCTCAGCATCGCAACTGGTCGACGCGAGCGGCGTGCCAGTCAGCCGCCTGCTCAAATCATAGGCACCAAGCCGGAGTGCATAGCTCTTATGCATGGCCCAACTTGTGCATCGGCTTCGCTGTGTTACACTTCGGCCGCCGATGCAAGGGGGCATCGATACGGTTGGGTTGAAAGGAAGACCGGCCTTGGGCGTTCACGAGATCATGATCACCGAAGCGCATCCCTGTCGGCGCGGATTCTTCCGCCGGCTCTACGCGCGGATCCAGACGACGAACACCGGCAGCTACTGGGTCTGGCGACAGATCGACGAGAACGGCCTGCCGCTGACCGACGCCGAGCGCGCGTTCGAGACCGAGGACGCGGCGCTGAGCGATGCCGTCCGGAACCTTAACGGGGTGGCGGTGGCGGTGTAGGGGAGTGACAGCGGATTTTATCCGGGCAACGGCGTCGAGCGCCGATGCCGGCGGCTCCGTCGCGCCAGCGTCCGCCGGCCTTGCGGCTGTGCCGACAGCGGGCGTGTCGCCGGCTGCAGTGTCGTAGCGGGGCGCCCAGCCCCGCCCACGGGCGTCACGCTCTCCAAGAGTGCTGCCCGCTTACCGTGACAGCCCGTGCAGGCGCCAGAAGGCGGGGTCATCCCGCCACCGTTCACGGATTTTCACGTGCAAGAACAGGTGGACGCGATGACCGAGGAGCTGTTCCAGCTCCTTGCGGGCGGCTTCGCCGATCTGCTTGATGCGCTGCCCGCCGCGGCCCAGCACGATCGGCCGCTGCGCCTCGCGTTCGACCCAGATCACCTGATCGATGCGGGCGCTGCCGTCGTCGCGGTCGCTCCACTGCTCGGTCTCGACGGCGACGGAGTACGGCAGCTCCTGCTGCAGCTGCCAGAACAGCTTCTCGCGGGTGATTTCCGCCGCCAGCAGGCGCGCCGGCATATCGGAGAGCTGGTCCTCGGGGTAGAGCCACGGACCTCTCGGCAGCGTTGCCGCCAGATGCGCGGCAAGGCCGCCGACGCCATCGCCGTTCAGCGCCGAGACCATGAACACCGGCGCGAAAACGCCCTCCTCGTGCAACGCCGCCGCGAGGCTCAGCAGCCGTGGCTTGTCCACGGCGTCCACCTTATTGAGGACGAGGATGGCCTTGCGCTGCCGCTTTCTGAGCCCGGCGATGACCGGGGCGGTGCCGGCCGTGGCGGCACTGCGGCTGGCATCCACCAGCAGGGCGACGGCGTCGGCGCCCGCCACTCCGTCCCACGCTGCATCCACCATCGCCCGATCGAGCGGGCGCCGCGGCACGAAGACGCCCGGCGTATCGACCAGCAGGATCTGTGTCCGTTCCACCATGGCAATGCCGAGAACGCGGGCGCGGGTCGTCTGCACCTTCGGCGAGACGATGCTGACCTTGCTGCCGACCAGCCGGTTGACCAGGGTGGACTTGCCGACGTTGGGCGCGCCGATGACGGCGACGAAGCCGCAGCGGCGCTCGCCGCCGGCAGGGTCATGACCGTCGCCCGGACTGCCCTGTCCGGTTTCGCCGGCCGCGCTGTCGGTCCTGCCGGCGCCGGGTTGTTCAGGGAGCATCGATGAGGCGCACCCGGCTCAGCAGGATGGCGGCGGCGGCGCGCTCGGCGGCACGCTTCGAGGATCCGGTGGCCTCGACCGGGCCGAGCCCCTCGACGGCCACCTCGACGCGGAACACCGGCGCGTGCGGCGGCCCGCTGCGCTCGGTCTCGCGGTAGCTGGGCAGCGGCATGCCGCGCCCCTGCACCCACTCCTGCAGCATCGTCTTGGCATCTTTCGGCGGCGATACATCGCGGTCGATCAGCGGTGCCCACAGGCGCTCGACCACCTCTGTCGCCGCAGCAAAGCCGCCGTCGAGGCAGACGGCGGCAAGCAGCGCCTCGCAGGCGTCGGCGAGCAGGCCGGGATTGCGGCGGCCGCCGGCCTCTTCCTCGCCGCGGGAGAGGCGCACGCAGTCGGCCAGCGCAAGCTGCTCCGCCACCTCCACCAGCGCCTCCCTTCGCACCAAGGCGGCGTGGCGGCGCGCCAGCGCGCCCACTTCCTCACCGGGAAAGCGGTGATAGAGAAGGTTGGCGATGACCAGCCCCAGCACGCGGTCGCCGACGAACTCCAGCCGCTCGTTGCAGTGGCGGGGGGAATCGCCCTGGAAGCTGGAGTGGGTGAGCGCCTCGGAGAGCAGCCGCGGCGAGGCGAAGGTGTGACCGATGCGCTGCTGTAGTGCCAGCCGCAATGCCGCATCCGGCGGGCCGCCGGTCACTTGATGCTCCGGAACAGCCGGTCGATGCGCACCGTCCGATACCAGTCCCAGAAGTGCAGGGCCGAGCCGTCGACGGAGAAGAAGATCACCTCGGCCCGGCCGATCAGGTTGACGAACGGCACATAGCCGACCTCGCCGAGAAACCGGCTGTCGCGCGAGCTGTCACGATTATCGCCCATCATGAAGTAGTGGCCGCTGGGGACGGTGTAGACATTGGTATTGTCGAGCGGGCCATTATCGCCGATCTCGATGATCTCGTGCCGACGGCCATTGGGCAAGGTTTCGATGTAGCGCTGGTATACCTGCCGGCCGGCAGCCGTACCCATGGAGAACGCGCCCGCCGGCTCCCGACCCACCGGCGCACCATTGATGTTGAGGATGCCGTTGATCATCTGGATGCGGTCGCCAGGCAGGCCGATGACGCGCTTGATGTAATCGGTGGTGTTGTCCGCCGGCAGCTTGAAAACCACCACGTCGCCGCGCTCCGGCTCACGAGCGAAGATACGTCCGGAGAACAACGGCAGCCCGAACGGCAGCGAATAGCGGCTGTAGCCGAAGGAGTACTTGGAGACGAACAGATAGTCGCCGACCAGCAACGTCGGGATCATCGAGCCCGACGGGATGCTGAACGGCTCGAACAGGAAGGTGCGGACGACGACGGCGATGAGGATCGCATAGATGATCGTCTTGACGAGTTCGAAGAACCCGCTCGGTTTCTGCGTCGCCATGTATCGGATGTCTCGCGGCCTTCGGGTTCGGAAACGTCGATGCGCACGACGCTGGTCGCGCCGGCGGATCAAGCCACCCGGAAGGCGGCAGTGTCAAGGAACGTTACCGTCGAAATGCCGTGAAAACAGGGCCGACGGCCGGAAGCTGGAATTGCCGCGGCTCAGCCACCCTCTGCCGGCAGCGCCGAGATGATCACGACCGCGTGGGCGAACGGATACTCGTCGGTCAGCGACAGCTCGACGGCCGGTCGCATCCCGCGCGGCGTGAGCAGCGCCATCCGCTGCGCGGCACCGCCGGTCAGCCGCAGGAACGGCTTGCCGGAGCGGAGGTTGTCCACCTCCATGTCGCGCCAGAACACGCCGTCGCGGAAGCCGGTGCCGAGCGCCTTGGCGCAGGCCTCCTTTGCCGCGTAGCGCTGGGCATAGCGGGCAGCCCGGTTGACGTGATTTTCGCAGCGCCGGCGCTCGACGTCGGTGTAGATGCGCAAGGCAAATCGGTCGCCCCAGCGCTCCAGCGTCCGCTCCAGCCGGCGGATATCGAGCAGGTCGGTGCCGACGCCGAGGATCATGCCGCCAAGATCATGCCAATGGACGGGCGGCCGCCGCCGGCCCGGCGATGGCGGTACCGCGGGCGAGGTCCATCGCCGTGCGCATGCGCGCGATGCTCTCCTCCAGGCCGAGGAAGATCGCCTCGCCGATGAGGAAGTGGCCGATGTTGAGCTCGACGATCTCCGGGATCGCGGCGACCGGACCGACGTTGTCGTAGCTCAGCCCGTGGCCGGCGTGGCACTCGATGCCGAGGCCGACCGCCAGCTTCGCCGCCTGCTCGAGTCGCTGCAGCTCCGCCGGCCGCCGCTCCTCGCCGGCATGGCACCAGGCGCCGGTGTGCAGCTCGACGGCATCGGCGCCGAGCGCGCGCGCCGCCTCCACCTGCGTCGGCGCAGGCTCGATGAACAGCGTCGTCCGGCAGCCGGCTTCGCGCAGCGCGTGGATGATCGGCGCGAGATGGGCGGCACCGGCGGCGGCGTCGAGCCCACCTTCGGTCGTCCGCTCCTCGCGCCGCTCCGGCACCAGGCAGACGGCGTGCGGGCGGTGGCGAACGGCGATCGCCAGCATCTCCCCGGTCGCCGCCATCTCCAGGTTGAGCGGCGCATCGACGAGACGGCGCAGCCGGTCGATGTCGTCGTCGGAGATGTGGCGGCGGTCTTCGCGCAGGTGTGCGGTGATGCCGTCGGCAGCGGCGCGCACCGCCATCTCGGCCGCCCGCACCGGGTCGGGATGGCGGCCACCGCGGGCGTTGCGGATGGTGGCGACGTGGTCGATGTTGACGCCGAGACGCAAGTAGGGGCTCATGGCAACAGCCCTATGGGCGATCGGCCGATGCTGTCAAGAGCCGGGTCACGCGGCGTGGTGCGGCGCGAGAGGCTGCCGGAAAAATCAGTTGAGCGACTTCAGTTGCTTGTGTCTTTCTCCGGTTGCGCATTGCCGTGGGATTCCGTTCGGCGTGCGGCTGGGGGGTTGCGCGCAGGGGTCGCGGTTGCGGCGGATCGTGCCCAGTTGGAAGCCAGGCGCTCAAGGCGCTCAAAACCTAGCGTCTGGCCCAAAAAGTTGCTTGCGCGCGGTTTGGTAGTGTGATTCGCGATTCTGCGGAGTGGCGGCTGTCGAACATCATGGCTGTGACTCCGAAGACGCGCTCGGCGGACCCGATCGTGGACCTTCCCGTTCCGCTTCTGCAAGGATGCCACCCCAACCCCATGCGCCCATGGTGTGCCAGGGTGACGTTGCTTGGTCGTAAGCTACTGAAAACGCGCGTAGCTCAGCGGGAGAGCACTGCCTTCACACGGCAGGGGTCGCTGGTTCAATCCCAGCCGCGCCCACCACCGCCGCTCATTTCATCGTAGCCCAAGGTGCCTTCCCCCGGCGGCCTTGCTTGCTGCCGGCCGCGCCGGCCGCTGCCGCCCCGCGCACGGCGACAGCGGCAGCACCTCTGACATCGGTCTCGATGATCAGGCAGAAGCTGCGGCGGCGGCTTCCTGATTGCGCAGGATGAAGCGCTGGATCTTGCCGCTCGGCGTCTTCGGCAGCTCGGCGACGAACTCGATCTCGCGCGGATAGGCGTGCGCCGCTAGCCGCGTCTTCACCATGCTCTGCAGCTCCTCGGCCAGTTCCGCCGTCCCCTCGAAGCCGGTCCGCAACACAACGAACGCCTTGACCAGCTCGGTGCGCTGCGGATCGGGCTTGCCGACCACCGCCGCCTCGGCGACCGCCGGATGCTCGATCAGCGCGCTCTCCACGTCGTAGGGGCCGATGCGGTAGCCCGACGAGGTGATGATGTCGTCGCTGCGGCCGACGAAGCTGATGCTGCCGTCGGCGTTGCGCTCGACGGTATCGCCGGTGAGGTGGTAATCGCCGATCCAGTTGCCCCCCGACTTGCCCCAGTAGCCGGCAAACCAGAACAGCTTCGAGCGCTTGCGGTCGACGGCGAGAGTGCCGGGGGTGCCGGCCAGCACCTCGCGGCCCTCATCATCGACCACGGCAAGCTGGAAGCCCGGCATGGCGAAGCCGGCGGTGCCGAGATGGATGGGGTGCGATAAGCCATGGTGGTTGCACAGCACCATCCCCACCTCGGTCTGGCCGTACTGGTCGAAAATGGGCGCCTGCAGGTGCTTGGCGAACCAGCGGATCACCTCCGGATTGAGTGTCTCGCCGGCGCTGTTCACCACCCGCAGGCTGCCGCGGATCGGCTCCGCCGCCTCTTCGCCGGCAGCGATCAGCAGCCGGAAGGCGGTGGGTGACCCGGCGAGGTTGGTGATGCCCAGCTTGCGGATGATGCGATAGGTGCTCTCGACGGTGAACGGGCCGTCGTAGAGGGTGGTCGCGTGGCCCAGCAGCAGCGGGCTGGTCACCGCGTAGTAGAGGCCGTAGGCCCAGCCCGGGTCGGCGATGTTCCAGAACGCATCGTCGTCCCGCAGGTCCATCGCCCAGCGGGTATAGACATGGAACGACAGCAGCGCCTTGAGTGGCACGGCGACGCCCTTGGCCGCCCCGGTGGTGCCGGAGGTGAACAGCATCAGGAACGGATCATCCCCCTTGCGCATCACCGGCGTGAACGCCGACGGTTGGCGCGCGAGGACGGCGGCGAAGTCCTCGTCGCCTGCGCCGCCGACGGTGATGACCGGCGGACAGCCGGCCACGTCGTTGAGCTTGGGGCGGTTGTCGCGGTCGGTGAAGATCAGCTTGCCCCGGCCTGCCGGCGACGCGGTGCTCGATTGCCTTGGGACCGAAGGCGGTGAACAGCGGCTGATAGACCGCGCCCAGGCGCCAAGTGCCAAGGATGATCGCCAGCAGTTCGGGAATGCGCGGCAAAAGCCCGGCGACGATCTCGCCCGGCCGAACGCCGCGGGCGTGCAGCAGGTTGGCGAAACGCGCGGAGCGTTCGCTGAGCTCGGCGAAGGTCACCTGCCCGCTGCGGCCGTCCTTGCTCTCCCAGTTGAGCGCCACCCGGCCGGGCCGCGCGTGCCGGTCGCAGCATTCGATGCAGGCATTGAGCCCGCCCTCCAGGCTGCCGGCAAGCTCGGCCTCCACCTGCGCCGCCGTAAACCCGGCAACAAAGCCTTCGTAATCTGGAACCGACAGCGCGATCCCGGCGTCCGTCTCGGACATCGCCCCACCCCTTCGCCAATTACGGGTGCCGTATGGCGAATTGCCTTCGGCCACTCCGATCCTCAGCAGCGAAGTTTAGACGTGAGCCGGGTGTGCGTCCATTGTCGTGCCCGGGTATGAGAGGCAGCCGCCGCGAGCGGAAAACCTCGCCCCTCGCAGAGGCCCGTTCAACGATCTCTTCGCCGGATGGCTGATTCCTCGATTTCGAGAAACAGCCACAACCCCGAAGGCGGGCCTTGTCAGCCCGGCGCTAACCCACCTGCGGCTGGAGCCTTTCCCGGGCGATCCAGCGCTCGAGGATCTGCACGTGTTCGGCTTCCTCGTCGGCGAACTCCTTGGCCAGCGCGCGGATTTCCGGATCGCGGGCGGTCTCGGCGATGTGGTGGTAGAAGTCGAAGCCGTTGCGCTCGCCGTCGAGGGCCGCCTTCAGCGCATCGCGCCGCGACATCGACGCATCGCCCGCCCACAGGCTCGTCTGCTCCGGCGTCTCCAGGGTCGGCCACATGTGTTCGTCCGGAATGTTCGGGGCAACGTCGCGGGTGGCGGCCTTGGACTTGGCTTCCTCCCAGTGCAGGCGGGAGTAGCCGGCGAACTGGCGGAACAGCTTCGCCACCTCGGCGTTGCCGCAGCTCTCCATCGCTTCGCCCAGTTCGTCGAAGTGGGCGGCAGCCTCCTCTTCCACCTTGATCGAGTAGCCGAGGAACATCGCAACGCTGGTCATCTCGATGCCGCCCTTGAAGCTTCCGGCCGCCGTCGACACCGCCGGGCGCTTTGCCGGCAGGGTCTCATCGCCCTCGAAGCACACCAGGGTATCCTCGTTGCGGACGATGTACTGGCAGGCGAGGCGATAGCGCGACGGCACGTCGTATACCTCGGCGTTGGTGATCTCCTCCGGCGTGATCTTGCCGAGCTGGCGCAGCATCTCCTTTTCTTTTTCCTGCATGTTGACGCCCATCTTCTCACCCTCGGCGATGCGGGTGACCTCGATCAGGCACGAGCCGCACTCGCCGTCGCCGCAGTCGAAGGGGATGGGAATCTTGTGAGCCTTGGCCAGCGACAGCAGGCTGCCCCGCTCGCCGGCAACCGCGTAGACGGTGATGTCTTTCGCCATGACGGGCGAGCGGAAGGTAATGTTCGCCATTTGTACCGATCCTCATCCCTCTTGTGATAAGAGATTGATCAACGTGGGCCGACCCGGCGCAGCCGGAGCAGCGGCTGATAAGCAGGCCGGCGGAGCCGCACCTTGGGGCCCCATCCCAGAGATGACGGCCTTGTCAAGCAAGCCCTATGCCAGCCGTGGCGACGACATAAAACGCGTTTAATTTCATGTTATTATGATCGATCGGACAACGCCCTGTCCCGGATGCGACACGGATGGCCGGCGGACTGTGTTCGGAACCGAACAGTCGCGGCGACGGCAGCGATCGCCGGCCCTGCGGGCCGCATCGCCACCTCTCGCAAGGGGGGCGGCCCGCTATTCGACGCCAGCTGATGGCGGGCCACCCCGCCGCTGCTTCTCCCGTCCGTTAGTCTCGGCGGGATTTATCGATTACCATGGCGGGGACAGGCTCGGGGCAACAGCGAGACGAAAGGACCGTCCGATGACCGATAGCGACGCGCCGGCGTTGAGCGAAGAAGACGTCCGCCGCCATGCCGAGAAAATGGCGAAGAAGAAGGCGGCCCGGGAGAAGATCATCGCCACCAAGACCGAAGAGCGTGGCCTGCTGGTCGTCCATACCGGCAAGGGCAAGGGCAAGACCACGGCGGCGATGGGCATGGCGATGCGCTGCGTCGGCCACGGCATGAAGGTCGGCATCGTCCAGTTCGTCAAGGGCGTCTGGGACACCGGCGAGCGCCGCGTGCTGGCGGCCTTTCCCGATCTGTGCGTGATGCGGGCGATGGGCGAAGGCTTCACCTGGGACACCCAGGATCTGCAGCGCGACGTCACCGCGGCGCGCCGCGCCTTCGAGGCGGCGAAGGAGATGATCGCCGATTCGTCGTTTCGGATGGTCATCCTCGACGAGCTCAACATCGTCCTGCGTTACGGCTACCTGCCCCTCGACGAAGTGCTGCAGGTGCTGCGGGACCGGCCGCACGATCTGCACGTCGTCGTCACCGGCCGTAACGCCAAGGAAGAGTTGCTCGAAGCGGCCGACCTGGTAACCGAGATGACCCTCGTCAAGCATCCGTTCCGCTCGGGCGTCAAGGCGCAGGCGGGTGTCGAGTTCTAGGAGCTTGCGTTCTTGCTCCTTCGGTGATTCCCTTCTTTGCCCCCTCGGGCAGGAGCTGGTCAGCCGTTATGCGAAATGCCTTCCGCGTCGCCATTTTCTTCTTCGTCGTCATCGGACTTACGTCCTGCGCTGCCGGCGCGCCGCGCAACATCCAGGCGCAGGCGCTGGTCGATCAGTCGACCGCCACGCTTGAGCTGTTCAAGTCGCGGCAGAAGGATTCGACGCAGCTGTTCACCGCGGCGCTGCGCGAGGCGCGCGGCATCATCATCTTCCCCGACATCTTTGAGATTGCGGTCGGCGTCGGCGGCCAGGGCGGCTCCGGCGTCATGCTCAGCCGCGCCGCCAGCGGCGACTGGGGCTATCCCGCGTTCTATCGCCTCTCCGGCGGCAGCCTCGGTGTCCAGCTCGGCGCTCAGTCCACCGAGCTCATCTTCCTGCTGATGACCGACGAGGCGGTGCGCAAGGTGATCGAATCGCCGACCCAGTTCGCCATCGGCGCGCAGGCCACCTTCGGCGAGATCGGCGGCGGCGGCTCCAGCGCCACCAACATCAAGGGCGCCGACATCGTCGGCTTTACCAAGGGGTCCGGCGTCTTCGTCGGCGCCGCGCTGTCCAGCGCCTATATCAATGCGCTAACCGCGCTCAACCAGTCCTACTACCAGAACGCGGCGGCAACTCCGTCGGCCATCCTCATCGACCATCAGGTCAGCAACCCCGACGCCGACCGGCTGCGCCGGGCGCTCAACGTCCAGTGAGTATCTGCCGGCACCGGCGGTGAGCGAGGGCGCCGCCGCGGCTGCCGGCCGTCCCGGTGCCCGGGCGCTGATGCTGCAGGGCACCGGCTCCGACGTCGGCAAGTCGCTGCTGGTGGCCGGGCTGGCGCGAGCGTATACCCGGCGCGGCCTCGTCGTCCGCCCGTTCAAGCCGCAGAACATGTCCAACAACGCCGCCGTCACCGCCGACGGCGGCGAGATCGGCCGCGCCCAGGCGTTGCAGGCACGCGCCTGCGGTATCGCCGCCACCACCGACATGAACCCGGTGCTGCTGAAGCCGCAGTCGGAAATAGGCGCCCAGGTGGTGGTGCAGGGCCGCATCTTCGGCAACGCCCGCGCCCGCGAATACGTCACGCTGAAGCCGAGACTGCTGCCGTTGGTGCTGGAAAGCTTCGGCCGGCTTGCCGCCCAATCCGACCTGGTCTTGGTGGAGGGGGCCGGCAGCCCGGCGGAGGTGAATTTGCGGGCCGGCGACATCGCCAACATGGGATTTGCCGCCGCAGCTGGTGTTCCGGTGGTGCTCGTCGCCGACATCGACCGCGGTGGCGTCATCGCCAGCCTGGTCGGCACCACGATGGTTCTGCAGCCGGAAGAGCGGGCGCGGCTGCGCGGCTACATCATCAACAAGTTCCGCGGCGATATCCGCCTGTTCGACGATGGCCTTGCGGTCATCGACCGCTACACCGGGCTGCACGCCTTCGGCGTCGTCCCCTGGTTCGAGGCGGCGCGGCGGCTGCCGGCGGAGGATGCGGTGGTGCTGGAAAGCGGCACGGGCGCGGGGCCGGCACGTCCGATCCGCATCGCCGTGCCGCGGCTGCCGCGCATCGCCAACTTCGATGATCTCGATCCGCTGGCGGCGGAGCCGGACGTCGCGGTGACGTTCGTCGCCTCCGGCCGGGCTCTTCCCGGCGATGCCGACGCCATCGTGCTGCCGGGCGCGAAGGCAACCATCGCCGATCTCGCCGCCGTGCGCGCCGAAGGCTGGGACATCGACGTCGCCGCCCACCTGCGCCGCGGCGGCCGGGTGCTGGGCCTGTGCGGCGGCTACCAGATGCTGGGAACGAGGATCAGCGATCCGCTCGGCATGGAAGGGCCGCCGGCCGCCGTTGCCGGCCTCGGCCTGCTGGCGATCGAGACCGAGTTCGGCCCAGAGAAGACGCTGATCGAGACGGCGGGGATTGAGCTCGCCTCCGGCGCGGCGGTACGGGGCTACGAGATGCACGTCGGCCTGACTACCGGCCCTGGCCTTAAGCGCCCGATGTTGCGGTTGGAGGGGCGCGACGAGGGCGCGGTCAGTGCCGACGGCCGGGTACAGGGCTGCTACCTGCACGGCCTGTTCGCTTCGGATGCGTTCCGCTCCGCCTGGCTCGCCGGCTTACGGCCCGGCCGCAGCGGCGGCCTCGCCTGGGAGCCTGAGGTGGAGCGCACGCTGGATGCGCTTGCCGCCCACCTGGAGGCCCACCTCGATCTCGACCGGCTGCTGGCGGCGGCGGCGCCGGTCGGCAGCGCCGCGCCTTCCGCGACGTAACCGCTGCGCCTTTCAGTCGGGACCCAGGAGGGGATCGACCCGCTGGCGCAGGGCCAGAGCATCGAACGGCGCCCGCACCTTCACGTCGTTGTCGAAGTAGACGAAGACGTCCCGCGGCCGCCGGTCGTTCCATGCCGGCAGCACCCGCTCGGCGTCGTCCGGCTCGCTCCCCTGCGCCCACGCCAGCACCCGCGCCGCCCAGGCGTCCAGCGCCGGTCCGTCGTAGCCGCTGCTGTAGAGCTCCTCGGCGCCGTGCAGGCGGCAGTAGACGAAGTCGGCGGTCAGATCCATCAGCCGCGGCCAGATGCCGGTGTCGGCGCAGACCAGCGCCACGCCGAAGGCGCGCAGCATCTCGACGAAGGCGGGGCAGGCGAAGCTCGCGTGGCGGATCTCGACCGCATGCCGCAGCCGCCGCTGGCCGGCCGCCGCGGTCAGCGCCCGGCCTTGCATCCGCGCATCGCACCGCTGCGCGATCGTCGCTGCGGTCGCCGTGTCATGTGGGAGCAGGCCGAAAAATCCCGCCATGCGCGCTTCGTCGAAACGGAAATTCGGCGGAAACTGCCAGAGGATCGGCCCCAGCTTTGCGCCCAGCCCCAGCAGGCCGGAGGCGAGGAAGTTGGCCAGCGGCACTTCGATGTCGTTGAGGCGCCGCATGTGGGTGATGTAGCGCGAACCCTTCACCGCGAAGACGAAATCCTCCGACGTCTCCGCGGCCCAGCGGGCGAAGGAGCCCGGGCGCTGCAGCGAGTAGAACGTGCCGTTGATCTCGATGGAAGCGAAGCGCTCGGCCGCATAGGCAAGCTCGGCGCGCTGCGGCAGATCTGCGGGAAAGAAGACGCCCCGCCACGGCTTGTACCGCCAGCCGGAGATGCCGATGCGCACGTCGCCGGCGCCGCTGCCCATCGCCGGCCTCTCGCCTGTCCGCTCACCGCCCCAGCAGGCGGCGCACCCGCGCGATCAGCCAGCCGGTGGGCTTGCGCAGCAAAGGGATGTCGATCGCCAGCAGCAGCAGCCCCAGCGGCAGCATCCAGAAGCCGAGGATCGGCAGGAAGCCGAGAAAGCCGCCGGCGATCAGCAGCAGCCCGGCGGGGATGCGGATCCAGCGCGCCGCCGGATCGCGCAGCCGTTGCAGCCAGCCGGCATAGCGCCCAGGCAGCTTTTCCTGCAGGTCATCGAGATGTCGGTCGAGGGGCTGGTCGCTGTCGGTGGAAGGCATGGCGCACATGGAATGGCAACTCCGCGGATGCGCGATATCGACGCGCCGGCAGGGGTTCCGGTTCCCCCGCCGACGGCTGTCCTTGATCAGAGCGGCGCGCGCCGACATATCCCGCAGAGCACACGCAGTCATCCGGGTTTGCAAGGAAGAGGCAGAAACCATGGACGCAACCGAACGGCAAGTGATCGACGAACTGTTCGGCAAGGTGAAGCAGGCGGAAGGCGGCTCTGGCCCGCGCGACGCGCAGGCGGAGGCGCGCATCCGCGAGCATCTGGCGGCGCAGCCGGCTGCGCCCTACTACATGGCGCAGGCGATCATCATCCAGGAGCAGGCGCTGAAGGCATCGCAGACGCGCGTCGAAGAGCTGGAGGCGGAGCTGGCGCAGCGGCCGGCGGCGGGAGGCGGCAGCTTTCAGCGGCCTGTTCGGCGGTGGCGCGCCGGCAAAGCCGGCGCCGGCCCGGCCGGGCCCGGCGGCGGGCATCGATCCGCGCCTTGCCGCCTACAACACCCCGCAGCAGCGTCAGGGCGGCGGTTTCCTCGGCGGCGCGATGCAGACGGCAATGGGCGTCGCCGGCGGCCTTTTGGTCGGCAATGCGCTGATGAGCCTGTTCAGCCATGAGGCGGCTGCGGCCGAGCCGGTTGTCGAGGAGATGGAGCCACCCGCGCGAGAGCAGGCAGCAGAGCCAACGGCCGACGACGCCGCTTACGACCTTCCGCCGGACGACGACATGGATTTCGGCGGATTCGACGAGATCTGACGGCAGCGCGAGCGCAGCGGCGGCCGATGACGTCGGGCAAGCCAGGCTCTGGTACTGCTTCGACACAGGGGCGCCGCTCCGCCGCGACGCCCTTGCAATTTCGGCGGCAGTCATCCAGAAACAGGCCGTGCTCAAGATCGCCACCTGGAACGTCAACTCGATCAAGGCGCGGCTGCCGCATCTGCTGTCGTGGCTGCGCGAGGCGGCGCCCGACATTCTGCTGCTGCAGGAGATCAAGGTCGCCGACGAGGCGTTCCCCGGCCTTGAGGTCGGTGATCTCGGCTACAACGTCGTCACCGTCGGCCAGCGCGCCTACAACGGCGTGGCGGTGATCTCGAAGCAGCCGATCGAGGTGCTCGCCTGGGCGCTGCCCGGCGATCCGTCGGATACCCAGGCCCGCTACCTCGAGGCGTTCACCTGCGGCCTGCGCGTCGCGTCCATCTACGCCCCCAACGGCAACCCCATCGGCACCAGCAAGTTCGACTATAAGCTGGACTGGCTGGCCCGGCTGTTGCTGCGGGCGGAGGAACTGCTGGCGAGCGAGGATGCGTTCATCCTCGGCGGCGACTGGAACGTCGCCCCCACCGATGACGACGTCTACGATCCCTTCGATTTGCGCAACGATGCGCTGTGCCAGCCGGAGACGCGCGCCGCCTTCCGCCGCATCCAGCATCTCGGCCTCACCGATGCCGTCGCTGCCCTCTCGGCGCTGCCGCACCGCTACACCTGGTGGGACTACCGGGCCGGCGGGTTCGAGGGCGATCGCGGCATGCGCATCGATCATCTGCTGCTGTCGCCGCAGGCGGCTGACCGGCTGAGCGAGGCTGACATCGACCGCACGCCGCGAGGGTGGCTGCGGCCTTCCGACCACGCGCCGGTCCACTGCACGCTGCGGGACGCCTGAGCGGCGGCCCGGCCGTCCCGCCGCTCTTTACGCGAGATATCCCGTTGAGAAGGCAGCGCGAGGCGCAGGCCGGCTAGGCTTCCAGCTCCGGCAGAAGCGTGCCATCATCAACGGTGGCGGCCAGCACCTGCGCCTGGGTCAGGCCCCGCGCCTGCCGCAGATCGGCGCCGCGCAGATCGGCGCCGTTCAGTACGGCTTGAGTGAGATCGGCTTCCTGCAGGTCGGCACGGTGCAGATCGGCGGCATCGAGGGTGGCGCCGCTGAGGTCGGCGCCATGCAGGTTGGCGTCATGCAGGTCCGCCCATTGCAGGTCGGCGCCGCGCAAGTCGGCTTCGCGCAGATCGCAGCGGTGCAGGTCGGCGCCCAGCAGTTCGCAGCCGCCCAGCGACGCAGCGTGCAGATCGGCGCGATGCAGGTCGGCATCGCTGAGCAGCGCGTCGTGCAGGTCGATGTCGTGCAGGTCACGGCCGTGCAGATCGGCACGTTTGCCGCATTCCCAGCCCGAGGCTACCCACTGCAAATGGCGGTCGAGGACCGGAAGGAGATCGGCCGCGACCCCGCTCCCGGCGAGGCCCGCGTCATCACTCCCATTCCGATTAGCAATCCCCATGTCCACAACCCTGGATTATTGCGCTTCCGATGCGTCATTTCAGCACGTGGCGCGGCTTTTTGCCAGCGCAAACATGATAATTTCACTGCGCTGCGATGCGTCATGCGGAGCCGGCCCGCTGCCCCTTCACCCCCATGGCGATCAAGCAACAGGTGTTGCACGCTCTCCGCCAATACCCGGCCGATCCCCGGTTGCCTTTGCATGATTCGGCGAAGCGTGCTAGAACCCGGCGGTCGTCAAGAGCGTATGAGTTGCACTCGTCGAAGCGGGTGTCATTGCCAACCGAGGGCCCGCCTGACCTGTCGCGATTGCCGTCCCGTCGGGACGTCGTCACCACGGTTGCGGGAGCTTCGAGAGGCGCGCGTTGCAGCGGGAGCGGCTGCGGCGCGGAGATGTGGGTCCCCTCGCCCGGGCCGGTTGTGCTCGCGGCAGCCGGGGGCGGCATCGGCGGTTGCTTCGCGAGGGCTACCGTTCGCGACTTGGCGATTAACAGTACGGGTCGACTGTGGAAACGCGCACGGACGCCCATTGGTGGCGGGCAAGCCGTGCCGGTGCTCTTCAAACCTCGACCGCCGCATCACGGCGGAACTTAAACCAGAGTCTGGAAAAGAGTCGCCGGCAGCTCGCCACGGAGTGGGCGAAAATCGATGACCGTCACCGCCGGAGGAGCACCGGCGGCTGAGAGCATCGATTTAAGGGAGCAATCGATGGACCTTACGTCAGCTTAGGGAGTGGAGAGCATGCACAGGGGTTGGAGATTTGCCCTGGCGGCCTTGTCCGTCCTGATGGTTACGGCCTGTGTCGGCTTTGACCTGAAGGACGCCAAGGGAGTAAAGCCTGGCGGCACGCCGTTCGACCAGGCTTTGTATAAGGAATACCTGCTGCAATCCGACTCGGAATTCAAGCAGGCCAACTACTCATCGTCCGACTTGTGGGCGAAGAAAGCGATCTCGGCGGCGAAGGGACAGACCCCGAAGCCGTCGAACGTCAGCGACTGGCGGCTGCCGTCGGCAGTCACGCCGGAGATCACCACCGCGCGGCAGCGGCTGCAGGCCGCGCTCGACAAGGGCGGCGGCAACGTCGCGCCGAACGAGATGGCCAAGGCGCAGGTCGGCTTCGACTGCTGGTGCGAGCAGCAGCGGGTCGAAGAGAACTTCCAGCCGGACGACATCGCGTGGTGCCGGCAGGCGTTCTACGACAACATTGCCAAGGTCGAGGCCACGGTGGCGCCAAAGCCGGTGGCGGCGAAGCCGGAGCCGGTGAAGGACTTCCTCGTGTTCTTCGACTGGAACAAGGCGACCTTGACGCCTGAGGCGCGCAAGATCATCGCCGACTCAGTCGCCCAGGCGAAGGCCGTCGGCGCCAAGCAGATCAAGGTCGTCGGCCACACCGATACGTCGGGCTCGGCCGCCTACAACCTGCGTCTGTCGGTACGCCGGGCCGATGCGGTCAAGGCGGAGATGGTGCGGCTGGGTGTTCCCGCCGCTGCCATCGTCGTCGAGGGCCGGGGCCAGGAAGATCTGCTGGTACCGACCGCCGACGGCGTCCGTGAGCCGCAGAACCGCCGGGCAGTCATCTCGTTCCCGAAGGTGGGAGCGAGCCTGACGCCGGCAAACGACCGGGACGTGGCGCACATCGAGTTCGTGCGCTAGCCCGTCCTACCCCGTGCTTCGTTTCCGGGCGCTGCCTTCGGGCAGCGCCTTTTTTTATTTGCTGGCCCTCGCTCCTTCCGTACTGCCGACACTGCCTCGAATAGCCGCTGTCGCGACCAACGGGGCGGCTTTCCGCACGCCGCCGCGGTCCGGGCCGCAGGGGCGGCAGGCCTGCGAGGCTGGCCAGCATGCGGCTTTTCCGCTACCAAGCTCCGCGCTTTGGGTGGAGGAGACCGAATGCCGAACGTCAGATTGCTGAGCGGTCCGTCGGTGCCGCCAAAGGGCGGCGGGGCACCGAGACAGCTGATCGTCCTGCTGCACGGCATCGGCGCCGACGGCAACGATCTGATCAGCCTTGCGCCCTTCTACCAGTCGGTGCTGCCGCACGCCCACGTGGTCTCGCCGAACGCGCCGTTTCCCTTCGATATGGCGCCGGTTGGCTACATGTGGTTCAGTATCGGCAACCTCACGTCGTTTCCGCGCGCTGACGGCCTGCGCACCGCCGCGCCTTTCCTCGACGCCTTCCTCGACCACGAACTGGCGCGCCATCGGCTGACCGACGCCGAGCTGCTGCTGGTGGGCTTTTCGCAAGGAGCGATGATGGCGCTGCACGTGGGGCTGCGGCGCCCGCGCTCGCCGGCTGCCATCATTTCGCACTCGGGCATGCTGATCCCCGATCCCCGCTCGGTAACTGAGATCAGAAACCGGCCGCCGGTGCTGCTGACCCATGGCGCCGCCGATGAAGTGTTGCCTGCCGCCTGCCTGCCCGCGGCCGAGACCGGGCTGAAGGCGCTGGCCGTGCCGGTCGAGGCCCACCTCGTTCCGGGGCTGGGACACGGCATCGACGAGACCACGCTGCGCTACGCGCTGGCCTTCCTCGCCCGCTGTTTTCCAAACAAATAGCGGTGTTCTACCGGCACGCGATACGCTCGCGCGAAAAGTTCATTCAGCGATGGTTGGAGAATCGGCAGGACATGTTGTACGCTGCCCCACGAGGGACGGAATAAGATCGCAAGTCCATGGGCGTGCACGATTATCCAGCATTGGTGCTGAACGCGGACTTCCGCCCGCTGAGCTATTTCCCCTTGTCCTTGTGGTCGTGGCAGGAGGCGGTGAAGGCGGTCTTCATGCGCCGGGTGCATGTGTTGTCCGAATACGACCGCAAGGTGCGCTCGCCCAGCCGTGAAATGGCGCTGCCTAGCGTCATCGTCCTCAAGCAATACGTCCCGGCAGCGCGCAAGCCGGCGTTCACGCGCTTCAACGTCTTCCTGCGCGACCGTTTCGCCTGCCAGTACTGCGGCGACGCCCTGCCGGCGGAACGACTCACTTTCGACCACGTGGTGCCGCGCGTCCGCGGCGGCCGGACATCGTGGTGCAACGTCGTCACCGCGTGCGAGCCGTGCAATCTCAGCAAGGGCCATCGCCTGCCCAGGGAGTCCGGGGTCTGGCCGCTGCACCCGCCATATGAGCCGACGACGTGGGAGCTGCAGGAGAACGGCCGCGGCTTTCCGCCGAACCATCTGCATGAGAGCTGGCGCGACTACCTTTATTGGGACTCCGAGCTCGAGCAGAGCTAGCGCGGCGCGCGGGGCGAAAGCCGGCGCTGGCACTGATCGTGGCGCGCTGATCGATCCGGCGGCCAAGCCGGCGACGGCGCGGGCGCTCGACGCGACGACGGCGATCCACTCGCTCGGCCTGGCCCTCGGGCTCGGCGCGGTCACCGCCAAGGAGGTCTACGCGGCGCTCGACTGGCTGGGCCGGCTCCGGCCGGCGATCGAGAAGTCGCTCGCCAAACGCCATCTCCAGGACGGTTGCCTCGTCCTCTACGATCTCACCTCGAGCTATCTCGACGGCTGCTGCTGCGCGCTGGCGCGCGGCTCAGCCGCGACGGTCGGCGCGACAAGCCGCAGATCGTCATCGGGCTGTTGTGCGCCGCCGACGGCTGGCCCGGACTATCCGGGCGAGCGCCTCGCCGTCTGCCGGAACCCGGCTCGCACCGCGCCCGTCGCCGGGCGCCGTCCGCCGCCACGCCATCCGCGCGAGCAGCCGAAGGTCCTGTTCCCGTCCCGCGACTTCCGCTGGTCCGCGGGCGGCGGCAACGGCGATGGCGACGGCGATCGGCCGCCGTTACTGCATCCGCGGCCGGATCGCCTCGGTCTACCTCACAAACTCGGCGCAGCGATCGAGGCTGAGCGACGGCTGGTCGGCGAGGCCGAACTTCTTCGCGATCTCCGGAAACTCGCTGCGCAGATGGCCGGAGGTTTCGCCGAGCAGCCGGTTCTGCTCCTCGGCGGTGAGGATCCCGAGCTGCCCCGCCACCTTCGCCGCCGAGCAGACGCCGAACTGGGTGCCGGCGACGCCGGTCGCGACCCATCCGGCCCCGCCGATGTAGACACCGATCGCCCCGCCGACGATGAACACCAAGCTGTAGAGAAGGAACCGCATCGCCTTGCCGACGATGAACTGCAAGTAGCGAAGGAACCGCATCGCCCTTGTCCCCTGTCTCGCCCGCGCCACCCGTGCCGCGGCGACACCCCCCTTTGCGGCCGATCTCCCGCATCAGCCGGGCGACCCTGTCGAGGATGGCGAGCGTGCTGGCAACGACGCTACCGACGACGGTACCGATGAGCCATTTTTCACCAGTCTCAGCTCTAGCGCTTGCAGGTCTTCCTTGGTCGCCGACCCTCTTACCTCCGAGGCTTTCCGAATGCGCCTCGGCAGCGGTACGCCTGCTGCCCGGGAAACCCTCCGGCTTCAAGCTTGCTGGTAAGCTTCAGCGTATCGAAAACGAGCGCCCAAGCTTCCAAATCTACGGCAATCACCCTTGTCCTGTAAAGACACAGTTGCGGATTCTGTAAAGACACAGTTGCGGATCGACTGATCTGCCTCACCAACTCGGCGCTGGGGATCCCGAGCTGCCCCGCCCCAAATTGATGAGCCAATCTGATAGATTCTTGCGAAGTTCCGCCTCTATTTCCGGCTCACCTTTGGCGCTACCTCTACATCATTCGACCCTTCCGTCCTCTTTCTGCTGCTCTCAGGCCGCCGCTAGTCGCACCCTGGCCCGCAAGGATCCAACCAGCGCGATCGCCCACCGCGCGGCGCGTTCAGAGGCCATTCGCCTCAGCCGCAAAAGCAACGGTTTTCGAGGCAACGTGCGAGCGCTGTGGCAACGTCCCCATGAGGGTGAGTCGGGATCGCCGGAACGGCGGAAAGTCCTTTTCGCCGGCGCAGGGCTCGTCGCGGCGCCGATTCTGGCCGGGATGTCTAGCTAGCGGGAGGCGCGGCGGCCGCACGCATTTTGCCCGGATCGGACGACGATCACTTCGCTCTGGTAGCGCGTCCGGATGGTCTCGGTTGGCTAGGTTGTGGGCCAAGCCAGATAACTCGCCTACAAGTATACGTCATGATAAAATCGCTGAATCGCCCAGAACGAGCCATTATGGCGCCGCAAAAAGCTTCTATTCACCAAGATATTCGGAGTAACAGGGGTGGTGATGAATTTAATGACGATACATTTGTAGGAATTATCCAGATATTGGCTTGTCTTGAAGTACAAGTGATATAATAATACACACATTATTATTAGAATATATTTATGTAGTGCATCATGATGTATTTAAAATCATTATCTACACAAGTGGCTTGTCTTGCTCGCGACTAGGTTGTTGCAAGAGGGGGAACTATGACTTGTATCTTACCTTTAGGGGTTATAGCGGAGGGCTACAATGACAACAAAATACGCCGGTTGTACGATTGCTGTCGCGCTTGCGGCCATTGTGCTGATGCTGCCCGGTAGCAGCCGGGCTCAGGAGAATAACGCACCGCCAACAGAGGCGCCGACCGGCTTCGACAACCAGACCAACGGTCACCTCGAACAGGGTCCCCCTTTCGAGACGCTGAACGCCGACAATGTCATTGCGCGGCGGTCGTTCAACGATAACCGCTTCATTTTCGAGGAGACCGAGTTCGAGCACGACGGACTGGGGCCGGTCTACAACGCCCAGAGCTGCCGCGAATGCCATCAGAGCGTCGTCACCGGCGGTGCCAGCCAGATCACCGAGCAGCGGTCGGGCCGGCGAAACAACAGAGGGTTCTTCGAGTCCGCCGGCGGCTCTCTCATCCACTCGCGGGCCATCGACGCCAGCCTCGTCGAGCGCCCGGCCTATACCGACAACGTCACCACCCTGCGCGTTTCCACTAACACCCTCGGTGACGGCTTCGTCGAGAGCATCAGCGATGCAACCCTGCTGGCGGTGCAGAAGGCGCAGCCCGCCGCCCTGCGCGGGACCGCCATCCCGGTGCCGGTGCTGGAGGCAAAGGGCGTCACGCGCATCGGCCGGTTCGGCTGGAAGAGCCAGCACGCCAGCCTCGAGTCGTTTGCCGCGGACGCCTATATGAACGAGATGGGCATCACCAGCCCGCTGTTTCCTAAAGAGAACACCTCAGACGGGCATCCTACAGCCGGTTATGACCATGTCGCCGATCCGGAAGACGACGGCATCGACATCGTCGCTTTCGCCGACTTCATGCGCGCGACGAAGGCACCAGCGCGTGGCCCCATCACCGCGGCCGTCCAGGCTGGCGAGCAGCTCTTCAACGCCGTCGGCTGCAACGTCTGCCATACGCCCGCAATGGTGACGGCGCCGGCGAATACCGCGTTCAACGGCGGCAAGTTCGTCGTCTCCGCCGCCCTCGGCAACAAGATCATCCACCCCTACAGCGACTTCCTGCTGCACAACATCGGCACCGGTGACGGCATTCCGGTTGTCCCGATCACCGAAGCGGCACCGGTCGCGGCGGAAACGGGAGACAGCGCTTACCAGATGCGCACGGCGCCGTTGTGGGGGCTGCGGACCCGCAATCGCCTGATGCACGACGGGCTGTCGTTCACCGCCGAAGACGCGATCAACCGGCACGGCGGACAGGCGGCGCCGGTGCGCGCCAGCTTCAATACCCTCGACGCTAGGCGCAAGAGCCTGCTGCTGGCGTTCCTCGACTCGCTGTAATGACCCGGCAGCGGCGGGCCGGTTGACCCCGGCCTGCCGCTGCCAGCACCGCCGCCACAGCGCAAAGCGGCTTCTGTCCCGAAAAATCGTGATCCTGGCCGCCCGGCCGTGGCCGGGCGGCCGCATCCCAAGCGCACTTTTCTGGACGTTGCGGCAGATCGTGCTACCGTTAATGGTCCTACAGCCAGACGTCGCGGGAGAAGACCGCGACGGGAACGACCGCTGCCGCTGCGATCCCACGATGATCGAACTGGTGAAATCGTTCTGGACACCGCTCCTCGCAGTCCTGCAGGTCGGCATCGCTGCCGCGGCTTCCGCCCATGCCGTACTCTATAAGCGCGACGTGCGCGCGGCGATCGGCTGGATCGGCCTGTTCTGGCTGGTGCCCTTCGGCGGTGCCGCGCTCTATGCGCTGTTCGGCATCAACCGCATCCGCCGACGGGCGAGCGATCTGCGCGGGCGCAGACCGCATTTGCGCGAGGCGCCGGCGGTGGCTTCGCCGCCAAGCGCGTCCTTGGCCTCCCCGGCTTCGTCGGACGAGCGGCCGGAATCGCCCGCTCCCGTCATCGCGACGGATTCGTGGCCTGCCGCGGCAGCGGCGCCGCTGCCGCCGGAGAGCGCCCACCTGCGGCCGGTGGCCCGCCTGCTCGACCGCATCGCCGACGCGCCGCTGACCGGCGGCAACGCCATCCAGCCGCTGCCGGGGGGCATCAGTGCCTTTGGCGCGATGTTGGAGGCGATCGCGTCGGCCACCGGGACGATCGGCCTTGCCACCTACATCTTCGATTACGATGCGGCAGGGAAGGAATTCGCGGACGCGCTGACGCGGGCTGTCGAGCGCGGGGTCCAGGTCCGCGTGCTGATCGATGGTGTCGGTAGCCAGTATTCGCGGCCCTCGATCACCGGCGTGCTGCGAGCGCGTGGCGTTATCGCAGCGGAGTTTCTGCCCAGCCTGATCCCGCTTTCCCTGCACTACACCAACCTGCGCAACCACCGTAAAATTCTGGTCGTCGATGGGCGCACCGGCTTTACCGGCGGCATGAACATCCGCGACGGGCATCGCCGGCTCGCCGGCGGCGCAGCGGTCGACGACGTGCACTTCCGGCTGCAGGGGCCGGTGGTGGCGCATCTGACCGAGACCTTCGCGGCGGACTGGGTCTTCGTTACCGGCGAGGAACTGGCCGGCGAGGGCTGGTGGCCGGTGCTGGGCCCAGCCGGCGCGGTGCCGGCACGCGGCATCGCCGCCGGGCCCGATGAAGCGTTCGAGCGGGTACGCTGGGCGTTGCTGGCGGCGCTGTCGCAGGCGCGCCGGCGCATTCGCATCGCCACTCCCTACTTCCTGCCCGATCCCTCGCTCGCCTCGGCGCTGCAACTGGCGTCGCTGCGCGGCGTCGCCGTGGATATCCTGATGCCGGAGGAGAGCAATCTGCGGCTGATGCAATGGGCGACGCGGGCGAAGCTCTACCCGTTCGTCGCCCGCGGCTGCCGGCTGTGGCTGACGCCGCCGCCGTTCGACCACGCCAAGCTGATGACGGTGGACGACGCCTGGTGCCTGATCGGCTCGGCCAACTGGGATCCGCGCAGCCTGCGCCTCAATTTCGAGTTTGACGTCGAGTGCTACGGGGCCGAGATCACCAATGCGCTCGACCGGCTGATCGACGAGCGGCTGACCCGCGCCCGCCTGCTCGAGCAGCGCGAGATCGTGGACCGGCCGCTGGCGCTGCGTCTGCGCGACAACGCCGCCTGGCTTCTTTCGCCTTATCTGTAACGGCTTCCGGTCATAGCTGTGGCGCTTGCTGTTGGAGCCCACACGCCTGGCAACCCGGAAGCGGCAATGCGCAGCGCCTATCCGGCCGGCGCGGGCGGAACTGCGGTCGGCGGAGGGGCCGCCTTGGCGGGGGTGGCGGCGATCGCCTCGTCAGGCACAGGCGGGGTGACGATGCCGCCGGAGACGACCATCTTCAGCGCGTTCTCCACCGACATTCCCAGCGGCACCAGGTCGGTGCGGGGAACGAACAGCAGGAAGCCGGAGGTCGGGTTCGGCGTCGTCGGCACGAAGATGTTGACCAGATTGCCGGCGAGGCGCTGGTGCACCTCGCCGCTGGTGACGCCGGTCACGAAGGCGATGGTCCACAGGCCGCGGCGCGGATATTCGACCAGCACTGCCTCGCGGAAGGCGCCGGACTTCTGCGCCAGGATCGTTTCGACCAGCTGCTTCAGCGCGCCGTAGATGCCGCGCAACACCGGCATCCGTGCCAGCGCGGCATCGAGGAAGCCGGTGATCAGCCGGCCGAAGTAACCGGCGGTGGACGCGCCGATCAGCGTCAGGGCGATGACGACGATGACAAGGCCAAGGCCCGGAATGGCGAACGGCAGGTAGGTTGCGGGATTGATCGTCGCCGGAATCAGCGGCGTCACCCGCGCATCGACGAAGCTCACCAGCAGCCAGGCCAGGTAGACGGTGATGCCGATCGGCGCGGTGACGAGGACGCCCGCGAAGAAATAGGCGCGCAGCCGCGCCATCAGCGCCATCTGCATCCGCTCGCGCCAGAACCCGAGTGAGCGCGCTGGCCTCGGCGGGGACGTATCGCCGTCCGGGAGCATGCCAGAAGGGCTGTTGTCGTTCATGCGCTGAAAAACGCCGTCAGTTCCGCCAGCGTCTCCTCTGGCTGCTCTTCTGGCAGGAAGTGGCCGCATGCAAGCGCCCGCCCGCGCACGTCCTTCGCCCGCTTGCGCCAGGTCGCCAGTACGTCGTAGTGGCGGTGCATCAGCCCCTTCTCGGCCCACAGGGCCAGCAGCGGGCAGGCGATCTTCGTTGCCATGTCGGCCTCGTCGTGCGCGAGGTCGATGGAGGCGGCGGCGCGATAGTCCTCGCACGAGGCATGGATGCAGGCAGGATCGCGGAAGCAGCGGGCGTATTCGGCGTAGGCTTCCGCAGTGAAGGCGGAAACGTCGCCGCTCCACTGCCGGAGCTTCGAGCGCAGGTAGAAATCGGGATCGTGGCCGATGAGCGTCTCCGGCAGGCCGCCGCCCTGGATCAGGAAGAACCAGTGATAGTACCCGGTCGCGACGCCCTGATTGACGGTGGCGAAGATTTCGTGCGTCGGCACGATGTCGAGAACCGCGAGCCGGATCACCGCATCCGGATGGTCGAGCGCCATGCGGTGGGCAACCCGGCCGCCGCGATCGTGGCCGGCGACGGCGAAGCGCTCGAAGCCCAGGGTCCGCATCACCTCGACCTGGTCGGCGGCGGTCGCCCGCTTCGAATAGACGGCGTGAGCATCGTCGGAGCGCGGTTTGCCGCTGTCGCCGTAGCCGCGCAGGTCGGTGGCGACGACGGTGAAGCGCTCGGCCAAGGCCGGTGCGATCTTGTGCCAGATCACGTGCGTCTGCGGATAGCCGTGCAGCAGCAGCAGCGGCGGCCCCGAGCCTCCGATCACCGCATGGATGGAGGTCTCGCGGGTTGCGATGTCCCTGCTGTCAAAGCCCTCGAACATGAAGATTGCTGAGCTCCTCTATGATCTGCGCTGCACTTGCCGTACCAGTTTCTTATAGCATGTAGCATGCCTCGGCGACGGCACGCCCTCAGCACCAGTGACGGCGGCGGCAGGCGGGCGGCAGGCCGGATGGGAGCACGCAGGCGAGCATGGTCCGTGAGTTTCCGCAAGCGCCGCTGGTGGGCATCGGCGCCGTCGTCCTGCGCGGCGATGACGTTCTGCTGATCCGCCGCGCCAAGCCGCCGCGAGCGGGCGAATGGAGCCTGCCGGGAGGCCTGCAGAAGCTGGGCGAGACGGTGTTCGAGGCCGCGATGCGCGAAGTGCGGGAGGAAACCGGCGTGACCGCCGAGCCGCTCGCCATCATCGATGTGGTCGATCTGATCGAATACGAGGACGGCCGGCCGGGAGGCAGGGTGCGCTGGCATTACACGCTGATCGACGTCGCCGCCGCCTGGCGGGCGGGCGAGCCGCGCGCGGCGGCGGACGCAGCCGACGCGGTGTGGGCGCCGGTCGCCGCCATCGCCGAAATGGTCAGCTGGGGCGAGACGGTGCGAATCGTCGAGCAGGCGCACCGTTCCTGCCGAGAAGCAGCGCGCCCTTAACGCGGCAGGCGGAAGCCGTTTTTGCTTTATTCCGAGATCATCGGTAAGGTGCTCAGGGAGCCGGGGGGCTTGCCGCTTCCAATCGCCGCCGTCAGCCGGGTGCACCGCCGATGGACATCTACCTCCCCATCGCCGAGATGGCGGTCGACGTCTTTGTCATCCTCGGCCTGGGCGGGCTGGTCGGCTTCCTTTCCGGACTGTTCGGCATCGGCGGCGGCTTCCTGACCACGCCGCTGCTGATCTTCATCGGCATCCCGCCGGCCGTCGCCGTCGCCACCGGCGCCAGCCAGATCGTCGCGCCCTCGCTGTCGGCGATGCTCACCCACTGGCGGCGGGGCAACGTCGATCTGCGCATGGGCCTGGCGCTGCTCGCGGGCGGGCTGCTCGGCTCGGTGATCGGTGTCGCCACCTTCGCCGTGCTGCACCGGCTTGCCCAACTCGACGTAGTCATCAGGGTGGCCTACCTGCTGTTCCTCGGCGTCATCGGCCTTTTGATGCTGAAGGAGAGCGTGCAGGCAATGCTGAGAGCGCACACCCGCGCCGTCAAGCCGAAGCCGCGCCGCACCTGGCTGGATGCACTGCCGCTGAAGATCCGCTTCCGCCGTTCGCGGCTCTACATCAGCATGCTGCTGCCCATCACCATCGGTCTCGTCATCGGCGTGCTGGCGGCAATCATGGGAGTGGGCGGCGGCTTTATCCTGGTGCCGGCGATGATCTACCTGCTCGGCATGCCGTCCTCGGTGGTGGTCGGCACGTCGCTGTTCCAGATCATCTTCGTCTCTGCCAGCGTCACCATCCTGCAGGCGTGGACGACGCAGACGGTGGATGTGGTGCTGGCGCTGCTGCTGGTCGCGGGTGCCGTCATCGGCGCCCAGTTCGGCCTGCGCGCCGGGGCGCGGCTGCGCGGCGACCACTTCCGCGTGCTGCTGGCGCTCCTCGTCCTGGTCACCGCCGGCAAGCTTGCCTTTGACTTGATTGCGACGCCCGCCGATCTCTATTCGGTCAGCGGAGCCGCCGAGCCGTGACCAGGATCTGGCGCACGGTTCTCATCGCCCTTGTCGCCCTGCCGATGCTGGTAGCGCGCCCGGCGGCCGCGCAGCTGGTCGCAGCCCTCTCCAACCACTTGGTGGCGATCACCACCGGCTTCAGCGGCAGCAGCGTCCTGCTGTTCGGAGCTGTCGATGCACCCGCCGACGTCATCGTCGTCGTCCGCGGTCCGGAAGAGGTGGCGACGGTGCACAGAAAAGGCCGCCGCATGGGCATCTGGGTGAACGAGGCTGGGATGTCGTTTGCCGGTGCGCCCGGATTCTGGATGATGGCGGTAACCCGTCCGCCCGCGGAAATCCTCGCCGAAAGCGTCGCCGAATTCCACCAGATCGGCCTCGACCACCTGCGGCTGGTGCCGCAGGAGCCGAGCAGCGCCCGGCGGATCGCCGAGTTCCGCGCGGCGCTGATCCGCACCCGGCAGCGCGAGGAGCTCTATGGCACGGCACCTTCGGCGATCTCTTTCCTTGGCAACCGGCTGTTCCGCACCGATCTGTGGATCCCGGCGAATGCGCCGATCGGCACCTACACCGTTTCCGTCTTCCTCGTCCGCGACGGCGACGTGATCAGCGCCGAAACGACGCCGCTGGTCGTCGGCAAGGTCGGCTTCGAGGCGCGTGTGTTCCAGCTTGCGCACCAGTTCTCGCTGCTCTACGGCATCGTTGCCGTGCTGCTGGCAGCGATGGCAGGATGGATAGCCAATCTCGTATTCCGCAAGGACTGACCAGTGGCGAGCGAAGGCGACAAGGCCGGGTTCGGCGATCCGCAGCAGTCTTCATCCGAGCCGCAGCGGCCGGGCCGCACCTTTCTCTGTGTCGTCGACGAGAGCGAGGAACTCCACCAGGCGCTGCGCTACGCCTGCCGGCGAGCGCGCAGCACCCACGGCCGCGTCGCCCGGCTCTATGTCGTCGAACCGGTTGAATACCAGCACTGGGTGGCGGTCGGCCAGCTGATGGCGGAGGAGCGGCGCGAGCAGGCCGAGGAGATGCTGCAGGTGGTCTCGTCGGTGGTGCAGAAGCTGTCGGGCACGACGCCGGTGGTCTACATCCGCGAGGGCAAGCTCACCGAGCAGCTGATGCACCTGCTGGCGACGGAAAAGGACCTCTCGATCCTGGTGCTGGCCTCCGGCACGGAGCAGCCTGGCCGCGTCATCTCCCACGTGCTGAAGGGCCTCGGCAAGCTGCCCATCCCGGTGACCATCGTCCCCGCAGGCCTCACCGACGAGCAGATCGACGCCATCAGCTGACCCCGCGCCCGCTCCATCCTATCGGCTACCTTCCGGGGCGGTCGCGGCCGAAAAGGCGGCCCGCCGCCGCGCGGGCGCGATGGCTTGAGGGTGCGCCAGCGGACGGCTCGGCCGGGGGCGCCGGGCTCAGCCTTGCCAGCACCTGCTCCAGCCGTTCGATGTCGCGCAGGTGGATCTCCGACTGGGTGTAGGGAAAGGCGATGCCGGCTTCGCGGCAGGCCTTGTCGATGGCGAAGCGCAGGTCGCTCGCCACGCGCGCCCGCTTCTCGACGTTGCGCAGGAAGGCGCGGAGCTCGAAGATCAGCGCATTGTCGGTGAAATCGAAGAAGAGAACGAACGGCTGCGGCCAGGCCATGACCTCCGGATGGGCACGAGCGCAGGCCAGCAGCACATCGCGCACCTTCTCGCTGTCGACGCCGTAGTCGACGCCGACGCGCACATCGACACGGCCGACCCGGTCCTTGTGGGTCCAGTTGATCAACGCGTTGGACAGAAGGTCGGAGTTGGGCAGGATCACCGCCGAGCGCTCGAACGTCTCCAGCTCGGTCGAGCGGACGTTGATCCGTTTGACCAGGCCCTGCTGGCTGCCGACGGCAACCCAGTCGCCCACCTTCAGCGGCCGCTCGATCAGCAGGATCAGTCCGGAGACGAAGTTGTTGACGATGTTCTGCAGGCCGAAGCCGATGCCGACCGACAGCGCCCCGGCGACTATGGCGAAGTTGGAAAGATCGACGCCGAGCACCGAAATCGCCAGCAGCACCGCGGCGACGACGCCGGCGTAGCCGGCGCCCACCGAGATCGAGTTCTGCACGCCGGCATCGAGGTGGGTGCGCGGCAGCAGCCGGTCGGAGAGGGCGCGCCGCGCCGCCCGGGCGGCCGCCAGCGCTGCGACCAGCACCACCGCAGCCAGCGCCAGCGCCGCCAACGAGATGGTGACGCCGCCGATGGTGAAGCCCTGCAGCATGCCGCGGCCCCAGCGCGCCAGGTCCTCCCGGGCAAACCCCCACAGCGGTGCCAGCGCCCAGATGCCGACAGCGGCCAGCAGCGGATCCAGCAGCACGCGGACGGCGGCGAGCACGCCGCGGGCGGTAGTCACGGTCAGCCCGGCGGTCGGCCGCAGCGGTGCGGTGCGCAACAACGCCGCGATTGCGGCGCGGCCGGCGGCCCGCGCCAGCAGGCAAAGGCCGAGGGCGGTGGCGCCCCACAGCAGCGTATCGGTGGTGGTCACGCCTAGCCGGGTCTGGCCGACGATGGCGGCGATGGCGGCAAGGCCCGCCAGCAACGCCGCGATGCGGGCGACAATCTTGGCGGGTTCGGGCGATTGCAGCCGCTCGGGCGGAGTGGGCGAAGCCTCCGCCGCGGGATCCGTCGCCGCTCCCGGCTCGGCAGCGGCGCCGGCTTCCTCCCAGCGTCCGGTCTCCTCGCCCGACGGCGGCGCCGCTGCCGCTGCGGCGGCCTGGCGCTGGCGCCAGACGCGGCCGCGCGCCGTGGCCGCGAGCCCGAGGGCGGCAAGCCCGCAGTAGGCCAAGCCATCCACCGCATGCAGCGCTGCCGGTGCCGGTGGCAGCGCTATTGCTACGCGGCGCAGGGCCAACTCGACGAGGAAGACGACGCCGAGGAAGGCGATGCAGCGGCAGAGGTGACGCGCCGCCTCGGGCGTCAGCGGCGACAGTCCGGCATCCGCCTCCGGCGGCGCCAGCGTCGCCCGCACCAGCGCGCCGCCGACCGCGAGCACCGACACCGCCAGCGTTACCGCCAGGACGACCCGGATCGCTGGGTCACCGATCGGCAGATCGGTCGCTCCCCAGATCACCAGCAGCGGCACCGCCAGCGCCAGCGCGGGCAGCAGACCGTCACCGATCGTCCGCAGCGCCGCCGACGTCAGCCGCCGGCCGGCGGAAACCGCGGAGCTCCCTCCGGCAAGCCGGCGGGCAGCACGGGCGACGAGAGGCCGCCGCAGCACCACCGCGGCGCCGGCGGCCAGCAGCGATGCTGTCGGCAGTAGCCAGCCGAGCCGGACCCGCTGGTCATCGGGCAGCGCCGCCCAGGCATCGAGGGGTGCCGCAAGCGTCTGCTGGAACCGGTCGGCAGCGGCCGTCAGCCCGTCGCGCAGAACCCCCGGTGCCAGTGGCGATGGGTCGCGCTGCAGCAGCTGCGCGACGAAGCGCTGGCGGACGGTCGCGGCGAGCTGCTCCTGCAGGCTCGCCGCACGGGTCACCGCCAGCTCGGTCTGCGCCAGTCGCGCTCGGTAGAGGCCGATCGTATCAGAGATTTCCTTACGCTCGCGGGCGACGTCGCGGCTCTCCGCCGGCTGACCCTCGGCCGGGGCGGGGCCAAGCGCTTCCAGCAGCCGGCTCTGCGCGTCGATCTCGCGGCGGGCATCGGCCTCGAAGGCGCGCGCATCATCGATGACCGCAGTGAGCAGCCCGTCCCAGCGCCGCCGCCGCGCTTCACCCAGCTGCAGATCGCTCAGCGACCGCTCGATCGAATCGAAAGTCCGCTGCCAGTCGCCGACCACGAGCGCGAATGAACGTCCCGCCGACACTTCCTCCGCGTGCGACGGCATCGCCGCGGCGAACAGCACCAGCGCCATCGCAACCCCAGCAATAAACACCCGGTACCGGAAGATCCGGGCGGCGGTCGGAAGGCCGGAAAAGAGCAAGCTGGTCATCCCCTGCAATCGCGCAGCCGTTGAAAAGCCGGCCGGACGCACGACTGGATAACACAGCCGCAGCCGCTTGAAAGCCGGTCTGTCGGAGCTACCTTGCAAAGCAGACAGGCGATGGCTGCCGCAGCGCATGGGTATCGGCTTACGTCGGCAGAAGGCGATGATATTGTCGTACGTGATAGCAGCGGCCGGGCTGGCGAAGGTGGCTTTCTCTGGTGATCTCGCCGGCGCGGCGCTGTGTTGCGATCGTAGGCGCGGTCGCATGCGGAGGAGGCTGCAGTGATCATCCGGCAGACGATCAATATTGCCCGGCACCTGCTGGCTGGCGCCATGCTCGGGGCCATGGTGATCGGCATGGTGAAGGCCCGGCGGGCGGCCAGACGGTCTGAAACGCTGGAGCCCCGCTACCCGCCGCCGGAAAAGCCGCAACCTGCGAGCCAGAGCTGAGTAGCGCCGCGCCCGGCGCGCTGAGCCCCTCGGGGCTCTCGCTCGCGCCCACCGGCGCCCTGTTACTGGCTCTGTGGTGGAGACTTGCTCCTATGACCGTAAGTGTCCTCGCCTCCCTCGCCGTCTGTCTCGGGCTCGGCACGCCTGGGCGAGCGGCATCCGAGCAGAGCGCGTACGACTTCGTCTTCACCACCATCGACGGTGCGCCGCTGCCGCTCAGTGATTTCCGCGGCAAGGCGCTGCTGGTGGTCAACACCGCCTCGCAGTGCGGCTTTACACCGCAGTACGAGGGGTTGGAGAAGCTGTGGCAGGACTATCGCGACCGTGGCCTCGTCGTGCTCGGCGTGCCCTCCAACGACTTCGGCGGCCAGGAGCCGGGCAGCGAAGCGCAGATCAAGGAATTCTGCGAGGTAAACTTCGCGGTCGACTTCCCGATGACGGCTAAGGCGCACGTGCGCGGCGAGAATGCCCACCCGTTCTACCGCTGGGCAGCAACACAGGTAGGGATGCTCGCCGTACCGCGCTGGAACTTCCATAAGTACCTGATCGCCCCGGATGGCCGCCTCGTCGACTGGTTCGCGACGACCACCTCTCCCGACGCCGCCCGCCTGCGCGGAGCGGTGCAGCAGAACCTCCCGGCGCCGCAACAAAGCAGTGACGGAATAAAACCTTAGCGTGCTATAGCGGACAGCGGAAACGGCTGGCGTCAGACCGCCGTGGTAACCGGGTTGGGCGAAGGGGCGACCCCTTCGCGTTGTTTGCATTCGCCTCGGGCGATTCCGTCTGTGCGAGCGGGACGTCGTCACGCGGCGTGTCGGCTACCAGGGCGGGCGCAGCAGCCGCGGCGACCGGGTGAGCAGCGATGACCCACAGCGACCAGATCTGACGCAACGAACTTCTGCAGCGGCTCGAGGACGGCGCCCGCTGGCGCCTTGGGGAAGAAGGCGCCACTGCGATTCTGCCATTTTGCGCGCCTATTGGGCGCGGTCGCCATCGACGATATCGAGGGCTGCAGCAGCGACGGACTGTTCGGCGCCGCCTTCGCCCACTGGCGTCTGGGCGAGCAGCGTACCCCGGGGACGGCGCTGGTGCGCGCCTACAACCCGACGCTCGATGCCGATGGCTGGCGCAGCGAGCACACGGTGGTCGAGGTGATCACTGACGACATGCCCTTCCTCGTCGACTCGCTGACCGCCGAGCTCAACCGACGCGACCTCTCTGTGCACCTGGTGGTGCATCCGGTGATCGCCATCCGTCGCGATCCGGCAGGCCGTCTGCTGGCAGTAGCGGCGCCTGACGATCCGCCCGACGAGGGCTGCGCCAATCGTTCATGCACGTCGAGGTGACCCGGTCCCCGGCCGCCGACTTAGCGGAGATCGCCGCCGGCGTCGCGGCGGTGCTGGCCGATGTGCGCGCCGCCTATGGCGACTGGTTCGCCACCCGCCGCCGGCTCGACGAAGTGGCCGAAGCGCTTCCCGCCGCGGAGGCCGGCGGTGAGGCCGAGGACGAAGCGGCGGAGGAGCGTGCCTTGCTCGGCTGGCTGCGGCAGAACAACTTCACCCTCCTCGGCTATCGCACCTATGACGTTGCCGCCGAGGACGGCGCCCGCATCGCACGGGTGGCGTCGGGCTCGGGCCTCGGCCTGCTGCGCGATCCGGCCGCGATCGTCTTCGACGACCTGCGCGACGGCGGGCCGCTGCCGCCGGCGATCGCGGGATTTCTCGATCGCCGCGAGGTCCTATCGGTGACCAAGTCGCACCGCAGGTCGACGGTGCACCGGGCCGTGCCGATGGATTGCATCCTGGTCGAGCGTGCCAGCGGTAACTGCCAGCCAAGCGGCGTCCATCTTTTCATCGGCCTCTTCTCCGCCGCCACCTACAACCGCAGCGCCCGCAACATCCCGCTGCTCCGCCGCAAGCTGGCCAGGGCGCTGGCGAGCGCCGGCTTCGAGCCGAGGAGCCACGACGGCCGGGCGCTCGCCAACATCATCGAGACGTTCCCGCGCGACGAACTGTTCCAAGTGAGCGACGCGCAGCTTCTCGATGTCGCGCTCGGCATCCTGCATCTGCAGCACCGGCAGCGGGTCGCCGTTTTCGTTCGCCGCGACGACTTCGATCGTTTCGTCAGCTGCCTCGTCTTCGTCCCGCGCGACCGCTACACGACGCAGCTGCGGCTCGCCATCCAGGGCATTCTCGAGCGCGCCTTCGCCGGCCAGGTGACCGCCCACTATCTGCAGCTCGGCGATGCGCCGCTGGCGCGGGTGCACCTCATCGTTCAAACCACGCCGGGGCAAATCCCGCCCTTCGAGGAAGCGGACCTGGAGCGGGAGATCGTCACCGCCAGCCGGTCGTGGACCGACCGGCTGCTCGACGCGCTGCTGGTCGCACACGGCGAGGAGGAGGCGCACCGGCTGCACGAGCGCTACGCGACGGCATTTCCGCTGGGCTATCGCGAACGGTTCACCGCCGAGCAGGCGATCGGCGATATCGATGCCATCGAGCGGGCGCTGGCCGAGGGGCGCTTCGGGCTGGCGCTGTGGCGGCCGTTCGCGGCGACGCACATGCAGTTCCGCTTCAAGATCTACCAGCCCGGCGAGCGGCTGGTGCTCTCGCAGGTGCTGCCGGTGCTGGAGCACCTGGGGCTGCGGGTCGTCGACGAGGTGCCGCACGCCATCCGCGTTCGTGCCGAAGCGCAGCGGACGGTGATGATCCACGACTTCGGTCTCGAGGCCCGCGACGGCAGCGCCATCGATATCGCCTGCGTCGGCGATCGTTTCCGCGAGGCCTTTGTGGGGGTCTGGGAAGGCCGGATCGAGAGCGACGGCTTGAACGCACTGGTGTTGTCGGCCGGGCTCGATGCCGACCAGGTGCGGGTGTTGCGCGCCTATGCCCGCTACCTGCGGCAGGCCGGCATTCCGTTCACCCAGGCCTATCTCGAGCGGGTGATGACAGCCAACCCGGAGATTGCCGGCGCAATCGTCCGCCTGTTCATGCGTTGTTCGACCCCGATGCCGAGGGAGAGTTGGAGAGTCGCGCCGCCCGCTGCGCGCCGGCATCGCCACCGCCCTCGACGCCGTGGTCAGCGCCGACGAGGACCGGATCCTGCGCCGCTTTCTCAATCTGGTCGAGGCGACCCTGCGCACCACGTGGTTCCAGACCGGAACCGATGGGAAGCCGAAGCCTTACCTCGCCATCAAGCTGGACAGCCGGCGGGTCGAAGAGCTGCCATTGCCGCGGCCGATGGTCGAAATCTTCGTCTACAGCCCCGGCGTCGAGGGCATCCACCTGCGCGGCGGCCGGGTGGCGCGCGGCGGCATCCGCTGGTCGGACCGGCGCGAGGACTTCCGCACCGAAATCCTCGGCCTGATCAAGGCGCAGACGGTGAAGAACGCGGTGATCGTGCCGGTCGGCGCCAAGGGCGGCTTCGTCGTCAAGCAGCCGCTCGATCCCGCCAACCGCGAGGCCTGGCAGGGGGCGGGCGTGGCCTGCTACCGAACGTTCATCCGCGGCCTGCTCGACCTGACCGACAACCGCGTTGGCGGGGGGATCATCCCGCCCACGCGGGTGGTTCGCCGCGACGGCGATGATCCCTACCTCGTCGTCGCCGCCGACAAGGGCACCGCCACCTTCTCCGATATCGCCAACGCGCTGGCCGCGGAGTACGGGTTCTGGCTGGGCGATGCCTTCGCCTCGGGCGGCAGCCATGGCTACGACCACAAGGTGATGGGGATTACCGCCCGCGGCGCCTGGGAGGGGGTTAAGCGCCATTTCCGCGAGCTGGGCCGTGACATCCAGGCGGAGCCGTTCACCCTCGTCGGCGTCGGCGATATGTCCGGCGACGTGTTCGGCAACGGCATGCTGCTGTCGCCGCACATCCGCCTGCTCGCCGCCTTCGACCACCGGCACATCTTCGTTGATCCGGACCCCGATCCGGCGCGCAGTCTCGTCGAGCGCCAGCGCCTGTTCGCCCTGCCGCGCTCGTCGTGGGCGGACTACGACCCGGCCCTGCTCTCGCCGGGCGGCGCCATCCTGCCGCGGACGGCAAAGCTGGTGTCATCGACGCCGGAGATGCGCCGGTGCTTCGGGTTCACCGCCGAACGGCTGACCCCCGCCGAGCTGATGTCGATCCTGCTGCGGGCGGAGGTGGACCTGCTGTGGTTCGGCGGCATCGGCACCTTCGTCAAGGCGACCGGCGAGACCAACGCCGAGGCCGGCGACCGGGCCAACGACGCCGTGCGGGTGGATGCGGCGAGCCTGCGCTGCCGGGTGATCGGCGAGGGCGCCAACCTCGGCGTCACCCAGCTCGGCCGCATCGAGTACGCCCGCGCCGGCGGGCGCATCAACACCGACTTCATCGACAACTCCGCCGGCGTCGACTGCTCCGACCACGAGGTCAACATCAAGATCCTGCTGGACGCGTCGGTGGCCGAGGGCGAGTTGACCGGCAAGCAGCGCGACCGCCTGCTGGTGGAGATGACGGGCGACGTGGCAAGCCTCGTCCTGCGCGACAACTACCTGCAGACGCAGGCGATCTCGATGATCGAAGCGGATGGCTTCGGCGGTCTGGAAGCGTCGGCACGGCAGATGCGGCTGCTGGAGCGGCAGGGCAAGCTGAACCGGTCGGTCGAGTATCTGCCCGACGAGGAGGCGCTCTCCGAGCGGGTGGCACAGCGTCAGGGGCTGACCCGGCCGGAAATCGCGGTGCTGTTCTCGTGCTGCAAGATTGGCCTCAACGAGGAGATCCTCGCATCTGACCTTCCGGACGATCCGTATCTCGCCGAAGACGTGGTCCGCTACTTTCCGCCGGCGCTGCACGAGCGCTTCCGGGCCGAGATCGCCCGCCACCGGCTGCGCCGCGAGCTGATTGCGACCTCCATCACCAACAGCGTGATCAACCGCATGGGCGCCACCTTCGCCGCCGACGTGGCCGAGAAGACCGGCATGCCTTCGGCTGAGACGGCACGGGCGTACATCATCACCCGCGATGTCTTTGCCGTCCGCCCGCTGTGGGACGACATCGAGGCGCTGGACGGCGTTATTTCGGCGAGCATCCAGATCACCCTGTACAAGGAGGTGCAGCGGCTCGTCGAGCGCGGCGTGCTGTGGTTCCTGCGCAATGGCGGCAACCCGCTGAAGACCGGCGAACTCGTGAGCCGTCTCGCTCCCATCGTCGGCGCTCTTGAGCAGACCATCGCAACGATGCTGCCGGAACGGGCGGGGGAACGGATGCGGGCACGGGCCGAGCACTGGCGGGCGGACGGTGTGCCGCAATCGCAGGCGAACCGGCTCGCCTGGTTGGCGGTGCTGCCGTCCACCTGCGATATCGCCCGCATCGCCGAAGAGTGCGGCGTCGAGGCGACGGCGGCCGGGCGGCTCTATTTCGCCGTCGGCGAGCAGCTCGGCTTCGACTGGCTGCGCGAGCGGGCGGAGGCCCTCAGCCCGGCCGGCTACTGGCAGCGGCTGGCGGTCTGGGCGTCGATCGAGGAGTTGGACGCGCATCAGCGGGCGGTGACGCAGAAGGTTCTCGCCGGCGATGGCCGAGCCGCCTCTCCCGACGAGTCGTTCGCTGCGTGGACAGCTGCCAGGCGAGTCACGGTCGATCGCACCCGCGGCCTGCTGGCCGAATTGGGGGCGGCGCCGGAGGTAGACCTGTCGATGCTCGCCGTCGCCGGCCGCCAGCTGCGCGCCCTGGCCGAAAGCTGAACCGGGCCACCCGCCGCGCTGTCGCTCAAGACCGGGCCGAGGCACAAAATATCGCCTGTCGCTAAATGCGATGGTGGATGCTTCCGTCTCGGTTGCGGGCCCGGGTGCCTGGCAGGGAACACCACCGACGGGACCGGCGGCATCGCCCGCGTTGACCGGGCGGCGCGCGCATGTTTAGGCTGCCGGTGCATCCGGAAAGGACGCGGTCGGCGAGACATGGCAGGGATTTGCGGCCAGCGATGCGGAACTCCTGCGCCTCGGCGTCCTGGCTGACCGTTCTGGCGGCACCGTTGCCGTCATTGGCGCAGTTTGGTCCGGAAGCCGAGCCCGGATAGACCGAACTGGAAGGACCGGCCCCGGAAGAGCCGGACGTGGGATGGCATGCCCCGGCTGGACTGAACCGGAAGGGACGGTCCGGGGTAGAACTGGCTCCCCCGGGCAGCGGCAGTCGGCATCGACGTGACCGTGGAGGGGGCCGATCAGCGCCTCGCTGGGTGCGGTTCCGGTGGTTGATGTGCCGACGATGGTGGCGCAGCAGACCGGGGCAACTCCTCAGCGTCCGCGGCGAACTCGGCAACGTCCGGCCGCAAGCATTCAACGCATGCCGCTCGCCGAAGCGTTGCCGCGACTGGCACAGCCGAATGGATTGATCCTACAGTTCGACGAGACGCGCGGCGCCCGCCGGCTGCTCGCCATCCACGCCGTCGCTCCCGGCTCGACCGGCGGCTCTGGGCGGCGCCACCCGGCGCATTACCGGCCAGGCTGCGATCATGAAGCTGTGGAACTACGAGGATGGCAGCGAGCTGCCGAGCTCGAAACAGCGTACCGGACGCCTCAACAAGCTGGCCAAGCAGCGCAAGGGGGCTCGACCGTGGTGCAATCCTTTATCTACGTTCTGTCCGGAGATCCCGGATCCTGCCGCTCGACGCACCGCGTTGGGGCTGCTCGGCAGGGTTGCCCGGCGATGAAGCTCGGCGCGCCGTTCTGGTAGACGGTGGTGGACGTCGATCCGGACATGCGCGTCGAAGCGCTGCGCGCTTTCCGCTACCGGCGAGAAGCCGGTCAGCGTGCTGGCCCAGATCGGCTGGCGGAGATACCGACGCGATCGAGCGCCTCGCCGCCATCGGCATGCTGGACAGCGGCGACGGCGATCTCGCCCGGGCGGTCCTGGAAGGGGCGCGCGGCGATGCCGATCCGCAGGTCCGCGAGGCGGCGCAATGCGCTGCGCCGGTAGCGACGGCGACTGGCCCGAGGTCCGCCGATACGATCAATCCCGACCAATCCGCGGGGGCACCGCGTTTGTACCATCCACGCGATGCGGCAGCAGGCGTACAACCGAAAGCATCACCGGCACTTCGACGAGAACCTGGACGACGGTCGCCAATGCTGCGCCCGAGTGGAAGCCGAACAGGACGATGGCGGTGGCAACGGCGAGCTCGAAGAAATTGACGCGCCAATCAACGCCGAGGAGCGGCGACGCAATGGGCGACGCCCAACCGGCGGTTCAGCCAGTAGGCAAGGCCGGCGTTGAAGTAGACCTGAATCAGGATGGGGATCGCCAGCAGCAGGATGATCAGCGGCTGCGCTACAGGATCCGCTCACCCTGAAAAGCCGAACAACAGAATTAAAGTCGCGAGCAGTGCGAGCAGAGAGACTGAAGGTAGCCGTGCCAGCGTCACTTCGTGGCAAGCTGCTCGCCGCCTGCCAAGCAGCGCGTGGCGCCACAGTTGCGCGATGACGACCGAACGACAATGAACAGGACGACCGAGATAACGAGCGTCTGCTGGGGTACGACGATCGACGACAGCCCGAGAAGCAGCCCGACGATGGGCGCAAAGGCGAACACCATAATCGAATCGTTGAGTGCCACCTGACTTAAGGTGAAGTGTGGTTCGCCGCCGCACAGGTTCGACCAGACGAACACCATCGCCGTGCAGGGCGCCGCGGCGAGAATGATCAGTCCGGCGATGTAGGAATGATCTGCCCGGCCGGCAGCCAGGCACGAAACAGCCAACCGACAAACAGCCAGGCGAGCAGCGCCATCGAGAATGGCTTGACCGCCCAGTTGATGAACAGCGTGATCCCGATGCCGCGCCAGTGCCCCTACCTGATGCAGCGCGCCCAGGTCAATCTTCAGCAGCATCGGGATGATCATCAGCCAGATCAGCACCGCCACCGGCAGGTTGATCTTGGCGACCTCGGCCGCCGCGATCGCCTGGAACGGATCCGGGAGCAGGTGCCCAAGCGCAATACCGGCAATGATGGCCAACGTCACCCATACCGACAGGTAGCGTTCGAACATCCCCAGGCCGGCTACAGCCCGATCATCCCGCAGCACCGCCCGCGCGGTGGCCGGGCCGTCGTTCGCGACGTTCATGATGGTGTCCTTCGTTGCTTCCGCTCAAGCGGGGGGGTGGCCGCTGCAAGCGTTGCGATCTCGGACATGACACCCCTCGTGTACCGGCGCTCAAGGCCTTGCGCCGGGTGCCCCCTCGGCTCTGAGGACCCGCTCTCCGCCAGCGTCGATGACGGCTTCGCCGTCCTCCTTGCTGAAGGCGGCGCGTTGCGGACTGGGCAAAATTCCCAGCACCGCCTCCGACGGACGGCACAGCCTGACGCCGAGCGGGGTGACGACAATCGGCCGGTTGATCAGGATTGGCTGCCGGAGCATGTGGTCGATCAACTCGTCGTCGGTCAACGCAGGGTCATCGAGATTAAGCTCGTCGTAGGGCGTTCCGCTGCGGCGCAGCAATTCCCGTGGCGTCATCCGCATCCGCCGCAGCAATTCAACCAGCTCAACCCTGGTCGGCGGCGTCTTCAGGTATTCGACGATCCGCGGCTCCTCGCCCGAGTTGCGGATCATCGCCAGGACATTGCGCGACGTTCCGCACTGCGGGTTGTGGTAGATCGTGATGTGCGCCTCGGTGCTCGGGTAACCGCACATTTCTGGCCGACCGCCGCAGCAGTCCTCGGTGAGGTAGGCAATCAGCCGGCGGACCCCGGCCGCGTCCACCTCGTAGAAAATGTGTCGCTCGCACCGCCGTGCGCAGAGCAGGCCGGCGCGCTGCAGGTGTGCAAGGTGGTGTGATAGCGTCGAGGCCGGCATGCCGACGCGCTGCGCGATCACCCCGGCAGAGAGGCCGTCGGGCCCATGTGCCACCAACAGCCGGAAGATCGCCAGCCGGTGCTCGTGCGCCAATGCCGAGAGGGCCGTGATCGCGTCAGTGATTTCCATAATTCGAAATTTATCGAAACGTCGCGCCCCGGTCAACTGCGATTGCTGCTGCCTGGGGTACAGCCCGCCTTGGGTCACGTCGCGTCGAATGGTGTAGGAGCGCGGCGGCGGTCATCGTGGGTCTTCGATAAGGTCTGGTCACCACACCACAACCCCGAGGGTGACGACGATGACCTTCGAGATGATCGCACTGCGTTCGATGGTGGAAAAGGGCACCGCCGTCGGGCTGCTGCGCGAGATGATCGGCTTTGCCGCGCAGCGGCTGATGGAGCTGGAGGTTCAGGCGCTGACCGGGGCGGCACCGGGCGAGCGTTCGCCAGACCTCCGAGCTGCCTGGTTGCCTGGCCGATGGCGCAAGCCATGCGGAAGCTCTGCGGAACCTTCAGGTGGTCATGAACGTATGGATCGAAACCGCGGGTGAGCGCGGCCGGAGCATCCTCCAGCCGGGGGGCCGGCCGATGTTCGCATGACGGCACTCAGATCAATCGCCCGCGATCAAGATTTCGGCCTCTTCGTCAACAGCCATTAAGAGCGACACGGCAGGCATTCTCGATCCGTGCGGCGAAGGCGTGGCTCTTCAGGTTGCTGCCATCGCTGCCTCGCCAAAGCCGTTATCCATAACTCAATTTGCCTCCGGAAGAGTGCGGGTAATGGGAGGAGCAATGACGTCCGAGAGCGAGCGATCCCGGCCGGCAGTGCCATCGCACCTTTCGCCGACCCGGCGGGCGGTCCTCGCCGGCATCGGCGCGGCGACGGCGGCAGCAGCCGTCCTCCCGGCGGCGGGAGTCGCGGCGGCCGAGGCGCCGATGACCGACGGGTTCGTCTGGGGCGTTGCGGCCAGCGCGCCGCAGACGGAGAGTGCGGACGGGCGCGGCAACAGCGTCTGGGACGTCTTCGCCCGCCGGCCGGGGTCCATCCGCGACGGCTCGGACCTGTGCGTCACCACCGCCTTCGACCGCCTGTACGCCACCGACATCGGCCTGATCGCGGATACCGGCCTCCAGGCCTTGCGCTTCTCCTTCGCTTGGCCGCGCATCCAGCCGGAGGGGCGCGGCCGGCCCGATGCTGCCGGCCTCGATCTCTACGACCGCATCCTCGATGCGATGCTCGCCCGCGGCCTCACGCCATGGGCGACGACGCTGCACTGGGACGTGCCCGCCGCGCTCGGCGACCGGCGCAGCCGCGATGTCGCCTTCCGTTACGCCGACTACGCCGCGATCCTCGCCGGCCGCTTCGGCGATCGCATCCACCAGTGGATCGTGCTGAACGAGCCGAACGTCGTCGCCCTGTTCGGCTACGGCTACGGCGATCATGCCCCGGGGCTGCGCGACCGCGATGCCGTGCTCGCCGCCATCCACCACCAGAACCTGGCGCAGGGCCTCGGCTTCCAGGCCTTGCGCGCGAGCCTTCCCGCCGGCCGCCATATCGGCACGACGCTGTCGCTGCAGCCGGCGCGCCCCGCCGATGGCGCCGCCGCCAACGCAGACGCCGCGCAGGCGCTCGATGCGCTATGGAACGGCGCATTCCTGCAGGCGCTGTTCGGCCGGCCCTACCCCGAACCCCTACAGGCGGCGCTCGGCCATGGATGCAGCCGCGACGAGCGGATCGTCGCCGCCGCGCCCAACTTCCTCGGCGTCAACTACTATAGCCCGCTCTACGCAACGGCCGATCCCGGCCATCCGATGGGCATGCGCGTGTCGCCGAGGCGCCGGCCGGGCTACGCGCACCGGCATCGACTGGCCAGTCGAGCCGGAAGCCGCTCAACCATTTGAACGAGCCTCTTGCCCTCGCGACGGACGATGTGCGCTGATAGAACAATATTGGCGCCGGCTCACAAGCGCGCCTGGGCGAGTCTCAGATGAGGCTCCCCTCTCCCTCCGCCGCCACCTGCTCGCCGTCCGTGCGGCCATCGCCCAGGGCTGCCGGGTGAGCGGCGCCTTCGCCTGGTCGGCGACCGACAACTGGGAATGGGAGAAGGGCTTCACCGCGCCGTTCGGCCTGATCGGCATCGACCGGCAGACGCTGCAGCGCACGCCGAAGCGGAGCCTGGCCTACCTCGGCGCCTGCGCGCAGGCCAACGCCGTGCTATAACGCTGCCCGCAGGCAAGGCGTTGCGCCGCATTCGCGGCTGGCGAGCGGGCGGGCTTTGGATGTAGTCTCGGCGACCGCGCGAGGCTCGCACGGGGGAAGCAACCGGAAGGGGACGCGAGGGACAGACCGGGCAGCGGCATTAGGCTGCCCGCCCGGCAGGGTCCTTGCGGCTGAGAGCAGATGGCAGGTTCGGTCAACAAGGTCATTCTCGTCGGCAACCTCGGCCGCGATCCGGAGGTGCGCAATACCCAGGACGGCACGCGCATCGTCCACCTGTCGGTCGCGACGTCCGAGACCTGGAAGGACCGCGGCTCGGGCGAGCGCAAGGAGCGCACCGAGTGGCATCGCGTGGTGATTTTCAACGACCGACTGGGCGAGATCGCCGAGCGCTACCTGCGCAAGGGCTCCAAGGTCTACCTGGAGGGCACCCTGCAGACGCGCAAGTGGGCGGGCCAGGACGGCCAGGAGCGCTACACCACCGAGGTGGTGCTGGGCCGCTTCCGCGGCGAGCTCACTCTGCTCGATGCCCGCGGCGAGGGCGGCGGCTACGGCTCCGGCGGCGGCGGCTACGGCGATCCGTCCTATGCGCCGGCCGGCGGGCCCGGCGGCGGCGGCGTGCGCAACGGCCGCACCGATCCCTCCGGCCCACCCCCCGACTTCGACGACGAAATCCCGTTCTGAGCCGCTATCGGCTGTTTCGCGTAAGGAATGCTCGAGCCGGTGGCGGACGGTTGCGCCCTCGCAACGGCGGCGCTACACGCATCATCGGCAAATCAAACGAACTCTCGACCGGAGCGAGATCGATGCTGTTGAAGACCCTCCTGGCGCCGGCGGTGCTGGCTGCCGTTGTACTTGCCCACCCCGTCGCCGCCGCCGAAATCACCGTCCAGGAGCCGTTCGCCCGGGCTTCCGCCGGAATGGCCGAGGCCGGCGCTGCGTTCATGCAGCTGAGCAACGCCTCGGCGGTAAATGACCAGCTGGTGGCGGCCAGCACGCCGGTTGCGGCCAGGGCCGAGCTGCACAGCCACATCAAGGAGGACGACATCATGCGGATGCGCCAGGTGCCGTCGATCGAGGTGCCGGCCGGCGGCACCGTCGCGCTGCAGCCGGGCGGCCTGCACATCATGCTGATCGGCCTGAAGCAGCCGCTGCGCCAGGGCGAGACTTTCCCGCTGACCCTGACGTTCGCCCGCGCCGGAGTGGTTACCGTCGAGGTGCCGGTGAAATCCGTGGGTGAAATGGCGCCGATGCCGGGGATGAAGCACTGACGATCCCAAGCACAGGCGTCAGGGGACGGCGGGCTTAAGCGGGCGGCAGCGCTGCGCTCGCCATTTCCCGGGTGCCGTCCCGGCCAGGAGCGAAAGGACCAGGTTCTCAGCCATTGCCGGGCTGAACGAACGGATAGGGTAGGCCGCGCGCCTCAGTGAAGGACAGCGAGCCGAGCCCGGTCCACGAGATCTGCTCGGTGCGGAACTTCAGCAGGCTGTTCAGCAGCGTCCGGCTCTGCGGATCCCGGCCGGCGAGGTCGCTGAGAACATCGCCCGTGAGCTTGCCCAGCGCTTGCAGCACCGGATCCGGAAACCGCCTGAGCTCGACGCCGTGATCCTGCAGCAGAAGCTGCAGCGATGAGCCGTTGCGGGCGTTGAACTCGCTCAGCACCAGCTGGTTGACGGCAGTGGTCGCCTGCTCGACGATGGCCTTCAGCTCCGGCGACAGCCTGTCCCAGGCGGCGGCGTTGATGAAGCAGTCGAGGGACGAGCCCGGCTCATGCCAGCCGGGGTAGTAGTAATACCTGGCGTTCTTGTAGAGGCCGAACAGCAGGTCGTTGTAGGGGCCGACCCACTCTGCGGCGTCGATATCGCCCGATTGCAGTGCGCTCGGGATCTCGGCGCCCGGCAGGTTGACGACGTCGCCGCCGGCGGCGCTCACCACGTCGCCGCCGAGCCCCGGAATGCGCATCTTCAGCCCCTTGAAGTCGTCGAGGCTGACGATCTCACGGTTGAACCAGCCGCCCATCTGCGGACCGGTATTGCCGGCGGGGAAGAACTTGCAACCGATCTGCCGGTAGATCTCGTCCGCCAGCTTCTGGCCGTCGCCGTACTGGTACCAGGCGTTCTGCTCGTGGGCGAGCAGACCGAACGGAAACGTCGTCAGCAGCTGGATCGCCGGCGTCCGGCCCTTCCAGTAGAAGGGCGAGCCGTGGCCCATCTCCACCGTGCCGCTGGCGACGGCGTCCAGCGCCTCGAACGGCGGCACCAGTTCGCCTCCGCCAAAGACGCGGATGGTCAGGCGGCCTTCCGAGGCGCGGGTGATTAGCTGGGCCAGCAACTCCGCGCCGGTGCCGAGGCCGGGTGAGTTTTTGGGCCAAGCGGTGACCATGCGCCACTCCAGGCGGCCCTGGGCGATCGCCGGCGCCGCGAGGCCGGCTGCGATGCTTCCGGCAGCCCCGGCGGTGGCGGCGCTCTTCAGGAATGTGCGGCGCTGCATCGAAGGAAGCTCACCGTGAGGCCTGTCGGTTGGCGGAGGGGAGGAGTCAGCGGGGGCTCGACCGTATACCTTCTGTATTAGCTTTCCTGTAGTGAACGCGCGCCTCCCGCGCAACCGGCCGGCAAAGGCAGCCTCAGACGCTGTCAGCCTGGCAGACATCCCTGCCATCGGCAGCAGCGTCGGCGAAAAGCGGCGTCCAGCCCTGGGCGGTGTAGGCCTCGATCGGACGGAAGCTCGCCTTGTAGGACATCTTCGTACACTCGGCGACCCAGAACCCGAGGTAGACGTAAGGCAGGTTCTGGGCGCGTGCCCGCTCGATCAGCCATAGAATCATGAAGGTGCCGAGGCTGCGCCGCTCCATGCCGCTGTCGAAGAAGCTGTAGACGGCGGAGTATCCGTCAGCCATGCGGTCGGTCAGGCAGGCGGCGACCAGCGCCCCGTCGGGCCGCCGCATCTCGATCACCACGGTATCGACCGGTGTGTCCTCGACCAGCGTCTGGTAGTCGCAGAAGTCCATCCGCGCCATCTCGCCGCCGCCGTGACGGGTCTGCTGATAGGCGCGGAACAGTGCATACTGCTCCTGGGTGGCGCGCGCTGGGCACTCCACCACCAGCAGATCGGCGTTGCGCGACCACGCCCGCCGCTGCGTCCGGTTCGGCTGAAACGGCTGCGCCAGAACCCGCACTGCGGCGCAGGCGTTGCAGTCGCGGCATACCGGCACGTAGGCGATGCCGTGGCTGCGGCGGAAGCCGGCGCGCGACAGGGTATCGTGGAAGACGGTGGTCTGGCGGCCCGCCAGCTCGGTGACCAGCCGCCGCTCGAACCGGCCCGGCAGATATGGGCAGGGCAGGGGGGCGGTTACGAAGAAGAACCGGGCACTCGGCATCAGCCGGTGTTTCATGGGAAGCCCGCCGTTCCTCTCCGCGTTATCGACTGCGAAACAATAGCATCTCCAACCGTGATTTTGAATGCCCGGAGCGGGTCTTTCGCGCGCCAAAGCGCTGCACGCATCGCCCCCGTTAGCGGACGGATGGTGCGGCGGTGCCGGCCGGTGCGGCGCCGGTACGCCGCAGCATCACCAGCGACAGCCGGCGGTTGCCGGGCGCCTCAGGATCGCTGGCGACCAGCGGGTCCGTCTCCGCCTTGCCGACGACGCGGGCGATTCGCTGCTCCGGCACGCCGAACTGGACGAGGGCGCGGCGGGCGGCATTCCCCCGGTCCGCCGACAGCTCCCAGTTGGAATAATCCCGGCCGCCCTGGTAGCGGGTGGCATCGGTATGGCCGGTGATGGCGACGGCCTGCGGCATCTTCTGCACCACCTGCGCCACCATCTCCAGCATGCGCCGGGTATGAGGATACATCTCGGCTTCGCCACGCGGAAACATCGGCAGTCCTGCCTGATCGATGATCTGGATGCGCAGGCCCTCGGGAGTGTCGTCGATGAGCAGGCTGTCGGCCAGACCCTGCAGCTCGGAGCTTCCGGCGATTGCCTGCTGAATCTGCCGCTCGGCCTCGTGGAACTGCTGTTCCTCCCGCTTGCGCAGGTAGGCGTCGAGCTCAGCATCGGAAATGCCCGGCGGCGGCGGCTCGTCGGTTCCGGCTTCACCCGTACCGGCACCGCCGTCCTGCGCCGGCGGCGGGCCGAAGCTCGACCGGCTGCCGGGCGCGTCATCAACAAACACCCCTACCTTTGCCAGCGTCCGCCCCGATAGCAGGCCGCCGCCGCCGCTGGTGGTGCTCTTGGTGGAGATCGGCGCAAAGTAATCGGAGATGCCGCGAAGCTGCTCCTTGGTGGCGGCATTGAGCAGCCATAGCAGCAGAAAGAACGCCATCATCGCGGTGACGAAGTCGGCGTAGGCGACCTTCCAGGCGCCGCCGTGATGACCGTGTGAGGCCGCCTTGCGCGACCGCCTGATGACGATGGAGCCGCCGTCCTTCTGTGCCATGGCTGTTTCCGTCAGGGGATCTGGACCGTCTGCAGCGCCTCGTCGATCTCCTGGAAGCTCGGCTTCAGCTTGCCGGTCAGCGTCTTGCGGGCAAACTCCACCGAGATCTGCGGCGCGTAGCCTTGCAGGTGGGCGATCAGGCCGGTCTTGATACAGACGAGGTAGGCCCCTTCGGCGGCGAAGGTCTTCTCCAGTGCCTTTGCCACCGGCGAGACCATGCCGTAGGCGAACAGGATGCCGCTGAAGGTGCCGACCAGCGCCGCGCCGATCAGGTGGCCCAGCACCTCCGGCGGCTCGGCGATCGACCCCATGGTGTGGATCACGCCGAGCACCGCGGCGACGATGCCGAGCGCCGGCAGCGCGTCGCCCACCGTGGTGATCGCCGCGGTGATCGCATGCTGGTCGGCGTGCAGGGCGTCCAGCTCGACCTCCATGATCGCTTCCAGCTCGTGCGGCTTGCCGCCGCCGAGGGTGAAGATGCGCAGGTTGTCGCAGATGAAGTCGACGGCGTGGTGGTTTTTGATGAACCCCGGATAGGCGGTGAACAGCGGGCTTTCGCCCGGATTGTCGATGTGACTCTCCAGCGCCAGGTCACCCTTGGTCTTGGCCAGCTTGAAGACGGCGAACAGCAGCGACAGCAGCTCGATATAGCCCTGCTTCTGCAACGTCGCCCCCCTCAGCAGCGGGCCGAACGCCTTCAGCGTGCCGGTCACCACCGGCAGCGGATTGGCGATGACGAACGAGCCGAGAGCGGCGCCGAGGATGATGATCAGCTCGAACGGCTGAAACAGCACGGCGAGGTGGCCGCCGCCGCCCAGGTAGCCGCCGACGACGCTGCCGAAGACGATCACCAGTCCGACGATGAACAGCATCGGCGCGTTAATTCCCGCTTGACGGATGGCGAGACGCACCCTTACTACGGATCGCCGGGTTGGGCGCTCCAGCGCAAGGCTCCGCCATCCGGCCCATCGGACCGGATGCCTCCAAGCTAACAGACAGGGGTTATGCACCTGTTAATTCGCGCCGCTTCGTGCGCAGCGCCGGGCGGTAGCGGCCAGCCGTGAGCCTTGATGCCGCCCATTTCCGCGAAGGCATGTCGCGCTTCGCCACCGGCGTCTGCGTCGTCACCACGGTGGATGGCGACGGCGTGCCGGCCGGGGTTACCATCAGTTCGTTCGCCTCGGTATCGCTCGAGCCGCCGCTGGTGCTGTTCTGCATCGGCAAGACCAGCACCGACCTCGCTTCCTGGCTGGAAGCGCGGCATTTTTCGGTCAACGTGCTCGCTGCCGGGCAGCGGGCGGTTTGCGAGCTGTTCGCATCGCACGCTGCCGACAAGTTCGCAGACGGTACGCGGCACGATCGGGGGCAACGGCTGCTTCCAGCTTGCCGGCGCCCTGGCGACGCTGGAGCGCCGGCGGACACGCATCCATGACGAGGGCGATCATCACATCATCGTCGGCGAGGTGGAACGGCTCGTGCTGGGCGACAACAGCGGACCGCTGCTGCGCTTTCGCGCCGCCTATCGGCGCATCGATGCTGCGCCGCAGGAGGGCGGATGAAGTACATCGTCGTCGACGCCCCCGGCGGCGAAGCGGCGGTGCTGTTTCCGCGCACCTTCCTGCACCGCTGGGTGGCGGGCCTGTTCGCGCCGATGACGGTGGTCTCCGCCGGTTTCGTGCGGGTAAGAGAAGGCGGGCTGGAGTGTTACGGCCACAGCGCCGGGCTCGGCATGAATGCGCGACCGATCGCGGATACGGCGCTCGTCGCCCGTGCGCTCGCCGAGACCGATGCGGCAGAGCGCTTCCGGACCGGCCTTATCACCGATGCCGGATAGGCGGCGGTGGCGGCGTCGGTCGGAAAGACGGAACTAGGGAACGCGAGCTGGTCTAAAGAACCGATTCGACCCACTCGAACAGCTTGCCCTTGGCCATGGCGCCGATGCGGGTGGCGGCGACTTGGCCGTCCTTGAACAGCATCAGTGTGGGGATGCCGCGCACGCCGTACTTCGAGGGCGTCATCGGATTCTCGTCGATGTTCAGCTTGGCGACGGTGACGCGTTCGCCGAACTCGCTGTCGAGCGCTTCCAGCGCCGGGGCGATCTGCTTGCACGGCCCGCACCACTCGGCCCAGAAGTCCACCAGCACCGGGTTTTCCGCCTTCAGGACGTCGGTGGCGAAAGAGTCGTCGGTGATGTTCTTGGGCATAGAGAGGCTCCAGGGAATGCGGTGCAAAATCGGGGCGCGGCGAACAGCGGCGTGCGGCGAATGTATGAAGCAGGAAAGGCAGGGTCAAGGCGGCGGGCTGCGGCGGAAATGCCACTGCTTCGCCGGTGCCACACCGTCCTGCGCGGGCCTGCTACGGCGCCCAGCGGTCGAGCAGCGCATCGTCCAGCAGCATCGCCGCCGGGGCAGGTCCGGCTGTGCAGCAGGCAGCGCACCGGCCGCTCGGGAGAATCACCAGCAGCAGCGCCCGGTAGGCAGCCATCTGCTGCAGGTAGGCGGGGTGAACGGCGTCGGCCGAGCGCGGCGGCGGCCGGTCGGATTTCAGGTCGAGCACGGTGACGGCATCGGTGCTCACCACCAGCCGGTCGATCTGCCCGAAAGATCAGACGGCCGCTGATCTCACCGGACAGCGGGTACTCGGCGCGGCCGTCGGGGCCAAACAGCGGCGCCGGGTGCTGGTCGGCCAGCACCGCCGCCACCTCCGCGGCGATCTCCGCCTGCTCGCCGGCACGAGCCGGTGCGTCGGCCGCCAGCCAGCGGCGGGCGGCGGCACGCGCGCCGCCGCCGGAAGCTCGGGCAGCTCCTGCAGCAGCCGGTGGATCAGCCGGCCGCGGCGGAACCGCTGCTCGGCCAGCAGCGGCGAGATCACCGGCGGCTGAGCGCTGTCCGCCGGGTGCGACGGCCGCAGCGGGCGGGGCGGCGGCGGCTCGTCCGGCGCCCGCCGCTGCGACCACGGGGGCAGCACGTCCATGGTTACCGGCGGCTCCTCCGCCGGCTGCGACGTCGATGTCTGCTGCGGGCAGGTCAGCCGCAAGACGGTGGTCGTCCCGTCCGCCAGACCGGGGCTGTTGTCGGCGAGGAAGGGGTCCTCTTCCTCGATCAGGTCGAGCGGCGGGCTCCGCGTCCGCAGGGCCGCTTCGATCAGCGCGTGCCACGACTGCTCGTACGGCTTTTTCTGCTTTTTGGTCAGCCAGCCGCAGACGATCAGCCGGTCGGCGGCCCGGGTCATCGCCACGTAGAGCAGCCGCATGTGCTCCTCGTGCTGGCGCTGGCAGGCGAGGGTCCTCTCGGCGTTGGCGATCTTCTCGCGAAAACGGGCGAGCGGCGGCCACAGCAGCACCTCGCGGCCAGCCGCGTCCTTCGGCCACAGCAGCGGGAACTTCTCATCGGGTGTCTGGCAGCTGTCGGGCAGGAAGACGATCGGCGCCTGCAGTCCTTTGGCGCCGTGCACGGTCATTACCCGCACCGCATCGGCGGCGCCGGTCTCGGGATCGCGGGCGATCTCGACGTCGGCGTGTTGCAGCCAGGCGACGAATCCCTGCAACGAGGGCGGGTGGGTCCGTTCGAAGGCGAGCGCCGCTTCGAGCAGCTCGGCGATCGGATCGTCGGCGTCGCGGCCGAGCCGCGCCAGCAGCCGCCGCCGGCCGCTGTCGGCAAGCTCCCCGCCGGTATCCCCCTCTGCCGCGCCCGGCAGCGGCCCCAGCGCCCGCCTCAGGAATTCGTAGGGCGGTAGCAGGTCGGCATCGGCGCGCAGCCCGGTGAGGTAGCGGTGCGCAGCTTCGGCCAGCGGATCGTCGCCGCGGGTGGCGGCCTGTCGCAGCGCCTGCCACAGCGAGCCTTGGCGCGTCTGGGCGAGGGCGTAAAGGCCGTCTTCGTCGAAGCCCACGAGCGGGCTTTTCAGCACCGTCGCCAGCGTCAGGTCGTCCTCAGGCAGCAGGACGAACTGAACCAGGGCGAGAAGGTCCATCACCGCCAGCTGCTCGGTCAGCAGCATACGGTCGATGCCGGCGACCGGCACTTTCAGGTCCTTCAGCGCGCGGATCAGTGCCGGGACCAGCTGGGTCCGCCTCCGCACCAGCACCATGATATCGCCGGCGCGGACCGGCCTGCCCTGCGAGAGCAGCGGCTCACGCCGCGCCAGCATGGCTTCGATACGCCGGGCGATGAGCCGCGCCAGCCGGCTCTGCGGGGCGTCCTCGCCGGATCGCTGCGTCGGCGGCTCCCAGGCCGGCGGCGGCTTCGCCCGATCGCGCACGTGCAGCGGCGGCCACACCTCGACGCTGCCGCCGTCCAGCTTGCGCCAGGCGCGATGCACGATCTCGGTGTCCTCAAGGGCGATCGCTTCTCTCATCTCCTTGCTGGCGAAGGTCGCATCGACCGCCGCCAGCACCGCCCGGGTCGAGCGGAACGAGGTCTGCATCGCCAGCGGCCGCCAATCCCCACCCGCAGCCAGCACCCGCTCGCCATAGTGAGTGCGACTCTGGAGGAAAGCCCTCGGCTCCGCGCCCTGAAAGCTGAAGATCGATTGCTTGACGTCGCCCACCGCGAAAATGGTGCGCGGCAGCCGCCGGGCGCTCTCGCCGGCAAGGAACTCGGCGGTCAGCGCCTGCAGGATCTGCCATTGCGCCGGCGCGGTGTCCTGCGCCTCGTCGATCAGCAGATGGTCGAGGCCGCCGTCCAGCTTGTACAGCACCCAGTCGCCCTCAGTGCTCTGCAGCAGCCGCCGCGCCCCGTCGATGAGATCTTCGTAGTCAAGCAGTGCCCGGTTCTGCTTGAGGCTGCGGTAGCGGTGCAGCAGCGCAGCGCCGACCACCATCAGCGCCGTCGTCGCCTCGCAGGTGATGGCGGCGTTGCGGCGAGGCAGCAGGCAGGCCAGCCGCTCCGCTTCCGCTGACATCGCCGCCAGCGTGCCCGGGAACCGCTCCTCGGTGGCCTTGGTCACCAGGGACTTCGCTTCTTTGACGCGCGGCTGCTTGGCGAGGTCGGTGAGAAAGATGCCGGCCCACTCATCGAACGTCTCCGAGCGCGCCTGCGCATCGCCTTCAAGCCAGGTGTGCATCCGGGCAGCGCGGCCGCATTCCCCGTCCGAGCTGCCGCAGACCAGTGCGGCCGCTGCCCGTCGCAGCGCCGGAATATCGCAAGCATCATCGCCGCAGCCGGCGGCGATGATGCTCTCGGCGGTCTCGCCGGGTGCGAGGCTGAGCAGCGCCGGCACCGCATCGATCGCCGCCGGCAGCGATCCGTGCGCTGCGATCATCGCCTCGAAGCGCCCCGGCTTCTTGCCGATCTCCGCCATGATCTCGCCGAAGCGGAACTCCCGAAGATGGCGAACGATCCCCGCCAGCGCTTCGGCGAGCGGGCCGCCGCTGCGGCCGGCCTCGCCCAGGATGTCCTGCAGGGCGCGCTGGCGCAGATCGGTGGCCTCGCGCTCGTCCATCGGCTGGGCGTGCGGCGCGATCTCCGCCTCCAGCGGAAAGCGGCCGAGCAGCGACTGGCAGAAGGCATGGATGGTCTGGATGCCGAGGCCGCCCGGAGCATCCAGCACCATCGCGAACAGCGTGCGGGCGCGATGGAGCTGTCGGTCGGTCGCCTCCGCGCCCAGCAGCTTCAGCAGCGCCTTCTTCAGCGCGTCGTCGTCGGCGGTCGCCCATTCGCCCAGCCGCTGCGCGATGCGGTTCGCCATCTCTGCCGCGGCCGCCCTGGTGTAGGTCAGGCAGAGGATGCGGCGCGGCTCGGTGCCGCTCAGCATCAACAGCAGCACCCGGTCGCTCAGCACTTTGGTCTTGCCGGTGCCGGCGGACGCGGCGACCCAGACCGAGGCGCCGGGGTCGCTGGCGCCCCGTTGCGGTTCGTCAGGATCGACCGGATCGTCGCGATGCAGCAGCAGACCTTCCATCACTCCTCTTCGTCGGCTTCTACCGTCCATTCCTTGACGCGGGCGAGATGGGCGTAGTCGCTGACGCGGGGCGCGAGGTGCGGCCGCGGCTGCGCCTGATAGGGCGTCTGCGGATCGTCGAAGGCATTTACCAGCCTCGCCAGCGCCGCCAGCGCATCCTCGCCCAGCTCCTGTGCCGGTCGCGTGCCGGCGCGGCAGCGGGCGCCGCCCTCGTCGCCGCCCTTCAGGTGCCAGTAGCAGAGCTCGCTGATCGGCGTGTCGGCCGGAATGCCGGGGAAGCCGCCGGCAGCCGCGATCGCCGCTTCCAGCGGCAGCTGCTGCGCCGCGCCGTTCTCGACATCTGTTCCCGACGGCGGCTTGCCGGTCTTGTAGTCGATGATCGCGAGCGTCCCGTCGCCGAGCCGGTCGATGCGGTCGGCGGTCGCTTTCAGGCGGAAAGGACCCGCGATGGCGGGCACCAGCATCCGGCCAGGCGTTTCCGCCCAGGTCTGCGCAACAGTGCAGCGACGCTGCGCTTCCACATCGACGAACCAGCGGGCGATGCGCTGGAAGCGCGGCCACCAGAAGGTCGCCACCATCGGCCGCGTCAGC
>JAXMDR010000011.1:0-55848 GCA_046348725.1 Rhodospirillales bacterium
GGTGGTGCGGCCGGGGACGCGGCAGATCGAGACGCCCTATCTGCAGCTCGCCCTTACCCGGCTGTGGTGGCGGGAACGGGAACAGGACTCGCGGGTTCTGCGTGGGCAGTCGCTGAGCGACCTGGATGGCGCGACGGGGATCGCCCGCAGCCATTTCATGGAAACCATGGGCGGCCTGGAAGACGAGGAACGCCGGCTGTGCGCGGTCATCTTTGAGCGGATCGTCACCCCCAGCGGGATGAAGATCGCCCTGTCTGCTGACGACTTGGCGAAGATGCTGAAGGAAGACCCAGCAAGAGTGGAAGCCGTCCTCGACAAGCTGGACAGTGGCGCCTCCCGCATCATCCACCGGGTGCAACCGCCCCAGGGGGCTCCCGCCCGATTTGAGATCTTTCACGACGTGCTCTCCCGGCCAATCCTGGAGTGGGTCGCAACCGAGCGCGAGCGCATGGCGCACGAGAGGGAGCTCGATCAGGAGCGACGGAAGGCGGAAGCGGACCGGCAGAAGGCCGATCTCGAACACCAACGACAGCAGGAGGAGCTGGCCAAACAGCAAATTCAACTCGCTCGGGAGAAGCAACTGAAAAGGCGCTCTTACCGCATCGCAGTGGTTGCAAGCTTCGCCTGCCTGCTGGCCCTGGTCACCGCCGGCTGGGCGATCGCGAAGCACCACGAGGCACGGGCGCAGCGGGGGCGGACGTTGGCGACGCAGGCGGAACACCTCCTTGCGGCGGGAGATCGGCGGACGGCGCTCCTGCTGGCGCTTGAGGCGCTCCCGCGCGGCCGGTCTGCCCTGGAGTCCGCGCGGAACTGGCTAAACTGGCCGGACAAAGACTATGCGTTTCACGTGCTGGATCGGACGCTGACCGCGCCCCTTGGGCGCGACCTGCAGGTCGGACAGGACCGGATCACGTTCGTCGGCTTCGACAAGAAGGGCACAATGGTCACCGCCTCCACGTCGGGTGGGATTGATGTCTGGCCGCCGGAAGCCGTGGACCAGCTGACGGCATGGGCGGACATGGCGGCGGTGCCGCACACCCACTTGCAGCACGAACGTCCGGCTGACCTCTCATCTGACGCTTCGATCGCCATCACCTCTGTCGCCTTCGACCGTTCGGACCGGATGGTCACTGCCGATCGCAGTGGTTTCGTCTACTTGTGGGCGATTGGCGAAAAGCGGCTGCTGGCAAGATGGGCGGTGGCAGATCGGACTCGGATCTTCGCCAGCATCAGTCCCGACGGGGCATTCATCGCAACGGCCTCGTTCGACGATCGGAATCCGCACCTGTGGGCGGTGAAGGGCACAGGCACCGGTGTTGACGTCAAACCGGTGCGTATCGCCTGGAACGCTTCGCACGATAAGCCGATTACCTCGATCTCCTTCGATGCCGAAGGAAAGCGCTTGGTTACGGCCTCTCTCGACGGAACCGCCGCGATCTGGAACATCGCTGACGGCCGCCAGCTGCAACGCGTCAATCATGACACAGGAGGCTTCTTCTCGGCCCGGTTAAGTCCGGACGGCAGGCGGCTGGTCACGGGAGGCGGTTGGGGGGTAACAACCGCGCGCGTATGGGAGCTGAACCCACAGGCCGCAGCGGCGCCGCTGATCTTGAAGCATGACAAGCCGATAAGCGCGCTCGATTTCGATACGACCGGCCGTCAGATCGTCACGGGCTCTCAGGACGGCGGCGTGCGTATATGGAACGCGGAGACCGGCGCCTTGCTCGTGCGGGTCCAGGGGCCGGCACAAGCCGGGAATAAGCTTGTCGCTGCACTGAGCCCGGACGGCCGCAAGCTCGTCGCCAACTTCGGGGAGGACCGCACGTATATTTGGCAGTTGTATGGGCAAGCCCAAATGCCGCGCATCGCGAAGCTGCCCGAGGGGGTCGTCGCCATATCGACGGACAGAGCCGCCACTCGCGTCGCAGTCGCGTCCCAGACCAATGTGGAATTGTTTGGATCCCAAGGCCAGCTTCTCCGCAGCCTCGATTTCGCGGTGCCACCGCTAGCCGTGGCGATGAGTCCGGACGGCGGCTACCTCGCGGTGGCCGCCGGGAGAGCCGTCCGTCTCCTAAGCACCGACCGCACCGACCGCGACATCGTCTTGCCCGAAACGCGCAGCCTCATTCTCTCTCTTGCCTTCGATCCAGCGGGAAAGCGGCTGGCGATCGCAACACAGGACGGCTCGTTGCACCTATCGACGATGAGCGACGCGGGGCTTGGCGATGCCTTGGTGCTGGCGCCGCACGATCCGATAACCGCGCTTGTCTTCACGGGCGACGGCCGCCAAGTGTACGCCGGCTCGACGCAGGGCCGTATTCACTTGGTGGACGCGGACGCCTGGCGGGAGTTGCCCGATCCCGGTCTTTCGCTGCGTGATCGCGCGATCCTGACGCTTGATTTCGCGCCAGGCGGGCGTCATCTGGTCGCCAGCGCAGCGGACCTGGTGGCTGCCCCACAGGATCTGGTCGGCGGCACGGCGGCGCAAACGAGCCCGTTCCTTAAGGCACCTGTCATCCTTGATGTCGCACCGTCTCAAACACCCGGCAGCGAGATGAGCTTGCGCCGATACCTCGATGCGCTGCAAGCGACGAACGTGCTCGCGCTGGGACCCTCGAAAGAGAACGATAACGGCTCGGATTTGCGCCAATGGGATGAGCGAGGAGACCGCGTCATCGTCATCCCTGTCGACAAGATGTTTCATCCTGGACAGGGGCTGCCGTTGCCCGAGGACACCTATGGCCGAATCTCCTACGCCAGCGAGCAGGTAAGGCGGCTGCCGGAGAAATACCGCGCACTGACCGAGCAGGAACGCTGTGCATACGGCCTGGAGCTGAAGAAGTGTGGAAAGCAAGCAGGTGGATTAAGATGAACCGCCGGTCTGCTACTTCGCCAAGGTCAACCTGCCGGTGGCGGTGCTGATCTGGCTGATGATCATCCCGATGCTGCTGAAGATTGACCTGGGCGCGCTGCATCGGGTAAGGGAGCACTGGCGCGGCATCGGGATCACGCTGTTCATCAACTGGGCGGTCAAGCCATTCTCGATGGCGCTGCTCGCCTGGCTGTTTGTCGGTTGGCTGTTTCGTGCCTGGCTGCCGGCCGGGCAGATCGATTCCTACATCGCCGGACTGATCATTCTCGCCGCGGCGCCCTGCACGGCGATGGTGTTCGTCTGGTCGAACCTGTGCGGCGGCGAACCACACTTCACCTTAAGTCAGGTGGCACTCAACGATTCGATTATGGTGTTCGCCTTTGCGCCCATCGTCGGGCTGCTTCTCGGGTTGTCGTCGATCGTCGTACCCTGGCAGACGCTCGTTATCTCGGTCGTCCTGTTCATTGTCGTTCCGGTCGTCATCGCGCAACTGTGGCGCCACGCGCTGCTAGCAGGCGGCGAGGCAGCACTGCAAGTGACGCTGGCACGACTGCAGCCGGTCTCTCTGCTCGCACTGCTCGGTAGCGAGGTCGAAGGTCTCGACCAGCCGATGCTCCTGGCGACCGTGGCGGTTGCGCTCGATGGTGCGGGCGCTGTCGATGCGCTGGTCGGCGGCACAGGTCCGCTTTGATCGTCCGGTGCGGTGTGCTGGTTGGCTTTGACCTGGGCGACGAAGGTTTCCGGTATCCTCGCGGTTTCAAGGTTTTTGACGGTGGAGGGCATCGGCGGTGAACACGGCGCCGGTCAGTCCCAGCTCCACGGATGATCTGCTGGGGCGGCGGGGATCTCGTTCGACTTGCCGTCGATCTCGATGTGCGCGAGGACGATGGCCGAAGCCGAGGCGAATGCCGTCGAGGTCTGCGCCGCCTTGCGGTCGTTGAAGCGGTCGGCTGCCGCGCGAGGAATGCGCACCATCGAGCGCGATAACCGGCTGTTACCCGCCCGCCCGCCGGCAGCAGGGTCTTGGCATGGCGCCAGACGCCTTCGAGGCCTCGGTCGGCAGCGACTGCGGCACCGTCCGCAGCGTGTTCACCACCGGCGCCCGCTTCCAGATCTACCCCGAAGTGGTGATTGAGGTGCTCCCGGCGCTGCTCCAGCAGGAAGGTGATGACGCCACGGTAGGACCTGGCCGCTCAGCAACAACGCCAGCACCGTGAACATCAGCAGATACGGCAGCGGATACTGCGTTTGCCGCCGCCGGGGATCCGGGAACGTCGGCCAAGGCCGCCAGAAGGTTGGAAAACGGAGCCATGGCACCCTCTCACCAAGGTGCCCGCCATGAATTCAGACTTTTCGTCGCAGAGGTAGACTTCGTTTTCGGATCGGCAATCCCGCACGGAGACTCGTCTTACGAGAACATTCCTTATGCCGGGAGAATTGAACAGCCCTGGGGAGCACTGGCGCGGCATCGGGATCGCGCTGTTCATCAACTGGGCGGTCAAGCCATTCTCGATGGCGCTGCTCGCCTGGCTGTTTGTCGGTTGGCTGTTTCGTGCCTGGCTGCCGGCCGGGCAGATCGTTCCGCTGCAAGCCCTCGGGTCCGGTGAGGTGGTGATCCTGATGCCGCGGCAGTCCCCCTCACGCTGATAGCTGGGCGCGCCTGGTCAACCTTACCGGCGCCGTCGTTGGGCAATGGCTGTCGTGGGAAGTCGCGCCGGCACGAACCGAGAAGGCCGGTTAGGGCCCCGCACCTCCGTGCCAGAGTTGAATTTATCCTAGTGCACCGACTCATTCAGATGGTACAGGAAGGCGGCTGGTAAGTGCCTGGCGATGCTGCATATCCGATCAATCATCCGTCGGCGTCTGAGCGCTAGTGTACTGATTCCAACGCTTGTTTCGCGCGGGCGACTTTTTGGAGGATGGAGGCTGCGGAAGCGGTCCAGACGAACGGTTTGGGGCTGGCGTTGTGCTGTTCGAGGTAGGCCATGATCGCGGTCTCCAGCTCGGCGACGCTGTCGAAGGCGCCACGGCGGATGCGTTTGTCGGTGATTTCGGCGAAGAAGCGTTCGACCAGGTTGAGCCAGGACGCCGAGGTCGGGGTGAAGTGCAGATGGAAGCGCGGATGCGCCGCGAGCCAGCGTCGGACCTCGGCGGTCTTATCGGTGGCGTCGTTGTCGAGGATCAGGTGAAGGTCGAGATCGGCCGGCGTCTCCTTGTCGATCTGCTTCAGAAACCGGAGGAATTCCCGGCGGCGATGGCGCGGCAGGCAATTGCCGATGACCGCGCCGGTGAGCACGTTGAGCGCCGCGAACAGCGTGGTGGTGCCGTGACGCTTGTCGTCGTGGGTCATCGTGCCGGCCCGGCCTCTCTTCATCGGCAGCCCTGGCTGGGTGCGGTCGAGCGCCTGGATCCGGCTGTTTTCGTCGACCGACAGCACCAGCGCCTTGTCCGGCGGGTCGAGGTAGAGGCCGACGACGTCCTCCACCTTGGCGACGAACTCCGGATCACGCGACAGCTTGAAGGTCTCGACCAGGTGCGGCTTCAGACCGTGCGCCTTCCAAATCTTGTGCACCGACGACGGCGCGATGCCGACCTTCGCCGCCATCGTCCGCTCGCTCCAGTGGGTGGCGCCAGCCGGCGTCTCGTGCAACGTCAGCTCCACCACCCGCTTGATCGTCTCCGCTACCAGCGGCTGGCGACCGGGCGGCCGGCTGGCGTCCTTCAACAAGCCCTCGACCCCGGCCGACGCATAGCGGCGCCGCCAGCGCCGCACGCTTGGCACGCTCTTGCCGACCTGCCGCGCCACCGCCACCGTGCCCACACCGTCACCGGCCAACAGCACGATCCGCGCCCGCCACACCACCTTCTGCGGCGTGTTGCGATCCCTCACCAGTTTCTCCAGCCTTCCCCATCCCCAGGGGCCAACTGGATGCGTTCGATCTTGCCCATGACCGCAGACTCGCATCTTTAGTCCCTCTTGGGAATCTTCTGATGCGAGCAGAACACTAGGCTTACCAACGGCACCACCTCGGCAGGGACACCTCGCCGGCGCGGGGGGCAGACCAGTGCGCAGCACGTGCTCCTGCTGTAATCCGCCGGCTTGCGCGGGCTCCGTTTCCGTGCCGGGGCTGCGGCGGGCTGCCGGATGCCGCGGCGGCGGCTGGCTACGCCGCCCTCGGCATTGCGTCGGGCCGGGCGATGCCGGCCGCTACGTCTACCGGCTCACGCCGCCACCGCCGCCGCCTCTGCGTGCTGCGGATCGCGCAGCATGTAGCCGCGACCCCAGACGGTCTCGATGTAGTGCTCGCCCCGGGTCGCCGATGCCAGCTTCTTGCGCAGCTTGCAGATGAAGACGTCGATGATCTTCAGCTCCGGCTCGTCGAGACCGCCGTAGAGGTGGTTGAGGAACATCTCCTTGGTCAGCGTTGTGCCCTTGCGCAGGCTCAGCAGCTCAAGGATGCCGTACTCCTTGCCGGTGAGGTGGAGCGGCTGGCCGTCCACCGCGACGGTGCGTCCGGCAAGGTTGAGGGACAGCCTGCCGGTGCAGATTTCCGACTGCGCATGGCCCTTGGAGCGGCGGACGATGGCGTGGATACGGGCGACCAGCTCGCGCCGGTCGAACGGCTTGGTAAGGTAATCGTCGGCGCCCGAGCTCAGGCAGCGCAGCTTGTTCTCCAGTTGCGAGAGGCCGGACAGGATCAGCACCGGCGTTGCGATCCGCGCCGCCCGCAGCCGGCGCAGCACCTCGGTGCCTTCCATGTCGGGCAGCGCCAGGTCGAGCAGGACGATGTCGTAGTCATAGAGCTTGCCGATCTCGATGGCGTCTTCACCGAGGTCGGCGGTGTCAACCACCATGTTCTCGGCCTTCAGCATCAGCTCGATGCTGCGGGAAATCGTGCTGTCGTCTTCGACGAGGAGAACGCGCATGGTTTTCAGACCCCCATCTACACGCTATACGTGTTGCAACGAAATACAGGACTACTCATAGTCTCATTTGGATTAGTAAGCAACCATAAAGTTTGCATTGCTCTTATATACCCGTTATGAGGGTAATGCCGCGACACCCACCGTCGCCGCTTGCGCAAACCTGGATATCCGCAACCTACTGTTAGCGCGGCATTAACCCCTGGCGCCCATTGTCCGGGCGGATGTTCCACGTCTTCCGGAAAGCCCCGCATGCCCAGCACCCGTCCGCCCTCTGTCCTCGCCGAGCGCCTCGTCCAGCGGCTGGACGCCCTGCCGGGCAGCATCCGCTTTGGCCGGGTCTGCGGCGTCACCGGACTGCTGGTCGAGGCCGATGGCCTTGCCGAGGCCACCGCCGTCGGCGACCGCTGCCGCCTGATCGGCCGCGACGGCGCGCGCGTGCAAGCCGAGGTGGTCGGCTTTCGCGACCGCCGCTCGCTGTTGATGCCGTACGGTTCACTCGCTGGCATCGGCCCCGGCTGCCGGGCGGAGGGCGGCTGCGACGACGATGCGGTGTGGCCGGACCGGCACTGGCTCGGCCGGGTGATTGGCCCGCTGGGCGAGCCGGTCGACGGAAAGGGACCGCTGCGCTCGGGGCCGCGCCGCTACCCGCTGCGAGCGGCACCGCCGCCGGCGCACGGCCGCCAGCGCATGGCCGGCAAGCTCGACCTCGGCGTTCGCGCCATCAATGCCTTTCTCACCTGCTGCCGCGGTCAGCGGCTGGGGGTCTTCGCCGGTTCCGGCGTCGGCAAGTCCAGCCTGCTGTCGATGCTGGCGCGCCACACCGAAGCCGACGCCATCGTCATCGGCCTGATCGGCGAGCGCGGCCGCGAGGCGCGCGAGTTCATCGAGGACAGCCTCGGCGCCGACGGGCTTTCGCGCAGCGTCGTCGTCGTCGCCACCTCCGACCAGGCACCGCCGCTGCGCCGGCACGCCGCCTACACCACACTGGCGGTGGCGGAATGCTTCCGCGATCAGGGGGCGCGCGTGCTCTGCCTGATGGACAGCGTCACCCGCTTTGCCATGGCGCAGCGGGAGATCGGGCTGGCGGCGGGCGAGCCGCCGGCGACCAAGGGCTACACGCCATCGGTGTTCGCCGAACTGCCGCGGCTGCTGGAGCGCGCCGGTCCCGGTTTGGAAGGAGGTGTGGAAGGAGCGGGGGCGGCAGGGCAGGGGAGCATCACTGGCCTCTTCACCGTGCTGGTGGACGGTGACGATCACAACGAGCCGATCGCCGATGCCGTCCGTAGCATTCTCGACGGCCACATCGTCCTTGACCGCCGGATCGCCGAGCGCGGCCGCTATCCCGCCATCGACATCCTGAAGAGCGTCTCGCGGGCGCTGCCAAGCTGCAACTCTCCGGACGAGAACGCGCTGATCGGTCGCGCCCGCCGGTTGCTGTCGGTGTGGGAGGAGATGGCCGAACTCATCCGGCTCGGCGCCTATCGCGCCGGTACCGATGCGGAGGTGGACGAGGCGATCCGCCTGCGCCCGGCGCTGGAGGCGTTCCTTTCGCAGGGCAAGGACGAGCGTTCCGATCTGGCGCAGGCTTACGCGGTGCTGCGCTCTGCGATCGGCGTGACGCCGGAGGAGCACGCGGCGTGACGGGAGCGGCAGCGTGAAGGACGGCGGCGGCCTTGTGGCGCTGATCCGGCTGCGCCGCTGGCGGCTCGACCAGGAGCGTCGCCTTTTGGCGGAGCGGCTGCGCCGCGTCGCCGCGCAAGGTGCGGTATTGGCATCCCTCGATGCCGAGATCGCCCGCGAGCGCGCGATCGCCGCTGGCAGCGATGCTGTCGATGCCGGCCTCGCCTATGCCGCTTATGCCTTGCGCGCGGCTCTGCGCCGGACTGCGGCGCTGCAGGCCATCGCCGCAGCGGAAGCGGACGCAGCGGCACAGCGTGAGGTTGTCGTCGCCTGCCATCGCGATCTGCGCAGCGCCGAGCTGACGGCAGAGTCGCGGCAGCAGCGCGCCCTCCGCGAGACCGCCCGCCGCGAGCGGATGCTGCTCGACGAACTGGCGCTGACGGCGCGCGCTCCCGGCGCGTAGCGTAAAGGCGGAGGCCGGCGGCCGGTCAATGTCCCGGCCGGATGATGCTGCCGGCGACGGCCTCCACGTCGGCTGCCGCATCGCAGGTGGGAAAGCGGCTCAGCAGCGCCGTCTGACAGCGGATCGCCGCGCGCACCCGCGCATCACGGCGGATCACCCCCAGCAGCGGCGGCGACAGCTTCAGAAACGTGGTGCAGGCGCGCAGCAGCGCGGCATAGGTTCGCTCGCCGCCACCCCGCGACGTCGCCATGTTGACGAGGACGGCCATCTCGCCCGGGATGCGCTCAATCTGCGCCACCTTCATGAACGCGTAGGCATCGGTCAACGCGGTCGGCTCGTCGGTGGTGACGATGACGCAGAGCCCGGCGGCGTGCGCCAGCCGCTGCACCGTCTGCTCCAGCCCGGCACCGAGATCGACCAGCACGTGATCGTAGCCGCCCGCCAGCTCCGCCAGTTCCGCCGCTATGGTGGCGATCCGCGCCGTCGGCGCTGCCGCCAGGCGGCCGCAGCCGGAGCGCCCGGCGATGACATCGAAACCGCCGGCTGCGAACGGCCGGGCCGCCTCCGGCAATGCCAGCCGCCCCGCCAGCACCGCCCCCAGATCCCGGTCCGGCATCAGGCCTAGCTGGATATCGACGTTGGCGAGGCCAAGATCGCCGTCGAAGAGCAGCGTGCGGCGGCCGGCGCGGGCGAGGGCGTGCGCCAGGGTGATGGCGAACCAGGTTTTGCCGACGCCGCCCTTGCCCGAAGCGATGGCGATGATGTTGGGCGCGCCCGGCAGAACAACGGCCCGTTCGCGGCGTGGCAGGGCGTGGGTCATCGGCTAGCCTTTCCTAAAGCTTGGTCGGGGCCGCGGCAGGAGCGGCGGACAGCAGCAGCCGGGCCAGTGACATCGGGCTGACGGCAGCCGGCGGCTCGGCGGCGTGCGGGCCGATGGCGGCGCCGGCAAGAGCCAGCCGTCCGCCGGCCGCGGCCGCAATGAGGCAGCCCAGCCGGCGGCTGACGTCGATGCGGGTCGCGATCATCCGCCGGCAGCCGAGCTGCGCGAACGATGCCGCCGTCTCGCCGGCCTCCGCGGCATCGCCGCCGGCGGCGAGCACCAGCACCGGCTCGGCCTCGGCCGCCTCGATCAGCGCCGCCAGCATCAGGGTGTCGTCGCGGCTGAACGGGCAGCACCCGGCGGTATCGATGATCACGGTGCTGCCGGCGATCGCTGCCGATACGGCGTCGGCGAGAGTGACGGCATCGCCGATGCGGGCGAGCGGTGTATCCAGGATGCGGGTGAACGCCTCGAGCTGCTCGATGCCGCCGGCGCGCCGGGTATCGCAGGACGCGGCGAACACTGGCCGCCCGCGTCGGTGCGCATCCACGATCAGCCTCGCCGCGGTCAGTGTCTTGCCGACGCCGGGCGGACCGACCAGCATGACCGGTCGGCCGCCGGCCCGTTCGGCGAGCGGCTGAAAGCCGAGCATCGCATCGAGGCCGGCCGCCAGCACCGCTGCCGATTCCGCTCCGCCGGACGCGGGCGCTCCCCGCAGCAACCGTTCGGCGAGGCCGGCAGGGACGCCGTGCCAGGCGAGGACTCCCCGCAGCCGCGCCGCAGGCGGGGGCGGGCCCGCGCCCGGGCCGCCCCGGCCCGCCGCCGCCACGCTCGCTCCCGTCGACGCTGCCAGCGCCGCGTCCAGCACCTGTTCGGCATCCGGCGAGGGCGGCAGCGCCGCAACCAGCCGGGCGCCGCCGCGGCCGCTCTCCGTCGACAGGATCACCGCGTCTTCGCCCAGCTCCAGGCGCACCTGCTGCAGCGCCTGGGCGATGGTTCGGGCGGTGAAGGTCTTCAGGCGCATCGCAGCTTCCTAGGCGATCCGCCCCAGCGTCTTGATGCGCGCCTTCGGCGAGATCTCGCTCTGCGATAATACACCCGAATGGGGCCTAAATCGTTCGACAATCGCGCGAACGTAAGGCCGGATCGTCGGGCTGGTCATCAGCACCGGCGCCTCGCCGGCCTGCGCCTGCCGCTCGTAGGCGCCGCGCACGGCGCCGATGAACTGCTGCAGCTTGCTCGGCGCCATCGCCAGCTGCCGCTCCTCGCCGCCCGGTCCCGCCAGTGCCTCGGCGAACGCCTGCTCCCACTCCGGCGAGAGCGTCAACAGCGGGATGATGCCGGCCTCGTTGGTATGCATGTCGCTGATCTGCCGGGCGAGGCGGGCGCGGACGTGCTCGGTGATCTGCTGCACGCTGCGGCTGTGGCCACAGGCTTCCGAGACGCCCTCCAGGATGGTCGGCAGATCGCGGATGGAGATGCGCTCGGCCAGCAGGTTCTGCAGCACCCGCTGCACGCCGCCGTAGGAGATCTGCGAGGGGATCATGTCGGTGATCAACCGCTGCTGATCCTTGTCCAACTCGTCGAGCTGCCGGCGGGTGGCGGCGTAGGACAAAAGGATCGCCATCTGGTCCTTCACCACCTCGGTCAGGTGGGTGGTGACCACGGTCGCCGGATCGACCACCGTCAATCCGCGGAACAGCGCCTCCTCGCGATGCGAAGGCGCCACCCACAGCGCCGGCAGTCCGAAGGTCGGCTCGTGCGTCGGCTCCCCCGGCAGCTCGATCGTCTCGCCGCGCGGGTCCATCACCAGCAGCATCGACGGCCGAACCTCGCCGCGCCCGGCCTCGATCTCCTTGATGCGGATGACGTAGGCGTTGGCCGGCAGCTGCACGTTGTCCTGGATGCGGACGCTCGGCAGCACGAAGCCGAACTCGGCGGCGAGCTGGCGGCGCAGCGCCTTCACCTGCTCGGTCAGCCGCGGCCCCTCGCCGCTGCCGTTCACCAGCGACAGCAGGCCGTAGCCCAGTTCCAGGCGGATTTCGTCCATGTGCAGGGCGGTGCTGATGGGCTCCTCCGCCGGTGGCGACGGTTCCTGCGCCGCCGCCTGCGCCACCGCCGGGGGCTTGCGCTGGCGGCTCCAGGTGAGCCGGGCAAGCGCCGCGCCGGCGGCGGCGAGCAGCAGGAACGGCAGCATCGGCACGCCGGGCAGCAGCGCCAGCAGCAGCAGCAGCGCGCCGCTCATCCCCAGCACCTTGGGGTTGCCAGCGAGCTGCCCGAACAGCGCCTTCTCGGTCCGCGCCGAGAGGCCGGCCTTGGTGACGATGATGCCGGCGGCGGTCGAGACGATCAGCGCCGGCACCTGGGTTACCAGCCCGTCGCCGACCGTCAGCCGGGCGTAGGCGTCAGCGGCGGCGGTAAAGCCCATGCCGCGCTCGCCGACGCCGATGACGATGCCGGCGATGACATTGATGAAGGTGATCAGCAGGCCGGCGACGGCGTCGCCGCGTACGAACTTCGCCGCGCCATCCATCGAGCCGAAGAAGGTGCTTTCCTCCTCCAGTGCCCGGCGCCGGGCGCGCGCGGCGTCCTCGTCGATCAGCCCGGCGGAGAGATCGGCGTCGATCGCCATCTGCTTGCCCGGCATTGCATCGAGGGTGAAGCGGGCGGAAACCTCGGCGATGCGACCCGAACCCTTGGTGATGACCACGAAGTTGACGATCATCAGGATGGCGAAGACGATGATGCCGATGACGAAGCTGCCCTCCATCACGAAGCTGCCGAAGGCTTCGATGACGTGGCCGGCGGCATCCGGGCCCTCGTGGCCGTGCGCCAGGATCAGCCGCGTCGAAGCGAGGTTGAGGGCGAGGCGGACCATCGTCGCCAGCAGCAGCACCGTCGGAAAGGCATTGAACTCCAGCGGCTTCTCGGCAAACAGCGCCGTTAGCAGGATCAGCACGGAAAGAGTGATCGAGAACGCGAGGCAGACGTCGAGCAGCCACTGCGGCAGCGGCAGGATGAGCACGACGAGGATGGCGACGACGCCGATCGCCAGCAGGACGTCGCCGTGCCGGCCGGCCTGTGCCAGGCGGCCGTCCAGCAGGCCGCCGAGATCGAAGCCGAGGGCGGATGCGGAGGTGGTGGTCATCGCCGTGTCCCGCTCCTGTCGTCAGTCGCGAACTTGCTCCGCGCATCCCTCTGGCTCTGCCCGACCCTCGGCCGGCGGCGGGGCGTGGGATGGCCGGGACGAGCCCGGCCATGACGGTGTGCAAGAGGGTCTTGATTCAAGACGATTCATTGGTGTCGAACCTTCAGGCGCTGGCGAGGCTGGCCGCCGCCGGGACACCCGCCGGGGCCGGAATGGCGACGCCCTCGCCGCTGTACTGCCTGAGCTTGTTGCGCAAGGTGCGGATGGAGATGCCGAGGATGATCGCGGCGTGGGTGCGGTTGCCGAAGCAGTGCCGCAGCGTATCGATGATCAGGTCGCGCTCGACGTCGGCGACGGTGCGGCCGACGCGCGTGCCGCCATCGTCGGCCGCGGCGCCGGCAGCCGGCCGCCCGCCGCCGCCGAGCAGAATGGCGTCGACCTCGATGCGGGGACCTGCCGCCAGCAGCACGGCGCGATGCAGGGTGTTCTCCAGCTCGCGGACGTTGCCGGGCCAGGAGTGGGCTAGCAGCGCCCGCAGCGCCGCCTCGGCGAGCGGACGGATGGGCAGGTCGTTGGCGCGGGCATACTTCTCGGCGAAATGCCGGGCCAGCACCGGGATGTCCTGCGGCCGCTCGGCCAGCGCCGGGATCGCCAACGAGACGACGTTGAGACGGAACCACAGGTCGGCGCGGAAGCGGCCGGCCGCCACCTCGGCTTCCAGGTCGCGGTTGGAGGTGGCGAGGATGCGCACGTCGACCTTCACCGGCTGGCTGCCGCCGACCCGGTCGATCTCGCGCTCCTGGATGGCGCGCAGCAGCTTGGCCTGCAGGCGGGGGTCCATCTCGCTGATCTCGTCGAGCAAAAGGGTGCCGCCGGTTGCCTCCTCGAAGCGGCCGATCCGCCGGGCGACGGCGCCGGTGAAGGCGCCCTTCTCGTGGCCGAACAGCTCGCTCTCCAGCAGCGCATCGGGGATGGCGGCGCAGTTGACGGCGACGAAGCGGGCGGCGGCGCGCCGGCTGCGGGCGTGAACGAAGCGCGCGACGAGCTCCTTGCCGGTTCCCGACGGGCCGGTGATCAGGATGCTGGCGTCGCTGGGCGCTACCCGCTCCGCCAGCGCCAGCAGCTGCGCGGTGCGCGGATCGGCGTGGACGATGGCGTGGCTGTCCTCGCCGGCGGCGGCTAGGATCGCCCCGACCAGCTCCGGATCGGGGGGCAGTGACAGGTATTCACGGGCGCCGGCACGGATGGCGGCAACCGCCGCCCGGGTGTCGTTGCCGACGCCGCAGGCAACGACCGGTACGGTGATATGCTCCGCTGTGAGCCGGGCGATCAGCGCGCCCACGTCGAGGCGGACGTCCGCCAGCACCAGATCGGCGCCCTCGCCGCTGCGCAGCGACCGCAATGCCTCCTCGATGCCGTCGGCGTGCAGGACGGTGGCCCCCGGCCGATGGCGATACGGCTGGCCGCTGCCAGCGGGCCGGCGAGGCTGCCGAGGATCAGCAGGCGCATGGAAGCGTTCCCCTTGCTTATCGGTCGAAGGTGCGGATGTGCTTGCCCGGCGGCAGCACACCGTCGAGCAGCAGCTCCAGCCGGCGGGGTTTTCCTGCCGGCTGATGGAGACGGCGCCCATCAGGAAGATCAGGCAGATCGTCTCCTCGTCGTCGGCCCGCCGCTCCAGCTTCACCGCCAGCGGCGAGCACACCATGTTGGCGAGGACGGCACCGTAGAATGTCGTCAGCAGCGCTACCGCCATCGCCGGCCCGATCCGCTGCGGCTCGCTGAGCTGGCCCAGCATCTGCACGAGCCCGATCAGCGTGCCGATGAGCCCCATCGCCGGGGCGTAGTCGGCGGCGCGCCGCAGCACCGCCGCCGCGCCCCGCAGCCGCGTCGATGCGGTCAGCACGTCGTGGCGCAGCACCGCCTCCAGCTCGGCCTCGCCGGCGCCGTCGGCGACCATGGTCAGCGCCTTGCGCAGGAACGGCGCGTGCGTCTCGCGCCGCGCCCTCTGTTCGAGATGCAAAAGCCCGTGGGTGCGGGCGTCCGCCGCGAGGCGCAGCGCCTTCAGCGCCGCCGCATGCGGATCGGGGGCGCCATCGAGCATCACGGATCCGACGCAGGCCAGCATCGCCGCCACCTCCCGCAGCGGAAAGCAGACGCAGAGCACGGCGAAGGTGCCGCCGACGACGATCAGCAGCGAGGGGACATCGACGAACGAGAGGGCGCGCCCGCCAAGCGCGATGGCCGCCGCCAGCACCGCGATGGCGGCAAGCAGGCCGACCAGCGCGCCGGAACCGGCGGCGCCGCCGAGGTATCCGGCACCGCCTGCGGCGCTACTCCTGCCGGCTCCGGGGCCGGGCTTTGTTTCTGCCATGGCGGCGGTTTCCTCAGGCCCGGCCGCCCTTGACGATCTCGGTCATCGTCACCCCCAGCCGCTCGTCGACGACGATGACCTCACCGCGGGCCACCAGCCGGTTGTTGACGTAGATGTCGATCGGCTCGCCGACCCGCCGGTCGAGCTCGACGACGGCGCCGCGGCCAGAGCTTGAGCAGCTGGCTGATCTCCATCGTCGCCCGGCCCAGCACCGCCGAGACCTGCACCGGGATGTCGTAGACGGCGTCCAGGTCCTGCGCCGTGCGCGGCGCTTCGCCCGCTTCGGCTGCCGCTCCGACCCGGCCGGGTGCGCCGTCGCCCGCCTGCTTCAGCGAGCGCAACTGCAGTTCGGTTTCGTCGGTCATGCTCATTCCCCCAGTTCTCCAGTGTAAGGCCGTGACGGTTGCGGTGGCATCGCCACGCCTGTCGCCGCCTCGATCATCCGGTCGATTTCGCGCCACATCGCCTGCTGGTCGCGGCAGATGCCGCCGCCCCGCCAGTCGATGACGCAGTCGCCGCTGCTGATGCCGGCGTCGGCCTGCACCCGCAGCCTGCCCTCGGCACCGCACTCGGCGGCCACCCGCTCCAGGCCGGCCAGCAGCCGAGCGTGCAGGTCGGGTGCGACGCGTACAGTGATGCGCGGCTCCTCCGCCAGGCCGGCGAGAGCTTCGCGCACCATCGCCTCGATCTCCGCCGCCGCACCTTCGCGCCAGTGGTGCGGCAGCAGCCTGCGCACCATCGCCGCTGCGACCAGAACCGCATCGGCCGACGCCGCCTCGGCGGCGGCGGCGCGGTCCTCGAGCATGGCTTGAAGTTGCGCGCCAATCGCATCCAGCGACTGCCGGTGCTCCTGCTCGGCCGCGCGGTGCGCCTCTTCGGCAGCCTCCACCTCGGCCCGGCCACGGGCATAGCCTTCGGTGCGCGCCTGCTCGACCTCCTTCCGGGTGATCACCGGGGCGCTGGCAACCACGGCCGGCGGGGGCGGGGCGGCGCTGGCCATCCTGCCGGCAAGTACATCGAAGCTGCGGTCGAAACGGAAGCGTTCGACGGTGGCGCCGGCCATGTCAGTACACCATCTCTTCGGCGGCGTCGCGGCCGGTAAGGATGACCTCGTTGGCTTCCACCAGCGCCTTGGCGGTGGCGACGATGGCACTTTGCGCCGCATCGACGTCGCGCAGTCGCACCGCTCCCATGGCGGCGATATCCTCCTGCAGCATCTTGCCGGCGCGCTGCGACATGTTCTTGAGGAACAGCGCCTTCAGCGCTTCCGAAGCGCCCTTCAGCGCCGTCTGCAGCTGTTCCTTGGGAACCAGGCGCAGCAGCGCCTGAATGCCGCCGGCATCGAGGCGGGACAGATCCTCGAAGGTAAACATCAGCTGCCGGACGCGCTGCGCCGATGCGAGGTTGCGTTCCTCCAGTGCCGTCATGAACCGTGCTTCCGTGTTGCGGTCGAAGCTGTTGAAGATCTCGGCGACCAGCTCGTGCACGTCGCCGCGATGGATCTGCGCAAGGTTGGACATGAACTCGCTGCGCAAGGTCCGCTCGACTTGGTCCAGCACCTCCTTCTGCACCGTCTGCATGCGCAGCATGCGCATGACCACCTCCAGCGCGAAGCTCTCGGGCAACAGGGAGAGGACGCGGGCGCCGTGGGCCGGCTTGATCTTCGAGAGGACGACGGCGACGGTCTGCGGGTATTCGTTCTTCAGGTAGTTGGCGAGAACCACCTCGTTGACATTGCCAAGCTTGTCCCACATCGTCCGGCCGGAGGGACCGCGGATCTCCTCCATGATCTGGCGGACGCGGTCCCCGTCGAGAATCCTCGACAGCAGCCGCTCGGTGGACTCGTAGCTGCCGACGAGGGCGCCGGTGCTGGAGACGGATTCGCCGAAGTCGATCAACAGGTCCTCGACGGACTGCGCATCGACGGTGCCGAGGCGCGCCATCTGCTGCGACAGCGTGCGGATCTCGTCGTCGTCCATCATTCGCATCAGCTTGCCGGCGTGCGTCTCGCCGAGCGCCAGGAGGAAGATCGCAGCTTTTTCGGGACCGCTCATTTTGCACGGTTCATTGAGGGTTCGGGACATGATGGGGCTCACTGCTCGCCATGCAGCCAGTTGCGGACGATGGTCAGGGATTCTTCGGGATGCTTTTCGATGATCTCGCCGACGCGCTTTAAGGAGGACGCCCGCACCCTTCCGTCGATGCGGCTGACGTCGATCATCTCCTCGGTCCGGGCGGAAGCGGCGGGGAGGGCCGCGGTGCCCTCAGCGGGGCCGGAGCCGGCAGCGCCGGCGGGCTGGCGGCGGCGGTGAGCTGCGGCACCTGCGGCGCGACCGCTGGGGCCTGCCGGGCTTCCATAGCCTTGGTGACCACCGGCCGGACCACTAGCACCAGGACGAGGATGCCCAGCACCAGCAACGCCAGGTATTCGCCCAGGCGGAAGAGGTCCTCCTTCTCCAGGCCCAGCACCGCCCCGGCGGCAGGCACGCCTGCCGCCTCGGGCTCGGCGAAGCGCATGCTCACCACTTCCACCTTGTCGCCACGCTCGGCGTTGTAGCCGACGGCGCCACGCACCAGCTGGGTGAGCTGCTGCAGCTCCTCGGCGCTGCGCGGCTGATAGGTCTGCGCTCCCTGCGCGTCGGTGGTCCAGACGCCGTCGATCAGCACGGCGACCGACAGGTGGCGGACGGTGCCGGCTTCGCGCACGTGGTTCACCACCTTCTTCGAGATCTCGTAGTTGACGGTCTCCTCGCTGCGCTTCTCGGCGCTGATCTCGCCGGCTTCCGACGAAGCGGGCCGGGCGTCCGTATCGGGAAGGTTGGTGCTGACGGTGACCGGCTGCGATGCGCCCTGGCGGTTGCTGCCGGTCTGATCGACCGTCTGTGTCGAGCGCACCACCTGGCCGTCGGGATCGAAGATCTCCTCGCTGGAATCGATGCGGTCGAAGTCCATGTCGGCGGAAACCTCGGCGCGGACCTTGCCGGGGCCGACGGTGCGCTCGACCAGCTGCTCGATGGTCTGCGCCAGATGGCTCTCCAACGCGCGGCGCCGCTGGTCCGACTTGGCGGCGGCGCCGGCCACCGGATCGCCGCCGCTGCTGCCCTCGCTGAGTAGCGTCCCCTGGCCATCGACGACGGAAATCCGGTCAATGGCGAGCGACGGCACCGCCGAGGCGACGAGCTGCTGGATTGCCGCCACCTGGGTCGGCGAGAGGCGGGTGCGGCCGCGCATCTGCAGCAGCACCGAGGCGCTCGCCTGCGGCTTGTCGCGGCTGAACAGCTCGCGCTGCGGCAGCACCAGGTGCACGCGCGCTGCCTTAACCTCACCGATGCTGCGGATGCTGCGCGCGAGCTCCCCCTCCAGGGCGCGCACCAGGTTGATGTTCTGCTGGAAGCTGGTGGTGCCGAGCGCGTTGGCGCCGTCGAAGATCTCGTAGCCGACCGAGCCGCCGGACGGCAGTCCCTGCTCGGCCAGCGCCATGCGGGTGCGGGCCACCCGGTCGGAGGGAACCATCACCGCGGTGCCGCCCGCGGCAAGCTGATAGGGTGTGCGCGCGGCATCGAGCTGCGCGGTGATCTTGCCGGCTTCCGCCATGTCCAGATCGCCGTAGAGCAGCGCCATCGGCGGCTCGGCGGCGCGAACGATCATCCAGGCGAAGAAGCCGGCGAGCACCAGCGCGACGCCGCCCAGCACCGCCGTGCGGACGGGACCTAAGTTGCGGACGAATGTGCGCAGGGTCTCCATGGTCGCTTCCCCCTGAGCGGCCCGGAGACGTCGGGCCCGCTCGCCCGCGACCGTAGAGATGTGACATGAAGGCGAGGTTAACGCCGGCGGCCCCCGTGCCAGCGCGCGCGGAGGCCGGCGGCTTCCCGCGCCTACCGCTTGATGCGCACCAGTTCGTCCAGCATCTCGTCGGCGGTGCTGATGATCCGCGTCGCCGCCGAATAGGCGCGCTGCACGACGATCATGTTGGTGAACTCCTGGCCGATATCGACGGTGGAGGTCTCGAGCGACTGCTGCACGATCTGGCCGGCCGGGCCGTTGTCGGCATGGCGCAGCGTCGGGTTGCCGGAGGCCTCGGTCGCTGTCCAGACATTGCCAGTCTTGGTTTCCAGGCCGTCCGGATTGGCGAAGGTCACCAGCGGTATGCGGTAGATCGGCCGGCGCTCGCCATTGTCGAACAGCGCCTGAACGAGGCCGTCGGCGGAGACGGTGACGCCGCTGTAGGTGCCGAAGCGGGCGCCGTCCTGCTCGATGAAGTTGGGGGTGAATTCGGCGCTTAGCTGGGTGATGCCGTCGGCCTCGCCCGGGGAGCCGAAGTCGAGGGCGATGCGCTTGCCGGCCGACGCGCTGCCGTCCATCGACGAGGCGCCGTTGACGAAGCCGGTAACCGCCATCTGCGTTGCCCCAAATGTCGCCGGGTCGCCCTGCGGGCTGAAGGTGATCGCCGCCGACAGCGGTGCTCCCTGCTTGGAGACCGTAAACGCGGGGTTCTGCAGCAGGCTCTGGCGGACGGCGGAGCAGCCCGCGGCGTTGACGGTGAAGTCGCTGCCGGCGGCATTGCTGCCGCCGCCGAGCACGATCGTCGAGGTCGAACCGGTCTTCAGCGCGACAGTGTTGCGGCCGCTGGCGGGCGTGCCGAAGGCGGCATCGCTGCCGATCACCGTCACCAGGTTGGCGACTGCCGCCGGCAGGTCGGCGCCGGCTGGCCAGTTCGCGCCGCCGTATATGTAAGTGGTGCCGTTGACGACGACGCTATCGCCGGCGGTCGGCATGCGGGTGAACTCGAGCTGGCCGGCGCTGCGGTAAACCTGCCCCGCGGCATCGTAGAGGCTGATGCAGGCGGTGTCCTTCGGCGGCTCGACGGTCAGGTCCCACTGGTTGGTGGCCGACTTGCTGAAAGTGAAGGCGACGGCGTTGCTGGTGCCGAGGGTATCGAAGAACTGGACGTCGATGTCGTGGCTGGTGCCGACGGCATCGCCGGCCGGCAGGTTGGCGCCGATCGATAAGCGGGTGGTCTCGTCGGCGGTGCCGCCGACCCGGTTCAGGTTAATGGCCTCCAGGAACTGGCGGGCGATGATGGTCTGGTTGGTCTGGCCGGCCGGGTTGCTGGGCAGGACGATGTTGCCCTGGCGATCGGTCGGCCAGCCTTGCAGGTAGTAGCCGCCGGTGTTCTTCAAAAAGCCGAGATCGTCGGTGTAGAACGAGCCGGCCCGGCTATAGAGGTACTGATCGGAAGTGCCCGGCTTTGCCGCCTCGTTGACCAGGAAGAAGCCGTCGCCGGAGATGCTGAAGTCGGTGGACGAGGACGACGCCTGCAGCAGGCCCTGCATGCCGATGTCGTTGCGCGGCCGCGCCTGCACGCCGCCGGAGGCGTAGCGGCCATTGGAGGACTGGCGAGTCACCAGCGTCTGGAAATCGACCTTGGTCCCCTTGTAGCCGATGGTATTGACGTTGGTAATGTTGTCGGAGATCGCCGCCATCGCGCTCGACTGGGCTGCGAGGCCGGAGACGCCGGCGTTCATCGCGCCGAAAAGGCTCATGCTCTCTTACTCCTGGTGATCGGCTTTTCCGGTGATTCCGCTCAGTTCGTCGCCGCGGCCGCATCCGGCCGGGTGATCGACTGCACGTCCGCGAGCTGCACGCTGCCGGAGCCGATGCGGAGCAGTGTGCCGGACGAGCCGTTGCCGAGGCCGGTGACCTGCCCCGACCACGTCTGCGTGGCGGTCAGGATATCGCCGGTGCTGGACTTGGCGACGATGTGCAGGCTGTAGGTGCCGTCTGCAGCGCGCTTTCCGGCGCTCGTCGTTCCATCCCAGTGGAAGGCGTGGCGCCCGGCGGCGGTATCGACGGCTTGGGTGAAGACCGTCTGGCCAGCGGCGTTCTGGACCACGGCGATCGCCTGCTTTGCCTGCCCGGGAAGGGTGTAGGAGGCATCGGCGCTGCCGCTCTGCAGCGGCAGCGCGGTGCCGGCGACTTCCACCGTAGCTCCCAGGTAGCCGACCGCGGATGCCATGGTGCCTTCCGACTGCGCCGTCAGCAGCTTTTCCAGGTTGGCATTCTGGTTGATCTGCTGTTCGACCGAGGCGAACTGTACCAGCTGCGCTGTGAATTGGTTGGCGTCGAGCGGCTGCAGCGGGTCCTGGTTCTGCAGCTGGGTGACCAGCAGGGTGAGGAAGCGATTGAGATCGCCAGTCAACTTGGTCTGGTCGGTGGCGGCCTTGCCGGTGGTGGCGGTCGTCGCCGCGGTGGCGGTGGCGGATGAGTCGAGGATCATGGCTGTTCTCCCGAGGATGACGGTCAGGCGCGAATATCGAGGCGTCCGGGCGGCGAGGCGTAAGAGCCTGGGGCGGCGCGCGCCGGTGCCGCCGGCCCGCCGGCGCCAGGACTGCCGGCAGGTTCGCCGCCGCCGGGGCCGAAGGAACGGGCGAAGCCGCTCTCGCTCCCCGGATCACGCTGGCGCAGCCCGAAGTTGAGGCCGCCGCCGTCGATGCCGGCATCGGCCAGCGCCCGGGTGAGCGTCTGCGCATCGGCGCGTAGGGCGTCCAGCGCCTGGCGGCTGTCGGCCATGATCAGCGCGCTCATCCGGCCATCGGCGGCGAAGTCGAGACGGACCTCGACGCGGCCGAGCGCCGCTGGCTCAAGCGCAATCTCGACCCGCTGCACGCCGGCCCGCACCGCCCGGACCAGCGGCTCCGCCAGCTGCGCCACCAGCCGCGGCGGCTCGGAGGCGGGGCGCGCCGCTTCGGCGCGGCTCGTCGCCGCCGTCTGCCCGGCGGTACCGCCGCCGGCGAAGTCCTGACCGGGATCGGCATGCTGATCCTGCCCACCGGCATCGTTGCTCTCCGCCGCCGGCGCCAGGGCTAAGGCCTGATCGATGTCGCCGCCGGCCAAAGAGCCGGCCTCGCCGACCGCGGCCGTCCCGGCTGCCGCGTCCTCGGCCGTGGCGGCGCCCGCCGGCTTCGCGCCTGCGGTAGCGGCTTGTACCCCTGGCGGCGCGTCACTGCCGGCGGGCGGAACGACGAGCGGGCCAACCGGCATCTGTAGCGGCGCCGCCAGCTCCTGCACCGCGACGGCCGGCGGTGCCGCGGTATCCGCCACCACCGGCGGCGCTCCGCCGGGTCGCGCAGCAGCAGCCGCCTGCGGGTTGCCGGCGGCTGCCGCTGCGCCGGTGCCGGCCGGCGTTAGAACGTCCGGCGGCGTTTGCGGGCCGGAAGGGCTGGCCGCCGGTGGGGGCGGCGGCGATGGCACGCAGACGGGCACCGGCCCGGCCACCGCCGCATCCTCGGTCGCGGCATGGCGGGTCGGCGAGTCTTCCTTGCCGTCGTCATCCTCGGCCGACGTGGCGGCCACATCCGATCGGAGCGGCGCGTCGCCATCTTTCGTCGCACTGTCTTCGGCCGGCGGCGGGGCTCGGTCGCACCTCTCCTCGTCCCCGGGGGCGGGGCGCCGGGATGAGGGATGGTTCGTCGGCGGCGGTGATCCTTCGGACCCGCTGACCGCAGTTCCCGCCGCGTCCCGTTTCGGGGAATCGGCCGCAGTCCGTTTCGATCCGCCGGGAGCAGCGGGCGACCAGCGGCTATCCAGCAACCGGGCGAAGGCATCGCCGTGATCAGCGGGGCCGTCGCCTATCGCCTGTTCGCGCACGTTGGAACTCGCCCACGCGCGCCAGGAGGAAACGGAAAGATCGCTGGCTGCGTTCACAGGATAGGGCTCCCGCAAGATGTCGACGTCTGTCGAGCAAGTCGCGGACCACCCGGCCGCATCGACCATGCGTTTGATTTTAATATGCTTTTTTTGACACAGCCGATGTCCTTAAGTGCCCGCGGCAATTTCTGCCGGGCCTTGGAACGCTTATTGCCGGGGAGCCTTCGCGTTTCATTAACGCAGGGGTGTGAGGATCGGGTCTGACAGAACGCGTCGTGGCAGCGGGGGGCACCGGCAATGGCATTGGTCATTCACCTGAAGAAGGGCGCCCGCGTGATCATCAACGGTGCCGTTGTGGAGAATGCGAGCGGCCGGACGGTCTCGTTCCTGGTCAAGAATGAGGCGGCGATCCTGCGCGACAGCGACGTGCTGCAGCCGGAGGAGGCGTCGAGCCCCGCTACCCGCGTGTATTTCACGCTGCAATGCGCCTACCTGTTCCCGAAGGAGCGGGCCGCGCACCGGGCGCAGTTCGAGGAGCTTATCGCCAGTTACCTGGAAGCCGCGCCCAGCGCCACCCCCCTGGTAGCCGCAATCCGTGCAGCGGCGGCGGACGGCAACGTCTACGAAGCGCTGAAGCAGGCGCGCAAGCTGCTTCACCACGAACGGACTATTCTGGGAGGCAGGTGAGCAGGCCGCCGAGAGGCCGCGGTTGCCATAGCCTGCAGGGCCCGCCGTCACCTGCCGAGCGGCGCCGGTTATGCCGCCTCCTTGGAGTGATCGGGGTGCTTTTCCGGCGCCATGCGGCGCTCGGCGTAGCCGATGCCGGCAAGGATGACGAGGGCGATGGCCGTCGCGATGCCGGCGAGCAGGAACAGTCCGAGGCCGCAGGCGATGCCGGCAGCGCCGGCCAGCCAGACGCCGGCTCCCGACGTCGCCATCCGGATGTTGTTGTCGCGGTGAATGAACATCCCGGCGCCGAGCATCCCCAGCCCGGCGGTCATTCCCTGCAGCATGCGGCCGAGGTCGCCGCCGGTGTTGTAGCCGTCCGCTCCCGGCATGAGGGTTACCTCGACGCCTACCAGCGTGAGCACGGCGGTGCCGACGGCCACCAGCGTTACCGTCTTGAGCCCGACCGGCTTGCCGTGCAGTTCGCGCTCAAGGCCGATCAGGCCGCCGCACAGCGTCGCCGACACAAGCCGGAGGACCAGCTCCAGCGGCTCAATTGCACCCATCGCCTCCTCCGCCGTTGCGGCCTTTCGGGCACGGCGGTTGCCGTCCCGCCCGGCCATTCTATCATTGCGGCGGCCGTCTTCCAAAAAAGGTGCCGCCGATGCCCCCGACCTCGCCCGCCGATCGCCTGCGCGCGCTACTGCGCCAGGACCGCCTGCTGCTGCTTCCCTGCTGCTTCGATGCGCTGTCAGCGATGCTGATCGAGCGTGCCGGCTTCTCCGCCACCTTTATGAGCGGCTTTGCCGTTGCGGCGAGCCGGCTGGCACTGCCCGACACCGGACTGATCTCGTTCGGCGAGATGGTGGAGCAGGGAAGGGGGATCTGCGAGGCGGTGGCCTTGCCGGTGATCGGCGACGGCGATACCGGCTACGGCAACGCGCTCAACGTCAAGCGGACGGTGCGCACGTACGCCGCGGCCGGATTTGCCGGGGTGATGATCGAGGACCAGCTGGCGCCGAAGCGCTGCGGGCATACCCGCGGCAAGCAGGTGGTCGGCCGCGACGAGGCGGTGATGCGCATCCGTGCTGCCTGCGATGCCCGCGACGAGGGGGCCGATATCCTGATTCTCGCGCGCACCGATGCGCGGGCGACCCACGGACTCGACGAGGCGCTGGCGCGCGCTCGCGCATTCACCGCCGAGGGCGCCGACCTGCTGTTCGTCGAGGCACCCCACGACGAGGCCGAGATGGCGCGCATCTGCCGCGAGGCGCCGGGCCTCCACCTCGCCAACATGCTCGCCGGCGGTGCCACGCCGCTGCTGCTGCCGGACCGCCTGCGGCAGTTGGGCTTTGCCATGGCCGCCTATCCACTGCTGCTGCTGTCGGCCGCCATCGGCGCCATGCAGGCGGCACTGGCGGCGCTGGCGGCTGGCCCGGTGGTGGCAGAGGAGGCGCCCGGGTTCGCGGAGGTGCGTGCACTGCTGCGGTTCGAGGACTACGACGATGAGGCTCGCCGTTACGCGTGCCGCCGGGCGGCCGGGTTCACCGAGCGGGGCAGCCCTGAGCAGGTTAGCGGTCCGAATGGTGGGATACCAAAACCAGGAGTTTCCCGCCAATCGTGAAAAACTGCCTCTCGGACGCGAATCTTTCTCGCTTTCTGGAGTCATACCCGGGTAGACGCAGACCTTACCTCCACTTTTTGCATTTGCAGCCGGCAGATTGTATCGCTACATAGGCGGCCCCCGTCGGGAATAAAGACGGGCACTAACGACAGTCGTCGTTCCCGAAGGGCTCAGACGATCGAGGGAGGGGAAGTTAGATGAATCGAACCCAACGTCTTGGTGTGCTGCTCGGTGCGGCGATGCTCGGCTTGAGTGCGCTTCCCGGCAACGCGGCGGATCCGATCGCCGTTGGCCAACTGGTCGCCCAGACCGGTGCTACGGCGCCGGTTGCCCGGGTCTATGCGCAAGGCGTCACCGACGCGTTCACGTTCATCAACGCACATGGCGGCGTTGACGGTCGCAAAATACAGCTCGATCCAGTGGATTACGGCTACGAGCCAGCCAAGGCGATCCAGATCTACAAGCAGTGGAAAGAAACGTCGAAGCCGGTGGCCATTCAGGGGTGGGGAACCGCTGACACGGAGGCGCTGATCGAGTACGTCACCAAGGACGGCGTGGTGTTCATGTCCGGCTCCTCGTCGGGCCACCTAACCGACCCGAGCGGGCGCAGCCCGTGGACATCGGTACCGGCTCCCTACAATTTCTTCTATGGCCCGTCCTATTCCGATGGCTGCCGCGCGCTGGTGCAGTTTGCGGCGGAGCAGTGGAAGCGCTCCGGCGCCGCCGCCCGCGGCTCCACCTTCCTCGGCGACCTTTACCGGCCGAAGCTTGTCTACATGGGTGACAACCACCCGTACCCGAACGCGCCGAAGGCAGCGTGCATCGACTTTGCTCGCGAGTTGGGCTTCGAGGTGCTGCCGCCCATTCGTTACGCACTTTCGCCGGGAGACTTCTCGGCGCAGTGCGATTCGCTGAAGCAGTCCGGCGCCGACTTCGCCTTTCTCGCCAATACCGCCGAATCGAACGCTGCTCTCGTCAAGGCGTGCGCCAAGGCGGGCGTGACCACCCAGTTCCTCACCAACATCTATGGCTGGGACGAGGTGGCGGCGAAGCAGGCGGGCGACGCCGGTAATGGGCTGGTGTGGGTAGTTAGCGTTGCCCGCTGGGGCGACGACGTGCCAGGGATGAAGCTGGTCCGCGAGATCTCGAAGGAGTCCGACCCCAGCGGCCAGGAGTACCGGTCGGCCCACTACATTCGCGGCATCTGCTCAGCATTCCTCATGCGCGACGCAATGGTCTCCGCCGCCAAAACAGGCGCGATCACGGGCGCGAACATCAAGAAAGGTTTCGAAGAAATGCGTGACCACGTGCCGAGCGGGTTGGAAGGGGTATGCCTGCCGTCCACGTTCACGGGCAGCGATCATCGCGGGACGACGACGGTGATGCTCTACCGGAACGAATACAACGATGGCAGCGTCACGGCCCAGCGCGTCTATCAGACGACCATCCCGCTCCGGCCCGACTGGTTGGGCTGGTAAGGCGGCAGACAACATCAACGTAAGAACGCCGCCAGGGGTGGCGCGCCCAGCCACCCGGACGGCGGAAGGGAGTAGAACGACCATGAGTAACGGCAAGACGCTCACCGCCGCCGCACCGCTTGCAGCTGCTGCACCGGCGGTACCGGCGGTGATCAAGGTCGCCGATACGACCGCCAATCCCGGCCCGGTGGGGTTGCTGTGCTTCGCGCTGACGACAATCCTGCTGAGCGCCCACAATGCCGGCTTCTTCGGCCTCGACGCCATGATCCTCGCTATGGCGGTGTTCTACGGCGGCATCGGCCAGGTATTCGCCGGGGTCTTCGAGTGGCGGAAGAACAACACCTTCGCCACCACGGCCTTCGTCTCCTACGGCTTCTTCTGGCTCACCCTTGCCGGCATCATCGTTTTCCCCAAGCTCGGCCTTGCCGAGCGGCCGAGCGAAGTGGCCATGGGGTCTTATCTGGCGATCTGGGGGCTGATGTCTTTCGTCATGTTCATCGGCACGTTCCGGCTGAACAAGGCGTTGCAGGTCACCTTCTTCCTGCTGATCATCGCCTTTGCGCTGCTGTCGATCGGCGACTTCACCGGCAATGCCATGCTGAAGAAGCTGGCCGGCTACGAAGGGATCGTGCTCGGCTTCAGCGCCATGTACACCGGCCTCGCCCAGGTGCTCAACGAACTCCACGGCCGCGTCGTTTGGCCGCTGGGTCCCGTCGCCAAGTAACATCGAGTTCGACTCCACAAGTCGCGCGGCAGACGCGACGTTCTCCAGCTGTGGGCGGGTGCCTCGTGCACCCGCCCTTTCTATTGTGCGTCGGGGACGCCCTGCGACCTGGCACCGGCGCTCCACGCGGGCCTCCTACTGATTGTCGGCCTTGATCGAGCTGACCACCGCATCGGTGACCTGCCGGGTCGTCGCCTTGCCGCCGAGGTCCGGCGTGTGCAGCGACGGATCGGCGGTGACCCGCTCGATCGCCCGCATCAGCCGGATGGACGCCTCTTTCTCGCCGAGGTGATCGAGCATCAGGCACGCCGTCCAGAAGGTGCCGATCGGGTTGGCGATCCCCTTGCCGGTGATATCGAAGGCCGAGCCGTGGATCGGCTCGAACATCGAGGGGAACTTGCGTTCCGGGTTGAGGTTGGCGGTGGGGGCGATGCCGAGCGATCCGGCCAGCGCCGCCGCCAGATCCGACAGGATGTCGGCGTGCAGGTTGGTGGCGACGATGGTATCCAGCGTCTTCGGCCGCATCACCATGCGCATGGTCCTCGCATCGACCAGCATCTTGTCCCAGGTGACATCGGGATAGTCCTTGGCCACCTCGGCGGCGATCTCGTCCCACATCACCATGCCGTGGCGCTGGGCGTTGGACTTGGTGACGACGGTCAAGAGCTTGCGCGGCCGCGAGCGGGCGAGATCGAAGGCGAAGCGCATGATCCGGGTGACGCCGGCGCGGGTGAAGATGGTCACCTCGGTCGCCACTTCCTCCGGCAGGCCGCGGTGCGAGCGGCCGCCCTGGCCGGCATACTCGCCCTCAGAATTTTCGCGGACGATCACCCAGTCGAGATCCTCGCGTTTGATGCCGGCGAGCGGGCTGTTGATCCCGGGAAGGATGCGGGTCGGCCGGATGTTGGCGTACTGGTCGAACGGCTGGCAGATGGCGAGGCGCAGCCCCCATAAGGTGATGTGGTCGGGAACGTCGGGCGCACCGACCGCCCCGAAGTAGATGGCATCGAAGTCCCGCAGCGTCTCGCGGCCATCCTCGGGCATCATCACGCCGTGCTGCTTGTAGTAGTCCGAGCCCCAGTCGAAGGACGCGACCTTAAGGCGGAAGCCGCCGTCGCGCTCGGCGAGAACACCCAGAACCTCGAGGCCGGCAGCGATCACTTCCTTGCCGATGCCGTCGGCGGGGATGGCGGCGATCTTGAACTCACGCATGGTACGTCTCCTGGTATGATGTGTTGATGGTCTTGGCGTTTAGGAAGCGGGCTGCGGAAGCTTCCGGCGCGTGCCGGCGAGGGCAAGCGTCAGGACGGCGGAGAGAACCAGCAGGCCGGCGACAAAGTAGAGGCCGCCGGCGAAGCTGCCGCTCAGGTCCTTGATCCAGCCGATCATGAACGGTCCGGCGAAGCCGCCGAGATTGCCGATCGAGTTGATCGTGGCGATGCCGGCGGCGGCGGCCGAACCCGACAGGAATAGTGTGGGCATCGACCAAAGCGGCGGCTTTGCGGACGAGATGCCGATGTTGACGACGGTCAGCGCCAGCACGACCATGACCACGCCCACAGCGTTGCCGGCAAAGGCGAGACCGGATGCGGCCAGCAGGCAGGGGCCGACGACGTGCCAGGTGCGCTCCAGGGTACGGTCCGAGTGGCGGGCCCACAGCACCATGGCGATGACCGAGACCGTCGGCGGGATCATGTTCAAAAAGCCCACCGTCATCGACGAGACGCCCAGCTGCTGGATGATCTGCGGCGCCCAGATGCCGAGGGTATAGAGGCCGGCCGAGGTGCCGAAGTAGATCAGCGCGAGCGCCAGAACGCGCAGGTCGGCGAGGCCGCGCCAGATGCTGTGACTGGCATGGGCAGCCTTGCTTGCGCGCTCCGTGTTCATCTCGTCCACCAGCCAGGCGCGCTCGTCATCGGGCAGCCACTTGGCCTTCTCCGGCCGGTCGGTCATGTAGATCAGGACAACGATGCCGAGCAGCAGGGCCGGAATCGCCTCGATGATGAACAGCCACTGCCATCCGGCAAAGCCCCAGACGCCGTGCATCTGCAGCAGCGCCGCTGAAACCGGCGAGCCGAGGGCGGTGGAGATCGGCGCCGCTGCCATAAAGAACGCGGTGACGCCGGCGCGATGGCGGGCGGGGAACCAGTAGCTCAGATAGAGGATGATGCCGGGGAAGAAGCCGGCTTCGGCGGCGCCCAGCAGGAAGCGCAGCACATAAAAGCTGGTCTCCCCTTGGACGAAAGCCATCGCCCCGGAGATCAGACCCCAGGTAATCATCACCCGGGCGATCCACAGTCGCGCGCCGACCTTCTCCAGCACCAGGTTTGACGGCACTTCGAACAGGAAGTAGCCGACGAAGAATATACCGGCACCAAAGCCAAACACTGACGAGGAAAAGCCGAGATCCTTGTTCATCGTCAGCGCGGCAAAGCCGATATTGACGCGGTCGATGTAGGCGACAAAGTACAGTATCATGATGAACGGTACTATCCGCCAGCTTATTCGCTTCAGCACCCGTTTTTCAAGCTCACTAGGCATGGACTAGCCTCCTCGCCAGCCGAAGTTTTCTATTTTATCCCAACTACTGATTGGGATACTTCAGCGAGTTTACGCCCAGCCTTTTCAGGGTCAATTCACCCAGCTTTATTTAAAAAAATGATATGATCCGCAAAAACGACATGAGCCGGTCGCTCGTTGGAGGATGGGATGGACCTGCAGCAGCTCCGCTGCTTCGTCGCGGTCGCCGAGGAGCTGCACTTCGGCAAGGCCGCCAGCCGGCTGAACATGCTGCCGGCTGCGCTGGGGCGGTACGTCCGGATGCTGGAAGAGGAGATCGGCGCGCGTCTGCTGGAGCGGACGACGCGGAACGTCGCGCTCACCGAGGAAGGGGCGATCTTTCTCGACGAGGCGCGGGCGCTGCTTCGCCAGGCGGAGACCCTCACCACCCGCTTCCAGGAACGCCGTCGGACCCGGGCGACGCTGAAGGTGGGAGCGATCGACAGCGCTGCCGCCGGCCTCGTGCCGCTCGTGCTCCATGACTTCCGCGAGTTGCGGCCCGACGTCTCTGTCCAGCTGGTCGAGAACAAGACCATCCGGCTGCTGCCGCGCCTGCTCTCCGGCAGCATCGATCTCGCCTTCGTCCGTCCGCCGGAGACGGCCGACAAGGCCATCGAGTTCTTCTTTCTCTTTCACGAGACGCCGATCGTCGCGGTGCCCGAGCGCCATCCGCTCGCCGGACGCGAGGCCCTCGCGATCGACGATCTGCAGGATCAGCCGATGATCATTCCGGAGCGCCGCTCGCGCCCGCACAGCCACGATCTGACCATGCAGCTGTTCGCCGAAGCCGGCCTGCAGGCCCGCGTCGCCTTCTTCGCCGAGGAGAAGTATACCATCGTCAACCTGGTGGCCTCCGAGGTGGGTATCGCCATCGTCCCCCGCTGGACGGTGCGCATGCCGGTCTCCGGCGTGCGCTACATCCCGCTGACGGCGGAGGAGGCGAAGGACAAGCTGCCGCTGGCGGCCGCGTGGGTCCGCGGCACCCACGATCTGGCGCGCGACGACCTGCTGGCGCTGCTGCGCACCAACGTCACCCGCTACGCGGAGCAGGCGTAACTTGGCGGCTCCGCACCCTCGCTGTTTGCCGGCGGCAAGCCGGACCGGTTAAAAGCCGATGCCGATGCCGGCGCCGCCGCCGGACCAGCCGCCGCTGCCGATGCCGAAGCCGACGCCGACGCCCGGGCGCAGCCATCCCGGCGGCGGGAAAAGGTCGGTGGTTACCTGGCGGATCAGCCGGGCGAAGGCCGGATCGTCGGCGCCGTCCACGCCCTTGATGCGGCCGTAGGTATTGGAGATCAGCTCGCGGCTGCCGCAGAAGCTGGCGGCGACAGCGATGCTGCCGTCGTCCTCCGGGCCGCCGCCAGCGGGCGGAACGGTGCATTGCACGTTGCCATCGATGGCGCCGTTATTGAAGGTCATCACCACGTAGAGCGAAGAGGTGGGAGCTTCGGCGGCATCCGTGGTCAGTTGGGATGTGCCGGTCCAGCTCATCGCCCGCGTCATCGCCGCGAGCACCGCCTGGCGGGTGCGTTCCTCGTCGTGCGCGAACGGCTGCCCCTGGAGCACCACCAGCATCGGCCCCCCCGCCATGGCGCTCTGCGCGAAGGTGCGCGCGTCGGGATTGCGATAGGTCGGGCTCGTCATCGGTCCGCCGCAGCCGACCAGCATCCCCGCCGCAACAATGCCCACTATTCCGATCCAGTATCCGCCCGCGGTTCCTTGCATGACACACTTCCTTGCTGTTGCCGCAGCTGTCTTCTCCGGCAGCGGCATTTTTGCAAGCCGGCCGCTGCAATTGGCTTTACGCCTCAAGCCTGCCGGCTGCCGCACGTTCTCCGTGGCCACGGATGCCGAGTTTCCACAATCGCCTCGTCTTGCGCGCCCGGAACTACAGCGGGGCACGCCGCAATACACCGGTGGATTGGCCTCTATAGGGTTGTCACTATTGCCGCCGATATCTTTCATCGCACAGAACATATTGATAACGTTTGGTTCGGAAGGTGGCCTGACGAACCGACGGTCTCGCCAGTATTTTCAGAGATAATGGGTCTCCACAACCGTCAGGAGAGCTCGGATCAGCTTGCCTCTGCGCTGTCAAGCAGGTAAGAACATAAAGGGAACATACTGGGGAGGCTGGCGGTGGAGGTGGTCGCATTCCGGAGCACCGAGGCCCAGTTCCGGGCCCTGCTTTGCTGACGAGGACCAGTGCTGCGCGTATCTCGCTCGGCTGAAATGGCCGGAAGGGTTCCGCTGTGCGCACTGCGGTGGCGCGACCGCCTACTTCCTGCCCTCGAAGCGGGTGGTCTACGCGTCCGCCGGATGTGGCCGGCAGGTCTCGTTGGCCGGCCGCGTCCCCAGCCAAAACTGCGACTCGATGCTCCCGCCTGACGGTTATGGAGACCCATTTCATTGAGTTTTCAGGTTCGCTGCTTTAGCGACGACGGCTCGGTCGCAACCCAATCGGGACCCTTGCATGCGTGCCCATCCTCCCAGGCCCTCCCCCGCCCGCACGGTATCGGCGGCGCTTGCAGGCCTGATCGCGCTGGCCGCCGCCGCCTGCACCGCCGCGCCGCGCCCCGCGGCCGATCCGGACAAGCGGTTGCCGGTGACCGCTTACACCGCGCCGGGAGCAGTGGCCCCGACGCTGCTGAAGGCGTCCGAACTACTGCCGGCGGAACTGCGCAAGGGCGATACCTACGAGGTCGACGAGGCGGTCCGCAACGACGGCCTGATCAACACCTATACGCTGAACTCGCCCTACGGCCGATACGAAGTGAAGGGCGACGACCAGCTGCGCTACCACGAGAACGAGCTCGAGGTTCTGGGAGCGCTGGAGGAATACGGCGTCAGCCAGCCGGTGGTTTTCGGCCTCGGCGTCGTCAACGGCGCCGAGAATTATGTGGAGGGCGGAGCGCAGCTCATCGTCTATCCGGCCCGCGCCATCGCCAACGTCCCCATCGGTTTCTGGAACTACAGCAGCCAGGTCGCCGAGATGACCCGCAGCCGCCGCACCTTCTATGAGGACTCCTACGCCGAGGAACTGATCGGCTTCTCCCAGGCCAAGCGCGAGTTCGCCGGCCGCACCGGCGTCGATCCCTACACCACCAACGAGGCGATGCAGGAGCGCCTGAACGCGCTGTCGTGGCCGTCGTGGGGCGGCGGCATCCTTGCCACCATCGGCACGGTGCCGGTCGCCGGCATCGCCGGCTTCGCGCTGACCGGCGCATCGCTGCCGGAGAGCATGCATCTTGTCAATCTCGATAAGGCGCCGGAGGATCTGCGCATCGAAAACCGCCGCCGTCTGAAGGAGATGGGCGTCGAGGAGCCGCTGCGAGAAGCCTTTCTCAGCCATCCCTGGTACTCACCACGGCATCAGACGATCATCGTGGGTTCTCTCTACAGCCTGAAGCAGGCGAGCGGGCGGCCGTCGTTCATCGCGGCGGCGATGGCGGCGGGCAGCGAGCAGGACGCCTTTACCATGCAGCGCACCGCCGAGCTGCTGCGGGCATTCGATGAGTACGCATCGCCGCTGACCGAAGTCGCCGCGCCGCAGGGCCTGATCGTCGCCCGCGCCGCCGACGGCGCCACCGTCGTTCCGCTGTACGCCGACCGTGGCGTCTGGACCTCCGGCACCCAGGCGCTCGCCGATGCCTGGGACCGCGACGCGGCGGCCTACCCCACCGCCAGTCGCAAGGTGCTGTGGGTGTCGGGCCGGCTTTCGCCGCAGATGGCCGAGGCGGTCCGCCAGCGCGGCTGGCTGGTCGAGGAGCGGATCTTCGAGCGCCACCTGCTCGCCTACGAGTACCAGGAGCAGATGGCGATCAAGGAGTCGCTGATGGGCGAGCGGATATTCCCGCGCATCGGCGATTGAGCGTGGAAGGGCTCCAACATCGGTGACATACCCAGGGGATGCCGACTGTCGCGGGGGTATGACTCTCACGTGGAGGATTGAAAGAAACCCGCTGTCGCCAAGCCGCCGTTCGGCGGGCCGGAACAGCTGCTGGTCTATTCCGGTCGCTGCACCCACCGCGTCGCCATCGCCGAATTCGCGACTTGTGAGCGTGGCACGGGATCACGTCGCGTTCCGCTGGAAGGACTATCGCCACACGGCACGTCGAAGGGCATGGCTCTCGACGCCGATTTGTTCATCCGCCGCTTCCTGCTCCGACCGCCGCGACGCCCCTCGTTCCCACCTCGTGAGGCGGCGGCACCCCGTCATCCAGACTGCCGGCAGGGACGGTCTTGCTCACCGGCTTTCTCGCAACCCGGAGCCCAGCGCGACGGCGCTCGAACGCGTCTCACCGCCGGCATCGACCGCCGAGCCTCACCAGCCTCGCCCGCCCACCCGCGGCGCCACACGAAAAGCCCTCTCGAACCAAGCGCCGCAACAACAATACCCATAGCTGCCAGCCATTAGCTGCCAGCCATCCGCGGGTTGGTTCAGTCCGGCATCAATGAGGCCGCGCTCGCGCACGCCGAGACACCGCGTCGGCGACCTCACGGAACCCTCCAGATTCCATAATGAGGATGCCGGATATCCGACGATTCCGCGTAACCCGTAAGGAGAGTATTATATAGATGTATACCTCATATACATCCTGGCACCCGGCGATCACCCGGCAGCCGAGGCGACCACCGTAAAGAGGCGGATCCCGTGAGCCCCGAGGCCGAAGACCCGTTCCACAAGCTGTTTTTCTCTCGCATTCCTGCAGAAGTCGCGCAGTCGTTCTCCCCGGAGCAGCTCGAGGCTGTGAAGCTGGCGTTTGGCGCCCGCTCGCCAGGGGGCCACGCGCTCGACCTGCGCTTCTCGGTGCCGCTCGGCAACCGGGCGTGGTATGTCGTGCTGCTGGCCGGGCAGATGCGGCGCCTGTCTACTCACAAGACCCTGAAGCGGCTGTTTCGGTTTTCGCGGAGCACGGTGAACGCTGCCGTTGCCATCGCTATCGTGATCGTTACGACCCTGGCGTTGCTCAGCGCCCTTTATGCATGTGCGCAGGCGGGCGCTGGGTATCGACGCGTTCCCGGATTGGACGTGCTGCCCGACCCGGTGCTTGAGCATTCGCTGCGGTGAGCCGGGCCGGCTGCAGTTGCCGACGCCGCACCAGCGTTGCCGCGGCCTTGCTTTATCTCGCGATCAAAAATTGTGACAGGAGATTGCAGATCGCCAACATCGCTGGCGATGCTCGCTATCTGTCTGCTACAGCCATGTTGAAGTGTTGAATGAGGTTGAGTAAGCCCCATGGGTACCGCTGATCTGCAGATCCCCCGCACCGATCCCGCCGCGATTGCCGTGCGCCCGCTGTCGCCGGTCCTCGGCGTCGAACTGCTGGACCTGGACGTCTCCCGGCCGCTGCCCGAAAGGGTGATCGAGACCCTGCGGGCGGCGCTCGACGACAACGGCGTCCTGCTGTTCCGCCGGCAACGGCTCGATCCGCAGACCCATATCGCCTTCAGCCGCCGCTTCGGCGCGCTGCAGGAGGTGGCGCAGAAGCAGTACCAGCTCGACGGCCAGCCGCTGATCTACGTCATCGGCAATGTCCAAGAGAACGGCCGTGCCATCGGCGATCCCAGCGTCGGTCGGCTGTGGCACTCCGACCAGTCGTTCCTGCCCTATCCCGCCATCGGCTCGCTGCTCTACGGCGTGCAGTGTCCGCCGGAAGGCGCGGCGACGCTGTTTGCCAACATGTACAGGGCCTGGGAGACGTTGCCGCCGCAGACGCAGGCGCGCATCGAGCGCCTGCACGCGGTGCACAGCTTCTCGGAGTACTACGAGGCGCTGCGCGAGCGCGATTCGACGCAGCCGGAACTCACCGATGCCCGCCGGGCGCTTTATCCCGACGTCGTCCACCCGCTGGTCCGCCGCAATCCGCGCACCGGCCGCAAGGCACTCTACATCAACCCGGGTTACGCCACCGGCATCAAGGAGTTGCCCGGCGCCGAGGGCGATCGGCTGCTGAAGGAGCTGTGCCAGCACGCCATGCGCGACGAGTTTGTCTATGCCCACGCCTGGCGTAATGGCGATCTGCTGTTCTGGGATAACCTTGCGGTCAACCACAAGGGCACGTCGTTCGATACCGCGCGTTTTGTCCGGCGCATGCACCGGACGACGGTGGCGGGTAGCCCGGAGATCTATGCCGCCTCGCTGATTGCCTGACCGGCATCGCCCGCAAGCGCCGGCCGCAACGCTGGGTGGCTCAGCAGGCCGTGCGGATGATATTGGCCACGGCCGGGATCGGCGCGACCGGGCTGCCCGTGCCCAGCCGCTGAAGCCCCGGCAGACCTGGTTCAGCAAGGCGGTTGCCGGCATCGGCGCGGTCGAGCAAAGCTTTCCGGTGATGGAGCGTCACTTCGGCTACGCCGGGTCCACACCATCGGGCTCGCCGCACCGCCTGCCACCTGCACCTGCACCGCCATCAACCGTAAGCGCGCGCTCGTCGGCGGGAGAGCGGAGAGAACCAAATGGGTTAGCCCGAAGTACCGGAACCACGAGCACCCGTCCCTTGCGCTCCTGCCTCCGGACGCGCGGAACCTTCAACCAGCCCCGTTTAGCAAAGGCGTCTTAAAGGAGATCGATACTGCTGTGAATAAGGTTGAACGCGACGATGACCATCAGGAATAACGTATTCAAATACTTCTCACAACTAGCCATGTAATTACTCAGCTTTCTCTTGAAAATATCCAATTTGATATTCTGAAGTACGTTGTCAAAAATTTCGTCTGCCCACGCAATCTGTCTCTTTTTCCTTAGCAGTGTGGTTCTATGCCGTTCTCCGGTCCTTCGATTTATCAACCATTTGTCTGCCCGCCCATCGTCTTCATTCCGGGATTTCGATGGCGTAGTCTTCAATAACGGTATTGGCCAGCAGCTGCCGGCACATCGCGTCCAGCGTCGCCCGCGCCTGCTCGCGATCGCCGTCGGCAAGATCGACCTCGATGTACTTGCCCTGGCGCACCTGCTCGACGCCGTCGAAGCCAAGCGCCGCCAGCGAGTGCTGCACCGCCTTGCCCTGCGGATCGAGAACGCCTTGCTTGAGGGTGACGTGCACCTTCGCCTTCAACACCGCTGCTGCCTTTCGTCCGGTATGATCACCTTCGATGCTCACTGCATCGACTCCGGGCCCTTCATGTCAACCGGCCCGCTCTCCGGCAGGATGCCGAGGCGGCGGGCGACCTCCTGGTAGGCGTCGGCCAGCTTGCTGAAGTCGCCCTCCGGGCCCTCGCGCTCCAGCCGCTGGTTGGTGCGGATGTCCCACAGTCGGCAGGAATCGGGACAGATCTCGTCGGCGAGGACGATCCGCACCTGGTCATCCTCCCATAGCCGGCCGAATTCGATGGTCAGGTCCATCAGCCGCATGCCGATGCCGAGAAAAAGGCCGCTGAGGAAGTCGTTGATGCGCAGCGACAGCGACATCACCTCGTCCAGGTCCTGCGGCGTCGCCCAGCCGAAGGCGGTGATGTGCTCCTCCGACACCATCGGGTTATTCAGGTCATTGGACTTGTAGTAGTACTCGACGATGGAGCGGGGCAGCGGCGTACCCTCGCTCATCCGGAAGATGTCGGCGAAGGTGCCGGCGGCAAAGTTGCGGACAACGATTTCAAGGGGAAGCATCTCGACCTCGCGGACGAGTTGCTCGCGCATGTTGAGCCGGCGAACGAAATGGGTCGGCACGCCGATCTCGCCCAGCCGCATCATCAGGTATTCGGAGATGCGGTTGTTGAGGACGCCCTTGCCGGTGATCACCCCCTTGCTCTTGGCATTCAGGCCATTGGATTCGTCCTTGAAATACTGCACGAGGGTACCTGGCTCAGGCCCCTCGTAGAGAATCTTGGCTTTGCCCTCGAAAATCTGTCTGCGTCGCGGCATCGTCGCTGTCCTTGGGAAACGCGTCACCGCCGTCGGCAGGAGCGCGCTTGATATATCAATTGTCCATCATCTGCACAATCGTACCACGCCCGGGCGTTGCAGGCAGCGTCCGAGAGGCGGGTATTGATCAGGCGTCGACGCGGGTGAACGGCTGCTCGCCCGGCCGGCCGGCGGCGAACAGCCAGACCGGCTTGGTGCCGGCATCGGCGGCCAGCGCCAGCAGCGACGCACAGACGGTGCCGAAGCCGCTCGCGGTGATGACCGTCATGGCGCCGCCGGGCCCGGCGTCCGGGTCGACATCGCGGGCGGCCATCAGCTCCACCCAGCTCCGCCAATCTCCGGCGTCTGGCCGGGGCGGCTTTGCTTGGCGAAATCGCGGCAGATAGCGTCGGATGCGCGGCGAGCGCGGATCGTCGCGGTCATAGGCGGTGATCATCGACAGGCCGGGCGGCAGCGCCTCGACGCGGATCGCGGCGGGGCCGCCGCCAGCCTCGCCGCCGTCGGTGGCGCGAATCCAGTAGGCGCCGCGGACGTCGGCCAGCAGCATGTTGAACGGACGCCAGGCGAGCGGATCGAGGGCACCGATGGCCGCAGCGGCCTCCCCCGCCCCGGCTTCGGCAAGCGCCAGCAGCGGCAGCTCGCCGCGGCTTCGCCGGCCGGGAGCGGGGCCGAGGGTGTTGATGCGGTTGAGCACGGCGGCGATCACGCCGCGGTCGCTGCGCGCCAGCCAGGTGCCGCCGGCGGTGACGTCGAGGCCGCCGATGACGTCCGGCTGCAGCCGCCAATGGCGAGCGGGGGCACGCCACGGACGCTGCGCCAGCTCGTCCCGGTTGGCGGCGAGCAGCAGCGGCCAGGGATGCTCGGGACGGTGCAGCACGACCACCGTACACATGATGCCTCCGTTTTTCCGCCTTGCGGTTGCGATCCGCGGCTGCCGGTTGCAGCGCTCCGCAGGCAACTCTAGACTGAAGAAGGGTGGCCGTCGCCAACGACCGGCCGGAGCGAGAAACAAGAAATGACTGATAAGTTTCGCGAGATCGAGCAGAGCTACGAAGCCAAGTTCAAGCTGGATGAGGAACTGCGCTTCAAGGTGCGCAGCCGGCGCAACAAGCTGTTCGGCCTGTGGGCCGCCGAGCGGCTGGGACTCGTCGACGGCGAGGCGCTGGCCTACGCGCGCGGGCTGGTTCGCCTCGATCTGGAGATGCCGGGCCACCTCGATGTTGCCGACAAGGTGATGCAGGACATGGCGGCGATGGGCGCGGGCTTCGCCGAGCTCGAGGTGCGCGCCGCGCTGGCGGACGCGGAGGCGGCGGCGATCGAGCAGATCACCGATGCGTACCCGACGCCGCTCGGCAACGACCACGTCCAGGTCGGCGGCTGACCGGGGCGCCGACGGATCACTGCCGCGGGCCGTTAGGCTCGGCCAAGGACGCGCTCGTAGACCTTATCCACGTGTATCGTGTAGGCGCCGAGGTCGAACAGCGCTGCAAGATCGCTCGCGACCAGCAGGCGGGTGACTTCCGGGTCGGCCTGCAGGCGCGCAAGGGGCGCTCCTTGCCTTGGCCATCAACGTAGGCGGGCTTTGACCTTCTTAAGCCATCTGTGGTCAGCTTTGGTCATCGGCGGCGATCCCCGCGATTTCAAGAGGGTCCCGCCTCGGCGTCGATTCACGCGGGCTTCGCGTCAGCCCGCCCGAGAGGCCTTCGCCTTCGCCGCCGCAGCGGATTTGGACGACTTGGCGGTTTTGCAGGCGTGGCGTCCTTGTCCTTTCCCGCGAGACTGGCGCGCAGTGCGGACATGAGGTCCACGACGTTTGTGTCTTCGGGTTCGGCGGCCGCGACGGCGTTATGACCCTTCTGTTTCTCCGCGATCAGCGCCTTCAGGGCTTCCTCGTAGCGATCGACGAACTGGCCTGGATCGAACGGCCCCGCCTTCTGCTGAATGATTTTTTCGGCGATCGAGATCATCGCGGGGTCGGGCGTGGCGTCACTCACCGCACCGAAGATCCCATCCGACTTCCGCACTTCATCGTCGGTCCGCAACGACGTGGCGAGGATACCTTTGCCGCGCGGCTCCAAAGCCAGAAGACGCTCACGGGTTGACAGGACGACCCTGCCGAGCGCGATCTGGCCGGATCGCTGCATCGCCTCGCGGATCACTCCGAACGCTTCTTGCGCGAGCTTCCCGTCGGGCGCCAGGTAGTAGGGGCTATCCCAGTAGATGCGGTCGATGTCGGCTTCCGGTACAAATCGCTCGATATCGATAGTCTTGGTACTTTCCAGCTTCACCGACTTGATCTCGTCGTCGGTCAGCAGGATGTATTTGCCCTTTTCGACTTCGTATCCCTTGACCAGCTCCGAACGTGCGATCGGTCCGGTTTCCGGATCGGTGGTGATTATCCTGATCCGGTTGTTGGTCTTTGGATTTATCAGGTTGAAGTGGACATCGCCGCCGGAGCTGGTCGCCGTGTAGAGCGCGACCGGACACGTGACGAGCGAGAGCTTGAGGTGGCCCTGCCAGGTTGGACGATACGCCATATCGGTCTCCGCGCGGCGTCATGTGCCGCGCGAATCAATCAACGACCCCCGCGGCGAATCGTTCGTTCGCTTCAACAGCGTGTCTCGAAGGATCTTGGTCACGACTGCCTCCCCTTGCAATGCAAGGTCGCAAACAAATAATTACCACTGAGGTTGAACCCCTCGGCCGGATCGAGTGCACGCGACATGCGTTACACTCTCCATGACAGGAGCGGTCATGGCCAGGACGAAACTCAGCCGCTACGAGGAGATGCGGGACTTCAGCCGGACGGCCGAACCGTCGGGCAAGGACGTCGAAATCGCGGCATCGGAACGATTGCGGTTCGTGGTCCAGAAGCACGCGGCGACCCGGCTGCACTTCGATCTTCGCCTCGAGTACGACGGCGTCTTCAAGTCGTGGGCCGTAACCAAAGGGCCCTCGCTCGATCCGCATGATCGGCGCCTGGCGGTCGAGGTGGAGGACCATCCCCTCGCCTATGGCGACTTCGAGGGAACCATCCCCAAGGGGCAGTATGGCGGCGGCACGATTCAGCTCTGGGATCGCGGCTTCTGGGCGCCGGAGCGCGGTTTCGAGGATGTGGACAATGCGCTGCGCAAAGGCGAGCTGAAGTTCGTCATGGAAGGTCAGCGGCTGCACGGCTCATGGGTGATGGTGCGCCTGCGCACCGACGAGGCGGCGAAGCGCAACAACTGGCTGCTGATCAAGCATCGCGACGCGGCGGCGGTCGACGAGAACGGCGGCGCCTTGGCGGCAGAAGATGGCTCGGTCGCCTCGGGCCGGACCATGGCGCAGATCGCCGCCGGCGAAGGTGAGGGACCCGCACCGTTCATGACGACATCACGGGGCTCGGCGGACGCGGTCTGGCAGAGCCATCGCAACGCCAACGCCACCGCGGCGGCATCGCCCGAGATCGGGAATCCTTCGAAGTCGCCGAAGCCGCTCGCCAAGCCGGAGATCCGCGCCAGCCTACCGGCGTTTATCGAGCCGCAGCTGTGCAAATCGCTGCAGAAGCCGCCATCGGGGCCGGGCTGGGCGCATGAGATCAAGTTCGACGGCTACCGCATGCAGCTTCGCACCCTCGACGGCAACGCGACGCTGCTGACCCGCAGAGGCCTCGACTGGTCGGCGAAGTTTCCGGCAATCGTGAAGGCCGGCGCGGATCTGGCCGACGGAATCATCGACGGCGAGGTGGTGGCGCTCGACCACACCGGCGCACCCAACTTCGCGGCACTGCAGGCAGCGATCTCCGAGGGTCGAACGCAGGATCTGGTCTTTTTCGTCTTCGACCTGTTGTTCGCAGGCTCGCAGGACTTGCGGCCGCTGCCGCTGTCCGAGCGCAAGGCCCGGCTGGAGGCGAGTATTGCCGACACACCGGCGAACATCCGCTACGTGGAGCATTTCATCGCCGCTGGCGACGCGGTGTTGCAGTCGGCGTGCCGCATGTCGCTGGAGGGCATCATCTCCAAGCGGCTCGATGCGCCCTATACTTCCGGCCGTAGCGACACCTGGGTGAAGTCAAAGTGCCGGCAGGGCCATGAGGTCGTCATCGGCGGCTGGACCACCACTGCGGGCGCGTTCCGGTCGCTGATCGCCGGTGTCAACCGCGACGGTCAGCTCGTCCATGTCGGGCGTATCGGCACCGGCTTCGGGCGGGACATCGTCGAGCGCCTGCTACCCAGGCTTCGCGCCGTGGAAAGCGAGGTGTCCCCGTTCAGCGGCAAGGGGGCGCCGAGAAAGGTGGCCGGGCTCCACTGGGTGAAGCCGGTCCTGGTGGCGGAGATCGAATACGCCGGCTTCACCAGCGATGGCTCGATCCGCCAGGCGTCGTTCAAGGGCCTGCGGGAGGACAAGGCGGCGAACGACGTCGAGGCGGAAACCCCGGCCCCGGCCGAAACGACGGCGCTGAGTGAGCCTGCGCCGACATTCGTTCGCACGGTCTCTCCCCCCGGGTCGGTCGTGGTGATGGGGATCACCATCTCCAACGCGGAGAAGCCGCTCTGGCCGGATGCCGGCGACGGCCGGCCGGTGACGAAACTGGACCTCGCCCGCTACTATGAGGCCGTGGGCGAATGGATCATGCGGCACATCGAGGGCCGACCCTGTTCGATCGTCCGCATGCCGGACGGCATCGGCGGCGAGCGGTTCTTCCAGCGGCACGCCTCGCGGGGCCACTCGGCCCTGTTCACCGAGGTTCAGGTGTTCGGCGACCACAAGCCTTATCTGCAACTCGACCGCATCGAGGCGCTTATCGCCGCGGCGCAGATGGGCGGCGTCGAACTTCATCCGTGGAACTCGGCACCCTTCAAGCCGGAGCAGCCCGGGCGGCTCGTCTTCGACCTCGATCCGGCGCCGGATGTCGCCTTCGCCGATGTGACCGACGCCGCGCGGGAGTTGCGGGACCGGCTGACGGACCTCGGGCTGGTCGGCTTCTGCAAGACGACGGGCGGCAAGGGGCTGCACGTCGTAACTCCCATCGAAGCGGACGGGATCGACTGGCCGACGGCCAAGGCCTTCGCCCGCGACGTCTGCAGCGCGATGGCCGCCGATACGCCGGATCGATTCCTGATCAACATGGCAAAGAAGGACCGCACCAGCCGCATCTTCCTCGATTATCTGCGGAACGATCGCATGGCGACCGCCGTCGCGCCGCTGTCGCCGCGCGGCCGTGAAGGCGCGCCGGTTTCGTTTCCGCTGAGCTGGACACAGGTGAAGAAGGGGCTCGATCCTAAAAAATACACCATCCGCACCGTCCCTGCTTTGGTCCGCAAATTCACAGCCTGGAACGATTACTGCGAAGGGGAGCGCCCCCTCGCGGCCGCGAGGGGGCGGCTCGGAAAGGCTAGCCGGTCACGCTAAAGCCCGCATCGTCGCCTCGGTTTTCAGCAGCGCCTCCATCCGGTTGAACCCGCTCGATGTAGGCGATCTTGAGCGCCAGCGCCTTTTCGCCGGTGAAGCGCATGGCGAGGAGGGTGAAGCTTTATGACAAGCGGTCGGATTGGGGCGGCTATCTTTCCAGGCTGGAAAGATGCCGTGGGCGATTGCGCTAATCTGTCCCACTGGTGCAGACGAACCGTGCTCCACGCGATCCGCGTATGCCGCGCGCTCTCTCGCAGCGGAATCGCCCCCCACTCCGAATCGTCGAAGATGGTCTTGAGGATCCGGGCAACGTCGGATCGGGTGCGCGCTGGTGTTCATCGACGAGACCTGGGCCACCACCAACATGGCGCGCACCCGTGGCCGTTGCCGGCGCGGCCAGCGGCTGCGCGCCGCCGTCCCGCATGGCCACTGGAAAACCTCGACCTTCGTCGCCGGCCTGCGCAGCAGCGGCATTGCCGCTCCCTTCGTCATCGACGGCGCCATCAACGGGCCCGTCTTTCGCGCTTACGTCGAGAAAGTGCTGGCGCCGAGCCTCGCCGAGGGCGACGTCGTCATCATGGATAACCTCGGCTCGCACAAAGTCGCCGGCGTCCGCCAGGCGATCGAGGCACGCGGTGCCAGCGTCCTCTACCTGCCGCCCTACTCCCCGGATTTCAACCCCATCGAGCAGGTCTTCGCCAAGTTCAAGCAGCTCCTCAGAACCGCCGCCGCCCGAACCATCACCGACCTCTGGGCCAAAATCGCCACCCTTCTCGACTGCTTCTCCCCAAAAGAATGCACAAACTACATCACCAATAGCGGATATCGCCCGTCACCGTGAAAATGGTCTAGAACGTCCGGATGCGCTCCAGCGTCCAATCCATCAGCAAGTAATCGTTCATAACACTCGCAGGCGCTAAAAGGCCGCCACCGAACGAGCCGAGCTCGAGGCCGTCGGCGGCTAAGGTAAACTAACTATGCCAAAGCGGATGGAGTCAGCCTGGTTTCTGCTCCTCCAGCCGGCGGCCGCCGTACTGCGGCGCACGACCGTTCGTGCCGTCATCCGCAACTTCCGCCAGCCGCGCCGTCGCCTCCTCGATTCGACGCTCCAGCTCCGCCAGGAAGGCCGGGCGTGACAGCTCGGCCGGCATCGCCGGCAGGATCTCGATGATGATCACGCCCGCGCGCTTCCGCAGGTGCCGACGGCCCCAGAATAGCCCGGAGTTCAGGGCCACCGGCACGACGCTGGCTTTGGCGCGGCCGTAGAGGGCGGCGATGCCGGGCTGATAAGCCGCGCGCTCGCCGGGAGCGGTGCGCGTCCCCTCTGGGAAGACGATGACCTGCGAGCCCTCCGCCAGCGCCCGATCGACGGCCGGCAGCATCGTCCGGATGGCGCGCAGCCCGGCACTGCGATCGATGGCGATATTGCCGGCCTTGCGCAGGTACCAGCCGAACAGCGGTACGCGGATCAGTTCGCGCTTCAGCACGTAGACCGGATCGTCGAGAACAACGTGGAAGATCAGCGTATCCCACGCCGACTGGTGCTTGGCGGCGATGATGGCCGGTCCCGCCGGCAGGTTTCCGGCGCCGACCAGCCGCCAGCGCAGGCCGCAGCACCAGCGCAGCAGCGCCAGCAGGCCGCGGCACCAGAAGGCGGCCAGCCGCTGGAAGCGCTTGCGCGGCAGCGCCAGCCCCGGCAGCAGGAGGATGCTCATCACCGCCGTGAACAGCAGCGCCAGCACCGCGAAGGCGGCCGAGCGGATCGCCGTCACCGGCCGTATCCCGGTGTCATCGCGGTCATCAGCTCCCGCCAGCTATGTTCGAGGCGTGCCAGCAGATACTTGTTGTATTCGCCAATGATCAGCGCGGCGGTGCCTGGCCGCATCCACCACGACGTCTGCTTGACGCGATCGGGGAAGACCGGATGCGGCACCACCTCCGCCTCCGGCAGCGCTTCGCTGAACTCCAGCAGGCTGCGCGGCATGTGATAGCCGCCGGTGACCAGCCGCAGCGAGCGGTAGCCGTGCTCGCGCATCCAGGCGGCGGTCTCCTGGGCGTTGCCCCGGGTGTCGCGCGCGCCGTAGCCGATCTCGATGCGCCCGTGCAGGCCGTCGTCGGAGCGGCCGGCTAGTTGCAGCAGCCGCTCAACATCGACGCCCGGGTGGACGCCGGAGACGAACATCCGCTTTGCCCTGTCTTCCGCCAGCAGGCGCAGGCCGGTGGCGAGCCGCTCGCTGCCGCCGGTAAGGACGACGATGGCATCGGTCTCGCGGTCGAGGTCGGCGACCCGGCGGGGAATGTTGTCGGCGAAATTCAGCAGGCCCATCAGCCAGATCACTGCTGCCACGACGCCGATGCCGACAGCCAGGGGCGCCTTGCCGAAGCGCAGCCGGCGGTTGAGGCGCACCGCGATCCTAGGGGAGGAGGGCAAGGGCACGGCGTGCTGCCAGTTTGGCGGTGATGACGGCAAGACCGGCCGCTGCCGGCGGCAACAGCGCCATGGTACCCCATGCCAGCGGCGAGAGCGAAAGCTCGGCCGCACCATCGGTGGCGCCGGCGAGGTAGGCGAAGGCCAGCAGCGTGAGGATGGCGAGGGCCAGCCCCGCGAGGCCGCCGGCCAGCGCCGTGCGCAACGCGCCGTGGGCGACGACGTTGGTGATCGCCCCATCGTCGGCGCCGAGCAGATGCAGCAACTCCACCGCCTCGCTGCCCGCCGCAAGGCGGGCGCGGGTGGCAAAGACGACGCTGGCGCACAAGGTTGCGGCGAGCACGCCCAGCAGCAGCAGGGTCAGGCCCTCGACGGTGCGCATCAGCCGCAACGCCGGTTCCAGCATGGTTCCGCCTAGGGTGATCTCGGCGCCGGCGATGCTGGCCTGCAGGCGATCGCCAACCGCCGACGCAGCGGACCGGGCCTCCGGCTTCAGCTCCACCTCCAGCACCAGCGGCAGCGACAGCGACGGCGGTAGCGACGCGCCGCCGAGCCAGGGCAGCAGCCGGGCGGCGAGCCGGCTCTCCTCCACCGGCTGGGCCCGCGCAACCTCCGGCTGCTCGCGGATCATCGCCAGCACCGCTTCGCTGCGCCGATCACCGGCAGGCTCGCCTACGGCCGCAAGCTGCACGCTCATCCGGCCGCCCGCCGCGTCCCGCCAGCGGCCGCCGAGATCGCCGACCAGCAGCAGCGTCGCCAGCGTGATCGCCGCGAGGTAGACGAGGACGGCGATCAGCGCCGGCACGAAGCGGCTGTCCACCGTCCGCAGCGCGCGTTCCACCGGTCCGGTGGCTGCCGACTTCATGCCGCCGCCGAGGCAGTATCGCCCCGGTGCTGCGGTGCCGGCGGCTGCGCGTCCGGCGAATCGGCGAAGACATGGCCGCCCTCCAGCCGCAGCCGCGGGTGGCGGAAACGGTCGGCCAGCCGCTGGTTGTGGGTGGCGATCAGCACCGTCGTGCCCAGCCTGTTCACCTCCTGGAACAGCGCGATCAGCCGCAACGCCAGGGTCTCGTCGACGCTGGCGGTGGGCTCGTCGGCGATCAGCAGCCGCGGCCGGATGATCAGCGCCCGGGCTATCGCCACCAGCTGCTGCTGGCCGCCGGAGAGGCTGGGCGGCCGCGCTTCGGCCAGGCGGTCGAGGCCTATCCGCGCCAGCATGGCCTTGCAGTCGGCGGCGATCGTCACCGCCTCGAGCCCGGCGACGGCGAGCGGCAGCGCCACGTTGTCGTACACCGACAGCTGCGGCAGCAGCCGGAAATCCTGGAAGACGATGCCGATCCGCCGCCGCAGGGCCGCGAGCTCGGGCCGCGGCGTCGCCGCCACGTCGCGGCCGAAGACGACGACGCAGCCGCGGGACGGCGGCAATGCCAGCGACAGCAGCCGCAGCAGCGAGGTCTTGCCGGCGCCGCTGGGACCGAGCAGGAAGTGGAACGACCCCGCCGCCAGATCGAGGGAGACGTCACGCAGCACCTCCGGCTCGTTGCCGTAGCGCAGCGCCGCCCGATGGAAGCGGGCGACGGGAGGGCGGTCGGTGTCGTCGGTCATCGACTTTCTTCTCAAGCTCGCTTGCGCCTATCCCCAATCGGGGGCTATTAGAAAGATCGCACAAGGCGAATTAGACGAGATTTCGGCGCAACCACCAACCCGAACCCTAGCATAGCAAGCCGTCGATGATGATAGCCTGTCCGCGCTGCGGCACAGCCTACGAGGTCGACCCGGGCCAGTTCGGCGGGCGCCGCCGCACTGTCCAGTGTTCTGCCTGCGATTACCGCTGGTCGCAGCTGTCGGGTCCGTCGTCCGCTGCCGTAGCACCCCCGCCAGATGAAGGGCGAAGCGCCGCCGGCGCACCCGCTCCGCGCCCTTCGCGGACTCCGGAAGATGCCGGCGATTCGCCGGCCGCCGAATTCGCCGCGGGGATAGGAGATGCAGATCCGCGGCCGGAGGGCGCTCCGGAGCACGAGGGCAACGATGGCAGCGGCGTGCTGCTGGCGACGGAAAAGCCGGCCGATATGCCGGCGTTGTCCCCCGGCAAGGTGGCGGAGGAATCGGGCAGCGTTGGGGAAAGGCGGAACGCTGTGCCCGAAGCTTCGTCCGACGCACTGCTGGAACCGGCTCCGGCGCAGCAGACTCTGCGGCAGCCGCAGGCCCCCGACGCTCAAGATGAACCGGACGGAACGCAGGCCGCAGAGGAGACCGCCGGCGAAGACATCCCGGCTGCTGTAAGCGGCCGCCTGCAGCGCCCGGCATGGCGGCGGCTGCCGCGCGGTTCCGGTCTCGTCGCCGTCATCTGGGCGATGGCGACGACCGTGGCCCTCGCGGCGCTGCTGATTGCCCTGCGCGGGCCAATCCTTGCGGTCATGCCGGCTTCCGCCGGCTTCTACGCCAGCTTTGGCCTGCTGCCGGACCCGCTGGGGGCAGGGCTGGAGATTAGGGATGTCAGCACCAATCGCGCGCGCGAAGGCAGCGCCGAGGTCCTCACGGTGCGCGGTGTCATCGCCAATGTCATCGACGCGCGGGCGGACGTGCCGTTCCTGCGCGTCTCGCTCTACGATGCCGGCGACCGGCAACTGCAGGCCGTCGATCTGCCCGGCCCGCGGGACTCGCTCAAGCCGGCTGAAGCCGTGGGCTTCGACGTACGGATCAGCGATTTGCAGCCGGGGACGCGGCGCGTGCGCGTCGGCTTCACCGCGCCCCCGGGTCCGGTCCAGCAATAGCCGCGGTGTCGGCGGCACCGGCATCGTCCATCGCAGCGTCCGGCGGCGCCGGCCGGGGCGACCGCCGGGCGCGCGGGTGGGTGGTGCGATGGATGGCCAGCAGCCGCGCCGCATCAACCTCGGTGTAGCGCTGCGTGGTGCTGAGCGAGGCGTGGCCCAGCAATTCCTGGATGCTGCGCAGATCGCCGCCGCCGGCCAGCAGGTGGGTGGCGAACGAATGTCGCAGGGCGTGCGGGGTCGCCGTTTCCGGCAGCTGCAGCAGCGCGCGCAGCCGGCGCACCTGCTTTTGCGCCACCGCCGGATCGAGTCGCCCGCCGCGGGCGCCGAGGAACAGCGGCCCGGAAGGGCTGGGGTCCAGCGGACAGGCGGCCAGATAGGCGGCAATGGCATCGCGCACCAGCGGCAGCACCGGCACCAGCCGCTGCTTGCTGCCCTTGCCGGTCACCTGCAGCGTCTCGCCGAGGGGCGATGCCGCGGTTCAGCGCCAGCGCCTCGCTGATGCGCAGGCCGCAGCCGTAGAGCAGCATCAGCAGCGCCCGGTCGCGTAGGCCGATCCATCTCTCGTCGGAAAGTTCGGCGATGCGGTGTACCGCGTCGGCCGCGTCGCCCACGCTCAACGGTCGCGGCAGCGGGCGTTTTGAGCGCGGCGTGCGGACGGCGTGGGCGGCCGCTGCCGGTGCCAGCCGGCGCCGCTCGAGGAAGCGGAAAAAGCTCCGCGCCGTCGCCAGCGCCCTCGCATTCGAGGTCCGCTCGTAGCCACGGGCGCTGCGCATCGCGAGCCAGGCGCGAAGATCGGCCGGGGCAAGCCCGGCAAGTGCCGGCAGGTCGGGGAGGCCGCCGAGGTGGCGGGTGAGGAAGGCGAGGAAGCCGGCGAGATCGTGGCGATAGGCCTCGACGGTGTTGGCTGCCAGCCGCCGTTCGTTCCCGATCCAGTCGATCCAGGCGGTGACCGCGGCAGCGAGATCGGCCGCCAGCGGCGGCGACGGGGCGTCCGCAGGATCGGAAAGGGAGGGAGGAGAGGCGCGCCCGACCGCCGCCACGGCGCTCAGGCGGGAACCGGCAGCAGGCGGCAGAGGCAGCCCTCGACGACCTTGCCCAGGAAGCGCAGCAGTTCGGTTCCCTGGCCGGGGTGGAAGGCGCCGTCGCCGCGGCAGCCGAAGGCAAGGACTCCGACCTGGCTGGTCTCGCCGCAACGCACCCGCACCAGCGCCGCCGAGCGGACCAGCCCGGCGCCGGCGCCGAAGATGGTGCCGTCATCCACCATCTCGCGGTAGAGGGCGACATCGCGGCCCGGTCCGAGAAAACTATCGGCATCGCCGCTGCGAAGCCGGCCGATGCCGCCAACCATCAACTCCAGGTCGGGTCCCGGCTCGACGCTGAGGTGGCAGACGTCGACATCCAGCAGGATCGGCAGATCGTCGGAGACGGCGTGCAGCAGCGCGTCCATGTTTGGTGCGGCGATCAGCACCAGCACCGCCGCGTGGGTGCGGCTCTGCGTCGCGAGGTTGGCGCGGCTGGTCTCGATCACCTCGTTGGCGCAGTCGCGCAGGCCGGCGATCTCGCCGCGCAGCGTCTCCACCATGTACCGCTGCATATCGACGACGGTATCGCCGCTCCAGCGCGCCGGCGGCGTCATCGACTGCAGCAGGTCGGCTCGGCCGACGAAGAAGTCGGGATGGTCGCGCAGGAACGAGACCACCTGATCCTCGTCCAGCCCCGATTCGAGCACAAGGTCGCCGCGGGTGCTGACCGCCTGCTGCCGCTGGTCGTTATCATGGGTCATAAATGCCCCTATAGCAGATTCGCCGGGGCGCGACGAAGCGCTAAACTCACTTCCGATGTTGAACAGGGACGATCCGGCCGGTGCGGCGGCGCGGCGGCGCTTCGCTGCGGGCGAGCGAGTGGCGGCGCTGCTGCCGCTGCCGCTTGCCGGCGCCTACGATTACCTTGTGCCCGAAGGCCTCTCGCTGCGCGTCGGCGATTTCGTCGAGGTGCCGCTGGGGGGACGGCGGCTGCCGGCGGTGGTGTGGGGCGAGGGCACCGAGACGCTGGATAAAGCAAAGCTGAAGCCGGTCGCCCGCCGGCTGGCGGCGCCGCCGCTGCCGGAAGTTTCGCGGCGATTCGTGGGTTGGGTCGCGGATTACACCGTGCAGCCGGCGGGCGCGGTGCTGCGCATGCTGATGAGCGTGCCGGAAGCCCTGCTGCCGGCGAAGCCCGGCAGGGTGCTGCGGGCGGCCGAACGGCAGCCGGACCTGCGCGCATCGCCGGCGCGCCAGCGGGTGCTGACGGTGCTTGCGGAAGGGCCGCCGCTGCCGCTGGCCGAGCTGGCGCGGCGGGCGGCGTGCAGCCAGGCGGTGGTGCGCGGCCTGCTCGCGGCAGGGGCGCTCGAAGCGGTCGAGCTGCCCGAGGTGCTGCCGCCGGCCCCCGACTGGCGGCGACCCGGCCGCTCGCTGAGCCGGGCCCAGGGCGCGGCGGCGGCGGCGCTGCGGGCGCGCATCGGCGGCGGCTTTGCCGTCGATCTGCTCGACGGCGTGCCGGGGTCGGGCAAGACCGAGGTCTACTTCGAGGCGATAGCGGAAGCGCTGGCGCAGGATCGACAGGCGCTGGTGCTGCTGCCGGAGATCGCGCTTGGCGCCCAGTGGCGCAGCCGCTTTGCGGCCCGCTTCGGCGCTCCGCCCGCCGAGTGGCATTCCGATCTGAGCCGCGCCGAGCGGCGGCGAACCTGGCGGGCGGTGGCGGAAGGGGAGGTTGCGGTGATCGTCGGCGCCCGCTCGGCGCTGTTCCTGCCCTATCCGCGCCTCGGCCTGATCATCGTCGACGAGGAGCACGACGGCTCGTTCAAGCAGGAGGACGGCGTCGCCTACCACGCCCGCGACATGGCGGTGGTGCGGGCGCGGCTGGGCGCGATCCCGTGCGTGCTGGTCTCGGCGACGCCGTCGCTGGAGACGCAGGTCAACGTCCGCGCCGGCCGCTACGGCGAGCTTGCCCTGCCCGAGCGCGCCGGCGGCGCGACGCCGCCGCGCGTCGAGGTCATCGACCTGCGCCGCCAGCCGCCGGCGAAGGGCGCTTTCGTTGCGCCGCCGCTGCGCAAGGCGCTGGCGGCGACGCTGGCGGCGGGGCGGCAGTCGCTGCTGTTTCTCAACCGCAGAGGCTATGCGCCGCTGACCCTGTGCCGCGCCTGCGGCCACCGCCTGCACTGCCCGTCGTGCACCGCCTGGCTAGTCGAGCACCGGCTGGCCGGGCGGCTGCAGTGCCACCACTGCGGCTACAGCCGGCCGCTGCCGCTCACCTGCCCCTCCTGCGCTGCCGCCGATACGCTGGCGCCGGTGGGGCCGGGGTGGAGCGGCTGGCCGAGGAGGTGGCGGGTTTTCTGCCGCAGGCGCGGACGGTGCTCGCCACCTCGGACAGCCTCGGCGGGCCGGCCGCGGCGGCGGAGCTGGTCTGCCGCATCGAGGGGCACGAGGTCGACCTGATCATCGGCACCCAGATCATCGCCAAGGGCTACCACTTCCCGCTGCTGACGCTGGTCGGCGTCGTCGATGCCGACTTAGGGCTCGCCGGCGGCGACCTGCGCGCCGCCGAGCGCACCTTCCAGCTGCTCTACCAGGTGGGTGGGCGCGCCGGACGGGAGGTGGGAGAAGGCGGGCAGGGGCGGGTGCTGCTGCAAACGGCCTGGCCGGAGCACCCGGTAATGGCGGCGCTGGCGGCGGGCGATCGCGCCCGCTTCATGGCCGCCGAGGAGGCCGAGCGCCGCGATGCCGGTATGCCGCCGTTCGGCCGGCTGGCGGCGCTGATCGTCTCGGCACGCAACGAGGCGCAGGCGGACCAAGCGGCGCTTGCGCTGGCGCGCTCGGCGCCGGTCGCTGCCGCAGGCGCTGGTGTCTCCGGTGCCCCGGGCGGCGTCGCCGCCGGCGGCCAGCCCGGCAGCGCGGCGGTGCGCATCCTTGGGCCTGCGCCGGCGCCGCTCGCCCTGCTGCGCGGCCGCCATCGCCGCCGCCTGCTGGCGATCGCCCCGCGCGCCTTCCCGCTCTCCCGCTTTATCGCCGACTGGGTCGCGGCAACCCCGCTTCCCACCTCCGTCCGCCTGCAAATCGACATCGATCCGCAAAGCTTTCTGTGATTCCGACTGCGTGAAGAACTCGCGGACCTGCCCGTCTCCAAGCCCAATAGTTTGGCGTTTCACTCCATCTCGGCCACCGGACGCGACGCGTATTGAGAACGCTCAGCCACCGACGAGAGGTAACTTATCGGATCTTGCCAGTCATCTCTTAAGAGTCCGTCTTGAAAGATTATTGCCGGGTCAGCCTGCGCAGCATGAGTCGGATCATGGCGAGACGGATGAAGGCGGCGGAAGTGTGGAGGGAGAGTTCGTAGTGGCGGACGAGGCGCCGGCAGCGGGTCAGCCATGCGAGCGTACGCTCGACCAGCCAGCGTTTTGGCAGCACGATGAAGCCCTTGGCCTGATCGGAGCGTTTGACGATGCTGAGCTGCCAGTCGCCGGTTTTGGCCACCGCGGTCGCCGCAACAGGGCCCTGGTAGCCGCCGTCGGCGAAGATGACGCGGATGAACGGGAAGAGCGCCCTGGTCTTCTTGTCGAGCACCAGGGCGGCCCCGTCGCGGTCCTGGATACCGGCGTGGTGAACCGCCACGCTCAGCAGCAGCCCGAGCGTGTCGACGAGGATATGGTACTTGACGCCTTTGATCTTCTTGCCTGCATCGTAGCCGACCGGGTCCGATGTGGGCCCCCTTTTTCCGCCGCGCGAACGCTCTGGCTGTCGATGACGGCGGCGGTCGGGCTGGCTTCCCGGCCCTGCTGCTCGCGGACGCGCCGATAGAGCTCGTGATGGATGCGCTCCAGGGTTCCGTCCCAGGCCCACAGCTGCAGATAGCTGTGGCACGTGCTGCGCGGCGGCAGGTGTCGCCACTGGCAACCGGTTTCCAGGACGTAGAGCATGCCGTTGAGCACGGCGCGCAGATCGACGCCGGCCGCCGTCCCCCCGTCGCCCCGGCGGGATCTGCGGGGCGATGACCGCCCATTCCGCATCGCTCAGGTCGCTCGGGTAGCGCAGGCCGACTCGACAATGACGGGCGCGACTCTCGGGGTTCCACATGCTCAGCCTCCTTCACGGAGACCCCCTTGAATCACAACCGATTCCTCCGATTCAACAAGTTTGTGGACCGGCTCTTACAAATTGGCGCTCCAACGCGTATAGAACGCGCATACGAATTGCACTTGTATGAAAGCCTTATGCCGTTGCTTCCGGTTTGATCAGCATGTTGTAGTGATCGGCGGCCAGCAGCCGTCGGCGGTGTCGTGGTCGGGATGCTGGTAGCAGACGAGGCGCCGCTGCCGCTCCGCTTGCATGCTCTCGGCGGTGCTGGCGGCCGGCAGGTGCGGCATCGTCGCGAACCACGCCAGCCGGCTCTCGGTGCCGTATTGGTGCTCCGGCGGCGCCCGTTCCGGCCGGTCCAGCGAGCCGATGGTGACGTCGATCCAGGCGCTGTCGAGATAGCGGAAGGTCAGCGGCGTGCCGCAGGCGACGCAAAAGTCGCGGGCCGCCTCCGACGAGCTGCGGAAGCTGGCGGGCGCCCCGCGGGTCCAGGCGAACCGCCAGCCGCACCGGCGCCAGCGGCGCGAACGGCCCGCCGACCGCCTTCTGGCACATCCGGCAGTGGCAGATGTGGGTTCCCTCCGGCTCGGCATAGAGGGCGTAGCGGACAGCGCCGCACTGGCAGCCGCCGCTCAGCACTGGCGGACGTATTCCATCACTCATCGCTCTGCCTCCCTTGATTTAAATCAGCTGGTGCCATATCAGCGGCCGCTTCGGCCAGCCGCAACACCTTGCGCAACGGCCAATCATCGATGCCGAAATCGTCGAGATGGCGGACGACGTTGCGCAGGTAGTCCAGCGCCGAGCCGTAGGCGCCGCGGCCCTGCGCCACCAGCCGCGCCGCCTCCTCGGGCCGCAGGTCGCCGGTATACTGCGGATGCCCGGGCTTGGCGACGAACACCAGCGCCTGTGCCCGCTCGCCACCCTGCAGGCGCAGCCGCGCGATGCGCGGCACATAGACGGCGTGCAGCATCTCCCGCTCCCACAGCCGCTCGCGCGCCGCCGCCACCTCCGCCGCGGCGAGGCGGAAGGCGAAGCCGGCGCACGAGCCGCCGCGGTCGAGCCCCAGCGCCAGCCCCGGCCGCTCGCGGCTGCCGCGGTTGACGACCGACAGGATGCACAGCGAGCGGTGCCAGCCGTGCAGCCGCGCCGGGCGCGCCTCCTCGTAGCGGAAGCAGGGGTCCCACATCAGCGAGCCGTAGGCGAACACCCAGGGCTCGCCGCCCGGCTCCGGCCAGATCAGCTCCGCCGCGTCGGCGCCGGTGCTCATCCGCGCGCCACCAGGGCGACCCCGGCGGTCGCGACCGCCATGCCGGTGATTGCCACCGGCGACAGCGTTTCGCCGAAAATCAGCCAGGCGAGGACGGCGGTGACCGCCGGCGTCAGGTAGAACAGGCTCGCCACCTTGGCGGCGGCGCCGCGGCGGATCAAAAGGTGCAGCAAGGTCATCGCGCCGATCGACAGCACGAACGACAGCCATAGCAGGGCGAAGAGGAACGAGCTGGTGAACGCCACGGGCTGGCGCTCGAAGATCAGCACCAGCGGCAGCATCGCCGCCCCGGCGGCGGCGAACTGCACGCAGGAGCCGGTCAGAAGGTTCATGTCGGTGGCGTGCTGCTTCTGGTAAAGGGTGCCGGCGGTAATCCCGAAGAGCGCGACGACGGCGGCGAGCACGCCGCCGCCGCTGCTGCCGTGCCAGCCCAGCTTGTCGGCCACCACCAGCGCGACGCCGATCAGCCCCAGCAGCAGCCCCAGCCACTGCCGCGGGCGGATCCGCTCGCCCAGGTAGGGGCCGGCGAGGAGCGCCGTCGCCAACGGCTGCAGGCTGACCATCAGCGCCGTGAGGCCAGCGGGAATACCCAGCGAGATCGCCAGGAACACGCCGCCGAGGTAGGCGCCGTGCAGCAGCAGCCCGACCACGGCGATGCGGCCGAGCTGGTTGCGCCGCGGCCACGGCGAGCGCAGCACAGTGGCGGCGGCCAGCAGCGTTGCGCCGACGACGATGAAGCGCAGCAACAGAAAAGTGAACGGTGGTGCGTAAGGCGTGCCCAGCTTGGCGCCGATGAATCCGGTGCTCCATAATACCACGAAGACGCCCGGCATGAGCGCGATCAACGGCTGTTTGCAGGCGCGGGCGGCGGGTGGCGGGAAGGGCATGGCAGCGGCTGGCGGTCGCGTCGCGTCAAGCTAATCCGCTCGCCTGCCGCTGCGCAACCGACTAGAACCGCGCATCCGTAATAGCACTGGCGAGGCAGTTTCCCCATGCAGGTCCGTCCGGCCCCCGAGGTCTCCTGGCTGCCGCAACCTCCCCGGCGGTCGCGCCGGCGGGCGCGCCTCGTGCTGGGACTGGCGGTGGCG